>CAJTKM010000030.1 GCA_910576545.1 Lachnospiraceae bacterium
CTTGGTTGAACACGCCATCCGTTTTGTCAAAAGATTTCGTATCCTCTCGGAACGTTACCGTAACCGGAGAAAGCGCTTTGCTCTCCGCTTTTCCTTGATTGCTGGTATCTGCAACTTTGACCGTTTAGCTTAATTTCGCAAGAGGTCTAATAGAAGAAATCACAAAATTGGTGGAAGAATCTGTTACAAGTGAAGTTTTCGGTGTGTGGTTCCTGATTGGTGCTGCACTGGTATTCTTCATGCAGGCCGGTTTTGCGATGGTAGAGACCGGATTTACCAGAGCAAAGAACGCCGGCAACATTATTATGAAAAATCTGATGGACTTCTGCATCGGAACGGTTGTATTCGTTTTGCTTGGCTTCAGCCTGATGATGGCAGAAGATTACGTCCTCGGAATTTTTGGTGTACCGAATCTTGAGATACTGACAGATTTTGGTGCTTTTCTAAAAGGCGGTAACGCTCCGTCCTTTGTATTTAACCTTGTATTCTGTGCAACTGCCGCAACCATCGTTTCCGGCTCTATGGCAGAAAGAACAAAGTTTGTTTCCTATTGTATTTATTCCGGCGTAATCTCGCTGTTTGTGTATCCGATTGAAGCAGGTTGGGTATGGAATTCTCAGGGATGGCTTGCGCAGCTCGGTTTTCTGCAGCAATTCACTCTGTTGGTGGTATCACTGCACTGATTGGTGCGATTATGGTTGGTCCCCGACTTGGCAAGTATGTAAAAGACAAAGCCGGTAAGGTTAAGAAAGTAAACGCGATCCCCGGCCATTCGATTACACACGGTGCTCTTGGTTGCTTCATCCTTTGGTTCGGATGGTACGGTTTTAACGGTGCTGCCGCTTGGGACGGTAATTCTCTTGCATCCATTTTTGTAACAACTACAATCGCACCCGCAGTAGCAACCTGTACCACAATGCTGTATACATGGTTTAAGAACGGCAAACCCGATGTTTCTATGTGCTTGAACGGCTCACTTGCAGGCCTTGTCGGCGTTACGGCAGGATGCGATGCAGTCGATGCACTTGGTTCCGCAATTATCGGCATTGTTTCCGGTATTCTTGTTGTTGTGGTCGTTGAAGTGCTTGATCTCAAATTACACATCGATGATCCGGTTGGTGCAGTTGGTGTTCATTTAGCTAACGGTGTTTGGGGTACCCTTGCCGTTGGACTGCTTGCAAATCCAGATGCTCCTGCAGGTCTTAAAGGCTTGTTCTATACCGGCAGTTTCAAATTGCTCGGCATTCAGACGCTTGGCATTACTGCAATCCTTGCATGGACTGCCGTTACAATGACGATAACTTTCCTGATTATCAAAAAGACTGTCGGACTTCGCGTATCAAAGGAAGAAGAAATCAAGGGTCTTGATAGTACAGAGCATGGTCTTGCCAGTGCTTATGCTGACTTCTTACCTGCGGTTGAGAGCCTTGATTACGGCTATGAAGAAGCAGTCAATGTAACCGGTGATGTTCCTGTAGCAGAAGCTGTTACTGTAAAGAAAATGCCGAGCTTTGATGATGGTGCACCAAAACTTACCAAGGTCGAAATTATTTGCAAGGAATCTCGCTTTGAGGCACTGAAGTCTGCGATGATGGATATCGGCATTACCGGTATGACCGTTTCCCACGTTCTTGGATGCGGTGTACAGAAAGGCAAACCCGAGTATTACCGTGGTGTTCAGGTTGAAGCAAACCTGCTCCCAAAAATTCAGGTAGATATCGTAGTAAGCAAAGTACCTGTCCGCAGTGTCATTGATACGGCGAAAAAGGTTCTTTATACCGGACATATCGGCGACGGCAAGATCTTCGTTTACGATGTTGAGAATGTTGTAAAGGTTCGTACCGGAGAAGAAGGATATGATTCCCTTCAGGATGTGGAATAGGAGACAATATGAAGTATGCATTGGTTCTGGATTCACTCCAGGATGTTCAGAAATTTACGGAGATTGTGCAGCAGATTGATGCGGATGTACGTCTGCTGGGACGGGATGAAAACGGGAGTCCATGGGAATTGTCCGCGAAATCGGTGTTTTGTACTGTTCTTTTGGGGACACATATACAGCGCAGGCACAGCCATCCGCCAAAAAATATTGACTGGAATGCAATCTACTGTGAATGTAATCATGATATTTATCATCTGATTCGCGACTATGTGAAAGTGTGAAAGGAGTTCGATTTATGAAACCGAAGGAAAAAGAAAAAATATTACAAAAATCCACTTCTGAGATTTCGGTGGATTTTAAGGAACAGACACCGAAGGTGGAAATCCATTCTCCAAAGCCGGATCCGCTGTATGAAAAGGCATTTCTTTCTCGTGACGATAAAAACACATCCGAATATGCCCTGAATACGACAACATAGGATTGAATCCCCGGGATTAAGTCCCAAAACTGAATATCTTAAAAGCGTTTGAGAAAAGACAAGTAATGCAGATCACTTACCTTTAGCGAGTACGGGACGGTGGAAGCCGTATGGTGAGCCTGCACGAATAACACTTTTCGAGCTGCAATCCGAAAAGAGAACTCTTAGTAGGTGCGCCGTAGCGTCACACGTCAGTTGACAGAGCCTCGCTTGAGGCTTGGAAATGAGAACAAATACAGGTGGCACCGCGAGTACAGCAATCGCCCTGTAGGATGCTGAATTTAATTTTTACGGAGGTATTTTCCATGTGTTCTATTATGGGTTACTGTGGCAGCGGTGCCACTTTTGACAGTTTTAAGAAAGGTTTTGACCGTACAGTATCACGCGGACCGGATGATAGTCGAATTATTGATACGGGTAAAGGTCTTCTTGGTTTTCACAGGCTTGCTATTATGGGGTTGACCCCTTCGGGAATGCAGCCATTTGAACTGGAGGGCAGTTATATTGTCTGTAACGGCGAGCTTTATGGCTTTGAAAAGCAGAAAGCAACACTGAAGAAGAAAGGTTATACATTTATGAGTGATTCTGATTGTGAAATCCTGCTTCCTATGTACTTCGAATACGGCACAGATATGTTCGCTATGCTGGACGCAGAGTTCGCCTGCATCATCTATGACGGAAAAACAGGTGAGTATATTGCAGCCCGCGATCCCATCGGCATTCGCCCGTTATACTATGGTTATGACGGTAAGGGTGTGATTCTGTTTGCCAGTGAGGCAAAAAACCTTATAGGACTTACCGATAAGATTATGCCATTTCCTTCCGGTCATTACTACAAAGACGGCAAATTTATCTGCTACTGCGATATTGCCAAGGTGGATGCCGTTTGCCATGATGATCTTGAGACTGCGTGTGCACATATCCGTAAAAAACTGGTGGCCGGCGTGGAAAAGCGCCTTGTTGCCGATGCGAAGGTAGGTTTTTTGCTTTCAGGTGGACTTGATTCATCCCTGGTATGTGCGATTGCCGCCAGAAAAAGTAAAACACCAATCAAAACCTTTGCCATTGGTATGAGCGAGGATGCCATTGATTTGAAATATGCGAAGCAGGTTGCTGACTATATCGGCAGCGACCATACGGAGATCTATATGACACCCGAAGAAGTCATTGTCACGCTCGACAGCTTAATTCAGATACTCGGAACCTACGATATCACAACCATTCGCGCAAGCATGGGAATGTATCTCATCTGCAAGGCAATCCATGAGCAAACCGATATTCGCGTACTTCTGACCGGGGAAATTTCCGATGAACTGTTTGGTTATAAATACACTGACTTTGCTCCATCTGCTGAAGCGTTCCAAGAGGAAGCACAAAAGCGTATCCGTGAGCTTCATATGTATGATGTACTCCGTGCCGACCGTTGCATTTCTGTAAACTCTCTGGAGGCAAGAGTGCCTTTCGGTGATCTTGATTTTGTAAAATACGTCATGGCTCTTGATCCGGAAATGAAGTTTAACAAATACGGCAAGGGCAAGTATTTGCTCCGCCACGCCTTTGAAGGCGGAGGATATCTTCCTGATGAAATCCTGTGGCGTGAAAAAGCTGCCTTTTCCGACGCGGTAGGACATTCTATGGTGGATTATCTCAAAGAATACGCTGAGCGGCAGTATTCGGATGAAGAATTTGAAGCTGCCCGCAGGAAATACACCCATGCCGCACCGTTTACGAAAGAATCTCTGCTTTACCGTGAAATCTTTGAAAAGTATTATCCGGGTCAGGCAGAAATGGTAGTAGACTTTTGGATGCCGAACAAGTCCTGGGAGGGCTGCGACGTAAACGATCCTTCCGCACGTGTTCTTTCAAACTACGGCGATAGCGGTAAGTAAGAACCCGTATTCACAAGGGGATAAATGTGTGGTAGAATAGGAACATGGAAGAGAAAATAAGGAAGTCGTATCCCAGCGACATGACAGATGAGCAATGGGAAGAAATCGCCCCGCTATATACAGGGATGCGTAACTGCACGTGGAGCAAACGGGAATTGACGGATGCAGTACTGTACGTGGTAAATTCAGGTTGCAAATGGAGACAATTACCCCATGATTTTCCGCCCTATTCAACAGTACACAGCTTTTATCGCCGTGCCCGGCTCAGTGGGCTATGGGACAAAATTCTAGAGCATCTTGTAAAAAAGACGCGAACAAATGCTGGACGCAAGGAGAGTCCAAGCTACGCAATCGTTGATTCCCAGAGTGTGAAAACGGTGGCAGCCAGCGAAGAACGGGGAATTGACGGAGGGAAAAAACGAAAGGCAGAAAACGGCACATCGTAGTGGATGTGCTAGGCTGTTTGTTGTCTGTTGTGGTTCATGCTGCCAATATTCATGACACAAAAAGCGGCATATCTACCGCAAAACAAGCATATGAGCGATATCCATCTATACAGAAGTTCTGTGCAGATGCTGGATATCGGGGCACGTTTGTTTCTGATTTGAAGGAGCAGCTTGACCTTGATGTTGATATTTCAGAGAAAATCAAGCCTCATCAATGGGAAAGGCTTCCTTGGCGGTGGGTAGTTGAGCGTACTCTCTCCTGGCTCAATCATTCCAGACGTCTCAGCAAAGATTATGAGATTTCCCGCTCATCTGCTGTTGCTATGGTCAAAATCTCTCATATCCACACTTTGCTTAAACGCTTATGAATACTGGTTCTAAAATTGAATCTCAAACTTTTTTCAAAATATTTCTCCAAGTAGTTGACAAAACGCTCGAAAAAGAGTATAATATTTGGGTAAAAGGCAAAGGCGTCTTTAGGTTATAAACTCTAAGGGTCTTTGTCTCTTTTTTTGTCAACAACTATATAGCATATAAGGGCAATGGTGTCTTTAATGTTTACGCATTAAAGCATCATTGCCCTTTTTTGTTTTCAAAGCCGTAAAGAATATTTGGAGGTACACAGAGATGACTAAGAAAGAACAGCTTTACGAAGGAAAAGCCAAAAAAGTATTTGCAACCGATGACCCGGAGCTCCTTATCGTTTCCTACAAGGATGATGCCACAGCGTTCAACGGGCTCAAGAAAGGAACTATCGTTGGTAAAGGCGTTATCAACAACCGGATGAGCAATCTACTAATGCAGCACCTTGAAAAGGCAGGTATCCCCACGCATTTTGTAGAAGAACTGAGTGACCGAGAAACACTTGTAAAGAAAGTGTCCATTGTTCCTCTGGAAGTTATTATCCGCAACATCGCTGCCGGCTCCTTTTCGGGGCGCTATGGTGTGGAGGAAGGCTTTGTGTTTGAAACGCCTACCATCGAATTTTCCTATAAAAACGACGAACTTGGCGATCCGCTGATGGATGAATATCACGCTGTTGCAATGAAACTGGCAACCAAAGAAGAAATTGAGACCATAAAGAAATATGCTTTTGGCGTCAATGAGCAGTTGAAAGCGTTTTGGTCAGAGTGTGGCGTAATCTTGGTGGATTTCAAACTGGAATTTGGCAGACTATCGGACGGCACTATAGTTCTTGCAGATGAGATCAGCCCCGACACTTGCAGACTGTGGGACAGCGAGACAGGAGAGAAACTTGACAAGGACCGTTTCCGCCGCGATCTTGGCGGAGTAGAAGCTGCTTATGCGGAAGTGATGAAGCGTCTTAGCGAACATATATAACGGAGGTGTGATTATGGCAAACTGTGCAATCGTAGGCATCAACTGGGGTGACGAAGGAAAAGGCCGCATGGTCGATTTGCTTACCGAGGATTATGATGTGGTCGTTCGTTTTCAGGGCGGCGGCAATGCAGGACATACAGTAATCAACGAAAAAGGAAAGTTCGCGCTTCATCTTCTGCCTTCGGGTATTTTTAGAAGCGGTGTCGTCAACATTTTGGGAAACGGCATAGCTATGGATCCTGAAAACCTTTGGATGGAAATGCAAGATGTAATGGCAAAAGGGGTTGAAATTACGCCCGATAACTTAAAAATCAGCGATCGTGCCTCTCTTTTGCTCCCTTGGCACAGGAATATGGATGAACTTGAGGAAAAACGTCTTGCTGACAAAAAATACGGTTCTACCAAGCAAGGCATCGCCCCCTTTTATTCTGACAAATACCAAAAGAAGACCGTTCTTGCGGGTGAACTCTTCTACCCAGAGGAACTGAAAGTCCATCTTGCAGACCTGATGGAATGGAAAAACCTGACCTTGACGAAGGTGTACGGCGCAAAGCCGTATACGATGGAAATGATAGAAGAATGGCTTGAAATCTACTGCGAGAAGATCAAGCCATATGTATGCGATACCGGTGCATTTTTGAAGGAAGCACAAGCAAACGGCAAGAATATCCTTTTTGAAGCGCAGCTTGGCTCTCTCAGAGATCTGGATTACGGTATCTATCCTTATACAACCTCCTCCAACACAACGGCAGCCTATGCTCCCATTGGTTCGGGACTCCCGAGTACAAAGATAGACGATGTGGTAGGAGTTGTAAAAGCCTACTCCACCTGTGTCGGTGAAGGTCCGTTCGTGTGTGAAATGTTCGGTGATGAAGCCGAGGAGCTCCGCAAAAACGGATTTGAGTATGGAGCTAAAACCGGCAGACCCCGCAGAGTCGGTCCCATTGATATCGTGGCGACACGGTACGGTGTTGAGGTTCAGGCGGCAACGGCAATTGCTCTTACCAAGCTGGATGTGCTCAGCTATATGGATAAGATTCCTGTTTGTACCCATTATCTGCTGAACGGTGAGCAAACAGACCGTTTCCCGTTCCCATCCGCGCTGAAAAATGCAAAGCCGGTCATCGAATACTTTGATGGCTGGAAGTGCGATATCTCCGGTGCACGTAGTTGGGATGATCTTCCCAAAGCGGCACAGGAATATGTGACCTTTATAGAAAAACAAATCGGCTGTCCCATCAAGTATGTTTCGGTTGGTCCCGAAAGAGACAGCATCGTTATCAGATAAAAACAAGGAGATAGATCATGACTAACAGATACGAATCCCCATTATCATCAAGATATGCGTCTGAATATATGCTCGGACTCTTTTCCTCCGATACTCGATACCAAACCTGGCGCAGACTATGGGTGGCTCTCGCAAAAGCAGAAATGTCTCTCGGACTTCCTATCACACAGGCACAGGTGGATGAACTGTCCGAACATATTGCAGATATTGACTACGAGTGTGTAAGTCAGCGTGAAAAAGAGGTGCGTCACGATGTTATGGCACACGTTTATGCCTATGGGCAAGTTGCTCCGACAGCAGCGGGCATCATCCATTTGGGTGCTACCAGCTGCTATGTAACCGACAATGCTGATCTTATTATTTATCGGGATGCTCTGACGTATTTACGCTCAGAGCTTTTGGGCGTTTTAGCGAATCTTTCGGAATTTGCCGAAAAATACAAAGATATGCCTACTCTTGGCTATACTCACTATCAGCCTGCTCAGCTGGTAACGGTAGGCAAACGTGCAACACTCTGGATGCAGGACTTCCTTTCCGACCTTCATGAAATTGATTTTGCTATCGAAAACATCAAATTCCTCGGCTGCCGTGGCACCACCGGAACCGAAGCCAGCTTTGTGGAACTGTTTGAGGGTGATACGGAAAAAATAGACGAAATGAACCGTATGATTGCCGCAGACTTTGGCTTTGACGAATGCTTTGATGTGGCAGGTCAGACCTATCCCCGTAAAGTAGACAGCCGTGTTCTGAACGCACTTTCCTCCGTGGCACAGAGCTGTTACCGTATGGCAAACGACATCCGCCTTTTGCAACATGACCGTCAGGTAGAAGAACCCTTTGAAAAGAATCAGATTGGCTCCTCAGCAATGGCATATAAGCGTAACCCGATGCGCAGTGAACGTATTTGTTCCCTGGCGAGATACCTTATGGCGGATGCGATAAACGCACCAATGACCGCCTCAACACAGTGGCTTGAAAGAACCTTGGACGACTCGGCGAACCGCCGTATTTCTCTGCCTGAAGGCTTTCTCTGTGCCGATGCAATCCTGAGACTGACGCAGAATGTTACCAATGGACTTCATGTAAACGAGAAGATCATCGAAAAGACCGTAAAGGAATATCTGCCCTTTATCGCAACCGAAAATCTGATGATGGAGGCGGTCAAGCGCGGCGGCGACCGTCAGCAGATTCACGAAATCATCCGCAGATGCTCCATGGAAGCGACTGCAAAGATGAAAAACGGTGAAGAATGTGACTTACTTGCACGACTTGCAGCAGAAAAGGAATTCGGTCTTACCGAAGTGGAAATGACGGAGTTGCTTAACCCTGCCTCATATATCGGCAGATGCCCCGAGCAGGTGATGGCTTTTGTGGAGAAAGTCAAGCCTCTTCTTGCGGGCGCAGACGGAAAATCAGCAGAGATCAACTTGTAAGAAACGAGGTGACACAGTGGATAAGATTCTTGTTTTGGATTTTGGCGGTCAGTATAACCAGCTCATCGCACGGCGTGTTCGTTCTGAGCAAGTGTATGCCGAAATCAAGCCCTACAACAAAATTACGCCCGAAGAAATAAAAGAGAATGACTACAAAGGCATTATCTTTACCGGTGGACCGAACAGTGTATATGATGAGAAATCCCCTCATTACAATTCCGCTATCTTGGATTTAGGCATCCCGATTCTCGGCATCTGTTATGGTGTTCAGTTGATGGCGTATATGGCGGGAGGTGAGATCGCTTCTGCAGAAAACAGCAGTGAATACGGCAAAACCTCCGTGTTTACCGCAGAGAATGTTTTGTTTGTAGGGCTTCCAAGCGAAAGTATTTGCTGGATGAGCCATACCGACTTTGTAAAAACGCTGCCGAAGGGCTTTATTACCATTGCTCATACCGCAAAATGTCCTTGTGCCGCTATGTGTGACGAGAGCCGTAAGCTCTACGGGGTGCAGTTTCATCCTGAAGTTACACATACCGTTTACGGTAAGCAAATGCTTCACAACTTCATTTTTTCAGTCTGCGGTTGCAAGGCAGACTGGAAAATGGAGAACTTCGTTGAAACCGCCGTGGAAAAGTATAGAACTTCACTTGCCGGCAAAAAGGTGCTTCTTGCACTTTCGGGTGGCGTGGATTCATCGGTTGCCGCAGTTCTTCTGCATAAAGCAATTGGCAATAATCTGACTTGTGTTTTCGTGGATCACGGACTGCTCAGAAAAGGTGAGGGTGATTTTGTAGAAAACACCTTTGGCAAGCAGTTCGGAATCAATTTGATAAGTGTCAATGCCGAGGACAGATTTCTTGATAAACTCAAAGGCGTTACCGAGCCTGAGCAAAAGCGAAAAATCATCGGCGAAGAGTTTATCCGTGTGTTTGAAGATGTAGCAAAGAAACTCGGCAAAATGGATGTTTTAGTGCAGGGTACCATCTATCCTGATGTGATTGAGAGCGGCAAAGGAGATTCGGCTGTTATCAAAAGTCACCACAATGTGGGAGGACTTCCTGATGTTATTGCATTCGATGAAATTGTCGAACCCCTCAGAGATCTCTTCAAGGACGAAGTACGGGAAACCGGAACGCAGCTTGGTATCCCGCACGAACTTGTCTGGCGTCAGCCGTTTCCCGGTCCCGGACTTGCCGTACGTGTAATCGGCGAGATTACAAAGGTAAAACTGGAACTGCTCAGAGAAGCTGATGCTATTTTCCGTGAGGAAATTGCAGGGGCAGGACTTGAGGGCAGTACCAATCAGTATTTTGCAGTTTTGACGGATCTTCGTTCAGTAGGTGTCATGGGTGATGCCCGAACCTATGGTTATACAGTAGCACTGAGAGCGGTCACTACTGACGACTTTATGACGGCAGAATGGACCAGGCTGCCCTACGAGGTGCTTGAAAAAGCCAGTAGCCGCATTACGAATGAAATCAAGGGTATCACAAGAGTGGTTTATGATATTACCTCGAAACCGCCGGCAACTGTGGAGTGGGAGTGAGTTTTATGACGAAATATATATTTGTTACGGGAGGCGTTGTATCCGGTCTTGGTAAGGGCATCACCGCTGCCTCTTTAGGAAGATTGTTAAAAGCACGTGGACTCAAGGTTGCCGCACAGAAGCTGGATCCGTATATTAACGTTGACCCCGGTACCATGAGTCCCTACCAACACGGCGAAGTATATGTTACCGAGGATGGTGCCGAAACCGACCTTGACCTTGGACATTACGAACGCTTTATTGATGAAGACCTCAACAAATATTCCAACCTCACCACCGGTAAGGTCTACTGGAATGTGCTTAATAAGGAACGCCGTGGTGAATATCTCGGCTCCTCGGTGCAGGTCATTCCTCATATCACGAATGAGATCAAAGAATTTGTTTACAGCGTGGGTAAAAAAACAAATGCCGATGTGGTTATTACCGAAATCGGCGGAACGATCGGTGATATCGAATCACAGCCGTTCATTGAAGCGGTACGCCAGATCTCTCTTGAAGTCGGCAGAGAAAATAGCCTCTTTATCCACGTAACCTTGGTGCCGTTTCTCAGAGGTTCGGACGAATATAAATCCAAGCCTACTCAGCACTCGGTAAAAGAACTGCAAGGCATGGGTGTGAAGCCGGATATTATTGTTCTACGTTGTGATGAGCCATTGGAAGAATCCATATTCAAGAAGATTTCGATGTTCTGCAACGTAAAGCCGGACTGCGTTATTGAGAATATCACCCTGCCGAACCTTTACGAAGCACCGCTTATGCTTGAAAAATCAAACTTTTCTTCGGTTGTTTGCCGCGAACTTAGAATAAAGGCTCCTGATCCCGATCTTGCAGAATGGACTGCAATGGTAGATCGTATCAAAGGAAGAGCAAATTATGTGGACATTGGTCTTGTGGGTAAGTATGTGGGCCTTCATGATGCCTACCTTTCCGTAGCTGAGGCACTTCGACACGCAGGATATTATCATAACACCCATATCCGCATTCATTGGATCGATTCTGAAGAAATCACGGCAGAAAACACCGATGAAAAGCTGGCAGACCTTGACGGTATACTTGTGCCCGGAGGTTTCGGCAGCCGTGGAATCGAAGGTATGATCCTGGCGGCAAAATATGCAAGAGAAAAGAATATCCCGTATTTTGGCATCTGCCTCGGTATGCAAATTGCCGTGATTGAATACGCGAGAAATGTTCTCGGCATCAAGGACGCAAACTCCGGTGAATTTGACGAGCTGACAAAGCATAAGGTGATCGACTTTATGCCCGGTCAGAGCGATGATATCGACAAAGGCGGTACGCTTCGACTTGGGGCTTATCCCTGTAACATCAAGTCGGATACTACGATGGAACGATGTTATGGCTCGGTAAATATCAGTGAACGGCACAGACATCGCTATGAATTTAATAACGATTACCGTGAAGCCTTTGAGAAAGCAGGTCTTACTCTCAGCGGCACTTCTCCTGACGGAAGACTAATTGAAACAGTAGAGCTTACTGAGAGACCCTTCCATGTAGGTGTTCAGTATCACCCTGAATTTAAGAGCAGACCCAATAAAGCGCATCCCTTGTTCATAGGCTTTATCGGCGCAGCATTTGAACGAACAACAGGAGGTGAATCATGATGTCATCAGAAGCAAAGCTTCATGAAGAATGTGGTGTATTTGGTGTTATCGCACCGGAAATCTGTGATGTAGCGAGCATTTCCTATTATGGATTGTATGCACTCCAACACAGAGGTCAGGAAAGCTGCGGTATTGTGGTAAATGATGACGGTGTATTTGTTTCCCATAAGGATATGGGACTCGTCAGTGAGGTTTTTTCGTCCGATGTTTTATCCCGTCTGCCCAAAGGTACGATGGCAGTTGCTCATGCACGATACGGTACGACAGGTGGTACCAATCGAAATAACTGCCAACCGATCGAAGTGAACCATCAGAAAGGCCGAATGGCATTGGCGCACAACGGCAATCTTAGCAACGCTGTTGAGCTTCGTAATGAGTTGGAACTTTCCGGGGCGATCTTCCATACCACCAGCGACACCGAAACCATCGCCTATATCATTACAAAAGAAAGGCTGAAAGCACCGTCGATTGAGGATGCAGTCAGTCAGGCAATGAACACGCTTGACGGAGCTTATTCCTTAGTGCTGATGTCGCCGCAAAAGCTGATCTGCGCAAGAGACCCTTACGGCTTCCGCCCTTTATGCTATGGCAAGACCGCTGACGGTATATATGTGGTAGCCTCCGAAAGCTGTGCCATCAAGGCGGTCGGTGCCGAGGTAGTTCGTGATGTAGAGCCGGGTGAAATTTTAGTGTTCAGTAAAAACGGTGTGGTGTCACGCCGTGAGCACTGTGGCAAAAAAGATAAAAAGCTCTGTGTTTTTGAGTATATCTATTTTGCCCGTCCCGATTCTGTCATTGACGGCATTTCGGTACACGCATCTCGCGTGAGAGCGGGAAAAATACTTGCAAAAGCCCATCCTGTAGAGGCGGATGTTGTTATCGGAGCTCCCGATTCGGGACTGGATGCGGCACTCGGTTTCAGCCAGGAATCCGGTATCTCTTACGGCATCGGTCTTATCAAAAATAAGTATATCGGCAGAACTTTTATCTCGCCCGGACAGGGGGCAAGACTTGACGGAGTAAAAATCAAGCTTGCTGCCGTTAAGGAAAGTGTAAAAGACAAACGTGTGGTTTTAGTGGATGACTCTATCGTTCGCGGCAACACGATGGGACGTGTCGTAAGACTGCTTCGTGATGCCGGTGCAAAGGAAGTTCATGTTCGCATATCCTCACCACCGTTTCTGCATCCGTGTTACTACGGAACGGATATTGATTCCGAAGAACATTTGATTGCCTGCAAATACAACATCCCTGAAATTTGTACCCTTATTGGTGCGGATTCTTTAGGATACCTTCCGGTAGAAAGTTTATGCGCTCTTACAGGAACCCACGGTTTTTGCAGTGCTTGCTTTAACGGTGATTATCCCACCAAGATTCCGACAGATACCCGAAAGGATCGATTTGAGCAGCGGTTATCAGACAGGCAGAAAGAGGTATAAAGATGGTAAAAGAATTTGACAGAAAAATTATTTTGGAGGACGGACAGGAGTATTACGGGTACGGCTTTGGCGCACATAATGAAAAGGTGTGCGAAATCGTCTTCAATACCTCTATGGTCGGGTATCAGGAGATACTGTCCGATCCTTCCTATACCTACCAGGCTGTCGTTATGACCTATCCGCTGATTGGCAACTACGGCATGGCGGATGATGACTATGAACGGGATACGCCTACTCTTGGTGCACTTGTTGTCCGTGAATATAACGATGAACCCTCCAATTTCAGAAGCACCGCCACCTTGTCGGAGGTTATGGAGAAATTCGGCATCCCCGGTATATACGGCATTGATACAAGAAAGCTGAACCGTTCTATCCGGGACTTTGGCTCTCGTAAGGTACTGATAACCGATATTTTTACCCCCTTGGAAGAAGGAATTGCGAAGCTGAAATCTACTGACATCCCCACCGATGCGGTATCCCGTGTAAGCTGTGATAAGATTATGATTTCTTACGCAGAAACACAAAAGTACCATGTGGTAGCTATTGATTGTGGAATGAAAATGAACATTGTGCGGTCATTGAATAAGCGCGACTGCAAAGTAACGATTGTACCGTGGAATACTCCGGCAGAAGCTATTATGGCACTTGATCCCGACGGCATCTTTATTTCCAACGGCCCCGGTGATCCTACCGATGTGCCTGAGACCATCCAAACTATTAAGAACCTGCTCGGTAAATACCCGATTTTCGGTATTTGCCTCGGTCATCAAATTATATCCCTGGCTTACGGAGCAAAAACTTATAAACTGAAATTCGGACACCGTGGTGGAAATCACCCGGTACGAAATTTGGAAACCAATAAAATTGAAATCACTTCGCAAAATCACTCCTATGCGGTGGATGCAGACAGCCTAAATGGTACGGATTTGATCGTTACTCATATCAATCTGCTTGACAAAACCATTGAGGGTGTGAAATGCGATAAAGATAAAGTATTCAGTGTGCAGTACCACCCTGAGAGTGCGCCCGGTCCGCAGGACAGTGCCTATCTCTTTGACCGATTTATAGAAGTAATGGAGGAACAAAACAATGCCTAAGAGAACAGATATAAAAAAAGTGCTTGTTATCGGTTCCGGTCCTATCGTAATTGGTCAGGCGGCGGAATTTGACTATGCGGGAACGCAGGCTTGTCTTGCCTTAAAAGAAGAAGGTTATGAAGTCATTCTTTGTAACTCCAATCCCGCAACCATTATGACCGATACCTCCATTGCAGATAAGGTGTATATGGAGCCGTTGACACTGGAATACATTGCAAAGATCATTCGCTATGAGCGCCCCGACGCCATACTGCCCGGTATCGGCGGGCAGACGGGTCTGAACCTTGCAATGCAGCTCGAAAAGAAAGGTATCCTTGCCGAGTGCCGTGTGGAATTGCTCGGAACCCGAAGCAGTTCTATTGAACAAGCCGAAGACCGTGAGATGTTCAAAGAGCTCTGCGAGGAATTAGGTGAACCCGTACTTCCTTCCGATATTGCAAGCTCGATGGAAGAGGGCTTGGCAGTTGCACAGAAAATAGGGTATCCTGTTGTTCTTCGTCCTGCATTCACGCTCGGCGGTACGGGTGGTGGCTTTGCCGACAACGAGGCGGAATTCCTGCCGCTGATGAAAAACGCCCTTTCACTCTCTCCGGTAAGCCAGGTGCTTATTGAAAAGAGTATCAAGGGTTATAAAGAAATTGAATACGAAGTTATGCGTGATGCGAACGACACAGCCATCACCATTTGTAATATGGAAAACCTCGATCCGGTCGGTATTCACACCGGCGACTCCATCGTAGTTTGTCCTTCGCAGACACTTACCAATAAGGAGTACCATATGCTCCGTGACAGCGCACTCAAAATCATCCGTGCGCTCCAGATTGAAGGCGGCTGCAACGTGCAGTTTGCACTTGACCCGAACTCTTTTCAGTATTATCTCATTGAGGTAAATCCGAGAGTTTCTCGATCTTCCGCACTGGCTTCCAAAGCAAGCGGTTATCCCATCGCCCGTGTATCTGCAAAGATCGGTGTAGGTATGACGCTGGATGAAATTCAGATTGCAAACACGCCTGCCTCCTTTGAGCCGACACTTGACTACGTGGTTACAAAAATGCCACGTTTCCCGTTTGATAAATTTGCTGATGCCAACAACGCTCTTTCCACGCAGATGAAAGCCACCGGTGAGGTTATGAGCATCGGCAGAACGGTGGAAGAAAGTCTCTTGAAAGCGGTACGCTCTTTGGAAATCGGACTTTGCCATCTGCATCACCGTAAATTTGACGGTATGAGCGAGGGTGAGCTGCTTGATTATATCAAGATCGGAACCGATGACCGAATCTATGCCATTGCCGAGCTTCTGCGACTTGGAACAAGTGTTGACAGCATTGCCGAAGCAACTGCGATTGACCGATTTTTCATCCGAAAACTGCGGAACATTGTGGAGGAAGAAAAAGAAATCAAGGATAACCCCAGTGATCTCAAGGTGCTTCGTGAGGCAAAGAAAGTGGGCTTCTCCGATAAGGTGATTGCTCAGTTCTGGAATATGCCGGAGACCGAGATATTCGCATTAAGAAAAGCAAACGGTATTATTCCGGTTTATAAAATGATCGACACCTGCGCTTCTGAATTTGAAAGTTATATTCCATATTTCTATTCCACCTATGAGGATGAAAACGAGTCGGTCATTTCGGATAAAAAGAAGGTTATCATGCTCGGCTCCGGGCCGATCCGCATCGGTCAGGGCGTAGAGTTTGACTACTCCACCGTTCATGCGGTGCAGACTATTAAGGCATCGGGTTATGAAGCAATTATCATCAACAATAACCCTGAAACCGTTTCCACCGACTACACCTGTTCCGACAAGCTTTATTTTGAGCCGCTGTGCGTGGAAGATGTTATGAACATCATCGAGATGGAACAGCCGGAGGGTGTTATTGCAACCCTGGGCGGTCAGACTGCTATCCATCTGGCAGAACCTCTCAGAGACCGTGGAGTGAAAATCATCGGCACCGACTGCGATGCTATTGAGCGTGCGGAAAACCGTGATGCCTTTGAAAAACTGCTCATTTCCTTGGACATTCCGCAGCCGAAAGGTCAGGCAGTAACCAGTATCGATGCCGGCATTCAGGCAGCTGAAGAAATCGGTTATCCCGTGCTTGTCCGTCCCAGCTTTGTGCTCGGTGGCAGAGCTATGCAGATCGTCGCCAAGGAAGAAGCGCTTCGTAATTACCTGAAGACTGCCGTAGAAATTGACGAGGATAAGCCTGTTTTGGTGGATAAGTACATTCGCGGCAAAGAGGTTGAGGTGGATGCCATCTGCGACGGCAAGCGCGTATTTGTACCCGGCATTATGGAACTTGTGGAGCGAACCGGTGTGCATTCCGGTGACTCTATCAGTGTGTACCCGTCTTACAGCCTTTCGGATAAGGTAAAAAAGACCATTCTTGACTATACAGAAAAACTTGGACTTGGTATTGGTATCATCGGTCTGTTCAACATTCAGTTTATTGTAGATGAGCATGATGATGTGTATATTATCGAAGTCAACCCGCGTTCTTCAAGAACTGTACCATTTTTATCAAAAGCCACCGGATACAGCCTTGCGGATATTGCGACTCGCTGCAACCTCGGTATGTCTCTCGCAGAGCAAGGTATCTTTAATATCTACCCAAAGGAAAAGGAACGTTATTATGTAAAGGCACCTGCGTTCTCTTTCTCAAAACTTCGGGGAATGGACGCCTATCTCTCACCCGAAATGAAATCTACGGGTGAGGCGATTGGCTACGACAAAAAACTACACAGAGCCGCATACAAGGCGATGGTAGCCTCGGGACTTACGTTTCGCAACTACGGAACCGTCATTGTCAGCGTTGCCGATGAGGATAAAGAGGAAACGCTGCCGCTTGTCCGCCGTTTCTACAATATGGGCTTTAATATTGAAGCCACCACGCTGACAGGCGAATTTCTGAAGGCAAACGGTATCCGTACCCGTATCCGCCATAAGCCCAGCGAAGGCAGCGAAGAAGTTCTGGATTCCATCCGTGCCGGCTATGTCAGTTATGTTATCAACACCCGTGCCATTCTTTCGGGAAAACACTTTGGCGACGGTATCGCTATCCGTCAATGTGCGGCACAGAATAATATTACGATGTTGACCTCACTTGATACGGTGAGAATGCTTCTTGACGTGTTGGAGGAGGTTACGCTCGGGATCTCTACGATTGATGCAAAATGAGGTGAACCTAATGAAATTTACAAAAATGCACGGGCTCGGCAATGACTATCTGTATGTTTACGGAGATGTGCCCGAGAATATTGCAGAGCTTTCGCAAAAACTATCCGAGCGGCATTTCGGTGCAGGCTCGGATGGGATGATCTATATTTCAAAATCGGATATTGCCGATTTTAAGATGCGGATCTTCAATGCAGATGGAAGTGAAGCCAAAATGTGCGGAAACGGCATCCGCTGTGTCGGAAAATTCGTTTATGACAAGGGCTATACAGATAAAAAGTTTATCAGCATTGAAACATTATCCGGTGTTAAATATCTGACACTGCAGGTTGCAGGCGGCAAAGTTAAAACTGTTGCAGTAGATATGGGACAAGCAAAAGCAGAAAAGCCGATTAACCTCACGGTCGATGGTGAAACGGTATCGCTTATTCCCGTGTCTGTTGGCAACCCCCATGCAGTTATTTTTGTAGATGATATTGAAAAAGCACCGCTTACCAAACTTGGACCGATAATCGAGCATCACGAAGCCTTTCCTGACGGTGTAAATGTGGAGTTTGTGGAAGTGCTGGGAGCAGATAAACTGCGTATACGGGTATGGGAACGTGGCAGCGGTGTTACGATGGCGTGTGGAACCGGTGCCTGTGCATCCGTTATGGCTGCGATTGCCGCAAAGCTTTGCCATTATGATGAGACGGTTTCTGTCTTGCTTGACGGAGGAACGCTCAAAATTCAAATTGCACCCGATAACACCGTTCAAATGACTGGTCCGGCAGAGACCATATATGAAGGAGAAACAGAGATATGTTAAAACCAAATACAAGATATAAGGAACTGAAAGACACCTATTTATTCAATACGATTTATCGAAAGACGAATGAATATCTGGAGGCAAACCCCGACAAACAGGTTTTAAGAATGGGTGTTGGCGATGTATCCCTCCCACTTTGCGATGCAGTCATAAAAGCACTTCACAAAGCTGTTGACGATCAGGCACGTTTCACGGGTATATGCCAGAGGTGGGTGCTGCCGAACTTCGCCGTGCCATTGAGGGCTATTATAAGAAAATGGGTGCGAACGTTACCGAAAAGGATATCTTCGTTTCAAGTGGTGCCTGCGATGACCTCGGCGATATTTTAGAGCTGTTCGATCAGGATAATACCGTTATGGTAATCGAACCGGCATATCCCGAATATGTGGATACCAATATCCTTGCGGGAAGAAAGATTATTCACTTGGCATCCGGCGAAGAAAACGGCTTTTTGCCCGAACCAGGTGAAGAAGCAGAAGCGGATATCCTCTATATATGTTCACCGAATAATCCTACCGGTGCTGTGTTTAATCGTAATCAACTTCAGGCTTGGGTGGATTTTGCCAATGAGATCGGTGCCGTTATCCTGTTTGATGCTGCGTATGAAATATTCATTGAGGAGGAGAACATTCCGCACAGCATCTATGAGCTGGATGGTGCCGACAAGTGCGCCATTGAAATCTGCTCACTTTCCAAAACAGCAGGCTTTACCGGTACACGTCTCGGTTATACCGTTGTTCCTTGTAATCTTGTGCGCGGCGGTATGAACCTGAATGAGATGTGGTCGCGTAACCGTGAAACCCGAACAAACGGCGTTTCTTACATCCTTCAAAAAGGTGCCTTGGCGGTATTTACAACGGAGGGACAGCAGCAGATCCACGATAATCTTTGCATATATAAGGAAAATGCTTCCTGCTTTATAGAGGCGCTGAATGCTGTAGACATTTGGTACACAGGTGGCAAGAACTCACCCTATATCTGGATGAAATGCCCCGACGGTATGAGCGGTTGGGAGTTCTTCGATTATCTGCTTCGTGAAATTCAGGTCGTAGGTATTCCCGGTGATGGCTTTGGTGAGTGCGGAAAAGGCTATTTCCGTTTCTCCACGTTTGGAAAACCCGAAGAAACCAAGGAAGCGGCAAACAGACTCTGCAAACTACTTACAAAGGAGTAAATGAGATGAAGGTTTCGTGTTTGCAAATGAATATGAAGCTCGGTTGTCCGGAGGAGAATTTTGCACACGCAGAACAGTTAATTTGTAATGCGATGAAGGATAACGCCGACGTATTGGTATTGCCGGAAACGTGGAATACCGGATTTTTTCCGAAAGAAAACCTTGCCGAGTTGTCCTGCAGGAAAGGCTATGAAGTAAATACCCGTATTGGAGAACTGGCAAAAAAGTATAAAGTAAATATTGTTGCCGGATCAGTTTCTAATGTGCGAGGCGGGAAAGTATATAATACCGCTTTTGTTTTTGACCGAGACGGTATATGCATTGCCGAATATGATAAGACGCATCTGTTTACGCCCATGGGAGAAGATGATTACTATACTTGTGGCGACCACCTATGTCGCTTTACTCTCGACGGTGTAAAGTGCGGTATTATCATTTGTTACGATGTGAGATTTCCCGAACTGACACGTAATCTTGCTTTGCAGGGACTTGATATACTGTTTGTTGTGTCTCAGTGGCCAAAGGAACGCATCTTTCATCTGCGCACGCTTACCACTGCCAGAGCGATTGAAAATCAGATGTTTGTGGTTTGCTGTAATTCCTGCGGTACAGCCGGTAAAACCGTATATGGCGGCAATTCCGCCATCATCGAACCTTTTGGAAAAACGCTTGCACTTGCCGGGGAAAATGAAGAAATCATAACCGCAGCCTGTGATATGCAGATTCTTTCTGATATTCGCGGCAGCATACCTGTCTTCTGTAATAGACGACCGGAATTATATTAGGAGAGAAAACCATGTTTGATGCAGTAAAAGTAAAAGATAAATGTGTATTATGGATCAGAGATTTTTTCGAGAGAAACGGAAAAGGATGTAATGCGGTTGTAGGAATTTCCGGTGGGAAAGACAGCTCGGTAGTAGCCGCTTTGTGCGTTGAAGCGTTGGGACGAGAACGGGTAATTGGTGTACTTATGCCGCAGGGAGTTCAGCCCGACATCGAAGCAGCTTATTTACTCGTAAATCATCTTGGTATCAAGCATTATGAGGTCAATATAAAAAATGCCGTTGACGATGTTTTGAAAAGCATTTCTGCCTTGCCGGAAATCAGCCGTCAGACAAGAGTGAATCTTCCTGCCCGTATCCGCATGGCAACTTTGTATGCTGTATCGCAGAGCATTAATGGCAGAGTGGCAAACACCTGTAATCTGTCCGAGGATTATGTGGGATATGCCACAAGGTACGGAGACGGCGCAGGTGATTTCAGTCCTCTTTGTAATTTGACTGTCACCGAGGTGAAAGAAATTGGGCGTGTTCTCGGTCTACCCGAGATACTTATTACGAAAACACCTATTGACGGTCTTTCAGGTAAATCCGACGAAGAAAACCTTGGCTTTACTTACGATGTACTTGATCGATATATCTTAAACGGTGAAATATCGGATTTGGATATAAAAGAAAAAATCGATCGGTTGCATATGCTCAATAGATTCAAGATAGAAACCATACCTGGATTCAGAAAAGACTAAACTAAATCAAAGCGACAATATACAAAATAGGGGGTGATTATTTGGCGAAATATCATGTGCTTGGCATAGGTTACGGTTACGATTACGACTATTATTCTCTCGCTACTGCCAAGTGGACTAATTACGATATAGAATTTGATTTTGCAGATAGTTTCGCTCAAGCAAAAGCCCTTCTCTCGATTAAGGATTATTTATGTATAGCCATTGTTACTGATTTGATACCACAGAATGAATTAGACGATTTGCGAAAAATCCGACCGATTCCTATTGTTGTAGTGCCTCCAAGTTATGATGCTGCACAACGATATGCTTGTATCCATTTTGGTGCGGCTCAATATCTTCACTCTTTTCATAATCCATATGAAAACGAAACTAACTCTGAGAATAGCATGAGGAATTTTCTGAGAATCCCTTGCGAGAAACAAAAACCATTAACTATTATTACTATGAAAGGGCTTTCTGTAGCATCGCTTGACAATGGTAAACACACCATTGAATAAGGCGCTGGGGGTAAGAAATCAGATTTTCCACTCAAAAGAAACGCGCTCGGCGGTGGCCTGGACCTGGGAGAGAATGATGTCGGCTACCTGCCGCCGGTCGTCAAAGTCGATGTTGTCCCAATTCCCCAGGTGGGAGGACAAATACTCGATCTTTTGCGGGGAGACGCTTTCCGCGTTCAGCGCGGCAATCTCTTTAATCAACCCTTGACGGCGGGCGTCCAGCTCCTCGATCTTCCCGTTGGCGTAGGACATCAAAACCGCGCTGGCTCCGGTCAGGGTATTCAGCAGCTTTTCAATCTCGTCCTCCACCTGGGCCAGCTCCACATTCAAGGCGGTCAGCTTAGGATTGACGGTCGTTGCTTTTGCGGTCAGGGTTTGAAATTCGGAGAGCTTCTTCACCATCTCCCCATAGACAAATTGCTCAAACTCCGCCGTCCGAAGCGTCCCGCAGCCCTCGCAGCTCATATTGTCCGCCCGCTTGGTGCAATAGAGGTATTGGGTCCCCGCCCGGTTGCCCAGGCTTTTCAGCGCCCGTCCACAGTGTCCGCACTTCATCTTTCCGGCCAGCCAGGTATTTTTCGGCTTGCGCCCGCCCTGGAATGTGATGTTCGCCATCAGCTTTTTCCTGCACCGCAGCCAGGTATCGGCGGGAACAATGCCCTCGTTGGGGGCCAGTACAAGGATCTGATTTTTCAGCTCCTTGTTTTTTCGTTCCTGTACGTCTCGGCCCTGGTAGAGATAACAGCCATTGGTCCCGGCGAAGTCCGCCGCCTCGTTCACCACCACGGCCCCCTGGCCCTTGAAAAACTCGTACAGCTCCAGGTCCGCCTGGGCGTAAATCGGGTTGCGGAGCATTTGAGAAATGAAGCCCCGGCGCAATTCCTTGTCATACACCAGGATGCCCTCCTGGGCGAAGTACCGGGCAATATCCCCGAACGACGTGGATGGCTCGGCGTACATCTCGAACATCAGGCGGGCGATATTCGCCGTGTCGGGGTTCGGGATCATCATTTTCGTGCGGATACCCTGGATGGTGGTGGGCTCCAGCTTGAAGCCGTAGAGGGCTGCACCGCTCATGTGGAAGCCCCGCTGACACCGGGAGTAGTAGGCGTCGGTCACTCGCTTCTGGATCGTCTCGCGCTCTAATTGAGCGAACACGATGCAGATATTCAGCATGGCCCGGCCCATTGGGGTGGACGTGTCAAACTTTTCCGTAGAAGAAACAAACTCCACATTGTACTGCTGGAACAGCTCCATCATGGTTGCGAAGTCCAGAATGGAACGGCTGATACGGTCCAGCTTGTAAACTACCACCCGGCGGATCAGGCCCCGCTTGATGTCGGCCATCAATTCCTGGAAACGGGGGCGGTCCGTGTTCTTGCCGGAAAAGCCCTTGTCCGCCAATGTCAAGCACGGAACAAAAATTAAATGTAAATAAATTGTGAACCGTGTCGAAAGTAGAACCTAACCCCTAATGTACCCTATCCAACGAAATGCCGCTTGCTTTCATCAGCCCATGCAGTATCTCGGTGGCCGTCTGTGGAACCGTACCATCGGCACAGACCACTTCAACAAACCGATCTTCCAGCCAGCACAGATAAGCGTCCGTCTTTCCCACATCCCGCCCCAGGCGGGAGAGGTTTGCTACCAGCAGGAAGTCGATTTTCCCATCAGCCACCGCGCCGGAAACCTCGGCCAGCCCCTGACGAGAGAAGTCTAACCCGCTGGCCTGTTCAGCAGTTGTGCCTACAACCGCAAAACCGTTTGCTTCCGCATATGCCTCTAAGCTGGACTGTTGCATTGCCAGCGCGTGAGCGTCAGGGTGCGCGACCCTGCAATAAATCCAGGTCCTCTTATTCTCCATCCTGATGATCTCCTTTTAAATCAAGTATCAGCTTTTCCAGCTCATCCTGGTAATTCCAGACGATTTCAAACCGATTGCCAGGGAAAACCCGGACCTCCTTCAAAACTTCCGTTGTAATTTCACTGGTGATTTCCTCGACCTCCAGATATTTCCCAAAGGCAGAAGCAAAGCTGTTCCGCAAGCTGCCGTCCATACCCATATTCTCCAACGCGGCCTCCAGTTCGCTGATCCAGGCGGCGGCATCGTCCCGCTGTTTTACGGCGGAGGCTTTTGCGGCGAGATATTCTGTCTTGCTGATTTCGCCCAGCGCAAAGGATTCATAGAGGCCGCTGACCTGCTGAGAGAACCGTTGATGTGTCTCCCGCAATCCGGCGAGGTTTTTCCTTGCGGCAGTAATATCCTTTTTTCGTCCCTGGCGCTGTTCTTCCCATAACCGACTTAACTCCACCGCCATCAATGCCTGTACATGAAGCCCTTCGGTCACGGTTTCCAGAATGTCGGCTTCTGGTATTCTGCCCCTGCAAGTATAAGCGGCGTTCATGCGGGAGGTGCGGCAAACGAAGTATGGCGCTGGCCCCTGTACCCGGCTCATGGCATATCCGCAGGTTCCGCAGCGGATTTTCTTCTGCAACGGATGATTCTGATTTCTGACCGTACTGCTTCCCGTTCCCCGGCAATGTAGCTGAGGTTCCCGGAAAGCAGCTCTGCGATGCGCTTCATTTTTTTCTCTTGCAAATTCATTTTCATGCAATCTCCTCCTTTTCATAGAACACAAAACCGTCTTCTGTCCTCACCGTGTTGTCCGGCAGGGAAGGGTCTGCCTTCGGGCCGTACAGCAGGAACAGCCTGGCCACTTCAAAAGCCGCTTGTTCTCTGTCCGCGAGGAATGCCTGCGGGTTCTGTGCTTCGTAGGTTTCATAGAGCATTTTTTGGATGTTTTCCGAAATGCAGACCTTCCGGCAGTCATAGCGGAGGCTTTCGTCCAAAATGTCAAATCCAAGTTTTTCAGCGATAGCGTCATACAATCCTGCAAGGTTCTTGCCTGCCAGCATTTCGTGCTCCAGTGTGAATGTTTTTTCCATATCCATGACCTCCTGTTGTCCTTTCCTTTATGCCGCCTTTGCTTTCGGAGGCTTTCCTTTCCGTTTCGCCGTTTCCGGCTTCATGTGTATTGTTTTGGTCGAAAATGTGACGTTTCGTACCGTAATGTCCCCCAGCACCAATATATCGTAGAGGTAGGACAATATCGCTGTTGCCGCCATGACGTTTGCCACCACGCTCTGCGGCGCGGATATGGCTGCTTCGGCGCAGGAAAGCTCTGTCGGGAATTTATCGGTATCCGCCAAAACATCGGGATACAGAGTGCCGACCGGCTTATAGTACGTCCTGCCGTTCCGGCGTATCCCGCAGACGACCTGCCCGGTATACTGCCCGTTGCCGCTGTCGATGTAGACAAGTTCCTTCGCTTTCTGGAATACGCCGTGGCACATCTGGCGGCTCCTGTTGTTGTCCACCGCGCCGATTAAGATGGCCAGCTCTTTGCGGAAATAGTCCGGTGCTGTCAGCGCCGCAAGGGCGTCCTCATTTTCGATAAACTCCGGCAGGTAGGCAATCTCCATGCCAAACGCGGAGGCATAACGCTCCGCCATCACTGCGGCTTTGTTCCGCCCCAGATCCGCATGGATGAAGTTCTGCCGCACAAGGTTCTTTTTCTCCACGATGTCACCGTCCGCAACCAAAAAACGAGCAGGGCGGTTCAGAGTGTGGATAAGCCTGTAAATATGCGGCGCGGCATAGCCGCCTGTGCCGCCTGCGCCAAGCATGACGATTTTTACAGGGCGTTCCAGTGAAAATTTCATGATTCGTGCCTCCTTTTAAGACCTTGAGGGCTTTGCCCTCAAACTCCCACAAGCCCTTTGAAAAGGGCTTGATCCTAAACTTTAATTTCCACCGCGCATCTGCGCGGTGGATAATGGGTCAAGGGATGAAATCCCTTGCGGGGAAGTGGGGCAGAGCCCCACGGTCTTAGGGGTTTGGGACAGAGTCCCAAGGTCTTTACTTCCTACCAGCTGTTTCAAAAATGCCAGCTTTTTGTCGGCTTCGTCGCTTTCCATCAGGACAGCGTTTTTCCATTCCTCCGGAAAATCCCATACCGCAGCCACGCTTTCAAAGACCACAGAAGGGTCGATTTCGACGAAGCTGCGGGAGTTGGCAATCCTGACCTTGATTTCAGGGAAAAAACCGGAGATTTTGCCGACTACGGCATACACACGAGCCGCCTTTTCGTCGCAGTCGTCCGTTTTGGAAAAAAAGGCGTTCATGTTGTTATGGCTGTGGATATCCATGTAGTGGATATAGCGGCCGCTGTCAAATGCATCGCTGAGCCTGCTGGATACCGAAACACGCGAAACCTTCTGCTCCGGAATGTCAACGACAAATTCCTCTGCCTGTTTGTCCCAGTAAATGTTGGCAAGTGCTTCATAGCTGCCCTTGTGTGCCATATACTTGAAGAATCGCAGGATATAGAACAGGGTTTTAGCCGGAATCAAAGGAAGGGCCGGGGTGAACCCGGCTCTGACCTTCCTGATGGCATTCGTTTCGGAAACGGGCGTGATAAAACGACCCATTTCCGTTTTCCGCATTTCGTACACATTCCCATCGCCGGAAGGGAACAGGGAAATTATCTTCCCGGACTGTTCAGCTTCCTCAAAGGAAGGGAATATGCCTTTGTACGCTGACATCTTGCCCTTGCTCTGCGCTGTAACCTTCGGCACCAGCTTGCAGGCAGGGGATTTGTCTTTCGCTTTTTTCAGCGAATCCAAAAATTCCTTCGATGTTTCGATTTCGCTTTTGAACTCGGCTACCGTTTTTTTCCTGGGGGAGGGGACGGGCTTCGTGATTTTCCCGTACTCTACCGTCCATGAAACGCGCTTCCCGTCGTCAAGCTCCGGGAAATCCTCGCTTTTTGCGATACGCAGCTCATCGAACGTGACGGACGTGTCTGTGACATCCTCCGTCACCCCTGCATACGCAAAGACCGGGGGCTTCGAGAAAAGCCCATCGCGCGCGGTTTCTGCGTCCTTTTCCGCCGCCGCCGAAATTTCGGCTTCCAGCGGGTTGGAAGGGGTTTCTTCCTTGCTTTCGGCCTTTTGGGGCGGCTTCTTCTCCGCCAGCTTCTTTTCCTTCGCCTTCTTTTCTTCTGCTTTCTTTTCCTCGTGCTGCTGGCTCTCCAGTTCAAAATCATCGTCGCCAAACGGGTCGAAATCGTCTTCGTCCACACTGCCGATGTCCAGTATTTCATCATCGTTCCATTTTTTCTCTTCACTCATTGTTGCTCCTCCTTTTTTTGCAAAAAAAGACCGCGTGGCAGCGTGTTTCAAACACGGTGTTCGCAGTCTTTTAAGATAAAATATTTTGTTCATGTCAAGCGTACTGCCTGATGATTCCTTACCAGGCGGTCAGTAAAAACCCACCTCCTTCATAGCCGCTTGCGGCTGTGCAGTGGGCAAAGCCCGCCGCATTTACTCTGACCTGAAATACGCTTACCTCTCTTACGCTTTCATTGTATCAGATTGACGCGTTCTTTAACAGTTGCAGTTTTGCAAGGGTGCTTTTCCTGTGGAATGCAGCAGGCTACCCTTCTAAACTCTCGCTTTCAAAAAACTGTGCGGCTGTCATACATTTCGGATGTTCCATTTCAAGGCTCAGAAAATCTTTATCCCCTGTGAGGATAATGTCCACATCCGATATAATTGCCGCATTTAAGATAGGCTGGTCTTTTGCATCGCGTATCAGTTTTTCCGCATGGTCTATCGCAGGAATCAGTTCATACGACATTTCCGCGAGCAGCACTTCCGCATCCGGAAGGTACTTAGGGGCTTTTCTTTGCAGGATGTCCCGCAGTTCCGTAATATTGCGGTCGCACAAAACGATTTCATGATGCTCCGCTGCGTGCAGGGGTGCCTGCGCCGGCTTGGAGCGCGGAAAAAGCAACGCAGAAAATAAAATGTTTGTGTCAACTAATATCCTCATTTTACATTTCCTTTCCGTACCGCATTTCGTCCACAAGTGCCTGCACATCATCTTCATCAGAAACGCCCATATCTTCAGCGGCTCCGGCAAAAGCAGCCTGCGCTTTGCGGATTGCCTTTGAAGAAGCGTTGCTTATAACAACCTCCCCATCCCGTTTTTGCAGGAACAGGATTTTATCCCCGGATTTTAAGCCGAGCAGCCGCCGTATTTCCACAGGCACCGTAATCTGCCCGTTTGCAGAGATTTTTGCTAAATTCATGAGATCACTCCTTCTATTCTTGAAATCTAAAGAAACCTTGAGATTACTTATAGTATATCCTGTTATGGGAAAAAAGTAAACCAGGCATAAAGGAGATACTGCTCCAATTTTGTCGGCTTCTATAAAAGTCAATGCTGCCCAGTCCCATTTTCCCCGCGGACGCCGTATACATCGTCAACATAGTACCTTCCATCGAAAAAATTAAAAATAGCAGTGCAAAGGATTCCGTTATACTCTGCCAGATACTGGTTATCGCCGATACATTCCAAAATTTCAGCTTCACCCAGCACGTTGTGACCGTCTTCTTTGTCTTTCAAGCTATGGATATATGCTTGTACTTTCATAAAATTCCTCCTTCATGCGACAAAAATAAAAGACTGCAAAATAACGTCCCAAACGCTTTTTTACAGTCTTTCTATATCCGTTTTTTATGTCAGGCGCAATGCCCGATGGTTCTCTTTTGCAGGCGGTCGAAAATATGCCCTCCTTTACTCTGACCTGAAATACACTTACCTCTTTTACAGCTTTATTATAGCAGATTAACAGTCCCCTTTACAGTTGCAGTTATGCAAGGCTCTGGAGGATCTTGTCACAGTATTCCTTCAGCGCAGGAATATCATTTTCTACTGTTTCCCATAAAATTTCGGCGTCAATGCTGCCATATTCATGCGCAACAATGTTTCTCATGGCTTTTATTTGGTTCCAAGGCATCTGTGCGTAGGTTTCCTTAAATTCAACAGTCAGCTTTGCAGTTAACTCTCCAATTTGCAGGATGCAGAGCGCGACCGCATTTTTATATACGAAATCCTTTGAAAATGTTTCAAAGGACATGCCAAACCTTTCCGTAGTATGCTCCACCTCTGTGCAGTACCGGACTATATGCTTTAGGACATCAATATCTCTATTATTCCGCATACAACAGCACCTCATCCCCCTTTATCTTTTCAAGGAAACCGGCTTCAAGGCTTCCCGTTGTCAGCACGTCAACATCTGTTTCCAGAGCCAGTTTCACTTCTTCGTAAAAACCACCCAGAGCAAACAAACCCTTTAAGCGTCCTTTTTCTATCCGTAAGTCGATATCGCTGTTTTCATGATAATCCCCTCGGACGAATGAGCCAAAAAGATATACTTTCGCAATGCCATATTTCTTCGCAATCGGAGAAATGCGCTCTTTTATTTCTTCTATCGTATATGCCGGGCATTTCATGTTCCCCGCCTCCTTTACGCTGATGTCTTTCATGCAAGCAATCTGCCTTCCTCATAACAGCACCTGAGATAATCCGGATTGCTGTAATACACATTTGAATTAAAATCCGAAATCTCATCGCTGATAAACGATGTAAATACAGCCATAATTGTTTGTGCAATATCTCCTGTTTCTGTTGCCAGGACAAGCCGCTGGTAGACTTTTCCAATGGAAGCTGCAGACGGGACATCGTACCGGCATTCGCTCACTGTATCAAAATTCCCATTCAAGATGTTAAAATCCTCAATCAGCTCATCAGAAACCTGTTCCAGTGACAGGCAATGATTCATTCCTGCCGCACGCAGCTGGCGGGCAATACCTTCCCTGCCAATTCCTTCAACAACGTCCCGCCGTCTGTTTCTTGTCTTTCTGGCGGTATATTCAACCAACGTACAGACATAGAAAATATCATCCTTACTTATTTCAGCCATCAACATTTTCGCTCCTTTCAAAATGCAGGCAGCCCAAAGCCCTGATGGAATGGAAACTAATTTGGTGTGTCGGGTGCTTAAATTTTGCATATGCCCAAAATACCTCCCTGCTAATATCACCATTTAGGAAATCATTTACAAAGTTCCAAACTGTATCATCTGCCATCGGCCCTTCCACAATATCATAATCATGGATATATCCTGCCCTGCATTTTCCTATGAAATCAAGCCATTCATCTGTCATTTTATCAAATTTCAAAATTTTCAGGCTTTCTTCTTCTGTATAAGAATATATATTTACCACGCCTGCTTCATTCCGGCGGTTTGCCCATCTATATGCCTGTTCATAACTTTTTGTACAATAAAATCCCCATGAAAAATCCTTTGTATAACGTGTTTTCCGAACCTCTGGAAATTCTACTGCCGTATTGCTTCCATGGTAAATTTCAATCGGCTTCATTTCTATTTCTCCCATCAGGTAAATATTGGACGGAAACCCGGCAGCCAGCCAGGTTTCCATCTGTTCTTATTATACCTTTTTGTATCTTGAAATAAAAGACTCTTTTTCTTCTGACGTCATTCCTCCGCAAACGGGTCGAAATCATCTTCATCATCGAACGGGTCAAACCCGCTTGGAGCAGGGCTGTCATCCTCCGGCGCTTCCTCCGCTGCGGCATTCTCCGGCTCGCTTTTCTTGCCTTCCGCAAAATAGATGCTTTTTGCTTCTATATAATAGGAAAAACGTTTCTCGTCTGTTCCCTGCTTTTTCCATTCGGAACGGCGCAGCTTGCCCTCCAGTCCGATGAGCTGTCCTTTTTTCAGGTATTTCCCGGCAAACTCGGCAGTTTTCTGCCATGCTTCTATCTCAAAAAAATCTGTGAGTTTCTCGCCCTTTGCGGTGTAATCGCGTTCCACGGCAATTCCGAACTTCGCAACCGTTTTCGGTTCATCGCCTTTTGTATGACGTATTTCAGGATCTCTTGTCAGCCTTCCCATCATCGAGCAGTTGT
>CAJTKM010000031.1 GCA_910576545.1 Lachnospiraceae bacterium
TACCGATTTTTGCTTTCCCACCGTCTTTATAATAGTAATAGATAGAAATGAAAAGCCTATTACTAATATTAAAACAGAAAGATGAAGGTTTGTCAAGAAATGGGGGAAAGAAAAATGAAAAGTTTCAGCAAGGAGAAGGCTTCAAGGAAAATGTTTTCGGAATATCCGGACGTAGTCAGCCCGGAACAACTGCAAAAAATGCTGGGCGGGATTGGAAAAACAACGGCTTATAAACTCCTGCGCGTCGGCAAAATCAAATCGGTCAGGCTTGGGAGGAAATACTTGATTCCGAAAATTTGTGTAATCGAATATCTTTGTGAAGATAAGGGAAACGACTTGAACTGACGGGAAATCAATGGTAACATACCCAAACGGTTTGGCGTTTGGGTGTTCCGGAGGAAGGAGGATGCGATGATTAAGGGAAACCTTTACGAGAGGAACGGCATTTATTACGCCGTAATCAGTTACTATGAAGATGGGAAACGGAAGCAGAAATCCGTCAGCACTAAGCTGCCGGTCAAGGGAAACAAAAGAAAAGCAATAGAGTTTTTAGAAAATCTGAAGCAGGAATATGAGAAGAAAGAGCAGATGGAAAATCTCGAAGGGGACGGTATTTTGTTCGTTGATTTCATGGAGGAGTGGTTCAAAACTATCCGCCCGACCATCGAGCGGGCGACCTATGGGAGCTATGAACAGCTATATAAAAGCCGTATCAAGCCGCATTTTGAGAAGCTGAACCTGGCGCTTTCAGAGATAAAGCCGCAGCATATCCAGATGCTTTATGATGAGATTTTAAGCGAGGGCTGTGTCACGAATACGGTGATCCACTACCATGCCATTATCCGGAAAGCGCTTGCCTGTGCGGTGAAAATGCAGCTTATCCCATCCAATCCGGCAGATTTGGTGACGAGGCCGAAGAAAAACCGGTATATCGCGAAGTATTACACGAAAGAGGAAACGGCGGTTTTGCTGGAAATGGCGCGGGACGACCCGATTTATATCCCGATTTTGCTGGCGGCATACTATGGCTTACGGAGGAGCGAGGTACTGGGGCTGCGCTGGAGCGCGGTGGATTTTGAGAAAAAGACCTTGACGGTCAACCACAAGGTTGCACAGGTCAGGGAGGAAGGGAAGCTCATCGTTTATGCGGAGGACAAGCTGAAAACGAAGACCAGTTACCGGACTTTGCCGTTGATCCCGTTCGTGGAGGAGGAGCTTTTGAAGCTGAAAAAGCGGCAGGAAGAACGGCGGCGGGTGTTCAGGAAAAGCTATTCCAGGGAGTATCTGGATTACATCTGCGTGAACGGGCAGGGGGAACTGTTTAAACCGAACTATATCAGCGGGCATTTCCGATGGTTTCTGGAAAAGCACGGGCTGAAAGTGATACGCTACCACGACCTCAGACACGGATGCGCAAGCATGCTGCTGGCGGAAGGTGTGCCGATGAAAGCGATACAGGAATGGTTGGGGCATTCCAACTTTTCTACGACTGCCGACATCTACTCGCACATTGATTTCAGTGCAAAGCTCCAGTCTGCGGAAGCGATTGGAAAGGCGTTAAGCGGTTAAAAAAGGATTTCGGGGCTTTGCTCCGGACCACACTGGGGCATCATGCCCCAGGCCCTGATTTCCAACCGCATTCCATGCGGTTGGGACGGGAAAAGAAAAGTCCTGCCATATCAGCAGGACTTGGAAATACGGAGACGGTGGGATTCGAACCCACGGATCGGCTCATCACCGATCAAACGATTTCGAGTCGTTCTCGTTATGACCACTTCGATACGTCTCCAAAAAAGATGAAAAATATAAAATAGTAAAATGTTAGCAATTTGTTAGCATTTCCGGTTTGCGCCGAACAGCGGTAGGGCGGGAAAGCCCATGAAACCGCGGTTTTTGGAGGAAGAGTCAAGGGCGAGCCGACACGATTTCGAGTCAGGCCCGTTATGACCACTTCGATACGTCTCCAGATATCAGCTGTCAGATTTTCAATCTGGAAAGATTCTGTGTAGCTTTGGCTATTATATCAGGTCGTTTGGAAAAATGCAATGGGTTTGGCAAAAATAAATATTCTGTAGAGAAATGCGGGGTGATAAAAAGCGGGTAGCATTCCCTTTGGGCTATGTTTGAAGGAGCCCTCAAATGGAATGTTCCCGCACTTCTCACAAGCCGGACAACAGCAGCTGTACCGTTTGAATTATTCTTCCATAAACTGCTCTATAAATGCCGCTTCACTGAGGATTGGCACACCCAGATCCCGAGCCTTTTTATTCTTAGCAGATTCTGAATGCACATCATTATTGATTAGGAAATTTGTTTTTTTTGTAACGCTGCCTGTCACTTTCCCGCCGCCCTGCTCGATGAAAGCCTGCAACTCCTTTCGGTTTGTAAAATGCTCCAAATCTCCGGTTATAACGAACGTTAAACCGGCAAGCGGACTGTTGTCCTGTTTTTCTTCCGGTTTACGCAGGGTGAGCAGCGGCAGAACTTCCTCCAGCAGGAGCAGATGCTCTGTTTCCTGAAAATACTGTGCGATGCTGTGTGCAATGACTGCCCCGAACCCGTCAACCTCCGCCAGTTCTTCTTCTGTCGCACTTTTAATCTGCGCGAAATCATATCCGCAGTGGGCACAGAGCAGTTTTGCATTACGCAGACCGACATGGTTGATTCCCAGCGCGTAAATCAGGCGCGGCAGGTCGGTTTCCTTTGCCTTCTCAATGGACTCAATCAGATTAGTGTAAGATTTTTCACCAAAGCCCTCCATTTCACAGATTTCTTCGCGGTGCTGTTCCAGCCGGAACAAATCCGGATAGTTTTCCACAAATCCATGTTCCAGAAATTTTTTCAATGTTTCTTCGGAAAGCCCTTCGATATTCATTGCGTCCCGCGAAACAAAGTGGCTTAAAGCCTGTATCCTCTGTGCGCTGCAATTTGGATTTGTGCAGTATAACGCTTCGCCGTCCCGCAGTTTCCGTACCTCCGTTTCCCCGCCGCAGACAAAGCAATGATTTGGAATTTCAGCTGTGGAAATTTCCCCTGTCAGGTTTTCCGCAATCTGTGGGATAATCATGTTTGCCTTATAAACTTTGATTGTATCGCCGATGCTTAGCTTCAATTCCTTCAAAATGCTGACGTTATGCACGCTGGCGCGGCTTACCGTAGAGCCCTCCAGCTCCACAGGGTCGAACACTGCAACCGGGTTCATAAGCCCTGTGCGGGAGGTGTTCCACTGTATTTCACGCAATGTGGTTTCTGCCATTTCGTCCGCCCATTTGAACGCAATGGAATCCTTCGGGAATTTAGAGGTACGCCCAAGGCTTTCGCTATAAGATATGCTGTCAAACGTCAGCACAAGCCCGTCGGACGCAATATCATTTCCTGTGATGTGTTCCCGAAACCATTCCACAGCCTTTGCAACAGTTCCGGCTGTCACCAGCCTCTGTTCAACTGCCTCAAAGCCCAGCTCTTTCAGCCAGACCATATTTTCCGTTTTGCTGTCGGAAAGCGCCCTGCCTTCCGCACTGACAAGTGTAAAGGCATAAAAGCGCACGTTTCGCCCTGCGGCAATTTCACTATTCAGCTGGCGCACTGTTCCGCTGCAAAGGTTACGGGGATTTTTATATTTTTCATCATCGTCCAGCGCATCATTGATGCGACGGAACTCGCTGTATGGAATCACACCTTCGCCGCGCAGAACAAGTTCGCCGGAAAAGGGGATTGTAAGCGGGATATTCTGGAACACGCGTGCGTTGTGGGTCACGTCCTCACCGACTTCGCCGTTGCCGCGTGTAACGGCCTGCTCCAGTATGCCGCCGCGGTATTTCAGCACGATAGTCAGCCCGTCCAGTTTCCAGGAAAGTATCCCTGTTTTATCGCCCAGAAAGCTTTCCAGCTTACCCGTTTCCTTTGTTTTGTCCAGCGAAAGAATCGGGCTTTCGTGCCGTACCTTTTCCAGATTGCTCAGCACGGTAAAACCGACTTTCTGCGTGGGGCTGCTGGCAAGAATTGTCCCGGTTCGTTCTTCTAAAGCCGCCAGCTCGTCATACAGGCTGTCATATTCCTGATTGGACAAAATTTCCCTGTCCTCCTGATAATAGGCTTTTGCGGCGGCGTTCAGCCGCTCCGTCAGTTCTTTCATTCGCTCCATATCTGCCATTTTATTCACTCCTTGGCTTATTCGCTTACCTTAATGAGTTTGGAAAGCCTTGCCATGAATTTTTTTGTCCCCTTCGCGCCAAAGGAAATCTCGACCTCGTAATCCGCGCCGCCGGGCTGTATGGAAACCACAGTTCCTACGCCGTATTTCGGTGCGCGCACCTTGTCGCCCGGTTGGTAATCGGGGATAAAATCCTTCGGTGCGGGCATGGTTTTCTGTGCGGCAAAAACAGCTGTCGGCGCGATGGTTTTATTCCGCCCGGGGGCAGGGGTCAGGCGCATACAGTTGCGCATTTCGTATTTTTTCGCCATTTCGGAAACTTGCCTTGTAGGCATATCAACCAAATCGGCAGGTATTTCCTTCAAAAAGCGGGAAGGTGGGTTATACTGTGTGATGCCGTGCTGCATACGGTTTTTTGCGTGTGTCAGAAAAAGTTCTTCCTTTGCACGGGTGATGCCAACGTAGCAAAGGCGGCGTTCTTCCTCAATTTCCTTTTCCCCGCCGTACATGACAGCGCGGTAGCCGGGGAAAATGCCTTCTTCCATGCCGATGATGAATACATAGGGGAATTCCAGTCCCTTCGCGCTGTGCAGCGTCATCAGGGCGACTGCCTCCTCGCCTTCCTCGTAGCTGTCAATATCTGCAACGAGTGCGACTTCTTCCAAAAAGCCCGCCAGTGCGTCTTCCTGCTCGGGGTTAGTCTTATCGTATTCCACAGCCTTATTCACAAATTCGTCGATGTTCTGAATACGGCTAATGGCTTCATCTGTCCCTTCGTCCAGCAAAAGCTGCAAATATCCTGTCCGCTTTACAACTGCGTCAATCAGTTCACCGACTTTCAGCCCGCCCGCGTCAGCCCGCAGGCTTTCAAACAGATTGTAGAATTCGCGGAATTTTGCCGCACGTGTTTTCAGCTCTGTGATTTCGTCCAGATGCTCCAAAGCTTCATAAAGAGAACAGTTGTTCCGTTCCGCAAACGCCGCAACCTTATCCAAAGAGGTTTCGCCGATGCCTCTGCGCGGAACATTGATAATACGCCGCAGGGCAATGGTGTCCGAAGGATTCGCGAGTACCTTCAGGTAAGAAAGGATATCCCTGATTTCCTTTCTCTCGTAAAAACGTACGCCGCCAAACAGCCGGTAGGGGATGCCGCGCTTGACAAGCTGGTCCTCTACTGCGCGGGACTGGTTATTCGTGCGGTAAAGCACGGCAAACTGATTCCGTGTTTTGCCATGCGCCGTCATTTCCTGTATTTTTTCTGCCACAAAACGGCATTCGTCATATTCGTTATCTGCTTTATAAATATGCAGTATACTGCCGCTGTCATTCTCAGTCCAAAGCGTTTTGTCCTTGCGGGTCTGGTTATTGTGGATAACGGTGTTTGCGGCTTCCAGAATTTTTTTTGTGGAACGGTAATTCTGCTCCAGCTTGATTACGACCGCGCCGGGGAAATCCTTTTCAAAATCAAGGATATTGCTGATGTTCGCGCCGCGCCAGCCGTAAATGCTCTGGTCATCGTCCCCCACAACACAAAGATTCTGGTATTTTGCCGCCAGAAGCCGCACCAGTTCATACTGGCTGGTATTTGTATCCTGATATTCATCTACCATAATATAGCGGAAGCGTTCCTGATATTTGTCCAGCACATCGGGGCAATTACGGAACAGCAGCACGGTTTTATATATCAGGTCATCAAAATCCAGTGCGTTGTTTTCCTTCAAAAGCTGCTGATAGATGCGATAGGCCCTGGCTACGCGGGACGCGCGCAGGTCGTCTGTGTCAACGGTTTTAGCGTAATCCTCCCAGCTAACAAGCTCCTCTTTCAAACGGCTGATGGCGGCAAGCGCACTCTTTACGGAAAAGGATTTATCCGTTGTGCTGAAATTCAGGCGTTTGAAAGCTTCCCGCATGACTTTTTCCTGGTCATCGGTATCGTAAATGGAAAACTGGTTGTCATAATCCAGATGATGTATTTCCCGGCGAAGTATCCGCACACAGGCTGAGTGGAACGTGCTGATCCATACATCTGCCGCGCCATGCCCGGTAAGTGCGTCAACGCGTTCGCGCATTTCGCGGGCGGCTTTGTTCGTGAATGTTATAGCCAGAATGTTCCAGGGCTTTACGCCGGTTTCCAGTAAATGCGCCATACGGACAGTCAGTGCGCCGGTTTTCCCGCTCCCTGCGCCAGCCAGTATCAGCAGAGGGCCCTCTGTCTGCAAAACAGCCTTTTGCTGCATATCGTTCAGTTGTTCAAATCCTATCATGTTTTCTACTCCTGTTCTTTTTGCTTCTTAAAAACATTGATACCGCGGGACGCTGCCCCGCACCCTGCCCGCTTTTTTTCGGAGAAAGCGGTGCAAAGAACTTTGTTGAGGAAAACTGCGTTTTCCAGGGAAAGTATATTTTAGAATATCCGAGGCTTTTTTCCCAGCCGTATGAAATGTGGCTGGCAGCCCCGGGCCAAGGGAGCGTGTGCTCCCTTGCAGGGGATAGGGGACAGCGTCCCCAAGGTCTTTTATTTACGCAAAAAAATACTAGGGAGCTCCTGTTTTTCCCCGAAAAAGGGGGCAGAGGTTCCCTAGCGGCAAATCCACGCAAGCTGTTATACGGCTTATTTCGTCTGCGGTGAGTCACCTTTCTCCGGTTTCCGTATTCTTCTGTTCCTGCTGCGCCTTTACCCGTTTGATAGCCAGCTTGTACCCGTCTGTGCCATAATGCAGACAGCGGTTGACGCGGCTGATAGTTGCCGTAGACGCACCTGTTTTTTCTGCAATTTCCACATAAGTACACTTCGCGTCAAGCATGGCGGCAACCTCCATGCGCTGCGCGATGGCCTGTATTTCGTTGACTGTGCATAGATCCTCGAACAGCAGATAGCACTCGTCAATGGTTTCCATGCTGAGGATAGCCCGAAACAGCTTATCCGTCAAGTCGCTCCTGATTTTTTTATTCATACGAACCGCCACCTTTTCCCTTTGCTTCTGATTGTATGTTAACATACTAAAGCGTTGAAGTAAAGGGCTTTCCGTTTTTTTCGGGAAATTATCTGTGTTTCAGATGCTTCTGTATTTCTTCCGGCTGCGTATTCAGTACAAGTCCTTCCGGAAAACCGATTTTTTCCAGAAGTGCAACGGCATAGAAAACATCGCCGATTCCGGTATAAAAATGTGCATCGCTGCCCAGCAGTATATGCTGTCCGTTCTCCATGCAGAGCCGCAGGAGCTTTTCAATGTTTTCCCCGCTGCCATCGCGGAAACCGCCCGGCACTAAAGAGGCGTTATTGATTTCCAGAAGCGTCCCCGTTTCAGCTGCAACGCGGAATACTTCCATATAGTCTACATCATATCGCGGGTCGCCCGGGTGCCCTAAAATGTCTATATAGGGATTTTCCATTGCCATGCAGTATGCGCGGGTATTTTCCTTCCTGCTGCCAGGTGTGATGCAGGGAGTGTGCAGGCTGGCGATGGCAATATCAAGACGGGAAAGCGTTTTTTCGTCTAAATCCACAGTGCCGTTATAATCCAGAATATTCAGTTCCACGCCGCGCAGTATCCGCACGCCGCGCAGTTCCTGTGGGATGACATTCAGGTTGGCAAAATAAGCATGGCAGGTCGTGTTCTGCATGGCGGGCGCGTGGTCGGTCAGCGCAAGAAGGCGCAGCCCCTGTTCTGCCGCCCATCGCGCATTTTCGTCCACAGTGCTGTATGCGTGTCCACTGGCAATGGTATGGGTGTGAGTATCGGCTAAAATCTTCATAGCTGTTCTCCTTATCCTTTTTCTTCTCTTCTTTGCTGATAGTATACCATCTTTTTCCGGAAAAACGCAAGCGCAGCATAAGATTCCTTTATATTAGGAAATGACTGCTTAGAACCTATCTGTAAATTATCTGCGTACATCCTGCTTCATCTTTTCCGGCAGCCTTTGTTGCTTTTCCCTGCCGTACCAACCGGTATGCCTGCAAAAAAGCTCCCTGCCTGCCGAAAAATCTGACTGTGTAATCTGTACGTATCTTATTTACGGATAAGTTCTTAATATGCCGGAAAACGAAAAAGGTTCATTGTGCTTTTTGCATAAAAAACAGCATGAAATACAAAAGAAAGTTGGCTTTACTTTAGCGTATTAGTGTGATATCATAATGAAGGAAAAAGGGAGGACGTACCTTCCAGAAACAAAAATAAAAGAAAAAAAGGGGACGGAAAAATGAAAAAATATCTGGCTTTATTTTTAACAATGGCAATGAGTGTAACAATGCTGGCAGGCTGCGGCGGTGGAGAACAGCCCGCACAGGATAACGTGGAAACTCCTGCAGACAGTGCAGAACGCACCACATTTACAATCGGCTTTGACGCGGAATATCCTCCATATGGCTACCGCACAGACGCCGGCGATTATGAAGGCTTTGACATCGATCTGGCGCAGGAGGTCTGTAACCGCCGTGGCTGGGAGCTTATAAAACAGCCTATCGACTGGAACACGAAAGATATGGAACTGAACAGCGGCTCCATCGACTGTATCTGGAACGGTTTCACCATGACAGGACGTGAGGATTCCTATACATTCTCCGAGCCTTATGTAGACAACAGCATTGTATTCGTAGTATTGGCGGATTCCGATATCCAGACAGCGGCAGACCTTGCGGGCAAGGTTGTTGTAACACAGGCAGATTCCTCCGCGCTTTCTGCACTGGAATCTGAGGATAACGCGGAGCTGACAGCTTCTTTTGCGACACTGGAACAGATTGCGGATTACAATTCCGCCTTCATGAATCTGGAAGCCGGCGTAGATGACGCGATTGCGGTTGACATTGGTGTTGCGCAGTATCAGCTTCAGTCCAGAGGTGACAAATTCCGCATGCTGGAAGAACCCCTTTCCACAGAACAGTATGCAATCGGCTTCAAGCAGGGCAATACGGAATTGCGTGACCAGGTACAGGAAACACTGGACGAAATGCTTGCCGATGGTACATTTGATGAAATCGTTGCAAATTACACAGATTATAACCTTGACCAGATGGTTTGCTTAGGCAAATAATCTGATGATGCAGGCGGCGGGACGATAACGCCAGGACGGCGGAAACTATATGTTTCCGCCGCCTTTTCTGCGTTTCAGAGCCGGACGGTGAGAATAAAGGCAGATGAAAGGCTAGGGTGTGATTCTATATGATAGGTATTGATTTTTCGCAGGTTTGGGGGATTTTGGGGCAGCTTGGCGAAGGCATGGGCGCATCGGTAATGATTTTTGCCCTGACGCTGCTGTTTTCCATGCCGCTTGGCCTGCTGGTGGCATTCGGGCGCATGTCAAAGTGGGCGCCTCTGCATTTTTTAGAAAAAGAGGAAACGAAACAGCCTGTGAGTCTGGGCGGGAGAATCAAAGCGGCAGTCCTTGGATTTAAGCCGATACAGTTTATTGTGAAAATTTTCATTGCGATACTGCGCGGCACTCCGCTGATGCTGCAGCTCATTGTGGTGTTCTATGGACCGTATTACCTTTTCGGGATGCAGCTGCCGAGGTCGTACCGCTTTATTGCGGTGCTGATTGGTTTTTCTGTTAACTATGCGGCGTATTTCGCGGAAATTTACCGTTCCGGCATTGAGTCGATTCCTGTTGGGCAGTATGAAGCGGCGGCGGTGCTGGGGTACAGCAAAAGCCAGACATTCCGCAGGATTATATTCCCGCAGATGGCAAAGCGCATCGTGCCGCCGGTTACGAATGAGGTAATCACGCTGGTAAAGGATACCTCGCTGGCGTTCGTGCTGACGTATGAGGAAATGTTTACCATCGCGAAACAGATTGCCGCAAAAGAAGCGTCAATTCTGCCGTTGTTCGTTGCAGGCGTGTTCTATTTTATATTCAACTTTGTCGTAGCCTTTGTGATGGAGCGTATCGAAAAGGCAATGAACTATTACCGTTAAGAAAGGAGGGCATATTTATGAAGGTTTTGGAGATTAACCACTGCAATAAAAAATTTGGCGATAATGAAGTGCTGAAGGATATTTCCCTTTCTGTTTCGGAAGGGCAGGTTGTTTCTGTTATTGGGCCCTCCGGCTCCGGCAAGTCTACGCTTCTGCGCTGTGCGACTCTGCTGGAAACCATGGACGGCGGCGATCTTGTTTACCTTGGGGAATATGCCGCGAAGGCAGACGCGGAGGGAAAGGCGGTCTATTCGGATAAGGAGAGCCTGAAAAATATCAAAAAGAATTTCGGATTGGTATTCCAGAATTTCAACCTGTTCCCGCATTATTCTGTGATGCGGAATATAACCGAGCCGCCGATTTTGATAGGGAAACGTCCGAAAGACGAAGTGTATCGGGAAGCGCGCGTACTTCTGGAAAAAATGGGGCTTTCTGATAAGGAGGACGCTTATCCTTTCCAGCTTTCCGGCGGACAGCAGCAGCGGGTATCTATTGCGCGTGCGTTGGCGATGAAGCCGAAAATACTCTTTTTCGATGAACCGACTTCCGCGCTTGACCCGGAACTGACGGGCGAAATTCTGAAGGTCATAAAAGACCTGGCGGCGGAGCATATGACGATGGTGATTGTAACGCATGAAATGGCGTTTGCTCGGGATGTATCCAATCATATCATATTCATGGACGGCGGTGTAATCATCGAGGAGGGCGCGCCGCAGGACGTAATCAACAGCCCGCAGCAGGAGCGTACAAAGGCTTTCCTTGGACGTTTCCAGCAGTAAGGGGTGGGAAGCATGGAAATTGAATTTATCAAAACCAGTCCAACGCAGAACATGACGGTATTGGTGAAAACGCCTGTGCCGCGGGAAAAACAGCTTGCACTTGCGGAACGGCTGATTGCATATGACAGTGTATATGCGGAACAGGCAGGCTATATAGAGGAGCCGGAAAACCCGCAGGCGGCAAAACACCTGCAAATGATGGCAGGGGAATTCTGCGGAAACGCGTCACTTTCGCTTGCCGCATGGCTGGCGCAGAAAGACGGGCTTGCCGCAGGCGAAACGCGGGAATATCTGCTGGAAGTTTCCGGCACGGAGGGGCTTGTCCCCTGCGAGATTACAAGGGAAGAGTGTGGCTTTTTCGGTAAGGCAAAAATGCCTCTGCCTGAGAGGATAGAGGAAAGAACGTTTCGCATGGAAGGGGAGGAACTTCGGCTGATAGCAGTTGTTTTTGAAGGAATCACGCATGTTATCGTTCCGGCGGGGCTTTGGAAAGAGGATACGGAACGGAAAGCCGAAACGGCGGCGAGGCTCTGGGCGGAGGAACTGCCGGACGGCGCGGCGTTCGGGCTCCTGCTTTTGGATGAAAATGAGCATATGCTCAGACCGCTTGTTTACCTGAAAGGGGTCAGCATGATTTGGGAACGCGGCTGCGGCAGCGGAACGGCGGCTGTGGGTGCATATCTTGCATGGAAAAATCGGAAAGCGGTTTCCGTGGAACTGCAGCAGCCCGGCGGAAAAATGCGGGCAGAAGCCGGATATCAGGATGGTGTAATTCCTGCGCTGTATATCGCGGGGCATGTATCGATTGTGGCGGAAGGCATTGCTTTTCTGGAAGGATAAGAGGAAGTGCGGAAAGGGAATTTACTGAAAGGCTTACTAAAATGTATACGTTTTAATAAGTGACAATAAAATACCATCGACCTAACGATACCACAAAATATTGTGTTTTTCAACATTTTATTTTGTGGTTTTTTGACGTTTTTTCGCTTTTTTGAAAGGCATACTTTGTGGAAAATGTAAAAAATGGAGGTTGTTTATGGGAAAATTCAAATTGCCCGAGAGCGGGCAGAAGATGTGGAACGATGTGGTAAAGATAGTGATGCTGGTATTGGTGCTGGCAATCGTATTTACGGCTGCATCTGTTTTGCCGCAGAAAGCGGGACGCGGTGAAATCAATCCGCCGGCAAACGCAAAGGATTTTATCGGCATGGATGCGGAAACCGTAAAAATCAGATTGGAGGAAGCTGGATTTTCTAAAATCGAATTGATTGCGCTGGACGATTTGAAATTTGGTTTGTTTGACAAAGAGGGGGAAGTAGAAGAAGTTTCTATCAACGGGGATACATCGTTTAAGAAAAAATCCGTTTTTCCGAAAAAAGCAGCAGTCAGGATACAGTACCATTCGTTTCCGGAAAATGCTGAAGAAAAGTGAAAGTATAAACCAGGCAGTGCCGTCACAAGTGTCTGCATATGCCTTTCCGGCAAATTTTGTCGGTTTTTTCGTTAAGAATTCCTGCCGTACCGCCCACCTGGCGGCTCCGCCGCTGGGGCAGCGCGGCAATGCAGCGCAACATTGTACGCCTGCGAGTTTTTAAAAGGGCAGACTGCGAAAAGGACAGTATCACCAGTGGGATATTGTCCTTTTCGTATGGTGCTTTTACAGGATTACATCAAATGTTTCAATTGCCATTTCAGCAGAGGAAAGCCTGCCCAGCTCCGGCAGTACGGAGGTGAAATGCGGGGAGGCGTTATGCCTGTCGATTGCCTTCTGATCCTCCCAGCCTTCCATGAATACCACTTTTTCAGGGTTCATGCGGGAACGGTGCATATGGTAGAATATGTTGCCGGGTTCCTTCTGCGATGCGGCGACAAGCGGTGCGGCAAGGGCGGCGAAGGCTTCATAGTTTTCCTTTGGCACGCGTGTTTCAGCGATTATTTTTATCATAGGGATACATCTCCTTTTTGTTTTGAATGATAAACCGGTTTATGCTATGATTATACCAGAGGACTGCATTTCCGCAAGTACGCACTTTTTTGTAAAGGACTATACAAAAGGAAAGGGTGGAAGGATTGAAGAATTATAATGCGGCATATAACTGCCCAATGGAAGTGACGCTGGAACTGATTGGAGGGAAGTATAAAACGCTCATATTATGGCATTTGATGGATAAAACGCTGCGTTTTTCGGAGCTGGAGCGGCTGATTCCGCAGGCTACACCCAAAATGCTTGCGCAGCAGCTCAGGGATTTGGAGCGGAGCGGATTCCTCCTGCGGAAGGTTTACCCCGTCGTGCCGCCAAAGGTGGAATACAGCCTTTCGGCGCAGGGAAAAACGCTGATTCCGATACTGAATGTAATGTGCGACTGGGGAAGAGAGTATATGGCGCGGAATGAAATGACGGAAACATGCTGCGGCAAAGAGGCATGAAGAGCATTTCTGCCGCAGCGTGTAAAATTATTCCGGATATGTTTCATTCAGCAGGGCAAAAAAAGCGTTCATCTGCGGTGTGACAGATTTATCGGGATGGTAAAGTGCCTGAATCCATATAGTGTTATCCACCTCTGGTACGTCCAGCACGCAGAGCTCTCCTGCCTCCTCAGCCTTTGCCACCAGATAATGCGGAACAAGCAGGATACCTGCCCCCAGTTTGACAAGCTCTACTGCGGAAGGAGTGTCAAACACATCAAACGCGGGATTCAGCTTATAGTTTTTGAAAGCGTCATATTTTCCCTTGAAATCAAAATCAAAAGAGATATGCTTGTTGGATACAATCAGGGATTCGTTTGCAATCTCCTCCAGCGGGATATTTTTCTTTTGGGCAAGAGAATGGCCAGGCGGGGCCACGAAAAAGACCTTATCTTTTCGGGAAAACCGACAGATCAGATTTTTGATTTCCGGTTTTTCGGAGAAGGCAAAACAAAGGTCGGCTTCATTTCGGGAAAGTATATTTCTGGTTTCAGCAAAATTGTCAGAGGTCTTAACAACGATGGAAACTTTTGGGTGGCGTTTGTGGTATTCAAACAAAATATTTGGCAGAACGCCATAGGAAAGAGAATCGTAGGAAACGATGGTAAGCGCCCCCTGCAGTTCTTCGGTGTCTGCGCCTACAAGTGAAATCTTTTCGGAAAGGCGGACCATCTGGCGGGCATATTCCGCGACTTCGCGCCCTTTTTCCGTAACAAAAACCTTTTTGCCGATACGGTCGAAAAGCAGAATATTCAACTCCTCCTCCAGCTGCTGAATCTGTATGGTAACAGTAGACTGGGAATAAAGGAGCTGTTCGGCGGCTTTGGAAAAACTGCCGGTTTCGATAATCTTCAAAAATGTAATCAGGTTGCGCAGTTCCATAAATGCCTCCTTATTCTGGTTGGAAAGTGTGCAGGACTCTGGAATGTACCAGAGCCCTGCCTGTTATTTTGCTGTGGAAAAATCCGGAATAGGCCGGATACCTCCTGCCGTCTGCCGCTCATCGGGCGTTTGGGAAAGCCTTCCGCAGAAGTAGACAAATGATGCGGCGGAAGTGAGTATAACAGCCATAAAAATTTTCATGACGCCCGCAGTCCATGGCTCCGAAAAAGCGATGTAGCAGGAAACAATATAGCATACCAGAGAAACAATGGTGCTCATAGCCTGACGGTTTGTGATTTCATTCCTCATAAGAAAACCTCCTTCATAAAATAACATTTTTGCGATAGCAGGCATTGCCGTAAGAAAATAGCAATCATTAAAAGAAACTTACTCAGCCTGCCTGAAATGATGTTGTTTTAAGAGATCTCTTTTATGTACTTATATTAGCACATAAGGGAGTATTTGTAAAATTCAAGGAATGAAATATATGAATCGAAAAAATTGATATAGAGTAAACGGGCAGACCTTATGCGATGGGCCTGCCCGTATTTCATTGTTTACAGAAGTGCTACGCCTGCCGCATTGCATACATCGTAGGTTTCCTGATCCCATATAGAGGACTGCACCTCGCCGATATGTGCTTTGCCCAGCAGCAGCATGCAGATTCTGGACTGACCGATGCCGCCGCCGATGGTGCAGGGCAGCTTGCCTTCCAGCAACATCCTGTGGTAAGGCAGAGCGCGGCGGTCCTCACAGCCAGCCTTACGCAGCTGTTGGTCAAGGGTGAAGGGATCCACGCGGATACCCATAGAGGATACCTCCAGAGCGCTATCCAGAACAGTGTTGTAAAACAGCAAATCACCATTCAGCTGCCAGTCGTCATAGTCCGGGGAACGGCTGTCATGCGGTTCGCCGGAGCGCAGCTTATCACCAATCTGCATAATGAATACAGTTTTATGTTCTTTAGTGATAGCATTTTCACGTTCCTTTGGCGTCAGGTCCGGATAAAGGTCCTCCAGCTCCTGGGAAGTGATAAACGTAACCTCGCGGCAAAGCTCCGTCTTAATGCGGGGATATTTCTTTTTCAGCACATCCAGCGTATCGCAGACGGCAATCACAATGCCCTGTACCGTAAATTTCAGTTCCTGCAGGTTTCGCTTTTCCGGTGTGATAACTTTTTCCCAGTCCCACTGGTCAACATAAATAGAATGTAAATTATCCAGTGTTTCATCTCTGCGGATTGCGTTCATATCCGTATAAAGGCCCTTGCCGGGGCGGAAATCGTAGCGGTAAAGAGCCATGCGCTTCCATTTTGCCAGAGAATGTACAACCTCGGCAGTCACACCCGTTGCAGGCACTTCAAAGCTGACGGGACGCTCCACGCCGCTCAGGTTGTCATTCAGACCCGTCGAGGGGTCAACGAACAGGGGCGCAGATACACGCTTGAGGTTTAATGTCTGGGAAAGATTTTCCTCAAACGTATGATGGATCATGCCGATGGCGTTTTGTGTTTCATAAAGCGTAAGGGTAGATTCATAACCCTGTGGAATGATTGTTTTACTCATATTGAAAGCCCCATTTCATAATAAAATTTTCCATTATAGGATACCCCCGCGAGGGCGGGTTGTCAAGGCAGAAAAAAGCATTTGCAGGGCTTCTGGTTCATACCCTGTAAGTTTTTTGCCGTTTCGCTCTGTGCCAGCCGGGGCAGAAACACGCCTGCCAAAGGCGGCTTTAATTCTGCGGGGTGTCCGATCCTGCATTCAGCAGACGCAAAGCGTTCTCCACGTTTGACATTTGGTTGGAATCAGGGTAGTCCGTGACAATCTGCTCATAATATTTTTTTGCGGTTTCATTATCGCCGTCATGCTCGGCAATCCGCGCCAGATAATAGAGGATGTCATCTACAAAATTTTCGCCGTTAATATATTCCATTGCGTTTTCGAGGCTCACTTTTGCCTCCGCAAAATGGTTGCTCAGGAATTCACCCTTGCCGTTGGTATAATACGCGTATGCGGCGTTTGGATAAACGGTACTTTTGATAGAATTGTATAACGCGAGATCCTCTTCGCCGAAGCCGATGGTGTCAATTGCGGCGAGCGTTGTAACACAGTCAATATACTTTTCGTCTGAAAGCTGGGAAGCGGCAGTTTGCAAAAGCTCCAGATTCGCCTGCTTGTTTTCCTCGCTGCGGAGCAGCCTGTTTTCTTCCTGCAATTTTTGCAGTTCTTCCCGCATGGAAAGCACTTCCTCCGGCGTCATTTCTGTTTCGCCGGCATAATGGTCCACCTTTGCCTGCAAATCTTTGATAGACTTGTCCTTGCTGTCATTCAGCGCGGGCATAACCAGCACAAGCATCACTACGGCTGTGGCGACGATGCCCAGCAGGAAAGCAAGCAGGTCGCGCTTTTCCAGCACGCTGTTCGTTGTTTTTTCCTTGCGCTTGTAGCGCGGTATAGGCGGGCTGCTGTCCGTTTTTTTGATGCTTACGGCAGCGTTTTTCTCCGCTTTTTTCACAGGCGGCGGCACGGGTGTGCTGCCCATCAGCTGGGCATAATGCAGTGCCAGCGGGTTCAGCGTGTCCCGCTTGAGCACAATCTCATTATAATGCTGTGCCCGCTTCATATTTTTATCCTCAATGCAGCAGAGCGTCATGAGGTTGTACGCATCCAGAAAATCAGGGTTGTTGTCAAGGGCTTTTTTCAGCTGGATGATTGCCAGGTCATCGCTGCCCTGTTTCAGGTAATAGATAGCCTGATTATACATTCGTACGGCGTCATTGCATTTTTCCATTTCCCGCCCGTTTTTTTGCAGGAAGTCAATATATCCGGCGGCGGGATTATTTTTATTCGAGATAGACGTGCTGATGATCCAATGCTTGAGCGCGTCCGCAATATGTCCTGTTTCGGACAGTATCAGGCCCAGAAGGTTCCGCGCGGGAATGTTATTTTTATCAAAAAGAAGGCTCTGCTCCAGATTTGCAGCTGCGCCGGAAAGATCACGGCTTGCCGCTTTTTGCAGGGCTTCATTGTAAAGCCGTATGGAAACGTTCCGCGCCTTATGGAAAATATAGGCGTCAGCCCCGCAGCTGGGACAGATATAGCCTTCGGTAATTTCATAGCCACAGTTAAGACATTTCATGATATCGCTCCTTTGGCTCATTCGAAGGACGGCGGCTGTGTGCTGCTTTTCGCGATGTGCTGTAAAATATCCAGCAGATCCTGCATCTGGGAGGGATGCAGAGCGTCCTCTATATCTTTCAGCTCCAAAATCGGCTGGTAGCGGGAAAGTTCATCTTTGAAATTAAACACAGAAAAATTACCTCCGTTTCAAGTCGTAGGGGGAAAGGGATTTTATAAAACTTCTCAGTGCGCCGACCATATACAAAGAACCGCAGGCAAGCACCACTCCATTCTCAGGCGTGACGGAGAGAGCCTTGCGGTATGCTTTTTCCAGATTCTTTTCCAGATAGATCTCCCCGGAAAATCCGGAGATAGAGCGGGAAAGCGTCAGGACGTCCAGCCTGCGGTGGCTTTCCGGCTCTGTCAATATGGCGGTGCGGGCGAAGGGCAGTATTTCCTCCGCCATTTTTCGATATTCTTTATCACCCAGAACACCAAGGATCAGGGTGGCTTTATTCTCTTGAATATAAACAGAAAGGGATTCCGCAAGCCGCGAAATTCCGTCAGCGTTATGCGCCCCGTCCAAAATAACGAGGGGCTTTTTGCCGCAGATTTCCATTCTGCCAGCCCAGCGGGCGTCTGCCAGCCCTTTGCGCACAGCTTCCTCAGTCAGGGAAAGTCCCTGCCTGCGCAGAACGGTGCAGGCGGATAAAACAGTGACGCAGTTGGAGATTTGATAGCTCCCCAAAAGCGGCAGACAAATGTTTTTGTAAGCTGCCAGTCTGCTGTGTACAGAAAAAACTGTCCCCTCCAGTGTCTGGGAAAAAACAGAAATTTCCGCATCATCAGGGCAGAAGAAAGGCGCGTCCTTTTCACAGGCATACGTCTTTACTATATTATATACTATTTGTCCTTGAGAATACAACACCACAGGGCAATTTTTCTTGATAATTCCCGCTTTTTCTTTCGCGATTCTCTCAAGGGAGCTGCCTAAAAATTCAGTATGGTCAATACTGATAGACATAATCAGGCTCAGAAGGGGCTTTTCCACAACATTCGTCGCGTCAAATGTCCCGCCTAAGCCGACCTCCAGCACAAGGACGTCTACGTTCTGGCGGGCGAAATAATGGAACGCCGCACCGGTGATGATTTCAAACAGGGTCGGAACGTCTTTGCCCTCGGCTTCCAGTTCCTCACATGCCTGTTTTGCCAATGTAATTTCATAACAGAAATCCTCGTCACTGATTTCTTCCCCGCTGATGAGGAAACGTTCGTTGTACCGCTCCAGATGGGGGGAGGTATACGTTCCCGTGCGGTAGCCCGCGGCGGTCAGGATAGAGGAAAGCATAGCGGCGGCGGAGCCTTTGCCGTTTGTGCCGGCAATATGGATGACGGAAAGTTTTTTTTCCGGACTGCCTAATTTATCACATAAAAGCCGTATGCGTTCCAGCCCGGGGCGGGACGCAAAGCCGACTTCTTCTTCTAAATAATGGATACATTCCTGCATATTCATGGGAAACACCCTTTCTAAATCTTAGGTATTGTGATATTTATTATAGCAACTGGGCGGATTTCTGCAATATTTTGAAGGGAAAAAACATTTTTTCAGCTGCTGTTTTGGACAGGCCTGCTTTGTGGGTCAGATTTCCCGGTAAAAAAGGCTTTCCGCTGAAATGGATACAGGCTAAGATTTGCAGTTTGCTGCAGGGTGTGCTATAATTGGAAAATCGTACCGGCTGGCTGTTTCAGCCGGAAAAGGAAGGAGTATTCCCAATATGGAATGGATAGAAGTATTTGTTTCTGCCAGCCAGGAAGGGCTGGAGGCGGCGGCAGGCGTGCTGTATCAGTGCGGGCTGACGGGGCTGATGATACACGATGAAACGGATTTCGCTGAATTTTTGGAAAACCCAAACCGCGAATGGGATTATATCGCAGATGAGCTGGTGGAGGAAAAGGAGAAACAGGAAACAGGGATAACATTTTTTCTGCGGGACAACCTTTACGGCAGGGAACAGCTTGCGCAGATTCGCGGCGCGCTTGCGGCGGCAAAGGCAGCAGAACAGGAAACCGGCGTAAAACTTGGCACGCTGGAGATGACGATGAAAAACGTTCAGGAAGAAGACTGGGCGAATAACTGGAAGAAATATTTTATGCCTTTCCCTGTTGGGGAACGGCTGATTGTCAAGCCCTCGTGGGAGGAACTGGACGCGCCGACGGGCAAGGCTGTGCTGAATATCGACCCGGGGCATATTTTCGGTACGGGTACGCATGAAACGACCCAGCTCTGCATGGAGCTGATGGAAAGTGTACTGAAAGAGGAGGACAGGGTCCTTGATATCGGCTGCGGGAGCGGGATACTTTCCATTGCTGCCCTGCTTCTGGGGGCAGGGGAGGCCGATGCTGTGGATATCGACCCCAATGCCATGCAGGTCGTGCGGGAGAACTGCGAACGGAATGGAATCGGTGATGAAAAATGCTGCGTTTGTGCCGGAAATATTTTGGAGGACAGGGAACTGCATACGCGTTACAGCGGGAAAAAGTATGACATGGTATTTGCCAATATTGTGGCGGACATTGTTATTGCGCTGACGAAGCAGGTGCCGGAGTATATCAGGGACGGCGGGCTGTTCCTTGCCAGCGGCATCATTTCCGAACGGAAAGATGATGTACTTGCTGCGCTGGCGGCAGGTGGTTTCCGTGTGGAGGAAATCCGGCAGAAAAAGGACTGGGTGGCAGTATTATCCAGATATGCGGGGTGAAAAAACCATGCCGAAATTTTTTATAAATAAAAACGAAATCAGCCGGGGGCAGGTACGCCTGCTGGGTGAGGACGAAAAACATATCAAAACCGTTCTGCGCGCAAGGGAGGGCGAGGAAGTGACCCTTTGCGATGGGGAAGGCATGGATTACCTATGCCGCATAGCTTCGCTGGAACGCGGCGTGCTGCTGGATGTGCTGTCCAAAACACCCTGTGAAACGGAGCCGGAAATCAGGCTGACGCTTTATCAGGGCTTACCCAAAGCGGATAAAATGGAATGGATTATACAGAAATGTGTGGAAATCGGTATTGACCGGATTGTGCCTGTGGCAACGGAACGCGCGATTGTGAAGCTGGATAAAAAAGAGGGCAAAAAGCTGGAACGCTGGCAGAAGATTGCCGAAGCGGCCGCAAAGCAGAGCGGGCGCGGCAAGATACCGGAGGTCAGCCAGAGGGTGCTGAAATTCGCTGAGGCTGTGGAAGAAGCCGCGAGGCTTTCCGGCGCGGTCATCCCCTATGAAAAGGAGCCGCCGGAAAACGGGCTGAGGCAGTTTGCTTCAGGCTTTTCCGGTACAACGGCGGGCATTTTCATCGGGCCGGAGGGCGGCTTTTCGGAAGAAGAAGTTGCGCTGGCACAGGAAAAAGGGATACGCTCTGTTTCTCTGGGAAAGCGTATCCTGCGGACGGAAACGGCAGGCATGGTGACGGCGGCGATACTGCTGTATGAATGGGAATAGAGGAGGAAGTCTGATGATATATTTTGACAATGCGGCGACGACAAGGGCTATGCCGGAAGCTGTGGAAAAAATGGCGCATATGCTCTGCGAGGAATACGGCAACCCTGCGTCTGTCAGCTCGATGGGGCTGGCGGTTGAGAAGGAAATTAAAAAAGCAGCGGAAAGCATTGCCAGAGGTATCCATTGCAATCCGGACGAGGTGTTTTTTACCAGCGGAGGCACGGAGGGGGATAACTGGGCAATCTATGGTACTGCGGAGGGCTATAAGCGGCAGGGGCGTCATTTTATTACAACGCAGATTGAGCATCCGGCGGTCAAGAACCCTATGAAAAAGCTGGAGGAAGATGGCGCGGAGGTAACCTGGCTGAGCGTGGACAGGCAGGGGCATATTTCCCTTGCGGAGCTGGAAGCAGCAATCCGACCGGATACTGTCCTGGTGAGCGTGATACTTGTGAATAATGAAACGGGGACAGTACAGGACGCGGCGGCAATCGGGAAGCTGATAAAAGAGAAGAACCCGCAGACGCTGTTCCATCTGGATGCGGTGCAGGCGTTCGGGAAATACCCGATTGATGTAGAAAAAATGAAAGCTGATCTGCTGACGATGAGCGGGCATAAAATACACGGACCGAAGGGGACAGGCATACTTTTCATGCGCAAAGGGCTAAAGGTAAAGCCGCTGATGCTGGGCGGCGGACAGCAGAGGGGACAGCGTCCCGGTACGGAGAACGGCCCCGGCGCGGCGGCTCTGGGCGTTGCGGCAGATGCGGCGTTTTCTTCCCAGAAGGAAAGCATTGAAGCGGTGCGGGAGGTCAAAAAAATACTGCTGGACGGTATCCTTGCCATGCCGGATACACAGCTGAACGGCGATGGGCTGGATGCGGCAAGCCCCTATGTGCTGAATGTGACATTTAAGGGGCTGCGTAGTGAAGTACTCCTGCACGCGCTGGAAAGCAAAGGCATTGTGGTATCTGCCGGTTCTGCGTGCGACAGCAAAAAGAAAGTGGGCAGCCCTGTGCTGACGGCGATGGGCCTGCCTTTTGCGGAGATAGAAGGCGCGGTGCGGTTCAGCTTCTGCCGCCATAATACGGCGGAGGAGGCGCGGGAATGCCTGAAGGTTCTGGAGGAACTCGTGCCGTTTCTGCGGAAATACAACAGATAAGGGGGCGGAGTCATGGCAGAGAAAGTTTTGATTATAAAATATGGTGAGATTGCCATGCGGGGGAATAACCGGTATCTTTTTATCAACCGGCTGATTTCCGCAATTCGCCGGAATATTGACCCTTTTGGGAAATACTATGTTGTGCGCGACCCGGGGCGTCTGATCGTGGAGGACAGAGGCGGGGAACTGGATTATGACCTGCTTATTCCGAAGCTGAAAACGATTTTCGGGCTGGCGGCGATATGCCCCGGCGTGCGTCTGGAAGATATGTCATTTGAGAGCATCTGCGAAGAAAGCCTGCTGCACATGCAGGAATTCTGCGGGGATAAGGAAATGACATTCAAGGTGGATACAAGACGGGCAAACAAGGGTTTTCCGATGCCTTCCATGGAGGTCAGCATGGAGGTCGGCGCGTATATACTGGAACGGATGCCGAATCTGAAGGTTGATGTGAAAAATCCGGATGTGACGCTGCATATCGAGATACGCAACAGTGTGTACCTCCATTCCAAAATCATCCGTACCTACGGCGGTCTGCCCTACGCAAGCAACGGCAGGGCGGTCAGCCTGCTTTCCGGCGGGATTGACAGCCCTGTGGCAACGTGGATGATGGCAAAGCGTGGTGTGGAAGTAGAGGGCGTTTACTTCCACAGTCCCCCGTATACAAGCGAATGGGCAAAAGAAAAGGTCATTGACCTTGCGAAGCGCATTGCGGATTTTACAGGGGAATTTCGGCTGTATGTTGTACCGTTTACGGAATTGCAGCTTTATCTGCTGGACAACGTGGCACATGACAAGCTGACGATACACCTCAAACGCGCAATGATGCGGGCGGGAGAGATGATTGCGAAGCAGGACGATGCACTTGCTTTGATTACAGGGGAAAGTGTGGGGCAGGTTGCAAGCCAGACCATGCAGGGCATACACGCAATCAATGCCGCCTGCACGCTGCCTGTACTGCGGCCTTTGGCAGGCATGGATAAACAGGAGATTATCAACAGGGCGGAGGAAATCGGGACGTTTGAGATTTCCGCAAGGCCATATGAGGACTGCTGTACAGTGTTTGTGGCAAAGCATCCGGTGACGAAGCCGCGGCTGAATTTTATTGAGAAAGCGGAACACAGGCTGACGGAACTGGACAGGCTGCTGGATGAGGCTGTGAAAAACGCTGAGGTGATAGAGCTATAAAGAAGATTTTTCGAAACCGTGTTTCGCTGGGGAAAGGAAGGTGTATCAAAAAAATGGAGGAACAGACCGCGCTGACGAAGCGGATTAACGAATTAGCAAGAAAGAGCAAGGCGGAAGGGCTGACAGAGGCGGAAAAGGCGGAGCAGGCAAAGCTCCGGCAGGAATTTCTGGTAAAATTCCGCGCGAACTTCAGGGCGCAGCTGGATAACATTGAGCTTGTAGATGATTAAGAGCATATCCATAAATTATCTGCGCACATACTGCTTCATCTTTTCCGGCAGTCTTTGTTGCTTTTCCCTGCCGTACCACCCGGTACGCCTGCAAAAAAGCTCCCTGCCTGCCGAAAGATCTGGCTGCGCAATCTGCATGTATCTTATTTATGGATAGGCTCTAAGGATTTTGCTAAGGAGGGATATGATGAAGTTTCAGAGAATGAGAGATTTTGTGATGGGTGCGGTGACGGCTTCGCTTGTTTTGGGCGTTACACCTGCGGCGTTTGCGAAAGTCGCAAGCATGAATATCCCGGTGCAGTATAATAATATCAAAGTGCTTGTCGACGGAGAGGAACTGCGGACGGAGAAAGAACCGTTTCTTTATGATGGGACGACATACCTGCCATTGCGGGCAGTCGCTGAGGCTGTCGGGAAAGAGGTTTCCTGGGATTCCGCGACAAAAACGGCTGTTTTATCCGGAGGCGCGGCAGAACTGCCCCCGGAGGATAAAGAACCAGATGAACCGGAAAACAAGGAAGAAACACAGCCCGGCAGATGGATTCGTGTGACAAATAAAACGAGCGCGGTGGGCGGCAGTGTGGAGATCAAGTGTGTAGATATCAGGGAAAATCTGGATGATAATATGCTGGAGCTGGATTTCAAATTTGATAATACAGGCGATGACAACTATCATGTCTGGATAGATGAATGCCATATCAACGGGAAAAGAATGCCGGTTGAATATGAAATATTTGCAAATGCCTACAACAACCGAAAGACAGAAGAAACCCTGAAAATCAAGCTGTCCGAACTGGACGCGGCGGACATTAACAAACTCCATGAAATTTCAATGACATTCCATGGATATAATGTAGACGGCGGGAAAGGCTTTGATACGAACGCTCTGAGAGTACAGTTTAAGTCCTGATTCTGCGAATCAGAACGGATATGGAAATGAAACATAAAATACCCCTGCAGATAAAATGTTTGACGGAGGAGCATTGCTTTCTCGTGCCAGACGGTTGTTTTGCAGGGGTGTTTTCATGCACAGGTGAGGTTTAGCTGTTCTTACGCAGGCAAAGGAATATGCAGATAGCTGACGCGGCAGAGCCTGTCATGAGGGGCAAAGTTGCGCCATTCGTGATATTCCAAAGCCATTCGACTTCCCAGCACAGCTGGTCGAGAAATAACATCACAGCAAATGCCAAAAGGAAAACTGCGGCGCAGATAAGGCGTATCCGGTGTTTTCTTTCGGCTGTTTCCGAAGAAGCGGACATTTGGGGCTGCGGGCCTGGGGAGGCGGCGATTTCGGGCAGATTTCCTGCGTTGTCGAGTCTCAGGAGATAATCTGTTGTTACGCCGAACAGGTCGGCAAGCGCAACAATTTTATCAGGCTCGGGCATTGCCTGCCCTGCTTCCCATTTGGATATGGACTGCCTGGAAACATCCAGCTGTTCGGCAAGCTGTTCCTGTGTGTAGCCTTTGTCTTTGCGCAGTGCGTATATTTTTTCTGAAAAATCCATAGTTCACCCTCCTTTATACTGTCGCAATGGATTTTGACATGGAAAGAATACCATAAATGAGGAGGGTTTTCCAGAAACCCGGCTTTCCAATCTGCGCAACCAGAGGTTGCATAATGCGCAAAACAGGGTATTTACTCTGTGCGGACAGCCAGCTTTTGCAGCAGAAGGAAAAGTTGTTCCCGTTCTTCCTGCGAAAGCGGGGAGAAAAAAGCCGAGAGCTGTTCAGCGCGGGCGTTTTCCACTTCATGCCTGCGTTCCTGCCCTGCTTCTGTCAGGGAAACCAGCATGACCCGTTTATCCCGTTCGTCAGTGCTTCGGAGGATAAGGCCATCATTTTCCAGCTTTGCAAGCTGCTCCGAAAGGGACTGCGGACGAATGGCAAGATGGTCTGCCAATGCAGTCTGACTTATGGGCTCCCATTCGCCGATAAGCCGAAGGATACGTTCCCGCGCAAGCGGCGGGCGGTGGTCATGCGGGGAATGGGAATGCTGGCGGCGAAATGGCGCAGCCCCTTCCGGAGGAAGATCCCTTCCCGTATCCCGAAAAGAACCGTGTGGAGGCACCTGCCTTCTGGAATCAAAGCGTGCCCGCGAAGCCGGAAAATGTTCCATGCCGCAGGGAGCGGCGGCTGGAAAGCCGGATTCTCTCCGATTGTGTGCATGGCGGAGATTATGTGCCAGGGAAAGAAGCATCTTGTACAGGTTTTCATCTGAGCAAGTCATAATAACACAATCCTTTCTTTTGTCATACTGAGAGATAAATAGTAAGGCACCTTATTAAATAGAATATAGCAGAGATTTGATGCGATGTCAATATAGTAAGGCACCTTATTATATTTTTTTTATTTTTTCGGAACTTTTCAAAAATGCCTGCGTCTGAATGGGTGTAAGGACAAGACGAGAAAACAAAAATAAAAAAGATGATAATATTTTTAGGAGGAATTTAATAATGAAAAAGAATTTGACAAAAGCAATGGCACTGGGTATGGCGTTTGCAATGGTAGGAACAGCGACAGCATTTGCAGAGGAAATCTCCAAGGGGCTGCCCCTTGCGAACACAGCGGCGGCAGAGCAGGCTGAAACGGAAAAGGAAGATGAAGCGGTACAGGAAGCGTACATCACACAGAGCGGCAAAGTATCTTCTGTCAGCGAGGAAGATGAAAAGGGCCTTCGCGTGGTAACAATCGACAATGAGCAGGGTGGCCTGCGTTTCGTTCTGGACAGCATGACACCGGTACTGAACAGGGAAAACAGAAGCCTCATTCAGGCGGGTGATTTGAAGGAAGGCATGGAAATTGCGGTAGTTTATGAAGCAAACAGCCCGATGGGCCTGAGCATGCCGCCTTACCTTGGCAAGGTTACAGCAGTAGTTGCAAATACGGATAAAGGTTTTTTCGTGGTCGGGCATTTTGATGAAGAACTGACGGATATGAAAAACAGCCTGAAACTGAACATTTCCGCGGAAACTTCTATCCTTAATACAATGGGTACGCGTCAGGTGATGACTGCGGAGGACGTTAAGGGCCAGGACGCGATTGTGTTCTATGATATCACGACAAGAAGCATTCCCGCACAGACAAATCCTTCCCTCGTAATGGTGCTGGCGGCTGCGCCGGAAGATACTGCGGTGGAACCGATGGGCGCACTGCCGGAAAAGGAAGAAGAGGCGCCTCAGCTTGTCCCCCTGCGGAAAACAGCGGAAACAATTGGCTGGGAAGTAAAATGGCAGGGCAAAAACAAACCCGTGCTGATGGAAAAGGGCAGCATTTCTATTGAAATTACAGCCGGCAAGGCGGAGTACGTTGTAGACGGCGACATGGTAAAACAGGCTCAGGTTGCTGCTGAATTGAAAGACGGCGTACTGTTCGTTTCCAATGAGGTATTTGTGGAGTAAAAGAAGCTTTTGCGGTGAAACTGAAAACTGCATAAAAAGAACTGTCAAAAATATGCTCTTTCTGTCGGGTTTTTACGAATTTGGCGGAAAGAGCACTTTTTGTGCGTGAAAAAAGGCAGACAGACCAGAGCAAAGAAACAGTTTATTATTGACAATCCCCAAAGAAATCAGTACCATAGAGATAAGGAAGGAAACGGAAGCGGGGGAGTTTCCAAAAGAACAACTATATTTTGGAGGAAGCCATGACAAAAGACAAGGAACCGATTTTGCAGTTTGAACGGTCAAAACAGGACGTCATGGACTATTTCGGCTGCGAAGGGGATTTTTTTGTGAAGCCTCAGCTTGAGCTGGAATGGGCCGTATGGCAGGATGAGGACTTTACGTTCCTTTGCTATTGGACGGAAGATGGAAAGAAGATTGATGCGGTCGTGGTGAAAAAAGGCGGCGCACCTATGATTTATAAAGCGGAGGAGTACACGATGGTGGTCGCGATAGACTGTGTGAAAATCGGCTTTATTTTCTGCAACAGCAAAAACCAGACGAAGTTTTGAGAAAGGGACAGTGGCCTGTGGAGGAAACAGAAAAAGCGGCGCAGACAAGACTTCTAAAGCCTTTTTTTTTGCATAGACTGTTATACTGAAGGAAACAATGCCGGGAAGAAGGAAAACTGCCGGCGGAGAAAAGGGGAGAAAAAGATGCAGATGGATGGACTGCCGGAAAACAATTCGGTAACAATCGCTGGAACGATTGCGGAGGGATGTGTTTTCAGCCATGAGGTATATGGGGAGGGCTTTTATACATTCCGGATTTCTTCCGAGCGCCTCAGTGATAAAGAAGATATACTGCCAGTCACAGTATCGGAACGCCTGGTTGATAAGGATGCGCTCAGGGTGGGCGTCCAGGTGGATATCAGCGGGCAGCTCCGGAGTTATAACAATTACAGCAACAGGAAAAACCACCTTGTTTTGACGATATTTGCGAGAGAACTGTGCATTTTGGAGGAAAACGAGGAGAAAAATGAGAATCAGATCAGCCTGAACGGGTTTATCTGCAAGCCACCTGTATACCGTAAAACGCCTTTTGGCAGGGAAATTTCGGATATTCTTATCGCGGTAAACAGGGCATACAACAAATCGGATTACATTCCCTGCATTGCATGGGGGCGAAATGCCAGATATATGGCAGGGCTGGAGGTTGGCTCGAACGTCCGTGTCTGGGGACGTATCCAGAGCAGGGTTTATCAAAAGAAAATCGGCGAGGCAACGGAGGAACGGACCGCTTATGAAGTTTCCGTTTCTAAAATAGAGGTGCAGGGACAGCAGAAGCCGGAGCGCGCGGAAAGCGCGGCGGAACACATGGACTGGAACGGTGACCCGCCGGAAGCGGAAAAACAGGAGTGAATCAGCGTGAGAAAAGGAAAGATTATAGTTTATTACGGCGGCGGAAAGGGCAAGACCTGTGTTGCCGTGGGCAGAGGCCTGCGGGCAATCGGGGATGGGCTGCGCGTGGTGATGATTCAGTTTATGGATTATTACAACAGCAGGGAAATGTCGCTGCTGAAAAAGCTGGAGCCGGATTTCAGGATTTTCCGCTTTGAAAAAGACCGCAGCGGCGAAGAAGTTTGCAGTGCGGAAGTTGACAGTACCGTGCGGAAGGAGATTTCTGGGGAAATCCGCAATGCGTATAATTTCGCGAAAAAAATTGTGGACACTGGAGAATGCGAAATGCTGATGCTGGATGGTGTGCTGGAATGTGTGGAAAAGGAGTATATTGAAGAAGCGGAGCTGGAGGAACTGCTGGAACGGCGGCCGGAGTATATGGATATCCTGATGACAGGGGCGGTGTTGCCGGAGGAACTTGCCGGGATGGCAGAATGCGTTTACCAGATTGTCGCGGAGAAGTAAAAGATGGCTACTGCGTGCCGTAATGTGCGTAAATCATCTAAATCTATTTTAATGTTGAAATGGGACAGCGGCAGCCTTTGGAAACAGAGGTTTCCGCTGTTTTACTGTTTTTTCGGTGCGGAATGGAGAATAAATGAAACTTTTTGAAAAAAATTGGAAAAAAGTGTTGACAAATACTGTGAATGGGGTATAATGATAAAGCCGCTGAGGTGAGGAACAAGACCAAAGCGGTCAGGCAGAAAAAGATTGAAAAATATCGAAAAAAGTGCTTGACAAACAGAATCGTATCTGATAAGATAGATTTCGCCGCTGAGGTAAGAAATGCCAGGGCGGACAAGCAAAAAAAGATTGAAAAAATCGAAAAAAGTGCTTGACAAACGAAATCACATCTGATAAGATAGATTTTGCCGCTGAGAAAGCGGAGCGGATCCTTGAAAACTGAACAATGGATAAGAACACACAACCCATAGTCAATTCAACCGGCGGAAGCCGGAAAAAGACAAGAGTTTGCCGGTTTCGAAAAAACCGGAGGAAAGCCAGGCAACTGGCTGGGAACAAGACTTTAATATAAGAGTTTGATCCTGGCTCAGGATGAACGCTGGCGGCGTGCTTAACACATGCAAGTCGAACGAAGATATTAAGAATGAGAGCTTCGGCAGGAATTTTTCTTATCTTAGTGGCGGACGGGTGAGTAACGTGTGGGCAACCTGCCCTGCACTGGGGAATAATCATTGGAAACGATGACTAATACCGCATACGGTTCCCGGGAGGCATCTTCCGGGAAAGAAAGGATTTATTCGGTGCAGGATGGGCCCGCATCTGATTAGCTAGTTGGTGAGATAACAGCCCACCAAGGCGATGATCAGTAGCCGACCTGAGAGGGTGACCGGCCACATTGGGACTGAGACACGGCCCAAACTCCTACGGGAGGCAGCAGTGGGGAATATTGCACAATGGGCGAAAGCCTGATGCAGCAACGCCGCGTGAAGGAAGAAGGGTTT
>CAJTKM010000032.1 GCA_910576545.1 Lachnospiraceae bacterium
CCATAGAGAGTTAAAGAAGACAGGCGTCACAGAAAAGCTCCTTTGGGAAGAATACTGTGCCAGATGTGAGAAAGACGGGGTGAATGCATGTTCTTATATAACATTTGCCAAAAATTACAAGAAATTTACGGCAGATAAAAACTATACGAGCCACATAGAGCATAAACCCGGATTAGAGGTTGAAGTCGACTGGTCAGGTCCGTCAATGAACTATATGGACCCTGATACCGGTGAGCGTGTAACGGCATACCTGTTTGTTGCAACAATGCCATACAGCCAGATGATCTATGTGTAAGCCGCAACAAGCATGAATGAAAAAGCATGGCTTTCCTGTCATGTGAACATGTTCCGGTTCTTTGGCGGCACACCAGTAAAGATTGTCTGTGATAACCTGAAAACCGGAGTGACCCTGCATCCTAAAAGAGGCGGGATCATACTAAATGAGGCCTATCTTTCCCTTGGCGAGTATTATTCCGTTGCCATCATGCCTACAGGCATCAAAAAGCCGAAGCAGAAAGCAAGCGTTGAAGGTTCTGTGGGTAAGATCGCCACGGCTGTCATCGCAAAACTCAGGAACGATGTATTCACATCATTAGCCGCATTAAATGCTGGTATCCGGAAAGCAGTAAAAGAATTCAATGACAAGCCGTTCCAAAAACGCCCCGGCAGCCGCCGGAGCATCTTTGAAATGGAAGAAAAGCCATATCTGAGAACCCTGCCGCTTATCCCCTATGAAGTCTGTGAATGGTCTTATGGGCATAAAGTTGGCAGCAACTCCCATATATGGTGGAACAAAGGCCAGTATTCTGTTCCATACAGATATATCGGCTGCAAGGTGGATGTCAAATTTAACAGCCATCTTGTATTTATCTATTATAACAGAACAGAGATAGGAAGACATCAGATACTTCCCAGACATATGGCAAACGGCATGCGGACAGAGCCGGCTCATCTGCCATTCCCGCTTCGGAAAAATCTGTCAGTGGATGCCCTGCGCGACAGGGCAAGGGAAACAGGCCCCAAAACCTTTGAAGTAATCCGCAGGATGTTTGACGAGGCAAAAGTAGAAGAACAGCCCATGCAGACAGCAGGAGCCATACTTTCCATAGCTGACATCTATTCACCCCAGATCCTTGAAAAAGCATGTGATAAAGCGCTCAGACAGTACCATATGCCTTATTATAAGACCATCTATTCCAATGCAAAGAGCATAAACAGTGAGAAAGAACTTACAGAGTTTAAGGAAAACAATAAAAAATCCGGAATTGTCAGAGGCGCGGATTACTACAGATAAACCGGCTTATCAAAAATGCCTATTTTAATATCCTTCCGCAAGCATCGAGTCACTGGATTATGATGCAAGGCAGATAAAAAAGTCCACGATCCTGAATCTCGCCACAATGGGATTTGTTGCCAATGCAACAAATCTTGTCATCACAGGACCGACCGGTGCGGGAAAGACTTACCTTGCATGTGCCCTTGGCGTGGAAGCATGAAGACAGACTTACAGGGTTTTGTATATCAGGATGCCTGACCTGATGCGTAACTTTGAGAACCAGAACGACAACCTCAGGGAGCTTACAAAATACAGGAAAAGGATCGGCAACTATCAGGTCCTCATCCTTGATGAATGGTTGAATTATAAACTTACTGAAAAGGATGCCAAGAACCTCTATGAGCTGTTTGAACAACGCAGCGGCAATAACTCAACAATCTTTGTCGGACAGTATCCTGTGGATAAATGGCATAACAGGCTCGGCGGAGGGACGCAGGCGGATTCCATCATGGACAGGGTTATCCATAATGCCTATGAAATTCCTACAAATGAAACAAACCTGAGAAAGCTGTATGATTCAAAGAAGCTCAAAAGGCTTGTTGACGAGATAGAAGCATAATCATCTGAACATCATTAGACCTAATATTGCCTCTGTTGTATTTTCAAGCGACAGGGGCAGTATTACTATATCTTGTGTCTGAGGTGGCTCTCAAGGAAGAAATTTCCGGGTGGCTCTGAAGCGGGAAACTGGTGGCTCCCAAGGGGGATAATATTCAGACATTTGCCGGAGGGCAGGAGGGAAACCGGCAGACGGGGCGGAGATTTCCCTTTGCAGAGGGTTTCCGCGGGAAAGGACAGGGGCTTTTTACGGCGGGGGAAACGCTGCGGCAGACGGAATGGCAGAACAGGCAAATGCTTTTTTTGGCGGAGGAAAACAACGCGCCACAGAAAACAGAACAGCTGGGAAAAAGACTGCTTTGGACGGGACGGAAGGACGCAGGGACAGAACTGACAGAAATGGCGCAGGCGTTTTTCTGGGCTGAGCCGGAAGAAAATGAGAAAAAAAGAAAAACTCTGCCGCCTGCGGGCGGTGCGGCTAGGAAACGGAGGCACGCAGAGGAAAGCAGGGAAAGAAGCGCGGGACTGGCGGCGCCGGAGCAGAACGAGAGAAATATTTTCTGGAAAAAAGAGGAAGCTGCGGCGGAACGAAAGCAGGACGCAGAGGCATTGCCGGACATTGACTGGCTGATGCGGGAGATGACAAAGCGGCTTTGGGAGGAGCGCGAAGGCTGCGGCAGGCGGCTGGGCGGATAAGGAGGAACAATGCTGGACATTATAAAACAACTGGCGGCTGATGCTGTGGATCTGGGACGGGCGGCGGATTTCTGCATGGGGACTGTGGTTTCCGGTTCTCCGCTGCGCATACGGCTGGAAGAAGGGCTGGAACTGACAGAGCCTTTCCTGATCTTAGCCGAGCCGGTGACGAACTGGCAGGAAACGGGGACGGTCTGGCTTTGGCGTGATGAGGAGGAACGCAGGCTGTACCAGTACCATCTATACCACAACAGGGGGCTGGCGGCGGGCGAACGCGTTGCAATGATACGCGCGGCAGGCGGGCAGCAGTACCTTGTGCTTTGCAGAGCGGAAAAAGGAGGAGAGGCATGACGCCAAAACAGGTTACAGATGTGGATATGAGCAGGATTACGAAAAAGAAGCTGCCAAGCCTGACATGGAAGATCGACAGGGAGGAAGGGCAGGTACGCGGTACGCTGGACGAGGCGGAGGCGATGCGGCAGGCTGTGGAAAAAATATTGCAGACGGAACGATACCGCTTTGTTATTTATGACTGGAATTACGGTATGGAACTTGACGACCTCATCGGAAAGAATGCCAGCTTTGTGATACCGGAACTGAAGCGGCGGATAGAAGACGCACTGCTCGCAGATGACAGGGTGACGGCGGTGACGGATTTCCATTTTTCGCAGGAGAGGGACAGTGTGGCGGCTGATTTTCTGGTACATACGATATTCGGTGAACTGCGCGCGGAAAGGACGGTAGACATATGAGCGGGAAAAGCTATGAGGAACTGATGGAACGGAAGCTGGACAAAATCAGCGACCGGCGTGACAGGCGGCAGGGCAGCCTTATTTTTGACGCTATGGGACCGAATGCGGCAGAAACGGCGGCATTTTATGCAGATTTGGACATGCTGGAGGACAGGACGTTTGCCGATACGGCACAGGGTGATGACCTGACAAGGCGCTGCGCGGAGCGCGGCGTACAGCGGAAGGGCGCGGTAAAGGCGACGTTTTACGGCAGGTTTTTGGACGGGGACGGAAAGGAATACCCGATTGCGCCGGGGACACGGTTTTTCCTTGAGAAATATTATTACAGGGTATTATTTCGGGGAGAGGACGGGCGGTATGTGCTGGAATGCGAAACGGCGGGAGCGTGCGGGAATGAATACCTGAGCAACCTGCTGCCGCTGGAGCATATGAACGGACTGGCGGAAGCTGTGCTGGAAGAACTGCGGACGGACGGAGAGGACGAGGAAGGCGACGAGGAACTCAGGAAACGCTATTTTGCCAGCTTTGACGCAGATGCGTTCGGCGGGAATATTCCGGATTACAGGAGGAAGGTCGGCGCGCTGGAAAATGTCGGCGGGGTGAAGGTGTATCCGGTCTGGCAGGGCGGCGGCAGTGTGCGGCTGGTCATCATAGACCAGGGCTGGAAAAAGCCGACGGCTGTGGAAGTGGAAAAATTACAGGCTTTGATTGACCCGGAAATACGCGGCGAAGGCTATGGCATTGCGCCGATTGGGCATAAGGTGACTGTCGCGGGCGTGCAGGAGAGGGTCTGCAATATTTCTATGCGGCTTTCTCTGGCGGATGGCTGCGACAAGGAAACCGTACTTGCGGAAATCCGGCGGCTGTATGAGGATTATATGGAAGGGCTGCGGAAGGACTGGGCGGACAGCGAGGCTCTGACGGTGCGCATCAGCCATCTGGAGGCGCGGGCATTGGAGGCAAACGGCGTGCTGGACATACAGGATTGCGAGATCAACGGTACGCATGGAAATATTGCACTCGGGGAGGAAGAAATTCCGACGCTGGGAGGAATCGAGGTGCTGGAATGAGTGCGGAGAGATATTTGACGTATCTGCCGGACAGCATGGCAGAATTGAAAGAATTTCAGACGCTTGGCGCGGTGGAAGGGGAAATTCTGGCGGAGGAAGAAGCGGCAAAGGAAGAAATGATACGGAATCAGTGGATTGTTTCGGCGGACAGGAAAGGGCTGACGCGCTTTGCGGCAATGATGGGGCTGGAAAGCCGCGGAAAGGAAACGGAGGAGCTGCGGGCGGAAGTGCTTTACCGCTGGAATTTCCGCAGCCCGTATCCGTTTTTTACACTGCTGGACTGGCTGGACGGTTTCTGTGGGGCAGACGGGTATACTGCGGAGGTGATCAGGGAGGAATATCGGCTGGTGGTTTTGCTGGAGGTGCATAATAAGGAAAAAAGGCGTTTCTGGAAAAGTACCTGCGAAGGGTGATACCGGCGAACATTACGCTGGAAATCCCGCTGAACCGGAATACACACGGGAAGCTGAAGCCGTTTACGCATGGACAGATGAAGGAGTGGGGCTGGAAATACGGCGGGGTATCGTATGAGGATTTGAGGGGGCTGGTGTGCGAAGGGGACAATTTCGGTTTGTAAAGCCGCTTTTTTACAGCCAGCAGAATACAGAATGCCTTTTTCCTGACATAAAGCAAGCAGCGTTTTCAAAAAAATTGTTGCGGCAGACGAAAGAATGTGGTACAATATGGGGACGATAAGGAAGAACGGCAGAACACGCCGAAGAACGGCAAAAAATACAGGAGGTTTTTCTATGTCTACAATCGGTATGGTTTTAACAGTTGTACTGCTTTTGCTGGCAGTTGTATTGAGCATTATTATCCTGATGCAGTCCAAACGTTCCGCAGGGCTGGGCGCAATTGGCGGCGGCGCAAGCGGCGATACCTACTGGAGCAAGAACAAAGGACATTCCGTAGAAGGTACGCTGGAACGCTACACAAAGATTGGCGGCGCGCTGTTTTTGATTATTGCTTTTATCATCAATCTGGTGGGCTGAGCGGAAACAAAATAACAGGCAGTTTGAAATGGGGCTTTTCAATGCCCCGTTTTTTGTGTTTTTTGAAATGGAAAAGACGGCACGCCCTTAGAATCAGGGTGAGCCGTCTTTTCCGCTTTTATGTGTGTTCTGTTATTCTGCTTCGAGCAGTTCAAAAATTTCCTGCGCCGATTTTTTATAATATTGTGTGCTGTCCTCGCTGACGAGCGCGGCCGTTTTGGAATGGTAATACAGCTGGCAGGCTTCTAAATCATCCATATGATGGCGTTTGGCAAGCATCGCGATGACTTCTGGCAGAAGCGCGGTGCGTTCCGTATAATGCTCATAGCCGCAGGCCTCTGCGTCGCTTTCCAATGCTGTCAGCCCGTCTACCATGCCGATGTAAAAATCCAGGTCCATTTCCGGAAACTGCCGGAGGGTATCCAATAGCATGGTAATAAAGCCGGACTGTTCAAAAGAGGAAAAGACTTTATCCGCAGGGATGTTTTTTAAGTGGCTGTAATATTCCATACAGGAAACAATCAGCGTACGCTGTTCCATGTTATCCGCTCCTTTCTTTAAGTATCATACTATTTTTTGTGGGAAATTTCAAGGTTTTCCGCTGCCGTGCCCTAAAAGCTGGCAGAAATTCGGAACGATTCAGCATAAGCGCTGGAAGTTTTTTCCGCTGTGTGAAGGAGGATTTTGCAGAAACTGTCTGTAAAGGAATAGGTAGCCTGAAAAAACGGCGGGAGCCAGATGGGAGCTTCCGCCGTTTTTGTGTTTTTTCATGTTATTTCTGCATCTGCGCAAGGCGTTCTTCTACCTGTGCAAGAATTGCTTTATATTTTTCTTCCTTCGCGCGTTCTTCCTCAATCACGTTCTGCGGAGCCTTTGCTACAAAGCCCTGATTGGAAAGTTTTTTCTCCACGCGGTCCACTTCTTTACGCATCTTTTCACGCTCTTTTTCCAGACGCTCGATTTCCTTTTCGATGTCGACAAGCTCTGCCAGCGGCATATAGACCGTTGCATCTGTCACCGCGACAGAAACGGCATCCTCACCTACGCCCGTTTTATCAGGCTGTACCAGCACTTCACTGGCATGGGCAAGCGTCTTAAAGAACACCCTGGAGCGTTCGAAAATATCGCGTACGTCCTCTTTTTCAGAAACAACGAATACCTGCACTTTTTTGGAGGGTGCAACATTCATTTCGGCGCGGACATTACGGATACCGCGGACAGCTTCTTTGACAGCGTCAATTTCCCGCTCATTTTCCCTGTAATTCCATTCTTCCTTATAAATAGGCCACTGGGAAATCATGATGCTTTCTTCTGTATTCTGGATATGCAGGAACAGTTCTTCGGTGATAAACGGCATGAAGGGGTGGAGCAGCTTCAGGGCGTTTATCAGCACAGTTTTCAGCGTCCAGAGCGCTGCCTCCCTTGTAGAATCTTCCTGATTATACAGGCGGGGCTTTACCATTTCGATATACCAGTCGCAGAATTCATCCCAAAGGAAGTCATAAACCTTCTGCGCGGCAAGACCGAGTTCGTAATGCTCCATATTTTCCGTTACGTCCTTCGCCAGCGTATTCACTTTGGACAATATCCACTTATCGGCAGAGGTCAGCATGAGCAGGCGCGTTTCTTCCTTTTCATCCATATTCATCAGCACGAAGCGGACTGCGTTCCATATTTTGTTGCAGAAATTCCGGCAGTTGTCCAGACGTTCCCAATAGAAACGCATATCATTGCCGGGTGCGTTGCCCGTAATGAGCATAAGACGCAGCGGGTCCGCACCATAGTTTTTGATAACCTCCAGAGGGTCGATGCCGTTGCCGAGGGACTTGGAGAACTTCCTGCCCTGATCGTCACGAATCAGCCCGTGAATCAGCACGTCATGGAATGGGATTTTGCCCATCTGTTCCATGCCGGAGAATACCATGCGGATAACCCAGAAGAAAATGATATCATAGCCGGTTACCAGCGTGCTGGTTGGGTAGAAATGCCTGAGCTCTTCCGTATTTTGCGGCCAGCCGAGCGTGGAGAATGGCCACAGGCCGGAACTGAACCAGGTATCCAGCGTGTCCTCATCCTGTTTGATATTGGCAGAGCCGCACTTTTCACATTTGCCGGGGTCGTGCTTGGAAACCGTAATATGTCCGCAGTCTGCGCAATAGTAGGCAGGGATGCGGTGGCCCCACCAAATCTGGCGGGAAATGCACCAGTCGCGGATATTTTCCAGCCAATGCATATACGTTTTGCCGAAACGGGGCGGTACGATATTCAGTTCGCCATTCTGGTAAACCTCCATTGCGGGCTTTGCCAAATCTTCCATTCGTACAAACCATTGCAGCTTAATCATAGGCTCAATGGGCGTGTTGCAGCGTTCATGGCAGCCAACAGCGTGGGAGATATCCTCAATTTTCACAAGGTAGCCTTCTTCTTTCAGCTGTTCTACCATGCGCCTGCGTGCCTCCATGCGGTCCAGACCGGCATATTCGCCAGCGTTTTCATTCATCGTGCCGTCATCGTTCATGACGCAGATGCGCGGCAAATCATGCCGCAGGCCGACCTCAAAGTCATTCGGGTCATGTGCGGGTGTGATTTTTACAACACCTGTCCCGAATTCCATATCTACATAAGAATCCGCCACAATGGGAACCTCGTGATTCAGTACAGGAACCAGACATTTTTTGCCGACCAGATGCTTGTAGCGTTCATCCTCGGGATTGACCGCGACTGCCGTATCGCCAAGTATGGTTTCGGGGCGCGTGGTTGCCAGACGCAGACGCTCGTTTGTGCCGACAATGGGATATTCCACATGATAGAAATGCGCCGCCGTATCAATATGGTTGACTTCCGCATCGGAAATGGTCGTCTGACATTCGGGGCACCAGTTGATAATCTTTTCCCCGCGGTAGATATAACCTTTTTCATACAGGCTGCAAAAGGTTTCCAGGACCGCATCGGAACAGCCTTCGTCCATCGTAAAACGCACCCTGTCCCAATCGCAGGAGCAGCCCAGCTTGTGCAGCTGGTTCAGTATGATGCCGCCGTATTCCTCTTTCCATTCCCAGACGCGCTTCAAAAAGCCTTCCCTGCCAACGTCTGCCTTTGTCAGCCCTTCCTCTGCCATTTTCTGTGCGACCTTCACCTCTGTGGAGATGCTGGCATGGTCGATGCCGGGTACCCAGAGCGCGTTAAAGCCTGCCATGCGTTTCCAGCGAATCAGGATATCCTGCATGGTGTTATCCAGCGCGTGCCCCATGTGCAGCTGCCCTGTGATATTCGGGGGCGGCATTACGATGCAGTAGGGTTTTTTGCTTCTATCGACTTCTGTGTGGAAATATTTCCGTTTCATCCATGTTTCATAGAGCCGTTCCTCAATCGCAGAGGGGTCGAAATTTTTTGCCAACTCTTTCATGCGTTTTCCTCCTGTTTCAGAACCGGTTCAGAATCTTGGGAAATGCCGGATTTGCCTGGATTTTGCCGTCAGACAAAGGGGATTTTTCGCAGGAATACTGTGAGTATTTCAAGAAAAATTACCAAAGTATGGCGGTGAAAGGCTGGGAAAGACGACGTTTCCCAAGATGCTGAACTGGTTCTTATATTTTTGTTTGCGCGGAAATACCTGCAAAAAGAAAAAGCCTCCGCCCCTCTGAAAGGACGAACGCTCGCGGTACCACCTTTGTTCCCGCCTGAAACAGGCGGACACTCTGCGGCCGTTAACGGGGCCAGCCGTTTCCGCTTACACAGGATCCCTTCAGCGGAACAACTCCAAAGCTACCTTCCACACCTGTTTTTACAAGGGGCCTTTCAGCCGGTGAACCCCTCTCTCTGGGAAAACGATGGCGCGTACTCCTCTTTTTCATTGTTTTTTGCAGTTTCCACAATGCTTTTATACCACAAAATTTTATTCAGTTTCGCTAAATTTGTCAATAGTTTTTTGTAAAAAAATTTATCCGGCGGGAAAACGGGAAGAAATTTCTATTTCATAAATAACGTAAAAATCAGGAAGTATGCGTATTTCCGCTTGCAATCTTTCCGGCAGTATCATATAATGGGCTATATGACAGATGTTTCCAGCGGCTTTGACTGTTCCGGGGTGAGCGGAGCGGTCTTTTTTTATGACGGAGGGGCTGTTCTGCCTGCGGATTTTTACTGTGGGAAAGCCACGCTTTCCGCTTTTTGTCGGAAATTCGGAAAACTTCTTTCAAAATGCTAAAAAAAATGAGTGCAAAACCGGCATATTTTTGTTAATATAGGAATATATATGATATTTTCCCGAAGATAAGGAAAACGCCTGTCCTCGGCTTGAAAAATGTAGCAAAATTAAGGAAGCACTGATTTATTCCGGTGCGTGGAGCGGCGAAGAAAATTTTTCGTCAGCATGGCCGCCTTTGGCGGCTGCAGCAACGGGCAACGCCCGTTACATAGATGAAGCAAAAAACGCAGGGAATACCTGTAGGTATTTCCGAGGCTTTTTGTAAAATTCGTGTAAGAAGCTTCGCTTCTTGCTGCAACAGTGCAAAGCACTGTACGCACGGAAAGTTTACCGCTGATACGCGTGCCGGCGATTAAATCAGTGGCTCCTCAACTCTGAGATTAGGGGGAACATGAATGAGTGAAGTAATCGTTATTACCAGCGGCAAAGGCGGCGTAGGCAAAACCACGACCACCGCAAACCTTGGCTGCGGGCTGGCTGTATTAGGCAAAAAGGTGGCTCTGGTAGATGCGGATATCGGCCTGAGAAACCTGGACGTTGTAATGGGGCTGGAAAACCGGATTGTATATGACCTTGTGGACGTTGTGGAGGGCAACTGCCGCCTGAAACAGGGGCTCATCAAGGACAAGCGTTTTGACGGGCTGTTTCTGCTGCCCGCTGCGCAGACACGGGACAAGGACGCCGTTTCCCCTGAGCAGATGCAGAAGCTCTGCGACAGCCTGCGGGAAGAGGGCTTTGACTTTATCCTGATTGACTGCCCTGCCGGCATTGAACAGGGCTTCAAAAACGCCATTGCGGGCGCGGACAAGGCTGTTGTCGTAACAACGCCGGAGGTTTCCGCTGTGCGCGACGCGGACCGCATCATCGGGCTTTTGGAGGCGAACGGTCTGGCAAATCCGACGCTGATACTGAACCGTCTGCGCATCGACCTTGTGCAGCGCGGCGATATGATGAATATTCAGGATGTTACGGAGATTCTTGCGGTGGACATTCTGGGCGTTGTGCCTGACGATGAAAGCATTGTTATTGCGACGAATAAGGGCGAGCCTTCCGTCAACACGACGGAATCCCGCGCGGGACAGGCTTACCGCAATATCGTTCAGCGGCTTTTGGGCGAGGACGTACCCATCATGTCCTTTGAACAGGCCCCGGAATCTTTTATGGAAAAGCTGAAAAAGCTCTTTAAGAACTGAACCGGGACAGACTAAGGACGAAAGGATGTGTTTCGATGGACATTTTAAGCTTTCTGCGCAAGAAAAACGCCCAGCCTTCCGGCACAGTGGCGAAAGACAGGCTGAAGCTGGTGCTGGTGCATGACAGGGTGAACTGTTCTTCCCATGTTCTGGAAATGCTCAAAAACGATATTATAAAGGTCATTTCCAATTACATGGAGATCGACGAGGAAGAACTGGATATCCAGATTACGCAGACGCAGACGGAGGATAATGCAGGGACGGTACCTGTGCTTTACGCGAATATTCCGATTAAGAGTATGCGCAAATCCAACCAGGAGGACTGACGCGCCGCGCCGGTGATGCGGCAGGCGTAAAGGCATCCAATACATACGAGGAAAAAAGGCCTTCCGCGCAGGTTTTTATCGCCGAAGGTCTTTTCGGGTTTCTTCGAAAAGAACTGCGGGACGCTGTCCCGCACCCTGCAAGCCCTTTGAAAAGGGCTTAACCCCCAACTTTATTGCGGAAAACTGCGTTTTCCGGACAATGTTTTTCGGAGTCCCTAATGGTATCCCTCATCGCATGGAATGCGATGAAAAAAGGGTCGAGGGATGAAATCCCTTGTGGGAGTTTGAGGGCAAAGCCCTCAAGGTTCCCACTATAATCTTTTCTGGAGGAAAGCTGTATGCGGTTCAAAAAACTGTTTCAAAATCTGGATTACTGGCTGATTATTGCAGTCTGCCTGCTGTCGTTGTTCGGCATTATCAGCATTGCCAGCGCGACGCGTATCAACCTTGGCGCAAGTGCCACGGAGGTCATAAAGCAGGCGGTGTTTTCCCTCATCGGCATTGTGCTTATGCTGGTTGCGGCGAATGTGGACTATGAATATTTCGCGCAGTTCTTTATTCCAATTTATATCCTGAACCTGCTTCTGCTGCTGGCAGTGCTGCTGTTTGGCACGAATTTCAATAATGCGACACGCTGGATTTCGATTGGCCCGCTGACAATACAGCCCTCGGAATTTGCCAAGGTTATCATGATATTCTGCCTGGCGCGGCTTATCAGCCTGAAACAGCGCAGCATCAGTGAGATTCCGATGCTGGCGCTTTTGTGTGCTTTTGTTGCTGTGCCTATTGTGCTGATACAGAAGGAGCCTGCATTGTCTGCCAGCCTTGTTCTGCTGGCGATATTCTGCATAGAGCTTTTTGTGGCGGGGCTGGATTATCGGATTATCCGAAATGTGGTTGTTGTCGCCGCGCCGGTTGTGCTGCTGATATTATGGGACGTCAGCCGCGAAAACCCGCTGTTTACGGATAAAATTTTTCACGGACACCAGTTTAACCGTCTGCTGTCTTTCGTGGACCCGACGCGCGACGCGAGCCTGTATTACCAGACGGAAAAATCTATCAGCGCGATTGGCTCCGGTCAGCTGACGGGCAAGGGGCTGTTTCATGGCACGCTGAACCAGCTCAGCTATCTCCCTGAGCCGGAAAATGATTTCATTTTTTCGGTAATTGGGGAAGAATTTGGTTTTTTTGGCTGTATATTTGTGCTTTCTGTATTGCTTTTTATCATATTTCGTTGTATTATTATAGCAATATCAGCCAGGGATATCTTCAGCCAGCTTTTGGCGGCAGGTATCGCCGGTATGTTTGCGTTTCAAACATTTGTAAATGCGGGGGTAGCGACGGGGATACTGCCAAATACGGGAATGTCCCTGCCATTTGTCAGTTACGGCGGCAGCTCCATGTGGACGAACATGGTGGCAGTCGGCCTGATACTGAACATTAAGAAGAGAGAAACGAAATCATTATTCGAAGGAGGCCTGCTATGAATATCGGTTTGATTGCCCATGATAACAAGAAAAAGTTGATGGAAAACCTTTGTATCGCATACCGGCACATACTCTGCCGGCACGAAATCTATGCCACCGGCACGACAGGGCGGCTGGTTGAGGAGGCCGCAAACCTTGTTGTGCATAAATATCTTTCCAGCCATTTGGGCGGCGACAAGCAGATGGGCGCTCAAATTATCAATAATGACATTGATGTAATGATATATCTGCGGGATCCTGTTTCTCATCAGGATTATGAATCGGAAGTCAATTCTATCCTGCATCTGTGCGACATGCATAATATCCCTTTGGCGACCAATCTGGCAACTGCGGAGGTGCTACTGCTGGCACTGGACCGCGGCGATTTGGACTGGCGGAATGTAGTGAGGTGAAAAATGGCGGCGGAATCTACGATAACACTGAATATGACCGCGCTTGTGGCTGTGGTCGGATACTATTTTCTGATTAACATTATTATGTATATCGTAATGTCTGTGGATAAGCGGAACGCGATTAAAAACAGGCGGCGTGTGCCGGAAAAGAATCTGTACCTTCTGGCGATACTCGGCGGCGGCACAGGCGGGCTGTTTGCCATGGTACTGAAACACCATAAAAACCGCCATCTTGACTTTATACTGGTCTATACGATTACTGCAATTCTGCATTTTATTGTGATACTTTTTCTGTTCAGCAAGCTCGTTTTCGGTTTTTGAGCTGGAGAACTGCATGATGGAATCAGAAGAAATAAAACGTTCTCTTTCGACTGACGAGGGAGGGCGTTTGTTTTATTTTGCGATATCGATTGTGATTTTTCCGGCAGAATTGGGTGCGGCTGTGGCAGCTCCACTCCCGGAGAGGGGCTTTGCTTCACAGTATCTCAGGGCATTCAACAGTACAATTTGAAAGGATGAATGCAAGTGCCAAAACGCTGCTATATATGGTAATATAAGACGAAAAAGGCAGGATTTTGTCTTTTTCAGTTTCGAAATGTATACTTTTTTGTGATTTCTTATCATTTCCATATTTTACTTAAAAAGTGTTGAAAGGCACTATATTTTGTGTTATTCTAACTATGTAATCGAAAAGAAAAACTACTTATTAAAAAGTATACTTTTCGATAAACTTATCTTTTCAGACAAAATAATATTCATTTTTTCAAAAATCTCATTTTATTTATTACGTTCAAAAAAATATAACATTAAAATAACTGGTTTTTGTACGATTTTACAGATATAGGGTCGTTTTGTCTTCATGAAGATTTTTGGAGGCATAGAGGCTATACCTATCATGGGATTTTTAAGAAAAAAGCTGGATTTGACAGGGCACGCAGGCAGGGCGTGGGCTTCACAATGAATTTTTATGCGAATATACTGAAATTGCAGAGGAGCAGAAAATAAAGACACATGAAAAACGGTGTTTACAGAAAGCTGTCTTCATAAAGAGGGGAGGGAGTATGTATGGTGGAGGCGATTCCGCCATGGGGCTGTTCCCGCTGTCAGCGGCGTTCCTGTCAGCGGGAGGAATAGGAACGCGCGGCAAACCATTGGAAACAGTGGGACGCAAAGCCAGAGGCTGTGGTGCGGGGCAACCGCATTACGCTCGTTCGGCTGCAATTCGGCAAACCGTCGGAAACGGCGGGGCGGCAAAGCCAGAGGCTAAGGCGCATTTGCGCTATGCTCGTTCGGTTACCGAATTCTTTGCGTCCAAAAATGGGCAAAGAAGGGAAGACTTATTTATGAAAAATTCTAAAATATTCAGACGCGGGTTTGCGTGGCTCCTGATGCTGTCCATGTGTTTGGGGATGCTGCAGGCCACAGCGTTTGCAGAGGAAACAGAGGCCGGTGCGGGCGGCGACGTAACCGTCAGCGTGGTCAATGTAAGCAGTGATGCTCCTCAGGAATCCTCTTCTGATACAGCTGCAGCGCAGCAGGAAAGCAGTGCGCCTTCGGCAGATGCTCCTTCCGGCGATGCGGGAAATGCAGAAGACAGCACAGCTCCGGCGGATTCTTCCGATGATACGGAAGAGTCTGAAAACGGCACGCCGGCAGCAGGTGCTTCTGAGGATGCGGAAGATTCTGAAAGTTCTGCACTGCCGGCAGTTGATTCCGACGATGAAACAGATGACACGGATGAAAACGATGCAGACATACAGGCTGAGCAGAATGAGGAAGAAACGCCCGAAGCGGCGGAAGATGACGCGGCGGGACAGGACGGCACGTTCAATCTGGCACAGACCGAGCGTCCGGAACAGTCTGACACGGTTTCTGTCGGCACGGGAACTACCGAAGACCAGACAGAAGGCAGCACGCCTGAGAGCGGCAAAAACTGGGAAATCTTCTACGATAAAGAAAATGATGTTTACAAACTGACATTTAACATCGATTCTGACGCGGAAGGTGACCAGGTCATTGATATGACATATGCGCTGAAACTGTTGAACCAGTATGCACAGAGTGGCAAAGCAGAGCTGGAGGCAAAAAAAGAAGAAATGCGGGCAGAACTGGAAGACTCAGAGGATTACCAGCAATATAAGGTAGAATATGCTGAGTATGAAAAAGCCCATGCGGAAGATATGGTAGCTGTAAAGCAAATTTTGACAATTTATGGCAGCGGCTACGATATTACCGACAAATCGGACGACGAACTGATTGCAGAGTTTGACAAACAGTTTGGGACTATGTTCGGTGAGCTTGCAAAAAAACCGGAAATACCTGAAAGTATCAAAGGCCAGCTGGAAGCAATCGAAAAACTGGACGATGATTTCAAAAACAGGACGGAAGCTGATGTACTTGAACCGGGCGATATTCGGAAGTTCATGATTTTCCTTTCCAGCAGCTCCAACCATACGTACAAATATCAGGAAGGCAGCTTTACTCTGGCAACGCCTGATTTTGGTCTGGGCAATAATCCGGAGGATGGTATTCTGGGTTTTGATGGACAGATACTGCCGGATAAGTATGTGGACAAAGCAGAATATCATGTTACACTGAGGTGCGAACCAATCCGCGAGCTTTTGACAGCGATGGGATTTGATTCTTTCGATGTTTTCAATGGTCCCCATGGTGAGGACAGGACTATCACAGAGTATCTGAAGGTCAATTACGGCGGTGAAACAGTCGCGGAGAGCATGAATAACTATATCCTGGCGTATTACAACTCCAAGGACGGCACAGAGTATGCGAGCATTGATGAGTTGGTCAAAAACAACCCTGACGCGAAAGCAGAGCTGACAAAAACAGAAACTTCCGGCAATAAGTGGTTCACGCTGAATGGTGAAAAATTTGTTGTTGACGTTCATCTGGAAGCAGAGAAATACAACAGATTCTATGAAATGCTATTTTCTTTCGCTTATGGCAACGAGGAAGACCTTGACGAAATTCTTACCTGGTTCGATCCCGAAGATGACTGTTGGAAAACCAATACGTCTTGGACGTTTCATGGGGCTCAGAATGCTTTGTATTATTACATGGCGCATAAGGAAATCTGGGAAACGACCGACAAGTATTTCCAGGAACTGCTCAAGGAAGGACTGACCGCTGACCAGGCGACATGGGCGTCCTTTATGATGGCCCTGAACATTGACGGTGAACTGACAGGCAATGACTGGCAGAATACACAGTGGCCCTGGTACAATTCCATCAAGCTGGAACAGATGGACATTGATTTCTCTCTAACCAAAACAGATGGAGAAACAGGCGAAGCCATTACAGACAGCGAAACAGGTTTTCAGGTGTACTACATCGACAAGGTAAAGAGCGATGACGGTACAGTCAGCGACGTTAAAATGTACTGTTCCTATGACGCGGAAACAAACAGCTATACGTTCGTTCCGACTGAAAGCACAGTTTGGACGAAAGACGGCAAGCTGGATATCAACTACGCTATGATGAAAGACATTGTGTATTATCTTCAGGAAACAGTTGCTCCCGAAGGGTATGAGCGTGATACAAATGTTTATATCATCATGAACGAAGAGGATTACAACGCGATGTCTGATGAAGACAAGGCGGCTTTGGGCGAATTTGATAAATTCCTTGAAACCCAGAAATCCGAAGACGGGCTGAAGGTTTCGGTAGAATTTACAAATGCGAAGGTTCAAATTCCTACAACAACACCGGAAGAACCTACGCCTCCGCCTACACCGGAAGAGCCGGATGACCCTACGCCTCCGACAACACCAGACGAGCCGGACAGACCTACAACACCAGACGAGCCTGACCGCGACCCTGATGTAGATGTTCCTGAACCGGAAGTCCCTCTGTCGGATATGCCAGAGGAACCGTTTGTGAGCATTTCGGAGGAGGACGTTCCCCTTGCGGATACACCCGAGGAAGTTGAAATTGACGACCCCGAGGTACCTATGGGCGACGTTCCCAGGACAGGCGACGCACCTGTATTCCCACTTGCCGCAGCAGCTCTTTGCATTTGCGGAATGCTTCTTGCCAAGCTGGGAAAAGGCAATAAAGAAATGTAAGCAAAACTCATATGCGGAAAAATTATCCGCATACGGCGGGGCCGGAATCCAAAAGATTCCGGTCCTTTTTTGTCCGTATTTAGAGGAATATTGATAGCATAAAAAAGCATACACATTTTTGCAAAAACATATATTTCCTTTTAATTTTCTATTGACGAACAGAAAAAATAAAATTAAAATATATACGAATAAACGTTCTTTGTTTGCGGTTGGATTTTCTGAGAGAGGGGATTTGTATGGACGGAAAAAAACGCTTTTATATCGCGATTGACTGCAAATCTTTTTATGCTTCGGTGGAATGCCTGGAACGGGGGCTTGACCCTATGACGACAAATCTTGTTGTTGCAGATGAGAGCCGTACAGACAAAACCATTTGTCTTGCTGTCTCGCCCTCTTTGAAAGCCCACGGCATACCGGGGCGGCCGCGTCTGTTTGAGGTGGTGCGGAGGGTGCAGGAAATCAACAGGGAACGTCTGCGCCATGCCCCGAATCATGTTTTCAAGGGGAAATCCTGCGACAGGAACGCATTGGCGGAATCGCCTGAGCTGGAGTTGGATTATATTATCGCTGTCCCTCGTATGGCGCACTACATTGCTTGCAACACCGACATTTACAAGGTTTACCTGAAATATGTCGAGCCAAAGGATATCCATATTTACTCGATTGACGAGGTGTTTATAGATGTGACGGATTATCTTGATTTTTACAGGCAGACGCCGCGCGAGCTTGCCGGAACGATTGTTCTTGATGTTCTGAAAACAACAGGCATCACAACGACCGTCGGCATCGGCACAAATTTGTACCTTTGCAAGGTTGCAATGGACATTGTGGCTAAGCACGCCGAACCGGACGAAAACGGCACGCGGATTGCGGAACTGGACGAAACGCGTTACCGCCATATGCTTTGGGACCACCGCCCGCTTACGGATTTCTGGCGGGTCGGCAGGGGGTATGCCAAAAAACTGGAGGAACATGGGCTGTATACTATGGGGGATATCGCGCGGTGTTCCTACGGCAGGGCAAATGATTTCCACAATGAAAAACTGCTTTATAAGCTGTTTGGGGTGAATGCGGAACTGCTCATTGACCATGCCTGGGGCTGGGAGCCCTGCACGATTGCAGACGTGAAAGCGTATAAGCCGCGCCACAACAGCATATGTTCCGGGCAGGTGCTGCAAAGCCCGTATGAATACGAACAGGCGAAGCTGGTTGTAAAAGAGATGGCAGATATGCTTGCTTTTGGACTGCTGGAAAAAGGGCTTGTGACGAATCAGATTACCCTGACAATCGGCTTTGACAGGGCGAATCTGGAAAATGCCGCGGTACGAAAGCAGTACCGCGGAAAGGTGAAATCTGATTTTTATGGCAGGAAGGTGCCGGAACACGCGCATGGCACCGCAAACATCGGCAGGTATACGTCATCTTCCAAACTCATTACAGAGGCGGCGATGGATATTTACGAACGGACGGTTGATAAACTTCTGCTGGTTCGGCGGGTTACGATTGAAGCGGGTTATGTGATTTTGGAGCGCGATGCGAAGGAACAGGGCAGTTTTCAACAGCTTGATTTGTTTACGGATTACGACGCGGAACGGGAGAAGACAAAAGAAGCCGATGCCATGCTGGAACGCGAACGGCAGGCGCAGCTTGCGATGCTGCGCATCCGGCAGAAATATGGAAAAAATGCCGTACTGCGTGCCAGCAGCTTGGAGGACGGCGCAACGGCAAAGGGGCGCAACCAGCAGATTGGCGGGCACAGGGCATGAAAGGACGTGCAGATATGAAAAAGCAGGAAAAAGAAAATCCATATGCGGACATTATCAATCTTCCGCGCCATGTTTCCGAAGTTTATCCGCAGATGCCCATTGCGAACAGGGCGGCGCAGTTTTCCCCGTTTGCCGCATTGACAGGGCACAGCGCGGCGGTGAGGGAGGTAACGCGTCCAACGGAGGCAAAAAGGGAACTGGGCGAATATGACAGAGATATCCTGGACAGGAAATTGCGTATATTGCAGGAATGGCAGGGCGGTCAGCCGGAAATTGCGGTTACATATTTCCGGCCGGACGCCAGAAAAGAAGGCGGAGAGTATGTGACGGTTTCCGGCAGGCTCCAAAAAATAAAGCTTTATGACGGTGCGCTGATCCTGGAAGATGGGTACAGTATTGCTTTTGATGATATTGCTGAAATTTCAGGGGGAGTGCTGGACGAATTCTGAACGGAATAATAAATTTTGAAAATAGAAAAAAATGGTAATTCATAGCACGCTGTGCTATACTGAAAGTACAGATGTGTTTGGGCATATGAGGAAGGAGTGAAGGATTTTGAGCAATACGATTCAGGCGAATTATGGAGCAAAAGGGATTGCCCTTTCCGCAGAACGTCACAAAACAAAGGGGCTGCGGGCAAGCAGTTTTCTGGATGCGGCAGGGCAGACTGAGAAAAAAGCTGCCGAAATGCCGTCTGCCAGCAGGAACAGTGGTGCGGGCGAGGAATTTCTGCCCGCAAAGCTGATGATGGAGCTGCGCTCTGCCGGACAGGTTCAGACGGAAGGGACGGCGGCAACAGAAAGTGCGTCGCTGGAAACCATGCTGAAAACGAAATATCCAAACCTTGTGTATCATGTTTTTGACGCCAGCAGCAGTTATTGGAAAACGAGGAACGATTATCCGCATTATTTGCTGTATCAGTCCGGTGATGCGGCGAAGGAAACGCTGGAGAACTGGGAGCCTTCCGGAGAGAATCCGTTTTATGGCTCGAAAGACGGCAAATTTATTGCTCCCAAGGAAATCCACGCGCTGGGCAATGTTCCGCCGGGGAGCAAGGCTGTGGTAATCCACCCTGACGTGCAGGCGCGCATGGAGCGGGAACCGGAATACGCGAAGGAGATATATGCGAAAATAGACGCATGGTTTGCTTTTGATGCGGCGCGGAATGAGGCTGTTATGCCGGGCAGTTCGGTCGGTTTGTCACAGGCTGTTGCGATTGGTGCAGATGGAAATATCTGCAATGCCTGTGCGTCCCGTTCCGGCGGAACTTTTTCCAAAAGCGGAGATGAAATGGTGCAGGCGTACCGCCTCCGCATGGCAAAGCGGGCGGATTTTATGCGCTGGCTGGCGCAGGAGCATCTGGAAGAAAAAATAGATGAGGATGCGATTGCCGCTGCTGAGGAGGCAAGATTCCGTCTTGCTGAGATGATGGAGGGCGGAAGGCTTGCAGAAATTTTCGGCAGCCATATTTCCGGCGTTCCGACTGAAACGGTTCTTGCTATGACGCATACAAGGATTTGGGGCGGGGTAATGCTGTGATATGTGGTAAGCGGAAATAAAAATATTGATATTGCCGTTGCCGGGATGGATAAAAACCGGAGAGGGTTTCTCTCCGGTTTTTTAATTTTGTGTTTCAATCAGATTTTTGATTTTATCGGTATGGGTATCCGGTGTGGAGAAGGGATTATTTGAAAAAAGTATAAAAAGCCCGATTTTCTGCGGAAAACCGGACTTTCGACCAAGTGGAGATAACGAGACTCGAACTCGTGACCTATGCGTTGCGAACGCATCGCTCTCCCAACTGAGCTATACCCCCAAACAGATTTTACAATGGAAGCAACGGGGCTCGAACCCGTGACCTCTCGCGTGTGAGGCGAGAAGATACGATTTTATATATTTTATTTTTACACATAACACATCCTCAAATCCCTGTATTTCTGGGATTTTTCCGGACTTTTCAATATTTTCATTTTGCGTGGTATCGTGCAATATCAGATTGTATTTCTACATCTTTTTACTTCCAATTAGCAGCTTGTTAGCAGACTACATTATGATAAGAGAAGAATCGTGATGCATAAAAATGATTTTAGTTGTATTTTTATTCGTCTATCGGCTTGAAGGAGGAAAATATTTATGAAAAAAATATCCATCAGCATGGCAAAGGGCGGCGTCGGCAAGACCTCCACGGCGGTAAACCTATCTGCTGCGTTGGCAAAATCAGGGAAGCGCGTCCTGCTCGTGGACTGCGACCCGCAGCAGGGAAACGCCACCCTGTTTTTAGGACATAACCCGAATGGGCTGAAGATCACGATTGCAAATGTCATCAATGCCCTTTTGGATCTAGGCGCACCCAATTTCATCAATGAAGCCACGATACGGCAGGCCGAAAACTTTGACCTGCTCCCCGCGAATCCAAAATTGGAAGCAATCCAGAACAGGCTTATTGCAGAGAAGAGCAGTGCCAGCATATTCAGCGGGGAAACAGGCATACAACCGCACGAAGTCCTCAAAGCCATTTTAGGGGAAGTCGAGGAAAAATATGACTACGCAGTTTTGGATTGCCCGCCGAGCATTTCCATGCTCAGCATCAACGCGCTTGTGGCGGCGGACAGTGTATTGCTGCCAGTAGAAGCCCATTACGAATGTTACGAGGCTTTAGTGCAGACGATGGACGTCATAAACAGGATTAAAATGAACTGGAACCCTGATTTGCAAATCGAGGGGATCCTGCTCACGAAATACCAGAGCCGCACAAGGCTTTGTAGGGAAGTCAGCGACTACACCAGGAACAACTTCGGCACAAAAGTAAAGGTATTTGAATATGCAGTCCCTTCTTCTATACGGATGGCGGAACTTTCCAGTGTAGGCGTGAGCATTTTCGAGCACTCACCGGACAGCGAGGCGGCACTGGCTTATGGAAAACTGGCAGAGGGCGTGATGTGGAATGTCTAAAAACACAGTATCTGGCGCATTATCAAAACGAATTGCGGAACAGACAGCAAATTCCATTGAAACCTCCTATGATGAAATGTTCGGGCTGAAGCATGATGATGAAAGGATTGTTTCACTTGACGTCAGCCTGCTGGTTCCCCACCCGGATGACCCGTTTCGGTATTATTCTGATGCGAAGCTGCGGGAGCTGGCAGAGAGCATCAGCAAGGTCGGCTTGCTGGAGCCAGTCATCGTCCGTCCGGCGGAAGGCGGGAAATATGAAATACTTTCGGGAAAGAACCGGACGAATGCAGTGAGGAAAAATAGGGAACGGACGATTCGGGCAATCGTGAAAGACGTCGATGATTTCAAGGCGGTCATGATTATTACCGAGGCGAACCTGAAACACAGGGAAATGCTCCACCCTTCCGAAAAAGGCTGGGCGTACCGTTTGCAGATGGAGGCAATCAAAAAGCAGGGCGAAAGGAATGATTTGGACGCTGTTCAAATTGAACAGAAGTTGAGCCGCAGGATTGTCGCGGAGATAAACGAGGTAAAGGACAGTGAAATCCAGCGGTATATCCGGCTGACCTACCTGATACCGGAGTTGTTGGAAATGGTAGATGAGGGAGAAATTCCCGTCATGGCGGCGTACCAGGTTTCATATCTGGATACGGGAAGCCAAAATGTGGTATTCCGCTATCTGGAAGAATCAGGAACAAAACTGACGATTAAACTCGCGCAAAAAATACGCGAAAATTTTTCAAAAAATCTTTCGTTATCTGCCGAAAAAATCGAAAATTTCAAGGAGCATAATAATAGGAAGGAATCGGAAACAATTTCTTTCAAAATCAGCCGCGAAAAACTCGGGCGGTTCTCTGACGCGGTTCCCGACGATGAAACGATAGAGAAACTGTTTCTGGAATTTCTGACAGAACGATTTTCCACGACATAAAGTGGCTGGGCAGAAAGGGGGTGGTGCCCACGCACAGGATTCCATAAAGGAAGGAGGGCAGAAATGCAGATGTAGACAAAACAAGAGAGGAGGAATACAACCTATGAAAAAAGCATTTGCAATGGCAATGGTATTTCTGCTGAGCCTGGGCAGCGGCACTGTGGCTTTTGCCAATAACGGGCAGGGCTTAGGCTACGGCAGGGAGGACACTGTAAACATCAACGATTACAGCACGGATAACTGGGACAGATTTTCATTCAACTACCAGTTTGCAAGCGGCATGGAAACAAAGGACGACTTTGGCACGCCCACACCAACGGACGAGCCCGCAAGGAACCCGCAGCTGGAGAATATCCGGCGGAACAAGGACGCGGCCTATCTGCCGCCTGCCTATGGCGTATTCAGCGGGAATATCCCGACCGAGCGGAGCAGCCTTTACCACGAGAATGAAACGCCCGCATATGCGTCCAATGTAACAAATACGAGCATTGACTATAACGGCATCATGGATGCGGCTTCTGCGGGCGGGACAGGCAGCACGGGCAACACAGGGGGGACGCTCCCCTCGACGTCGCTGATGCAGGGCAGCAGCACAAGCGAACGGAACACAGAGGCAAAATATTATGACGACGGCAGCATCGGGACAATCAAAATCCCGGAGCTTGGTTTGAAAGTCACCGTTTATGAGGGTGAAACGAATGAGAGCATGAAAAAAGGCGTCGGGCATTTCGCGTTTACGAGCGCGTGGGACGGGAATGTCGGGATTGCAGGGCACAACAGAGGCTCGTCAGACTATCTGAACGGCATCTGGAAGCTGAAAAATGGCGATGAGGTCATCTATACGACGAAGTACGGCAAGCGTGTTTATGAGGTTTATTCCATCGAAAAGATTTCCGATACGGATTATTCTTTACTGAATTGGAGTGACCGTAATATCATCACATTGATTACATGTGTTGAGAATGTTTCCGGACAGAGATGGGCAGTACAGGCAATGGAGAAAAAGTAAATGAACCCAGGCAGCAATGGCTGCATGAAAAGTGAGCCAATAAGATAGAGCATGAAAAAGGGAGGCGGTTCCATGAAAAAGAGGTTTTTTATTCCAATGGCACTGGTGATGAGCATGATGATGGCAGTCCCGGCGTTTGCCCAGCATATTTACATCGGGGATACGGAAACGGTGGTTTCGTATGATGAAAACGGCAATAAAGTCATTACGCTGATATTCGACCCGGCAAAAAGGCCGGACTATATGAACCCGGACAGCCCGAACTACTGGCGGAAGGCAGAGCAGGCGCAAATGGAACAACCCACAAATGTTCCGGCACTGCCGCAGGCGGGACAGGATACAAATTTTACGTCACAGCCGGAAGAAGAAACGCTGTTCCAGCCAATCCCGCCGCTGACGGAAGCGCCGGAGGTCGGGACAGTGCTGGCAGAAATTGAGGATATGGATAAAAACGGCGAAATCCATTTTACAACGCCCTATAACGGTTATTCCATCGGACAATGCACATGGTATGCCAGAGGACGCTTCCAAGAAATCTATGGAATAGAACTTCCTTTCTTTGGAAATGCCCGGGTATGGGCAGAAAGAGCAGCAAAATATCCGGAATTTGAAGTCATAACAGATTTATGGAATATGCCTGCGCAGGCAATCGCCGTGTATGCGCCAAAAACGGATAAATCCCTTCCGGGCCATGTATGCTTTATCGAATATGTGGAATATGATGAGGCAGGGATGCCGCTGAACATTTACTATACCGATGCCAACGGCAAGCATGATACGGCAAAAAACGAATATACGGCAGGATGCGATGGCGCCGTAGTAAAAGAGTCCTTTGATACTTTCAAAGAAACCAGCCAGTTAGCACTGGTAGGATATATCCTGCCAAAAAACGCTGTATAAACAACGAAGTACATTTATTTCAGGCAATAGAATGCAAATGGCAAAACAGGCTTTGCGATGGGACGCGGAGCCTGTTTTGCGTGGTTAAACCACTCAAGACGAGTGGCTTTTATTTTTGGAAAGGAGATGACAGAATGTCAGCATGGAGAAAAATAACATCGACACTGTTGGCGGCAGTTATGCTGCTGTTAACAGGTGTGCAGGCGTTTGCAGGAACATCTTTAGATACCGCCCTGAATAAAGTCAACCTATATGCCAAAGGCAGCCAGGGCGCACAGCTTCTGACATGGAAAGGCGCGGTTGATCCGCATAACTTTGCGGCAACGATTATTGTCTACCGCGCGGAGGACGGGAAGGAATACCCCGCCTACTGCGCCAATCCAAACAAGCCAGGTGTGGAAAACCTTGCGGGGAAAAGCTATGACGTGGACGCAGACCAGAAGGACACAGACCCGGCGGTCTGGGGCGTTATCACGAATGGCTATCCGTATAAAACGCCGCAGGAATTAGGCGTAAATACAGAGTACGAAGCATATTATGCGACCAAAATGGCAGTCTGGGCGGTCGTGCATGATAATTACAGCAACCTGAATGACTGGAAAGCCAACGGCAGCCAGAACGCCAATGTTGAAAAGGCGATGAAAGACCTTGTTGCCAAAGGGCGCGCGAACCAGTATGTTTACAGGACGTGGCTGGCAATGAATCCCAAAAGCACGAAAGCAGAACCCGACAGCAAGGACAGCAATTATCTCTCCCAAGAGTATACGCTGGACTGCAATGTCGATATCCGGAGTTATCGTGTGGTGATTGACGGGGACGTCCCGGCTGGGGCGAAGGTTACAGACGTGAATAACAACGAAAAGGATAATTTCGATGGTTCGGAAAAAGCCTTTAAGGTTTTGATCCCAAAAGAATCAGTAGGGGACGGCGGCTCGTTCCGCGTGCTTGTCAAAGGGAAGCTGGAAAACAAAGCTGTGCTGTTTGGTAAATCTCACGCCAATAAACAGGATTATTATGTTGCGCCCCTGCCCTCTTACAACGGAGATTCATGGGTGGATTTGGTCTATGGCGATGATGGGACAGTAACGCCTGACCCAGATACGCCGGATACACCAACAGATCCCGGCACACCCAGCACACCCAGTACGGATTTGCAGATTTTGAAGGTAGACAAAGGCACGCAGAAAGGGCTTGCGGGTGCGGTGTTCAAGGTTGAGGTGGACGCTACGACCATTGGGCATTACGTCACCGACAGCAGCGGTCAGATTACGATTGAGAACGTGTCCGGTACGGTTTCGGTGACGGAGGAAGTGCCGCCAGAGGGCTATGTGCTCGATGAGAACAACCATAAGGATATTGAAATCACAGACGCGAAGCCCATCGTTATCACGTTTGCCAATGAGGAAATGGCAGAGCTGGAGGTCAAGAAAGTCGACCAGGATACAGGCGAAGCCCTTGCGAGCGCAACGCTGCGCGTGGCTTATGACGGCGGGCATGATTCCTTTGATGTGTATACAAACGCATCGGGCAAGGCTGTATTGAGCGGTTTGAAAAGCGGAACGTATACGGTGACGGAAATCACCGCGCCGGACGGCTATATCCTGGACAAGACCCCGCACAGCATCAAGCTGGAGCCGGGGAAAAAGGCCACTATATCCATTCCAAACCGCGCAAAGCCGGGGCTTCTGATTAAAAAATATGATGAGGACACTGGTCTGCCGCTGGAAAAAGCGGAGTTTTCCATTGCCAAAAAAGGCGGCTCCATCGTCTATGAGGGCATGACGGACAAGGCCGGGCAAATCAGGCTGGAAGGGCTTGACCCCGGCTGGTACACCATTACGGAGATTGCCCCGCCGAAGGGCTACCTGATTGCAACGGAGAGCAAGGACGTATACCTGGAACCCAACAAGTGTGTCGAAGTGAAGTTTGACAACCGCCTGCGCCCTTCCCTGCAAATCATGAAGATTGCGCACAGACGGGTGAAATGCTTGCGGGCGCGAAGTTCCGGGTAACGAAAACGGAGGATAAGACCGTCAGCGAATACGTGACAGACGAAACGGGCGTAATCCTGATTCATGACCTGGACGAAGCTGTCTACACGGTGGAGGAAATCGAAGCGCCCGAGGGCTACCGTATCGACCCGGAAAACCATAAAGACATCGCGCTGGAATGGGGAAAAACAAAGACCCTCGTATTTTCAGATACGAAAAACCCTGTGCTGGAAATCCAGAAGATAGACAGCCAGACGAAGAAGCCGCTGGCAGGCGCGAAATTTAAGGTAATCCATACGGAAGATAACACCGTCAGCGAATATCTGACGGACGAAACCGGAAAGATTGTGATTAAAAATCTGACCGAGGGGATTTATACCATCGAGGAAATCACTGCGCCGACAGGCTATATCCTCGACACCCAGCACAAGGAAATCGAGCTTGAAGCAGGCAAGACGAAAACACTCATTTATGAAAATACGAAAAAGCCCACCCTCGTTATTACGAAAACGAACGTGCTTACGGAGAAGCCTGTCCCAAATACGGTTTTCCGTATCCAGCGTGAAGCCGAAAACGGCGGCGTTATCACGCTGGGGACATACAAGACAGATAAAAACGGGCAGATTATCCTGAAAGACGTTGACCCTGGCTGGTACGTCATAACGGAAATCCGGGCGGCACAGGGCATGAGCCTGCCGAAAAACCCTGTTACAAGGAAATACCTTGCGCCGGGCGAGAATGCGTATTTGAAGGAAATGCAGGACGCTTCTTCTTCAATGCCGGAAACGGGCGGCAGCTCAGAAAGTACTGGTAGCACACAGAAATCGGATAATTCCGGCACAACCAATAGCGGAATACCAACGAAACCAGCAGGAAATGAAATAAAGGTTACATACGGCGGCGATTACGGCATCGGGGAGGAAATCCCGAATTACCCGCTGAACAGCATTGTAATCAAGAAAACGGACGCGAATACATCGGAGCTGCTGGCAGGCGCGGCGTTTGAGGTGCGGAAGGTCAGCGAGGACATTTCCGGCAATTCCGGCACGATTATCGGCAGATACACAACGGACAAATCTGGCATCATCGTGATTACAGGGCTGGAAGCCGGGGCGTACATCATTGAGGAGGTCAACCCGCCGACAAACTATCTCCTTTCCGAGAACAGCCAGCAGCAGGCGTGGCTCAAGGCAGACGGGACTTCCGTTGTCGAGGTCGTGTTTGCAAACTACCCGTATGGCTCTATCCTGGTTGCGAAGGTAGACGCGGCAACGAACAAGCCGCTGGCAGGCGCGAGGTTCAAGGTAACAACGGGCGATGGCACAGCGGCAGGCAACAGCAACGGCGAGTTTGTCACGAACACAAGCGGTGAAATCCTTGTGCCGAACCTGAAGCCGGGCAGTTATGTGGTAACGGAATTGGAAGCCCCTGCCGGATACGTCAGGGACACCACCCCGCAGACTATCGAGGTCGGCACAGATGGAGGGACATACAAGGTCAGCTTCAAAAACCAGCCGATTGGCAGCCTTGTTATTCTGAAAAAGGACGCTGACAGCCGCGAGCCGCTGGCAGGCGCGCAGTTTAAGGTGACGACATCCAAGGGTGAGGTTGTCGGAACGACAAACGGGCTGTTTACCACCGACGTGCGCTTTGTTCCTTGACAATCTGCGTAGAAATACGCAATAAAACAAGGCAGATTTCTATGAAATCTGAACTCTATGCTTGATTGGGCAGGGGAAGAACCTGCTAACCCCGGTGTGACGGGTAATCAAAACTCTAATGCTCCG
>CAJTKM010000033.1 GCA_910576545.1 Lachnospiraceae bacterium
GATGCCTGACCTGATGCGTAACTTTGAGAACCAGAGCGACAACCTCAGGGAACTTACAAAATACAGGAAAAGGATCGGTAACTATCAGATCCTCATCCTTGATGAATGGCTGAATTATAAACTTACTGAAAAGGATGCCAGGAACCTCTATGAGCTGTTTGAACAACGCAGCGGCAATAACTCAACAATCTTTGTCGGACAGTATCCTGTGGATGAATGGCATAACAGGCTCGGCGGAGGGACACAGGCGGATTCCATCATGGACAGGATTATCCATAATGCCTATGAAATCCCTACAAATGAAACAAACCTGAGAAAGCTGTATGATTCAAAGAAGCTCAAAAGGCTTGTTGACGAGATAGAAGCATAATCATCTGAACATCATTAGACCTAATATTGCCTCTGTTGTATTTTCAAGCGACAGGGGCAGTATTACTATATCTTGTGTCTGAGGTGGCTCTCAAGGAAGAAATTTCCGGGTGGCTCTGAAGCGGGAAACTGGTGGCTCCCAAGGGGGATAATATTCATTAATACGGGGGAGTTTCAGAAATGCCAAATATGAATAAAAAATAGCAGAGGTTTTTTGTAAGCTGAAATATGGTTTCAGAGTATGTCTATTCAGTTCTATCAGTTAACTAAAATACTTCCTATAATGTAAGGAATGATTTTCTGATTTTGGGGGTATACGGCATTGCTAAATCAAGTTCCCTACTTGACAATAGTTATCAATCGTGCTATCATTCGTTTTGTGAATATTTATAGCGAATATTCGCAAATACAATTCAGAAGAAAGGAGAAGTGAATCTATGCCGTCAAAGCCAGTCCTTTCGGACGCTGATAAAAAAGCAATCCGCAAAAAGCTGGAAGAACTATGCGAGGAATGTTGGATAGCGCAAGGGTACAAAAAGACAAGCATTAAGAATCTATGCGACAAGGCAGTTATATCTATCGGTACTTTTTATACGCTCTACCCGACAAAGGAAGATTTATTCCTTGAAACAATCACAGACATACAAAGGAGGTTGACAGAAAAAATTATCGACATAAACAGGAACAGCCGGACGAAAGAGGGCTTTGCACAGTCCATGAAAAGGCTTTTCCGGGAATACGACAGCAAGCCGTTCCTCTACAATGTCAATACGCCGGATTTTCAGTCTTTTGTAACAAAGCTGCCGGAAGAAACGATTAAGAAAATCAAGTTTGACAGTTTCGATTTTTTCAGACAGGTTATCCATGCCGCAGACCTCAATCTGAAAATGGAGGAAGCACAGGCATATGGAATTTTGAGTGCGCTGCTGTCAACAATCAATGCAAAAGAAACGCTTTCCGTCACTTGTGATTATTTCGCTGTTTTTGATTTTATGGTGGAAAGCCTTGTGGCAGATATTTTTGAGTAAAGGAGATTGTTATGACAAAATTTGAGTACAAAACGATAGTAATTGACAGCAAGGAAACAGAACATTCCGAAAAGTCGCTGTCTGATAAACTGAACCATTACGGTAAGGACGGTTGGGAGCTGGTTACTTGTTTCGCCTATCCGTGTATAGGCAGCTCCCAATATTCTCTTATCGGAATCGCACAGAAAGCAACTCTGATATTCAAAAGGCGGCTATGCCCCAAAAAGGGGGCGGGCGAATGACAAATGCGGTTGAAGTCCGGCACTTATCAAAATCCATAGAGGGCAGCCCCATACTGAATGATATTTGCATGAATGTAAGGCAAGGGGAAGTGTACGGATTTTTGGGCGCGAACGGCGCAGGAAAAACTTCGCTGATGAAAACGCTGTACCACGTCATTTTCCCCGATACAGGTACGGTATGTTTATTAGGCGAAACTATCAACAAGGGGAACAATCCCGTTTTCTCCCGTATCGGCAGCATTATTGAAAGCCCTGTTTTTTACAGCCATTTAAGCGCATACGAGAACATGGAACTCCATTGCCGATACATGGGCGCAGGCTATGAAAACATCATGGAAACGCTGTCACTGTTAGGGATTGCAGAAACGGGCAAAAAAGCCGTAGGGAAATTCTCTTTGGGAATGAAACAGCGGCTTGCGCTTGCAAGGGCAATGCTCACGAAGCCGGATTTGCTTATTTTAGACGAACCAATAAACGGCTTAGACCCACAGGGGATTATTGAAGTGCGGGAGCTGCTGTTGCGAATCAACCATGAATACCACACAAGCATTTTAATATCCAGCCATATCCTTGACGAACTATCTAAAATTGCCGATACAATCGGAATTATTGACCACGGGGCTATGCTTGCGGAAGTATCAATGAAAGAACTCACAGCCAAAGGGATAGACCTTGAAACCTATTATTTAGGCTTATTGGGAGGAGGTGAAAAAAATGTGGAACCTTATCCGCATGGAAATTAAGAAAGTACCGTTAAAGCCGCATATTGCCGGATTGTTAATCGCTAACTTTATTATCTTTCTGCTTTCCGTCTTTACGTCCAGCCTTTTAACCGCAAGCGGCAATATATCCACGCTTCCGGGATTTGCCCCTGTCCAGTTAGATACAGTTACGTTAGCGGCAATGCTTGTAAGGGCTACTCTGATTGTATGGGAAGCGGTACTGATTTCCGTATTTGTGATTGAAGAATACAGAAACAAAACAATCTGTTTGCTTTTCACTTACCCAATCAGTCGCACAAAACTGATTACGGCAAAACTCATTTTGATATGTGGTATCATGTTCCTGTTCCATGTACTATCAAATATCTTCCAATATGCCACAATCTTTCTTGCGGCAAAATGTTTTGATTTTGTCACGTTCAGCTTTGGAAACATAATGACACAGGCAGTTACAACAATATCCGCAATCCTGTTGGGGCTTCTCCCGCTGTATGTTGGAATGATAAAGAAGTCAGCGATTGCAACCGTTGTTTCGTCTATCATCATTGTTGCCATTGCGTCAAATTCACAGGGAAGCAGCGCAGGACTTTTGTCAATTCCCATTGCGGCAATTATTTTCGGCATCATAGGAATCACTTTTTCAGCAATCACAATGAGGAAAATGATTTTATCAGATTTGAGCAATTAAAAGAAAGGGGGCTATAAAATGAACTTTCCAATTCCCGACTTTGTACCCGTTCCAAGTGCGGAAATTATGCAGACTATTTCAATCATATCATTGATTATCGGTATCTGCCTTGTGGGTGCGGGATTGCTTTTCCTGTTTCTGAACAAGAAAAAAGGGAAAGAAAAGAAAGCCACAGCCTTATGGGTTGTCATAGGCATTGGCGTGTTACTCATTGCAAATCACGGCATACAGTTATTATTTTAGGAGGGCAAAATGATTAAAGAAGTAAACAGGGCTTGCGAAAAGCTGAATGACACACTGGGAATATCCGTAGAGCTTCCCAACCCGAAAAAGAAAGCGTTAAAAACGGCAGCGGTATGTAACTTAGTTGTCGGCGCTGGTCTTGTGGCGGCAGGAATCCTTTTTCCGTCAAAATCTTGTGCGTTATTGGGCGGTATCAGCGTTATCAGCAGTGCTGTACTGAAAAAGGAAAGCAAGAATAAAACCCATGAATCATAACGAGAGCGAGCAATTCAAATGGTTATTATGCCCTGTTTGCGGGAGCAAGACACGTATTAAAATGCGGTTAGATACAGAGCTTCGGAACTTCCCGCTGTTCTGCCCCAAATGTAAGCAGGAAATTTTAATCAATGTAACACAATTTCATATTTCGGTTATCAAAGAGCCGGACGCACAGACGCAGAGCCGATAACACGCAGATTTGAACTGCTGTTATCGGCTCCTTTTTTGATAATTCAATCCAATCTGCTGAATGACGACAAAGAAAAAACTGTTGTTCAGCAGAGAGCTTTTTACACGTTCCTTTTGACGCGATGTCTAAAAAGAGGTACCGCCATGAAGCATAAATCATATCGACAAAATCCAACAATCATTGACCTGTCAAAAAAATCCAAGCCATTAACGAGGATTATTGCGCCTATGAGTATGAATACACATATCATTTAGTATGTCTTAATAACTCATATTACTCAAGAACTTATGCGGATATATTCTGCATGGGTTCTTGTTGTAATAGCCCCCTACTGGGAAGAAAGGGGGTGAGAGAAAATGAGATATTCTGAACAGTTCATGGAGCATATTGAATATGCTTTCCATGCGTTCTGCAAGGTTGTCCTGCGCCATGAAGCAATCAACGCATGGAGGGATTTGAAGCGGAAAATGGAACGGGAAATATCCCTTGACTATCTGATGTCAGAACGATATTTTGAACCGTCTGCTATGGACAGCTACTTTGAAAAGCAGGACAAGCCGACCGTATTTCTTGTGTTGGGAAAGGAAGTTATCGTTGATGATGAACGGTTAGCGACGACATTAGCAAAGTTGCCGGAGTTAAGGCAAGAAGTTTTGTTGCTATATTACTTCATCGGTTATCGTGATGAAGCAATCGGCAGACTGTATGGGCGTTGTAGAAGTACGATAAATCACAGAAGAAATGTCGCGCTGAAACAGTTGCGGAAAGAATGGGAGAGATTGGAACATGAGGAACAAAAAGCTGATACCTTTTGAAGTAATCGAAAAAGCCATTGCCGGAGAGCCGGAAGCGGTAGACGCAGTATTGCAGCACTACACCGCACACATCAAATACCTGTCTATGTATAAGGGGCATATCAATGACGACACACAGGACAGATTAAAGGCAAAACTGGTTGAAGCCATATTGAAATTCCGCTTCGACCGATAGGAAGTAGCAAAGACGTGAAAAGCTGTCAAGGGTAAACTTCGCGCTACGCGCCCTTGACAGCTTTTCCCGCCTTTGCTAATGGGCAGTCAAGAGGACGAAATCAGTAGACTGCTTTCGCCCTCAATCCAGTATGGAATGATTGTTACACGATAGAGGGTGTTTCTCGCTTGATTTAAGCGCATTACAGCGGCGATAAGGACAAGGGTAAGGGTTTTATACTCCTACCCTTAAAAACGGTGTTCTATTGCGTAACATAGTAAACAATATTTCTTTATACTGCCGTTTCCGTTCCATTCTTTTCCATTCTTGCAGCTCTGTCACTATATTGTGCTTCAAAGGAAAGGGGTTAGGGGAAAGGATAGGAAAGGAATAGATATTTGATTAAGTCTGTATTTGGTTTTTCTTTAGTTAGTTATATCTTTATTTAATTGCGTTGGATTTTCCGATGTCGGATAACCCGGTGTCGGAAAATCCAATATCGGATAATCCAACACCGGGAGTTGTTACGGTGTTCAAAATCCGTCTAATCCAATCGCTTTATAAAACTAATGCTTTCTTGGGTAGGTATGTTACGCAGTAGAGGTTAAAAAGTCCTTGATTTATGCGGCTTTCAGAGCATGGAAAACACTTAGACGATATTTTATATCCCTACCCTCAAAAACAGCGTTCTATTGCGTAACAAAAAGCAGAGAACCGACCACTAATGAAAGTGATGTGTTCTCTGTTCTTGCTTGCACCCTGTTTGTCAGCGTTGATGATAAGTTAGTTTCTATACTTCCTTATCACCGTAAAGCGAATGTTTACTATGGTTTCTATATCCATAAAAGCCCTCCTTAAATTACTTGCAATTAATAGATGCCTGTAACTTAAGAATAGGGGAAATATGGAGGAAAGTCAAGAGAAGTTAGGCAACCTAGAAAAGAGGGGAAATTCATGCAAAAAATGCGATTGATTAGTGAGGCATATAACTACATTAAGGAGCAGGACCCTGATACCTGCATAACAAAATCAGGCTTTGCAAGATTGGTTAAAGAGGGACGGATTCCATCTATCAGAATCGGAAATAAAATAATTGTGAATTTAGACAATGTAGAAAGGTTTTTTGAAGATGGGGACAGAGCCTTACAGGAGATGGCCGAGATTGAAAGCAAAGGGAAAATCAGAAAGGTTATGTTTTAAGATATTGCGTCTAAGGAGGGACACACCATGACAACAAAGGAACTGCTGGAAAATACTATGACATAGAGATGAACAACGTCTTTTGCTATAGTGCTACATACCTGATGGACAGCCCGAAAAAAGGCTATGAACGCGAATGGCGCGAAGCCTGCGAAAGCGCGGGTATCCTGAAAGAGCTGATTGAGGAATGCGATTAACCTGCGAAGGAAACGGCTGGCGGAATTACAGATATGCGGCCTACGGGGACTGCGGCATGGTTTACAACATCGCCAAAAAGCAGGATACCAGCCGCGGCTACCTCTGCCCAGCCTGCACAAGGAAACGGAGGAAACAGCGTGTTAATCAGAAACAAGATGATAACGGAGCGGGACGAAAGGCGTACAGCGGAATGGCTCCGGAAAGAAGCGGCGGCCAGAGGGCTGAAAGCCGGCCGGAAGGTCAGGATTGAGCAGTTTGAGAAATATGAAAATGGGAAAACAAAAAGGTTTTTCCGGAGCGGGCGCGTCACAGAGCTGCACCCTTACATATTCGTCTGCGAGGTCGGCGGGATTCGGGAATGTTTCCGCTATAATGAATTTTTAGGGAACGAAACGGGAAGGAGGGTACTGCTGAATGAATAAGGAAAAGCTAAAAGAAATTTTGGACAAACATAAAAAATGGCTGATGCTTAAAGATGGCGGAGCATGTGCCAACCTGAGCGAAGCCGACCTGAGCGGAGCTGACCTGAGCGGAGCTGACCTGCGAGGAGCCGACCTGATCGGAGCTAACCTGCACGGAGCTGACCTGCGCGGAGCCGACCTGCGCGGAGCCAACCTGCACGGAGCCAACCTGAGCGGAGCCGACCTGTGCGGAGCCGACCTGTGCGGAGCCAGCCTGAGCGGAGCCAGCCTGAGCGGAGCCGACCTGTGTGAAGTCAGAATAAATGAACGTACAGTTTTTTATGCCTTACAATGTCCTGAAAAAGGGGCATACATGGCATTCAAGAAAGCGGGCGGTTATATTGTGGAATTGGAGATACCAGAAGATGCACTCCGCTCATTTGCGACAACACGAAAATGCAGGGCCAGCAAAGCAAAGGTTATCAGTATAACCAGTGTTGACGGAGAGAACAGCGTGGAAAGCATAGCCAGTGACTATGACAGCAAATTTATTTACAAAACTGGAGAAACGGTAGAAGTTCCGGATTTTGATACAGACCGTTGGAATGAATGTGCTGCGGGTATTCACCACTTTATCACACGGGCAGAGGCGGAGCAATATTAAGGAAGGAGGATACAGCTGAATGGTTAGCATGTTCTGGGTCCATTACAAGCGCAAGGCGGACGGGCAGGAATTTCACGAGCGGCTTGCAACCGGCGGCATGATGAAGCTGCTGGCACAGGGCGGAATTGTGCTCTGCGGGGTGGAACGGGCAGGGTACGGCGATATGCCGGAACGAGCAAACGTGAAGGAGGCGGAAACATGAGGATAGGGCAGGGGCGCGGATGTTTGACGGAATTCATCATCCGGCGCATAGACAGGGAAAACAGGGCTGCATGGCTCCGGAGCCTTGCGAAGCGGACGCGGTGCATTATCCGGCGGGCTATGAGGGAAACACTGCGGTTTCTGGCGCTCATGGCAGGGACAAGCCTGTTCACATTTGCAGTCGTTCCCGCGATGGAACTCCGGCCGGAGCGGACGCTCATTATTGCGGAGATGCTGGCCGTGCTGGCGTTCGGGACGTGGCTGGGAAGTAAAATCTATATAGAGAAAGCGAGCAAAAAATGAGGGAGAAACTGAAAAAAGCCCACAAAACTGTGGGCAATGAAGTTATTTTGCGATTCTGTCTATGCGTTTATCCTGACGTTCATATTCTTCCCAGAGAAAACGAACATTAAGTTTAACTTCGTCCATATCCTCTTGAAGCGCGTCGACCTTGGTTTCAAGATTATCAACCTTAGTTTCGAGGTTGTCAACCTTGGTTTCCAGTGTATCTAAGCGGCGTTCGATGTTCTTCTGACCCTGTTCAAGGGAAGAAATCTGAGGCTGGATTTGCATCAGGATTTCAAGGATTTTTTCTTCGTTATTCATTTAAGCACCCCCTGTTACTAAATATGATAGCAGGAAAAGGGGGATTCGTCAACGAAAGGAGTGGGGAGAATTGAGAGAAAACTTGAAAAGAGCCCGCAAAGAAGCGGGCATGACGCAACAGCAGGTGGCAGATAGGCTGGGAATATGCTTGCGGTATTATCAAAGCATAGAGGCCGGTGAAAAAACGGGCGACTTTTCAATTTGGGATACTTTGGAGGATTTCACAGGTATTCATCAACGAGTATTACGTGAGATTTCATCCATTCATCACGACCAAGAAGATAATCAGTAGAAACATCCAAAATATCGGCGAGTTTAACGAGGGTTTCAAAAGATGGTGAACGCGTACCACCTTCATATCCTTGATATGTTCGTAAGGCTACATCAATTAAATCAGCTAATTGTGGTTGAGTAAAGTTGCGTTTCATACGCATAGCACGCAAACGTTTTCCAAACATGATAACCTCCTATAAAAAGCACTTGACTATGCTCAAATTGTACGCTATTATATCAATATAATAAACGCTCAATATGAGCGCGTTCAAAATGAGCGAGTAGGAGGATGCTTATGTTTACACCAATGGAATTTTACCCAACTCTTTACGAAGTGGAGCAGGCAAACCGGTTTTTCTGGAACTACATGAAAAAAGAGGCAGAGTGCATCATGCTGCCGGAAAGCGAAGCGGCGCATATGTCGCTGGAACTGGCAGTCAGATGTGCGGCGGCGAATGTCTGGAAACATGCAAGGATGTATCAGGAAGGAAAGGTAAAAAAGAAGGAGGTCAAAGAAGTGAATGAAATTTTGAACATCAACGGAATTGAGTGCTTTGAGAAAGACGGAACGGCTTACTTGAAGCTGGAAACAGTGGCAAGGGGGCTGGGATTTACTACCGTTGCCACAAGTGGCAACGAGGTTGTGCGGTGGAAACGTGTAGAAAAGTATTTGGAAGAAATTGGATTTTCGCAGGAAGTTGCGAAAAATGATTTCATCCCCGAAAACATCTTTTACCGCCTTGCAATGAAAGCCAAAAACGAAGCGGCGGAGCGGTTCCAGGCGTTGGTGGCGGACGAAATCATTCCTTCTATCCGCAGACATGGAATGTATGCCACAGCGGAAACAGTGGAAAAGATGCTGTCTGACCCGGATACGGCAATCCGCCTGCTGAATGAAATTAAAAGCGAACGGGAAAAACGCATTGCTTTGGAGGAAAAAGCTGAGCAGGACAAGCCGCTGATAGCTTTTGCAAACTCTGTATCTGTTGCCAGAACCTCTATTTTAATCGGTGAATTGGCGAAATTGTTAAAACAGAACGGGATTGACATGGGGCAGAACAGGCTGTTTGCATGGATGCGGGAAAAAGGTTACTTAATCAGCCGCAAGGGCACCGATTACAACATGCCGACACAGCGGAGCATGGAAAGAGGTCTGTTTGAAATCAAAGAAAGCACGGTTTCCCATGCGGACGGGCATACCAGTATCAGCAAAACCCCTAAAATTACGGGAAAAGGACAGATTTATTTTATAAACCTGTTTCTTGGGGAGGCAGGAGCATAATGAGAGAAATAAAAAATCCCCTGCATCGTCCAACTTTTGGACTGCGGGCGTTGGCGCGCCCTGCGGGGGATAAGAAAACACCTTATAAACACATTACCAGAAACGGGGGAATTTTGCAATGGAAAAAATACTGATACCGGAAAACGACTTACAGGAGCTTTGGGAGCTGAACGGCAGAGTCAAGGCGGTGCTGGCGTGGACGGAAAGCGATCCATATATCACTAAAAATGTTTTGACTGCGATGCTGGGGGCTCCGGTGCAGGCGGGCGGCGTTGGACAGACCCATGCAGAAGAAACGGAGGGTGCGGATAATGCGGAAACAGCGGCAGAGGCCGTATGAGGTCTGCCCAAACTGCGGCGCGCATTTGGACCACGGGGAAAAATGCGACTGCGGCAGGGCTGGGGGAAAGGAGGCGGCCCATGGCGATGGCATGTGTGAACGGGGCGCGGGAGTGTGACGGCTGCATGATGTGCCGGAGGGAGCCGTTCATGGCCGCTGGAAGCGGTTGTGCAGCCGGCGAAGCCGGCCACATACCCTGCCCCTGCTGCGGCAGTGAGGATTACGAAGTACGTTACAGACAAGGCGGTGACTGGATTGGATGCGACAAATGTATTACAGCAGATTGGCTGTAAACCCGAATACCCTGACGTCAAAAATTTCCTGCTCATTGACAGGGAGATACAGGACGTCAAGCGCAGCATTGCGGGGCTTTACGGCAGGAAAAAGCTGCTGGAGGAGGAAAAAGAACGGCTCTGGGGCGTCATGCGGGAAAAGGCGCGGCACGGAGACGGACCGTTCCGAGAGGAGGCGGGTGAATGAGCAGGCTGGTTTGTGTGATGGGGGAAAGCGGCAGCGGCAAGACGACCGCCATGCGGACGCTTGACCCGAAAACGACTTACTACATAGACTGCGACGGCAAAGGGCTTTCGTGGAAGGGCTGGCGCGGGCAGTACAGCGAGGCGGGCAAGAACTATTTTTCATGCAGGGACATCCCGAAGATTGAGCGGATACTCTGCAAAATCAGCGAAAAGCGCCCCGAAATCAGGACAATCGTCATCGACACCCTCAACACCTGCATGGTGGACAAGGAGGTCAAGGGCATGAAGGAAAACGGCTTCGGCAAGTGGATTGACCTGACGCAGTTCGTCTGGGACATGGTCGAAACGGCAGGCCGCCAGCGGGAGGACCTGACAGTCATTTTCGTGATGCACAGCGAAACGGTGCGGGACGACTACGGCTATGTGTTCACCCACATCCGCACGAACGGGCGGAAGCTGGAAAAGCTGGTGCTGGAAAGCCTGTTCGGCACGGTGTTGCTGGCAAAACGGACGGAGGACGGGCGGAACATTTTTGAAACGCAGGCGAAAAACAGCACGGCAAAAAGCCCGATGGGGGCGTTTGAGAACTTTGAGATTGAGAACGACATGCAGAAGGCGCTGGACGCACTGGCGGATTATTAAGGAGGAAAATCATGCGGAAATATAACGGTTACAGAAGGGGCACGCCCACACAGGAGCGTGAAAAGCTGCCGGCCGGCGGGTATGTGCTGAAGATTTTGGACGCGGAGGAAATCGAATACAGCTGGGGCAGCGCGCTGAAAATCAGCTTTGACATTGCGGAAGGGGAGCGCAAGGACTTTTTCCGGCTGGATTACATCGGCCAGCAGGAGCCTAAAAAATGGCGCGGCACGCGGAGCCTGACGATACCGGCGGACGATGCTGAGGACGGCAAAAAGGACTATTTCGCGAACCAGATGGCGTGCATAGAGGCAAGCAATCCCGGCTTTGTGTTCGATTTCGATGAAAAGACGCTGAAAGGGAAGCTGGTTGGCGCGGTGTTTGGCGAAAAGGAATACGAGATCAACGGGAACCACGGATTTTTTGTGACGTGCCGCGGGTTCCGCACGGCGGACGCCATACGGGAAGGACGGTTCAAAATCCCGCAGCCGCTGATGCTGGAAAAAAAGAGCGGCGCGCCGGATGGGTTCTTTCCCATAAGCGACGATGACGACAGTGACCTGCCGTTTTGATAATGGGGAAATTTAACGACGCCGAAATCGAGCGTGCCCTGCGTTCCATGGTGGTTCTGGTGGATACCCGTGAAAAGAAATGGGGGCATATCGCGGCCGCGCTGGATGCGCTGGGCTGCCCGTATGAACGGCAAAAGCTGGATTTCGGGGATTATTCCTTCCGCTATACGCACCCGGATGAGACGGAAAGAGACTGCCGTAATAGTATCGTGGTGGAGAGGAAGGCGTGCATAGATGAGATTTGCGGAAACTTTACCTATGGCAGGGCGCGGTTTGAACGGGAGTTCCAGCGGGCGGAGGAAAGCGGCGCCAAGGTGCACCTGCTGATTGAGGGCGCGGACTGGGAGAAGGTGGAAGGGCATGCGTATGTTTCCCGCCTGCACCCCGCCGCGCTGGAAGGGAACCTGTTCAGCTGGGCGGAACGCTACGGCCTGCGGCTGTGGTTCTGCCAGCCGCCTTTCTCAGGGAAACTGATTTATCAGATTTTCCGGTATCATCTCAGGGAAATGCTGCGAAGGGAAACAAAATAAAAACCTTGGGACGCTGTCCCAAACCCTGCAAGGGATTTCATCCCTTGACCCTTCTGCCGCCGCACAAGATGCGGCGGGGGAGAACGCGGAGGGGTTCGGGGAACGAACGGGTTCCCCGAATGGAATCCGCAGGACGGATTTTATTCGTCCGAGGAAAACAGGGCGTTTCAAGTGGCTTTGCCACGCCGGAACGCATCTGTTTGTACCAACAGTCACAAGCCAGGGGCTTGAAGCTCCGCAGGAGCTGAGACCCGGGCTTACCAAAAGGAGGAGCTATGGCAAGACCAACCAAAGCGGGGCTTGACTACTTTGAATTGGACTGCTACATGGAAGAAAAGGTAAGACTGATACAGGCGGAATTTGGACTGAAAGGATTTGCTATAGTTGTTAAACTCTACCAGAAAATATATGGCGAGTTTGGTTACTACTGTGAATGGAATGAAGATTCCTCGTTGCTTTTTATGTCAGAGAATGGTGTTTCGAGCCGTGAGGAAAAAAACTTGATACGCGAGATTGTCGCGGCCTGTATCCGGCGTGGTATTTTTTCAGAAAACATTTTCAAAAGGTACGGTGTCCTTACTTCGGCAGGGGTGCAGAAACGTTACCTGAATGCGGCGTCCAGACGCGAAAATGTGGAACTGAAAAAGGAGTACCTTTTATTTGATGTGCCCGAAAATTGCAGAAATGTAGTCATTAACTCCATAAATGCTGACAGAAACGGCGTTAATGTATGCAGAAATCCACAGAGTAGAGTAGAGAAAAGAAGAGTAGAGGAGAGTAGAGAAGGGAATAGCGCGGAGCCGCAGGGCGCCTCTGCGCCCGCCTGCCCCAAACCGTCAGCGGCTGAACTGCTTCTGAACGATGGGACGGTGTACGCCGTATCGGCGGAGGAACTGGCGGAATGGGCAGGGACGTATCCGGCGGTGGACGTTGCGCAGGAGTTTCGGGAAATGGCGGCGTGGCTGAAGAATAATCCGGCGAAGCGTAAGACCAGAAGGGGTATCCGGCGGTTTATTATGAACTGGCTGGGCGCAGAACAGGATAAAGGGAACCAGCCGCAGGCACATACGGCGCAGTCCCAGCCGAAAAAGCAGAACCGCTTTATCAACTATACGCAGAGCGCGTATGATTTTGCGGAGATTGAGAGGCTGGAACGGGAACAGAGGAAGATGCGGTAGGCTGGCGGAATTTGACAGGTACAGGCAAAGCGAGCGGGCAGGCTCTTGAATGGTCTGAATAGGAGTGGAAACGCGGAAATGAGGTGATGCCTATGCCAAGGGAGCGGGATTTGCGGATAGAAATGGATTGCTGAAATGAGGAGGCGGGCAGCTTGGACAAGGATATTTTAGTGCAGTATACGGATTTGCAGGAGGAAATCAGGGATATCCGCCGGAGGGCAGAGCGTGCCCACGGGCAGATGGAACGGCTGGAAACAGAAGGCACAGTGCTTGATGCGGTGAAAGGCACACGGCAGGACGGGACATTCGGCAGCATCCGCATTGAGGGTTTTCCCTATGCGGATTATGAGAAACGGCGGCGGAGCCTGCAAAGCTATCTTCTGAAGCTGGCAGATATGGAAGAAAAGCTGCTGGAGCTGACGAACCAGGCGGAGGAATACATAAACAGCATAGAGGACAGCCGGATGCGGCGGATTGTGCAGTACCGCATCCTGGACGGGCTTTCCTGGTATGAGGTGGCGGACAGGATGGGCGGGAAGGCAACGAGTGACAGCTGCCGAATGTATTTTGAAAGATTTTTGCAGAAATTTTGAAAATGTTCGGCATGTTCGTTTTCAATGTGGTATCATGTTACCATGGAGCCAGAGGGCGAAGGGCAGGACAAAGCCAGGGGACTGCTGGCTCTGGATATGTACATTCGACAGGAAGGGACGCATCCGGCATTACAGCCGAGGGCGTCTTTTTCTTTTGGAAAGGGGACGGCGGCATGGACAGCGGCAGGGTTTTGAAATTGCGGAAAATGATTGACAACGGGAACGCAGACGGCTTTTACAGCTGGAAGCCATGGAAGCGGCTACGGAAGGACGTCCTGCGGCTCGACCATTACGAGTGCCAGCTTTGCAAGGCGAAGGGCAGATACAGCCGGGCGGAAATCGTCCACCATGTGAAGCATTTGAAGGACAGGCCGGATTTGGCGCTGTCTATCTGGGACGGCGAAGAACGGCAGCTTGTCAGCGTATGCAGGCGGTGCCACGAGGAGCTGCACCCGGAAAGCATGGAGGGACGCTTCCCGGCGGCGAAGCGGGAAGCCGTACCGGAGGAAAGGTGGGATTGATATGGTACAATGCGAATACAGGTTTATGTGCGGGGAAAAGGATTGCGCCAGGACGCCGGACGAATGCAGGAAGCTGTTAATTGAAAAGCTGATGAAGCTGGACAACGCAATAAAGCAGCAGAGGGAAAGATTCGAAAAAGAGCTTGAGGCGATGAAGGAAGCAGAGGGAGAGCCGGCAGTCCATTTCATTTGTGACCGCAGGAATTGCAGGAGCTGCCGGGACGATTGCCGCGGCTATACGACGAACAGCCGCCATGCGGCGCATTTCCACATGGAAGGGACGGAATTTTTTGAGGACGGCTGACCCCCCGTCAGAAAAAACGGGATTTTGCGGCAGGGGCTCGGTCGACGGGTTTGTTGACAAAAGAGGGATTTTACGTGCGCGATAGAAAAGAGGTGTGGAAATGGGAAAGAAAAGTATGCGGAAGGCCATCAAAACGGACTTGATGGAGCAGATGGAGCGAAACGGCACGACGGGGCAGTATTACACGGATTTAGTCGATGATTACATGGCACTGTGGGACGTCAAAAAACTGCTCCTAGCCGATATCCAGGAGCGGGGCGCGGTCGTAGATTACATTTCCAACAACGGGACGATGAACAAAAAGAAGAATGATTCCGTCGGGGAGCTCGTGAAGGTCAACGACCGCATGGTGAAGCTGCTGGATGCGCTGGGCATCGCGCCGGCCGGCGAAGGAAGTGCGTTTGATGGGGAAATGTGAATACATTGACGGCTATATCGCGGCAGTACGCAGTGGGGAGATACCTGCGTCAAAGGAGCTGCGGCAGGCGTGCGATTATATCGGGCGCAGGCTTTCCGCGCCCGGCGTGTTCGTGGACGCGGAAAAGACGGAAAAGGCGAAGGAGCTGATTGAACGGTATTTCGGCATGAGGCTGTTTGACTGGGAGCTGTTCGTTTTGGCGCTGATCCATTGCTATTACACCGAAACGGATACGCCGGTATTCGGCGAATTTCTCATCATGATGGGGCGCGGGAACGGCAAAAACGGATTCATTTCCGGCGTGGCTTGGTACCTGACGACAAAATATCACGGCGTGGCGGAATATAACGTCGATATCATTGCCAATTCCGAGGAACAGGCAAAAACGTCCTTTGAGGATATTTATGAAATGCTTGACCGGACATGGGAACGGTCGAAGCATTTTTTTTACAAGACGAAAGAGATTATCCAAAACCTCCAGACCCGCAGCTACATCAAGTTCAACACGTCCAACGCCAGGACGAAGGACGGCAAGCGTTCCGCCTGCCTGATTTTTGATGAGATACACGAGTATGAAAACAGCAGCATGATAAAAGTCTTTCGTTCCGGTTTTGGCAAGCGGAAGCACAGCCGCGTATTTTATATCACGACAAACGGATATGTACGGGAGGGCGTGCTGGACGAACGGCTGCGCATTGCGACGGACGTGCTGAATGGAGAAATCCCCAATTCCCGCCTCTGCCCGCTGATTTACAAGCTGGACAGCAAGGGAGAGGCGGAGGATAAAAGTCTTTGGGTGAAAGCGAATCCTTCCCTGCCGTATCTGCCTACGCTTCAGCTGGAAATGGAACAGAACTGGATTGACAAGAATTACGATGAAGCTGTGCGGGCGGATTTATATACCAAACGCTTTAATCTGCCTGCTAGTGAAAGTGTGCTTGCCGTGACGGAGTATGAGAACGTAAAAGCGACAAACCGCCCCCTGCCCGATTTGACGGGCTGGAGCTGCGTCTGCGGGATTGACTACGCCGAGCTGCAGGACTGGGCGGCGGTGGACTTGCATTTCCGCAGGGGAGAGGAACGCTTCGACATTAACCATGCATGGGTCTGCCTGCAATCCAAAACACTGCACAGAATTAAAGCACCGTGGCAGGAATGGGCAGAAAAGGGGCATTTGACGCTTGTGGACGATGTAGGCATACACCCCGACCTGCTGGCGGGCTGGATTTGGGAGGGCATGAAGCGGTACAATGTGAAGATGGTCGCCATGGACAACCACAGGTATGCGCTGGTATCCGAAAGCCTGCGGAAAATCGGGTTCGAGCCGAATGAGCGGAAGAACCTCAGGCTGGTACGCCCGTCGGATATCATGCAGGCGGAACCGGTGATACAGGAATGCTTCAACCGGCAGTACCTTGCATGGGGAGATGCGCCGCACCTGCGCTGGGCGGTCAGCAATACGAAGCGGGTGAAAAGCGGCGTGAAGGCACGGACGGGCGTGGATACGGGGAATTTCGTCTATGCGAAGATTGAAGCGAAAAGCCGGAAAACAGACCCGTTCATGGCGTTCGTGGCGGCGATGACGGTCGAGTGCGAGCTGGGCGGCGTCCCGGCGGAGCTGCCGACGGTGGGGGCGTTTGTGTTTTAGCGAAAAATGGCGGAAAAAGTTGCCGGAAAAGGCATATTGTAGAAAAAAGGCAAATATGATAGAATAGGGATGAGGATTGCCACTTGGCGGTTGGCCCCCAATAAAGGGGGTGGTAGCATGGTTACTTATAGCGAACTGTTCCAATTCTGTTTAGTAATCATCGGCGTTATCACCTTGTGTTTATACAAGCGTAAATAATGCAACGACCGCCTAACTTGCGTTAGACGGTCAAGAACCAGATTTTGGGCTTACCGCCTCATCACAAGCGGCAATCCTTTTCATATGCCTATTATAAAGCCTTTGCGGGAAAAACGCAAGGGCTTCTTTCAAGAAAAGCGGAGAAAGCCGGAAAAGGAAAGGAGGGCTGCAATGGCAATTTCATTCAGACGCTGGCTGTTGGGCAAGCTGGGAGCGGGAAGCGGGACGGAGGTCATTTGTACAGAGCTGGCGCAGGCATTGGAGGAATACCGCCTGCGGGAGCTGGCGTTCCACACCTGCATCAGCATGATTGCGAACGCGGTCGGCAGGTGCGAGTTTAAGACCTGCAAGGGCGGCGAAGAATACCGCGGGCGGGAGTATTACCTTTGGAACATTGAGCCGAACCCGAACCAGAACAGCACGGCGTTCCTGCACAAGCTGGTTTATAAGCTGTACAGCGAAAACGAGGCGCTTGTCGTTGACCCGTGGCGGCAGGAACGGCTTTTCGTAGCCGACAGCTGGCAGGCCCCGGAGGAAGCCCCCGGGAAGCTGCGGGAATACCGGGACGTCGCCATAGACGGGACGATATGCGCCAGCCCGCTCCCGGAGCGGGACGTGCTGCATTTCCGCTTGCAGCACAAAAATATAAAGCCTGCGCTGGACGGGCTGTGCCAGGCATACAGCCGCCTGGTGCAGGCGGCAATGAAAAATTATGGCTGGGCAAGCGGGCGGCACATGAAGGTACACATTGACCAGATTGCGCAGGGGGGGGACGGTTGGCGGGAAAGACTGGAACACGGTGTTTACGGAGATGCTGGAGGCGTAGGTCAAGCCCTTCCTGACCGGTGAAAACGGGATACTGCCGGAGTTTACCGGGTACCAGTATACGGAAATGGGCGGGAGCCCGGACGCAAACCGCACAACGCGCGATATCCGCGCCCTTGCCGATGATATTTTCGATTTCACGGCGCGGACGTTCTGCATTCCGCCTGTTTTGCTGTTTGGGGACGTTGCCGGGACGCAGGACGCTATGGCGCGATGGCTGACGACCTGCATTGACCCGCTCTGTGACCAGATACAGGAGGAAATTATCCGCAAGCGGTACGGGTTCGCAGAGTGGGAAAAGGGCAATTCCCTGCGCATTGACACTTCGTCAATCCTGCATTTCGACCTGTTCAGCAATGCCGCGGCAGTCGAAAAGCTCATAGGCTCCGGGGCGTTCTCTATCAATGACGTGCGCCGGGCGGCAGGGGCTTCGGCAATCCAGGAGGATTGGGCGGACAGGCATTTTGTCACGAAAAACTTTGAAACGGTTGCCTCTGCGGCGCGGCAGATGGAAGGGAGTGAGGAAAAATGAGGAAACAGATGTGGGAAATCCGGCAGGCGGCGGAAAACACGCTTGACCTGTACCTTTACGGCGACGTGGAGGGCGACGGCTGGGATTGGTGGACAGACGAAATCATCGAAAGCGAAACCAGCGCGGACCATTTCCGGGAGGAACTGGAGAAATACCCCAATGCTGTACAGATTAACCTGTATATTAACAGCTATGGCGGGAGCGTGTTTGAGGGCACGGCGATTTATAACCAGCTGAAACGGCACCCGGCGCACAAGACGGTGTATGTGGACGGGTTCGCGTGCTCCATTGCTTCCGTAATTGCGATGGCGGGCGATGAAATCGTCATGCCGAAAAACACGATGATGATGATTCATAACGCATGGATGGGGGTTGTGGGGAATGCGGCGGAGCTGCGCAAGGCCGCGGACGATTTGGAAACCATCAACGCGGCGGGCAGGCAGGCGTATCTTTTGAAGGCCGGGGGAAAGCTGGACGAAGGCACGCTTGCCGCCATGATGGACGCAGAAACCTGGCTGACCGCGGAGGAATGTATCCGCTATGGGCTTGCCGACCGCTTCGCGGAGGAGGACGCGGATTTGTCGCGTAGTGCGGCAATGCTGAAAAAGGCAAACCTGAGCCTGGAACAGCGGATTACCGTGCAGAAAAGCCTTGCGGCACAGCTGCGGGAGCTGGCAAACGTGCCTGTTGGCAACACGGGGAAAAATGCCGATGGCAAAGATGTAAAACAGATTGCGGCGGAGCTGGAATTTTACCGCAAGCACCAGGCAGCACAATCTCAAAAACAGGAACCAGAGCCGAACAACATCATGCAGGTGCTGGGCGGCTTTTTTGTATGAGGCTGGATAGGCGAGATAAAGACCTTGGGGGCTCTGCCCCCAAGCCTCCGCAAGCCCTTTGAAAAGGGCTTGACCCTAAACTTTACTTTCAACCGCGCAGTTGCGCGGTTGCAGAAGGGTCAAGGGATGAAATCCCTTGCAGGGTTTGGGACAGCGTCCCAAGGTCTTAGGTCTTAGGTTTTAGATTACAGAAAGGAGATTCACATGAAGAACAACGACACAAAAAGCCGGGAGGAAATCCGGCAGGCGATGCAGGCGGCGCTTGCGGGGAACGACGCGCAGGGTTTCAGCGACGCCATGAACGACATGCTTTCCTGCATCGGAGAGGAAATCCGGCAGGAATACGACGGGAAGCTGGAGCAGATGAAGGCGGACGGGGACAAGGCGGTGCTTGCGTCCCGCGGTGTGCGCCAGCTGACCAGCGCGGAGCGGCAGTATTACCAGAAATTAAGCGGCGCAATGCGCGCGGCAGACCCACGGCAGGCGCTGGCGGATACGGACATCATCATGCCGGAAACCGTGCTTGACGCCGTATTTGACGAATTGCAGACCGCGCACCCCCTGCTTTCCCGCATCGGCTTCACGCCGACAGGCGGCGCAATCAAAATGCTGATGAACACCAACGGCTACCAGGAAGCGGCTTGGGGGCCGCTCTGCGGGGAAATCGTGAAGGAGATTTTGAGCGGGTTCAAGGAGGTCAACGCAGGGCTGCTGAAGCTGTCCGCATTCCTGCCGGTCTGCAAGGCGACGCTGGAGCTTGGCCCCGAATGGCTGGACAGCTATGTCCGCCAGATTTTGTATGAAGCCCTTGCCAACGGGCTGGAGGCAGGCATCGTGAAGGGCGACGGGAACGAAAAGCCTATCGGCATGGTGCGGCAGGTGGGCGAAGGCGTTTCCGTGACAAACGGCGCATACCCGGCAAAGGCGAAGGTCGCGGTCAATGATTTTTCTGCCGGGACAGTCGGCAAGCTGCTTTCCATGCTGGCGGTTGACCCGAACGGCAAGCCCCGCGCAGTAAGGGATTTGCTGCTGGTCGTCAACCCGCAGGATTATTTCCAGAGCGTCATGCCTGCCACGACGGTGATGTCCCCGGACGGCACGTTCCGCAACGACGTCCTGCCCTACCCGATTGCAGTCGTGCAGTCTGCCGCGCTGGAGCGGGGCGAGGCCGTGCTGGGGCTAGGCTATAAATATTTCGCGGCGGCGGGAATGGACGCGGGCGGCAGGATTGAATATTCCGACCATTACCAGTTTTTGGAGGACAACCGCGTTTATATTATCAAGCTGTACGCCAACGGCTTCCCGATGGACAACAACAGCTTTTTGTATCTGGATATTTCCGGCCTGCGCCCGCTGACGTACAAGGTGGAGCAGGTCGTGGGGGAGGCTTCCAGCGTGGCGACGCTTGCTGACTTGCGGATTGGCAGCCTGGCGCTTTCCCCGGCGTTCGCGTCTGAAACAACGTCTTATACTGCGGCAACCACGAACGCTACGAATACCATTACGGCAACGCCTTCCGATGCAGGCGCCGATATTTCTATCACGGTCGGTGGAAAGGCTGTCAATAACGGCTCTGCTGTGGAATGGGCGGCGGGCGCGAACAGCGTAAAGATTGAAGTAACGGCGGCAGACGGTGAAGCGAAAAAGGATTACACCGTGACTGTCACAAAATCCTGATGGAGCGGCAGAATATCCCGCCCGGGCTTTTGGCAGATTTGAAAAACTACCTCAATATCACATGGGACGATGCGGCAACGGACAATAAAATCCGCGGGCTGGCTGCTGCCGCGTCGGCTTACCTGGACGGCAAGGGTGGCGGGGCGCTGGATTATGGGGCGGACGGCCTGCCGCGCACCCTGCTGATGGAGTTCGTGCGCTATGCCAGGGGCGACGCGCTGGACGTGTTTGAAAACAACTATACTGCGCTGATACTGGCAATGCAGAACGGAATGGAGGTGGGGCGGCATGTGGAAAGCGCCGGACAGGAAAAAGGGTGAGGTTTCACAGAGCCTGAACGATGGCATTGCGGGGATTTTCCGCGTGGAAGACGGCGGCGCGGCAGGGTACCGCCCGGAGCCTGTGCTTGTGGAACGCTTTGTCCTGCGGTTCGCGGAGCAAAGGCTTGGCATCAACCGGCTGTATCAGGGCAGGCAGAACCAGGTGGAGATTGAACGGGTAATCCGCGTGCCGAAGGCGGGGGGAATATCAACGCAGGACGTCGCTGTCATTGGTGGCACGCAGTACCGGATTGACACGGTGCAGGCTGTGCCGGAAGTCTTTCCTGCCTGCCTTGACCTTGCTCTGGTACGCATTGTGCAGGAATACGAGGTGATGTTATGAAAAGCTGGGCAGAACATATCATAGCAGCGCACCTTGCCGTAACAGACACGGTGCGGCATGGGGAAATGATGCAGTCCGACCGCTATTTCGTCTGGCAGGAGGACGGGCGGAACGATTTGGAAGCCGATGACAGGCACGTTGAGAAGGTTGTAACCGGCACGACGGATTTGTTTACGAAGCGGGAATTCGACCCATGGAAAGAGGAGTTTGAGGAAACGATGGACGCTTCGCCCTACATCGCATGGCGGCTGAACAGTGTGCAGTTCGAGCCGGATACAGGATTCACGCACTATGAATGGCGTTGGGAGGTGGTGTGATGGCGAAAATAGCATTCAAAGGATTAAGCGAATATATTGCATCTCTGGAAAAGCTGGGCAGGGATGCCGGAGGTATTACCCGCAAGGCCTTATATGAGGGCGTGGACGTAACGGCGGACGAAGTTAGAAACGCGATTGAAGCCCTGCCGACGGATGACAGGCGCGGGCATCACCGCAGGAAGGGCATTACCAGCGGGCAGAAAAAAGCCCTGCTTGACGGGCTTGGCGTTGCGCCATTTCGTGAAGATGGGGATATGATAAATACACTTGTGGGCTTCAGCGGGTATAGCGATTATGCAACGCGGAAGTACCCGAACGGGCAGCCGCTTGCCCTGATTGCCCGTGTCGCGGAAAGCGGGAACAGCTTTACAGACAAAACGCCGTTCATGGCGCCTGCCGTCCGCAAGGCAAGGAAGCCCGCGCAGGAAAAGATGAAGGAAGTTTTTGAAAACGAAATTGATGAAATCATGAAAGGGTGAAGGGAATGGCAAAAATCGGTTTGAGCAAGCCTTATTTTGCGGTTTATGAAAATACGGCGGAACAGGTCACGTATTCAAATGGCGCGCTGCTGGGAAAAGCGGTGGAGCTGTCGATTGAGCTGGATGGCGCGGACGACAATATCCTTTACGCCGACAATGGCCCGGCGGAAACGGCGAATGTGTTCGCGGGCGGCACAGTCACGCTGACAACGGACGACCTGCTGCCGGAGGTCATGCTTTCGGTGCTGGGCGTGCTGGAGGAGACAATGACGAATGAAGCAATCAAGACGAAAGACCCGAAATGGTACGTCTGGAATGATGAGCAGGCAACGCCCTATCTCGGTTTCGGGGCAGTTGTGAAAACGCAGAACAATAACAAGCCGGGTTTCCAGGCTGTCATGCTGCCGAAAATCAAGTTTATCAACCCGAACGATACGTTCAAAACGCAGGGCGCAAGTATTGAGTGGGGAACGCCGGAAATCAGCGGTACGATACTGCGCAGCGATGCGGAAGGCCACCCGTGGAAAGCGATTTCTACCATCATGGAAAGCGAAGCCGACGCGGAGGCGGCGATTAAGCAGTATTTGCAGATTACGCCTGTAACGCCGCCGGGGGAGTAACAAATGCCGCCAGCCTGGCAAAAGCTGGCGGGGGAGAAGGATTTTTTGCGTTTGAAGAACCGGAGAAAATAACGGAGGAGGAAAACGGAGATGCGGACAGCGAAAATCAGGATTAACGGGAAGGAATACCTGCTGTGTTTTTCTACACGTGTGATGCGCGACTGTACGGAACGCTACGGCGGGATTGAGAAAATCAGTGAAGCGTTATCCGGCGGTGACACGGTGAAAATGCTGGACGAATGCTTTTGGCTGCTAGCGCAGATGATGGCGGCAGGGGCGAAGTATGCAGCGATGGAAGGGCTGCCCAATCCTGAACCGCTGGGCTGCGATGACCTCTACGATTTGTGTAGCGTTGACGATATGCTGGATATGAAGGCACATATCATGGAAACCATTTCGGAAGGGTGCCGCCGTGAGATTGAGGTAGAAACAGAACAGGGAAAAAACGCGCAGACCACCCGGACGAATTGACGAATGGGTGGTTTCTCTGGTATGGGCTGCGGATTGGGCTTTCCTATGATATGGCGATGTGCCTGCCTTTCGGCGAACTTGCAGACCTGATTGCCATGGAGCAGATACGGAATGAGGGCGCGAAAAAGAAGAAAAGCCGGAAGGCAGAGGAAAATGAGTTCTGGCGGCTGATGGGGTTTGTGTGAAAAGAAAAAGAGGGAAAACATATTGTAAATGGGATTGGCGTATGCTATAATGCCAGTAGGCAAAATGAAACGAGCAAACAACTGGCAAGCGAAAACCCCGGAGGCGGCATCCTTCGGGGTTTTCTATTCCGTTTCAGGTGGCTTAGACCTTTTTAGGCTGGAGCTGCCATTTTACTTCCCGTCCAGCCATTTGCATATGTAGTAGGCAACTACACCTGCCAATACGGAAAGTAAAAATGAAACGAGTATTTCCAACTGACTTCCCCCCTTTCCGTTACCGGATTGGGTATGGCAACAGGGATATTATAGCATATTTTGCCAAAATAAGGAAGAATGTCTGAAAAACGGACGTTCTTTTTTTATGTAGGAAAGGGTGTAGATTGATAGGCGGCAGATATTAGTGCAAAGATAGGGATGGAAGGGGAAGGCACTTTCAAATCCAGCCTGAAGGCGATTAACTCCCAGCTGAAAAACCTTGGCAGTGAAATGAAATCCGTGGTAGCGGCGTTTACCGGAATGGAAAACAGCGAGGAGGCCGTGGCGAAACGGGGCGATGTGCTCCAGCGCTCCATTGCGGCGTCAAACGAGAAGCTGAAACTGTTGCAAAATCACAGTGAAAAAGCGAAAGAAAAGCTGGAAAAACTAGGGACAAATGTGGAGAAAACCCAGCAGCAAATGGAGGCGGCAGCGGCGGCATTAGAAGATGCGAAGTCAAAGTTTGCTGCAAATTCCGAGGAAGTAAAAAAAGCGGAGGAGGAATGGCGGAAGGCTGCCGATTCCGCAAGGCGGGCGCAAAACGCCTATAATAATCAGGTTTCCACCATAAACCAATTGGAAACCCAGATGCACCAGACCACGGCGGAAATCAGCCGCATGGAGCGGGAAATGTCACAGCTGGGCGAAAGTACGGACGAACTTTCCGATGATTTTAACGAAGTCGAGGGAAGCACGCGCGGACTGAAATCCGCAATAACTGCGGTTTTGGCGGTAGCTGCGGCAGTGGGCGCGGCACTGGCCGGGCTGGGTGCGAAGGCTGTCGGCGTGGGCAGTGAATTTGAAGCCAGTATGTCGCAGGTGGCGGCGACGATGGGCCTGACAACAGCAGAAATCCATGGCGGCAGTGAAGCCTATGAAACGCTTGCAGCAGCGGCGAAAAATGCCGGAGCCACAACAAAGTTTACGGCGTCCGAAGCGGCGCAGGCGTTAAACTACCTTGCGCTGGCGGGCTATGACGCGGCAACCTCCGCGGATGTTTTACCCTCCATACTGAACCTTGCGGCGGCGGGCGGGTTGGAACTGGCGAATGCCTCAGACCTTGCCACGGACGCGATGGCGGCGCTGGGCATTGAAGCGAACGCCGAAAACCTGACGCGGTTTGGCGATGAAATGGCGAAAGCGTCCAGCAAGGCGAATTACAGCGTGGCACAGCTGGGCGAAGCAATCCTGACCGTCGGCGGCACGGCGAAAAACCTTGCGGGCGGTACGGTGGAACTGAATGCAGCTCTGGGCGTGCTGGCGAACAGGGGCATAAAAGGCGAAGAGGGCGGCACAGCCCTGCGCAACATGATACTGTCCCTTTCCGCGCCAACGGACAAGGCGGCGAAGCTGATGGATAATCTTGGGCTTGCGGTTTATGACGCGGAAGGAAACCTGCGTCCGCTGAACGAAACCTTTTCCGACCTCAACGCCATTATGGCGGATATGAGCGGGGAGGAGCGGACGGGCATTATCAGCGAGATTTTTAACGCGCGGGATTTGAAAAGCGCAGAAGCCCTGCTTGCGGGCTGCGGGGAGGAATTTAACACCCTTGCGAAAGAGATTGCAGACAGCGGCGGCGCGATGCAGGAAATGGCTGACGTGCAGATTGACAACCTCAAAGGCTCCATGACGATACTGGGGAGCGGCCTGGAGGGCGTCGGCATACAGGTTTATGAGAAGTTTGAAAGCCCGCTGAAAAAGGCGGCGAAAACGGCAAATGATGCAGTCGGGGAGATTGCGAGAAGCCTGAAAAGCGGCAGGCTCTCCCAAAGCATGGACGGGCTTGCTGAAAGCGTTGGGGAATTAATGGAAAACGCTGTCGGGCTGGCAAAAAATGCCCTGCCGAAAATGATTGACGGGCTGGTGCTTTTGATGGTTCATGCAGGGGAAATCAAAACGGCAATGCTTGCAGCGGCGGGAGGCGTGGCGGCGTTCAAAGCGGCGAATGCCCTTGCCCCTGTCGTAAAAGGGTGGCAGGACGCAGTGCGGGTGATGCAGACATACACAGCGACAACAGCAGGGGCAAGGAATGCAGAATTGCTTTTAGCGTCCACTCTGAGCGTAAAAGAGGTGGTCGTTGGCGTTCTGACAGGAAAAATTTCCCTGCTGACAGCAGCGCAGACAGCTTATAATGCCGTCCTTGCGGCTTCACCCCTTGCTATTGCGGTGGTCGGTTTTGCGGCAGTGACGGCGGCGGTGGTGCTGCTATCGCAGAAGGAAAACGAACTGACGAAAAAAACGCGGGAGCTGGTTTCCGAAACAAAAAACCATACGGAAAGCCTGCGGGAGCGGGAACAGGCGTGGAAGGAATCGGCGGCGGGTGCGCTTTCTGAAATGGAATACGCCGGGCGGCTGGCGGCGGAGCTGGAACGCCTGACGGACGCCGAGGGCAACGTGACCGGGAGCAAGGAGCGGGTGCGTTTTCTGACGCAGGAGCTTAACCGTATCATGCCGGACAGCGTTTCTTTCATTGACGGCGAAACTGCCGCAATTCAGGGAAACATCAGCGCGCTGAAGGAACAGATTGCCATGAAGGAAGGGGAAATCCTGCTGGAAAGCATGCGGCAGGAAAAGCTGGAACGCGAGCAGGAGATGGCGGAGATTTCTGCGCGGATTACAGAGCGGAAAAAGGAAATTTTGGAAGCAGAGCGGAAACTTGCGGAAGAACGGGCGCGCCTGGAACGCGAGGGCAAGAATGAAATGGAAATTAACAGCAACGCCATGGTTTTGTTGTGGGAGAAGGAGCTTGCGGATTTGCAGTCCGCGATGGAGGAAGAAGAAGGGATTTACCGTTCCAATCTTGATTTTATGCAATCCTATAACGACCTGTCTATTGCTTTGGAAACCGGAAATGTTGAGGAAATGGAGGCAATCCGGGCGCGTATGCTTTCGGGAATGAAAAGCGCGGGGGAAAGCACAGATGCGGAACTAAAACAGCAGATTGAAACCCTGCGGGCAAACCTTGCCAATATGGAGGAAATTGCGCGGAAGGGCTCAAACGATGTGCTGGACGGAATGATTGGGGAAACAAGCGCGCGTCTGGTAGAACTGGAAGCGGAATACTATAACCGGACACACGCTTTGGGGGAAGCCCTTGCAGAAGGTGCCGCCAGCGGTTTTGACGCGAAAAAAGGTCTGATTGGAAATGCCATGACGAACGCCATGAACTGGGCGATAGAGCAGACAAGGCGTGAGATAGAGGTCAATTCCCCGTCAAAGCTTACGGCGCGTGAGATTGGCGAACCGGTTTCCGAGGGCGTTGCATACAGCATTGAAAAAGGAGCGGGAACGGTCGCGGACGCCGCCGAAGATATGGTGAATATTATCCCCCTTGGGAGCCACCAGTTTCCCGCTTCAGAGCCACCCGGAAATTTCTTCCTTGAGAGCCACCTCAGACACAAGATATAGTAATACTGCCCCTGTCGCTTGAAAATACAACAGAGGCAATATTAGGTCTAATGATGTTCAGATGATTATGCTTCTATCTCGT
>CAJTKM010000034.1 GCA_910576545.1 Lachnospiraceae bacterium
CCCCACTGGCCGCGCTGTCCCGGCAGATGTGGTTCCAGTAGCGCCCATACTTTGTCACTTATGTCGTGTCGGTGATAGGAAGCATCCATCTTTTTCTCTCCTGTCCTTTAAGATGCTTCCATTTTATCACAATCCATTCACCTTGTGTAGACACTATCTAAGAAAACAAATTTTCTTTTCGATTGATTTCTTAAGTCAAACGCTGGTGGACGCTGCCAAAGAAAATTTCTTCTTATGGCAGCGTCCATAATAGCATTTCCTGTTTTTATATTAGAAAATGCTTCCGGCAAGGGATAAACGGCAGAAAAGGAGGCTGTATAAGATGGCTGCTGAAAAGACAAAAAACGCAAATGCAATAGAAACAGATTTTTTGAAAGTACGAGGGAACCTGATTATATGGGAAAATACAATGATACAGATCAGCAATATTTCCATGATTTCGACAGATAACATTCTTGGGGAACCCCTGCCTCTTTGGGCAGCAGCGGTGGCAGTTTTAGGCGTGTTGTGCTTCATGGTCAATCCGATAATTGCTGTGGGAATGATTGTTATCGGCGGTGCAGTGCTCTTTTCCTGGAGCAAGAAGGATCAGGAAAGAAAACAGTCAAAAATGCTGACATTCATGCTGAACTCAGGGAACAGGTTTTCATTGGTTTTCAGAAATCAGGAATTTCTGCAGAAGGTATCTTCCGTCCTGACCGAACTGCTGGCAGAAGAAAAAGTTAATACAAATATCACGTTTAATATCAAAAACAGTACAATTTCAAATTCAACCTTGATAGGTAAAGATGAGAAATAAAGAGGTGATACAAAGTGGACAATATTCAGATAAATATTGAAGGAACAACGATAACTGGTTCAACAATATTGGGAGAAAATACGGGCACGATTGTTGTTTCCAACCATTCCGGAGGTGCGAAAAAGGCGTTCCCTCATTATGAAGAACTGGCATCATTGCTGGAAGACCTTGAATATGCAGAAAAAAAAGTTGAAAACGAGGAGGAATTACTGAAAGCAATCCGTTCATTGGAAAGCGCGATAAAGCAGAAAGATGAAACCAGTATAGTAGCTGCTGCAAAGAAGTTTGCGAAAAACTTTACTGGTGGTGTTTTTGCAGGAGTTGCGAGCGGAGCACTGTTCAAGGCGATTGAAGCATGGATTGCTATGTAATGCAACGGAAACTAAGCTGTTACCTTAAATTCTGCTGTAACAGGAATGCCCGTTTTTTACGGTGTGGTACAAAGTAACAGATTGAAATAAATTCACTTTTCCAGTGATATTTATAAATCCAAATGGAGAGGATGAGTTTTTATGAAGAAAAACAAAAATGCCGGATTGGAGGTGAAAAAATATCCTGAATGAAAATGCAGAGCTCGTGCGACCAACACAAAATCTGATTCAAAATTCAAACAGGATATAATAAAAGTATATCACAAGTTTCCGCTATAAATTCAGTTAAAATATATTAAAGCGAAAATTTTCCGAAAGGGCTCATAAGGTCCATATATGGCTATGCTTTTATCTGTACGATTAGCGAGGAGGAATAAGCATGATAAAAAACCTTAAAAAGATAATTTCATTATGTTTGGCTGTAAGCATAACGAGTACCGCTTTTGGTAATGTTGCTATGGCTGCATCAGATGAAAATACAAACATGGATGAGCTGGATGTGATTTTGGCCAGCCATAATGTTATGCACTCTGAAAATGGGGAGGAAAACCTTTGGCCAGAAACAATTTCCAATCTTGAGATGATTCCGCTGCATAATTCTGCTGGAGATATTGTAGCATACTATCTCTCTTTTCCGGACCAGTACGCAGTAATCAATAATAACCTTGAAAACCCGGCAGCAATCGAATTTGGCGAAGGGGATAACGATATTATCCGTGAAATATTGGATAATAATACGGCTCCTCATATCGTATATAACAATCCATTTGAAATATACGATTCAAACAACAGCATGATAGTAAGAAGCAGTTATGAAGAACAGCTGGATCTGTATGAGTATTTTCCTGATTTGGAGGAAGAAAATACTACATTAGCAGAAGAACATTTGCAAAAAAGGGCAGCTATAGAAAATTTAATGGAAAGCATGCCCGTACCGTATAATAGTGGTGATTATGGATTTTTAACACCTTCAATGTTGCCATCCGGCACTTATACTTCTGATAATATTCCGAATGTAAATAATACGTCGTGGATGGTGGTTACATCTGATTTTAGCGATATAGCCAATAACCATTGCGCCGCAACTGCAGTTACAAATCTTGCATTATATTATGCAGCACAAGGATATTCAAGCTTAAACATGGGCAGTGATTTTTCAAGTAAAAGTAAGCGGGCTACTTTCGAAGCAGTACATAAACTGGTCGGAAATGGACCAAAGGCAACCATTGAAAGAGAGATTCTTACATATTTCCGTGGTAAAGGCTGCGAAATTAAATGTGCTTCAGCATCTAGTTACAGAGCTGTAAAAGATGCAGTTTCAGACGGACATCCTTGTACATTATTACTTGAAAATAGTCTATTAGATTGGCACTGGATTCTTTCTGTGGGCTATAGAGAATACTCATCTGGAGAAAAATACATTCGAATCATGGATGGATGGAATAGAAATACAAACAGATATTATAGACCTAACATCGGTTCAAATTGGATGTTTGCAGAAGAGTTTTGGATGTAACGGAAATTTGATTATTTACTGCTTATGGGTTGGCTTCTAAAATACAACATATGGTTTTACGTTGCTATAAAATGCAGGGCAGTTGCAATTAAAAGTGTATTAGGGTACTTCATTTTTCTTTTGGAAATACTTTATTCACAAACTTTATATGCAAAGATTGCTAAGCTCGAGGAAAGATATGGATTCCAATAAAAACAGAAGATAATTTCTTTTTGCATTTTGGGGTAGGAGGACAGATAATATTGAAAAAAAAGAATATCGTTTACACAATAATTCTTTATTTGATAATTTTTTCCGTTCCGATTTGGAGAATCAGTTATGAATTTTCTAAAAATACAGACAATCTTCCGTGGCTTGAGAGCTTACCGGATAGTGATCTTCGTAAACTTGTTGGGTACAAGAGAAGCCAGCTTATTACAGTATGGGATATTCCGGATATTACCATTGATGAAACACATGATATATGGGAATTGGAAAGCGGGAAGAAGCTTTTAGTAACATACAAAACAAATGGAAAAGTAAAAAAAGTTTCTCTCATAACAAAAGATTTTTCTGTTGCTTATGAATCTCGCTAAAATGTAACATGTGGTGCCGTAATTGCAGTAATTTGCTGTGACTACGGCATCGCTATATACAAGAAAGATGAGGTGAACTACAATGAAACCAGGAATATTCAGTTTGATGTTATTTTGTATTTTATCATTCCCAATATCTTGTTTTGCACAGGACCAGGAAATTGCTGTTTATTTAGACAAAAAGGATTTTCATTGTGAGAATGAAGCAATTATCCGTGATGGCAGGCTTATGCTCTCTCTGCGGGATATAGGCAGATTACTCGACAGCGAAGTCATATGGCAGCAAGAACAGAATACCGCGGCTATCTTCAACCTACAGGGTAAAATGTCCTTTATGGCAGAGCGGGAAACTGTGTTAGTAGAACAAGAACAGGAGACTATCACCAAAACAATGGATACCATTGTAAGAAAGCGTCAATTTGTATGGTAAATTGACGCTTTCTTATAAATAATTTATTGGTTTAGTGATAAATCACAGCTTCGACAAAATCCTCCCATACACCTGTTTTTTTCCATCATCAAACCTCGAAATGGAAATCAGGACAGAATCCCCGATATAAAACTCCTCTTTGAAGTAATTCGGGGAATATAGGCACATACAGGTCGTGTCGTCCGAGAGCCGGCAGAATACGCCGCCCGCATACGTGCCGCTGATAACAGCCTTTCGCGTGGAACCGACCGGGTGGCGTTTCTCCGCGCCAAAATACGGGTTCGGGTTGACCTCTTTTACGGAAATTTCAATCGTCCCTGCCTGCGGGTCTGCGCTTTTCAGTCGTGCGGAAATCTCCTGCCCGGGCTTATATTCACTCCGTAAATCTGCGATGGCGGTATAGCTCAGCTCCCGGTTGCGGATGGAAATGTCAAACCCGTTGCACTCCACCAGAATGCGCTTCGGGCCAACGACCAGCACATTGCATTGGAGTATCCGCCCCGGCTCATTCCTCTGCCTGTCGCGGAAAAAGCGGTTGCGGGCGTAGCCCAGAGCCATACGTCTGGACGCAATCGCGCATTCGCCCTCCCTGTCCACGTTCGTAATGACATAATCAATTTTCGCCCCGACCATTCTGCGCACGACATAATCAGGAAACGGCGCGTCAGGCTGGTACCAGATTTCCGGCTGTGGGATAATGACCTTTACCCGGAAATCCATCAGCACAAGGCACTGTATCTCACGCGTTTCTGTTTCGCCTGTTTCAGGGTTACGCACAGCGAGCCTATGCGTATCCACTCCGACAACTATGCCCGTCAACGGCGTCCGGGAGCGGTACGACGCATAGATGGACGTCCATTCCCGCAGTTGTTCCGGCGACAAATCCCTATCCATTTCGTTATAATCCACATCGTAAAAAGACATTCTATTCTCCATTCAAATCCCTCCTTGTCAAATCGTTAAAACCTTGGAGGCTCTGCCTCCAAACCTCCGCAAGGGGCGTGCCCCTTGACCCTTTAGCCACCGCGCAGCTGCGCGGTGGAAAGCAAAGTTTGGGGTCAAGCCCTTTTCAATGGGCACCGGAAAGAAATCTGGACGCGCGGAGCGCGGCTTTGCGGCGTTTAAGGCGCAAAGTGCTGACCGGCTTGCAGGGTTTGGGACAGAGTCCCAAGGTTTTCATCTAAAAAACCGATACTCTCCGTTCTCCTTCTGTACGGCGAAATAGCAGTTTTCCGGCGCACGGATGTGCTTCCGCTGTTCCGCACTGCGCAACACGAAAATGACCGTCAGCGCGTCAGTATCCGCCCGCAGACGCTCCGGCATGATGTACTCCATGCCCGCCCCGACCATCGCCACGCCGAACGTCCTGCCCTGTGCAGAAAACACAAGCGTGAGCCCTTTCCCGCCTTTCGCCGCAAAATCAATCCTGCCTCCCGCCAGTGCCATCGCCACGTCAAACGCCTGCATCACGCTGAAATCCGGCTTTCTGCCCGGCAGCAGGACAAGCTCCCCGTCCAGCCGCACTTTCCCCAGCATAGCAAGCTGGCGCAGCATATGCGCGACGTGCTCCGGGCGCGAGCCATACCTTGCCGCGGCGTACCGTTCCACCTGCCGCCGGCGCAGGCATTCCATTTCCTCCAGCAGTTCCAGTATCCCCGCCTGCGGCACCGTCAGCATATCAGCCGCCCCCTTTCGTGTTTTGCCGCAGAAAATTCAGGTAAGGGTCTGCCAGCAGGTCGCTGCCCGCCTCCATGATGGTGTTGAACAGCACCGCAGCGACATACGCACTGCTGTTGCGTATCGTGCGGCTGGTGTTCCCCGTAATCTTCCCGACAGCCGCCTGCAATACGGTATAATCCAGCTTTTCGAGGTTCTGCCGTATGTACGCGCCAGGGTAAACCGCATCGCCGATTTTCAGGCTCTGCGAATAAAACAGGCGTTCCACCGCCTGCCGCATCACCGCAGCCTGTTCCTCCGGCAGGAAGTTGACACCGGACTGCACCAGAATCCTCCGCAGCGCTTTTGTGCCAGCGTCCCCGTCCGTACAGGACGTTGACTGACTTTCTGTTACATTCAAATCTTTTTCTCTAAAATCTATTATACTGGGGGGGCGGATTTGGCGGTTCTTGAACTGCCGTTTTGACGGTTTTAGAACCTCCATTTTGACGGTTCTTGAACTGCCGTTCCGGCGGTTCTGCGCTGTTCCGGCAATCATTTTTTGCTGGATATACCGCATGATTTTCAGGATTATCCACAGATTTATCCATGTTATCCACAAATTCCTCATGATTGCCCACAGAAAAATCTGCTTTGCTGACAGCCATCTCTTTGTTATCCACATCATTTTCCACAGCAAGAACCTCCATTTCGGCGGTTCTTGCATCCTCCGGCAGAGGGTCGAGGGGACCTCCAGAAGAATGGAGCGCGTCCGTTTCGGATACCTCCACATTGGCAAGATAAATCTGGTTGGCAAAACCGCGTCCGCAGCGTTTTTCCCAAATGAGCATGAAGTCGCGCAGCTCGTTCATCGCCGCCGAAACGCGTTTCTCACTGATATTCAGCTTTTCGGCAAGCTCCCGCCTTGTATAGATGACGAAGACCTCGCCCTCGCCATTCACCCAGCCGTTATGTTTGGAAAGCTGGAACCGGTTGAACAGCAGCATATAAACGAATTTCGCTTCCATGCCCAGCGGCATATACCGCCTGTCCTCAACCAGCCAGCGAGGAAACTGCAAATGGTAAAACCGTACCACATCGCTCTGCTTCATCAGCCCGAAGTCGGGGCGTTCTTTACATTCCTGTCCTTTCATTGTTTTCCCTCCTCATGCTTCTGCCCCATGGTTCCTAAAATTTCCTCCGGACTGATTTCGTCCAGGAGCAGGGGCATATCGTCGTCAAACTCTGCGGGCTCCTCCGGCCCGTCCCTTTCCACAGGCATACCATGCGCCGCCTCTCTTTTGCTCTCATGTTCTTCCTGCGGTGCTGTTGGAAAGCTGTACCGCGTGGAGCCGGCCGGTTTCTTTCCTTTTTTGCCGTTCCCCTCCTGCGGCAAAGCAGGGTCTGCATTGTTTTCCTCCTGCTTTTTGGGCTTATCCAGATTTACTTTTTGCTGTTCTTCCGCCCTCCGCCACTCCGGCACATAATCCGTAATTTTCACCGGCTCCAATTCCCGGAACATCGGCAGTTCATCGGGAATGATTTTATGCAGTAGCAGGGGCTTCTGGCCCCTTAACAGCACGATACACTGGTCGTTTGGCAGGCGGAGCACTTCGTCCGGCAGCATCAGCGCGCGCTGTGTGCTGCCCTGCGTCTGGGTATACGGCCGTGTGCTGTTGAGTACGGGCGAAAACAGCGGCGTCATGGGCATCTGGTTATTCGTCTGCCGTATCGTCACCATGCCGCATTTGCCCGATATGTATTCGGCAGTCATGTTGTCGTTACAGCCAAGAAAAAGCTGAATGTCGCAGTTGCCGACCAGTTCCTCCCATTCCTTTTTTTCATACCGGTCGGAAAGCTGAGCGACGCTCTGTACGATAACCTGGCAGTTGATGCCGCGGCTGCGCACCGTGGAAATCAGCTTTTTGAAATCGAGTATCTTGCCGAATAGCGATAGGTAAGCCTCTGGCGCAATGGCCTCGGGCTTTTCCCCCGCTCCACACCGTACGTGATAGTTTCCCATCATACGGCGTTCCACCGACTGGTTTTACTTTTTCGTACTTATATAGTCCTCGAATTGTAATCCTTCCAAGCCCCTATGCATGCGGAGCTTATTTATTTTGTCCTGCATTTCATCAGTCAGGTTCAATGCTTTTACGCACCGGCTTATCGTTTTGTCATTTTCCGCTAAAATCAGTTTTGATATATTACTTGAAACGATAATCAGGTTTTGGTAGGTATCGTTCCGTTTCCCCTGCGTGGGCTTTATATGCTGGCTGACCATGTCATGAACCGCAAGCGGTTCATGCGTGACAGCACATTTCCCTTTCTGCGCGATATATCTGGAAAGCGTATTGTCCGCCATTTCCAGCGTTGGATAGGACTCGGCGTGTTCCATAATGTACCTCATGACATCGAAACTGGTGCAGTTTTCGGCATCGTCGTATTTCCTGACATACTTATTCACGCACCGGCGTTTGTACTTTGGGTACACATAAGAAACATATCCTGCCGGGACAACTGCCCTGTCCCTCATCCAACGGAGCTGTTTCGACTTTCCGTACCGCTCCATAATAACTTTGCTGCACGTCTTGCCTTCACGCTCCAGCGGGATGCACCTGCGGTTGTGGTTCACGGCATTGGCCTTTCCCATTGCCCGGTACTGGATTGCCGCAAAATCAGCGGAAACCATCGTTGCCATGCAATAATAATTGTGCATCCCCATCACTGCTGAATTGTATAATGAAATATTTTTATCCAATTCCGCCTGTTTACGGGGATTTTTCATATCCTGCCATAGCTTCCTGATCTTTTTGACCGCTTTCTCCCGCCCCTTGTCAGAAACATGGGAGCATACGACCCAGCGTTTCCCTTTCGGCGTCACTTTGAATTTAACGCCGAGGAATGTAGTATAATCCTTCCGCAGGTTTGTAATCCCTGATTTTTCACCACTGGCCTGCAAGTGCAGGTTTTCCGCCAGCCACAACTTTACGGCGCACATTGTCCTTTTGGCTGTACTGTAATCCCTGCAAAAAATCTTGAAATCATCAGCATAGCGCACGATATACATTTCCTTCAGCCCTGTTGTGGCTCTGAGCTTGTTCCATTTTTGTGACCGGTCTACCGTGAGGAGGTTCCCCTCCGCGTCTGTTTTCCTGAACTCCAGCCCGGATTTCCCTTCCCGGATTTTGAACGTTTCCCACTGCCCGGCTATCCACCAGTCCAGCGCGTTCAAAACAACATTTGCCAGCAGCGGGGATAAAATCCCGCCCTGTGGCGTTCCTGTTTCAGGGGCAATCACCATGTCATGGAACAGGATTTCCGCTTTCAGCATCTGCTTGATGACCATCAGCAGCTTTCGGTCTTGGATCCCGATGCCCCATAGCTGGCGGATCAGCTTGCCGTGGTGGATATTGTCAAAGAACCCGACAATATCCACGTCAACCACAAAATGCAGGTTCTGTATCTGCGCCATCTTATAGCACTGCGCGATGGCATTCTGCGCTGAACGGTATGGCCGGAAACCATTGTTGCGTTCGTGGAATTTCGCTTCGCAGATTGGTTCCAGCACTTGCAGGATGCACTGCTGTATCAGCCTGTCCCATATGCTGGGGATTCCTAACGGCCTTGTTTTTCCGTTGTCCTTCGGGATTTCGACCCGCCTGACCTTTTTCGGTTGGTAATATTTCAATTTGTTCCTAACGGTTTTTATGACTTCTTCGATGGGCAGTGATTGTATATGGACAATCGTTTTCCCATCTGTCCCGGGGGTCTTGCTCCCCCCGTTTTTGCAGATATTCCGATAAGCGAGCAGGATATTTTGTTCCGATACGATGAGCGGCATCAGGCGGTCAAAGGTTTCCCCGCCTGCGCTCTCCTTGTAAAGCCGGTATCCCACTTCTTTTGCATCATACCTTTCTGCGTTTCGTTCCGCTTTGTTTACAATCCGTTTTGTCATAGTAACCAGCCCCTTTCGGAGGATGATTTTTTCTTTGTCACACCACGACAGCTATGAAAATCCCCATCTTTGTTGATTACTATATAAGTATAAAAGTAATGCCAGTATCGGCTTGTGCCTATCCCTCCACCGCTTGTTATCGCGGTTTCATCGGTACTGTGGCACTGCTCTCACAACTGTAAATGCACTTATGGCACGGCACCTTTCTCAAAATCCGCCATGCTTTTCGATACAACCGTAATTCTTTACCGCCTTACAGCAGGCTCTTACGTCAGCTGCTTTCTGCGTTCCGTATGGCCTAGCATTGTTACCACTTAGGCCGTTTCTTTAGCCCTGCCAGCGCTTCCTCGAGCGACCTGCCCAGGAAACCTGCACCCTGTAAGTGCAGAGGGAATTTTGCTGCAAACAACCACTACTTTTCCCCTCTGTGCGTGCCTGTTGGCACACTGGCATTTCTGCCAGCCATTCTTATAGAGCCGTACATCCGAAACTTTGCCAGGCCGCTGTTACGGCCATCCTAGCCATATGGTAACCCCGCCCGCACTGTCACACACAGCCCGCACCTCTGCGGACGTTTCCTCACCTTCCGTGTTAGGGTGTGCTTCATACGACTTCCCCGGGCTTATAACCTCAAGCTGCTGTAATGCTTAAGGCTATCCGAAGTATCAGCGTGTCCCCTTCAGGGCGTTACCCCTTCATTTGAGACATCAGCCATACAGTTCTCTAAAACTTTTTGTTTTAGGCTGTGGCTTTGTCGGTTTTTCCTACCGTTTTTACCACAGAACACATCGCACTGTTGCAGAACTCGTCCAAACATACATTCACTTTTACCGGCAGTCTGCCGTTCTCCCCATGCCTGCGCGCGTAGTTTGTCAGCCGCACGAAAAGCGTGGAAAAAAACAACGAGCTTAAAAACTCAAGAGAGCTGTCCGAATCTGAAATGATGCAGAAATAGGCGCAGGGCTTTTTGCCGGGCAGTTCCAAATCAATCTCATCATGCTTTGTGATTTTATCTACCAGGCTGTTCTGGAACACACCCAGCCGGTTGCCCAGCCCGATGGCGATGTTGCCCCAGATCTGGCGGTTGGCAAGGCGGAATATGCCGTAAGGGGCTTTTGCGGGGTGGCTGTTGGGCAGGTCTGCCATTGCCTGTTCGATGTCCGCAAAGGAGTCGCCCGCGAGCATTTTGTAAATCGCGCCGAGGCTGCGCTCCTCTATCGGCAGGGGCTTGTCCGTGCCGGGCACCTTCAGGCCCTGCACATAATGGATCAGAGCCATAAACAAATTCATTTCTGCCTTTTCCCAGAAGTCCTGCCGTTCGTTGGCGTTGGACGTGTTGCGGATAATGATCTCCGCCATGGACTGCACAAGGCTTTTGTCCGTTTCGATGTCCGCCATGACGTTCCAGCCATCGGAATTTACCATGTCCAGAAGGTTGAACGACCGTACTGTATAGCCCTTGCTCCGCAGCAGTTCCGACATGCTTTCAAAAAATTCGCCCTTGGGATCAACCAGCACTAAGCTCTCCTGCCGCTTGATACATTGCAGGATAAAGGGCTTGACGAAGCCCCTCGATTTCCCTGCGCCGGACGCGCCGAAAACCATGATGTGTTCGTTTAAGCCATTGTCCTTTTTGGGTGAAATATACTCTGGTTCCCTGCCGTTTTCCGCTGACTTCCCCAAAATCGTCCCTGAAAGGCTGCCGATTTTGCCGTATTCCAATATCCGCCCCATCTCCTTCCGCCCCATGAATCCGGAAGTGCCATGCGTGCCGTCGGGCAGGATGTCAAAGCCGCGCTTGTCCTCAGTAAAGCGGCAGCCCGATAAGAACTGATATGGTTTTCCCCGCTTATTCAGGAGCACGAGCATTGCCAGCAGGAAAAACGTTACGCCGAACCCTGTGGGCGTAAAGAGCGCGGCGAAATTGCGGAACGGGTTCCATTCGATAAGCGGCGGCGTGTCCCCATCTGTGCCAAATGTTGCCGCAATCCCGTTATGGATGGAATTGATAAACAGCCCGTAAACATACAATCCAACGCCGCCCAGCGTCCCTGTTTTCCAGAGATTTTCCCTGCATTTATGCTTTACTTTTTCGATATGCCGCGAAATCCGCAACGTCGATGCACCTCCCTTCCGCCGTAAAATAGGGGGCGGCACCGTCCGGGATACCGTCCCCAACGCCGATCTCCCTGTCCAGCCGTTCGGCGTTGACCGCAATGACCTCTGCCGCACCCTGATAACGCTCCCGCAGGAACGGCACCTGCTCAGGAAGGGCATACAGCACGATTTTCGGGAAACCCTGTCCCTTTGCCGCCGAAACCGCTCTGTCGATGCGCTTAATGTCCATATCCAGCGTGACTGCTGCCGGAAGATGCGGCGGCCGGAAATGGATGGCGTCTGTGTCTGGCAGAGCGTCATATGGCGGGCGGTAGCTTTTGCGCAGCACCAGCCTTGCCAGCCGTTCCCTGTAACGCGGCATGGCAAGATACCGGAGCATCTGCGCGCCAGCATTCCCAACAGGGACGAAATGGACGGGCAGGGAAGTCATGGAGAACACCTTGCCGAAACTGTCTGTGTTATACTTTTTCTTTGGCTGTTCCGCCGGACGCGGCTCATGGAATACGGTATCCCCGATTTCCGGAACCGAGCCGCCCATAAAGATAATCCCTGTGTTCTGGATATGGCTCCGGTCGATGTAGCTGTGGAACAGCGTCAGCTCCTTCTGGAAATAGACGCCCGCATCGTCGGCATAAAACACAAGGTAAAGCGTCCCGGAAGTCTGATATATGCCGTAAAACTTCGTGCTGCCGAAGGGGTTGCCGCTGTTCGCGCTCCTGGCAGCAAAGGAAGGGACATAAACTGCCTTTTCGGAAATTTCGTCTATCCTATCCTTGAAAACATCAGCCCCCGCTGAATAAAATGTAAGCAAAACTTTTGCCGCAGTATTTCTTCTGTCCAAAATCCTCGGTCTTGTCTGGGGTGCAGCATCCGCCTTAAAAGAAAATCCCGCCGTTTCCATGAGGTGATAAGCGGAAGGGCGGGGACGGATATATTTTTTATTGCGGCTTACAAAGACAAGCCCGAAGTATTCCAAAGCCGCAATGCTCTGCGCATTAAAAATGCCAATCTGCCACGCAGAAGGCGCAGGGGCGTTTTTGCACCAGCAAAGCAGCTTCAGTAATTCTACCTCTTTTACATTCAATATCAAAAAAGCACCTCCATCACGAAAATAAAGGCTGGAAACAAAGCTGTGGAAAAACGGGGGATTACTTCTGCTTTTCCACAAAAAAATGTCAACCGAGCGTAGGTGTCTGTGTTTTTCAGATTACAGACTTGAAATCTGCTTCGGAAACCCGCAGAAATCAAGGGCTTGCGAAATTTTTCAAGGACACTTTCGGCAATCCCATTTCGTACCCGTAAAAAACGGGCAATCCCGTAAAAAAACAGACCTGAAATCTGGCTTTCCAATGCCGAAATCCCTACCACATTTCCCTATGGAATCTCCCTGGCAAAACGCAGTTTTGCCGCAATCGGGTCGAGGGGCGCAGAGCGTCCGGGGGACGCTCGTTTTGCGCCGACCGGAGCGGAGCGGAGAAGAGCCCCTCGCGGAGGTTTGGAGGCAGAGCCTCCAAGGTCCTAGCTCTTAAAACAACATCCCGCCCTGCCGCTGGCTGAAAAACTCCCCCGCGTCCTCCGCAGGCAGGACGTAAATGTCGCAGCCCATTTCTTCACTCTCCGTCGATAGCAGCGCAATCCCCAGCGAAAATTGGTCGTCATCCGGAAACAGCCGCCCTTTGAGCGCGTTCGGCACAGCCTTCCAGCCCTTGTTGTCCTGGTCGTATATCGTCCGGTTTTCGCAGCTGCAATGCTCATCTATCACAAGCAGTGCTTTTTTATAATACGGCAGCTTCCTGCCGTTTTCCCCGAAGCTGTCCAGCAGCCGCGTGATGGTGTCCGCCAGATACCCCGGCGACTGGAACCGGCAGTGCGGCAGCAGCGTATCCAGCCGGATATGCAGCCAGCATCCATTCAGCAGCCGTACCGTCCCGCCAACCGCCACATATGGCAGTACTGGCTTGCCGCCCTGCAAAAACTCCACGCCCGGGCGCAGGCATTCCAAAGTGTTGCGGGAAAGGACTACGGCACGTTCCAGCGCGGCAGTCAGCCGTTCCATCTGCGGAACCTCGTTCCCTCCGCCAATCGCGGCAATCCCTGCCGCCGCTGTTGCCTGCCCCAGCAGGCTTTTTATCTCAAGCAATTCGTTTTGTATCCTCATATTTTATTCCCTCCTATTCTTTGCTCCAAATCCTCGCGGCTGGTTGTAATCAGGTACTTTTCCTTTTCCGTCGCGTGGAAAGACACGCTGATGCGGTTTCTTCCGGCACAGAGCAGGCCCTCTCCACGGTTGTTCCGGCTGACCTGCATCGCCTCCTCATCGGAAAGCCCCATGACCTCCTGCACGCGCCCGATTTCTTCCTCCTCCAATGGCAGGACGACTTTCAGACGGCTGTTGTTGATGATGGCTTTGCCATACTTGCCGCCTTCCAGCGCGAAAAAGTCGTTCAAATCCTGCGTTGCACAGACCGCCGCGCCGCCGTAGCCGCGGATAATTTTGAAGATTTCCAGCACGAAATCTGCTGCCATCGCATTGGAGGACGCGCCAATCAGGCACCACAATTCGTCAAGCATGATGACTTTTTTCCGCGCCCGCGACTCCTTGCACTTGTCCCAGCAGGAATCCAGCGCGAGGAACATCCCCAGCGGCAGGAGGTCTTTGCCCATTTCCGAAATATCCAGCACGATGTATTTGTTTTCCAAATCCACGTTTGTTGCCTGCCCCAGCCTGCTTGCCGAGCCCGTCACAAACCTTGAGAGCGACAGCGCAAGACTTTTCACCTCCGGCCGTTCGGAAAGCAGGGCATACAAATCTTTCAGCGTCGGCATCTCCTTGAAAGCCCCATCCCCGTCGAACAGGCTGGCGTTGTCGTAGGTGATGCCCTTCCGCCCGTAGCACTCGATGAGCGCGGTGTCAAGGTAGTGCCGTTCCTCATCGGTAATGTTGGGCTTGAGCAGCAGGAAAAAGATGTGCAGCTTTTGTATCTTGTCCGCCAGCAAAGAGTCCGCGCGGCTGGAGCCCAGTTCCATGTCGGTATCCAGGCTAACCCGCCGGATCTCCATGATGTTGATGCAGTCATTAGAGGACGGGGACAGCTTGATGTATTTCCCGCCCACAGCTTCGCACGCCGGGCGAAATTCATGTCCTTTCAGCGGCGCGATGATGAACACCTGTATCCCCTGCTCCCGGAAACGCAGTGCCATGAGCTGGAGCAGGAACGTCTTGCCTGCGCCGCTCATACCCATGACTGCCATATTTGCGTTGGAATATTTCCTGCTGTCGAAAATGTCCACGATGCAGACCGAACGGTTATGCTGGTTGATGCCCAGCATGATGCCGGACTGGTCGCAGATTTCAAAACTGGAGAATGGGAACGCCGCCGCCACGCTGGAAGTCAGTGCGTTCCGGCGAGATTTCCGTTCGATGTCCGCGTCCATGCCCAGCAGGGGCAGGGCGGAAAGGAAGCACTCCCCATGCTTGTAGTCCGCGCGCTTGCAGAAAAAATCCTGTGAAACGCAGAGGTTCTGCACCGCTGCCGCGCGCTGTTCCAGCAGCTCCATGCTGTCAGCGGAAACCTCGATAATCGTGTGCATATAGTAAAAATCCTCGTTGTAACGGTTCATGCCGTCCTTGAGGTACAGCCCCGCACTGATGGCGCTGTCCAGTTCCTCGTAATCCGAGCGGGTATCGCCCACGTCGCGCATACGGGAACGGTTAATCATGGTCGCCTGTGAAATTTTGGACAGTATCTTGTCCTTCGGCTGGCGTTCGATGGTAAAGCTGACGTTGATGCCCTCGCCCGCCTCGACAAACGGGTTCAGCCAGCCATTGCCGACGGTCGTCGCATAGCCGTAGCCCGTCAGGTAGAAGTATGTAAAATACACGCCGTCCACGACGATGTAGTCCCTGTGGCAGAGGTCAACGGACGATGGCGCGAGGATATCCACGATGTCCGTACTGCCGGATTGCAGGGGCGAAAGCTCCGGCACGTCGGCAGCGTTCCTCCTGCGCGGGAGCCTTATTTTTTTAGGATTTTCCTTGCCCGCAGGGGCGGTTTCCGGATACCAGCCTGCCCGGGCTTCCCCTGGTTCAGTGCAGGCTTCGGCTGGCTGTATTTCAGGTTTTTCTGTTTGCGCATATTTCTTTTCCCTCCAATTCCCTAAAAAATGGTTTGATTTTTTCTTTTTCATAATTCCCTCCTTAAAACCGCAGGGCTTTGCCCCGCACCCCACAAGGGCTTTCAGCCCTTGACCCTTTACCCACTGCGCAAATGCGCAGTGGAAATCAAAGTTTAGGGTCAAGCCCTTTTCAAAGGGCTTGCAGGGTTTGGGACAGCGTCCCAAGGTCTTACTCTCTCCCGCAAATCTCGCCCACCATGGAAAACGCCTGCAACGGCAGCTTTGCGACGTGCGCCGTTTTCCGGTTCAGCAGTTCGTAGAGCGTTTCGCCCAGGAAAATATCGCTGTATTCCGGCTGGAGCGTTTCCAGCCCGCAGAGGTCAAGGTAATTCCTCGCGGTGTCCGCCTCCTCGTTCAGCCGCTGGATAATGCCCTCAATGGTGTTCCCCCGCAGCTTCATGCGCGGCTCATATTGCAGGGCAATAAAAAAGCGCCGTGTCAGCGCCTCCCTGTCCGCAAGGTATTCCACCTCCGCGATGTTGTCCGCAATCATGCCACGGCAGCTCTCGTTTTCCTCCGCGTCGTAAATCCGCCACATCCGGCTGATGTACGCGTCAATATCCGCCTTCTGCGTCACCGCCAGGAATTGCAGGCGGTCGGGCGCAATCTTCAGGTACGAGGAAAAATAGTAGATGATGTTCTGCTGCTCCATCGCCGATTTCAGGTAAAAATTCACCGGCAGGACTTCCAGCAGCTTCACGAACCTGCCGTCCTTCGTGATGATAACGCCGTCCCGGATATCGGAAACGGGCAGCCAATTCTGCACGCTTTCGGCGTAATGCTTCGCGCCACTCGAATCCGGCGCGATTTTTTTGCCGAATATCAGGTCTTTAATCTTCATGGAACTGTTTCGCCCTCCTTTTCTTCATGCGCGCACTTCCCCTGTGGAAAATGACGCCGCGTTTCCGCCGCCAGACCAGCCAGGTATGCAGAAAGCGTGTCAGGCAGTCGTCGTGAATCCCAATCAGCGCAAAACCGCCTGCCGGAATGACGATTATCATGGTAATAATGAGGTTTGTCGTCAATGAAAACGGCAGCCACGAAAAGCAGAGCATCAAAAGCGGTATGGACACCGCGACAGCTTCTACGCCGTTGCGCACCTCGAAAATGCCGAACAGCCTGCCTGCGTCTGTGAAATTTGCCGGTATGACATACTGGTTCATGGGTTCCCCTCCTTTTTGGCAGACTGAAAGAGCATGGCTCTTTCGTTCTTACAGATATATTCCGCCCGTTCCAGGGCTTTTTTCCGCCGCTGGATTGCTTGTTCCAGCGCTATAATCAGGCGTTCCTGGTCTTTCGGCAGGGAGCCGAAACGCCGCAGCTCAATCTGGCTTATGCGCTGGTGCGAGATCTGCACGATACTTGCAAGCTCTTTCAGCGAAATCCTACAATCCATTCTTAACGCACGAAATACGGTTTCTATGTCAATGCCTCCTCTCCGAAAACCGTTTAAGACCTTGGGGCGCCGCCCCAATACCCCGCGAGGGGCTTTTCTCCGCTCCACTCCGGTCGGCGCTAAACGAGCGTCCCCCGGACGCTCAGCGCCCCTCGACCCGTTTGCCATCGCATTCCATGCGATGGAGATTATAAAAAGGTTATATCCCTCGGAAAACGCAGTTTTCCGACAATAAACAGCAGGAAAGCTCCGAACTTTGTACCCCAGACGCGCAGAATTGCGCGGCTGAAAAAGGGTCAAGGGGCGCGCCCCTTGCGGGGTGGTGGGGCAGAGCCCCACGGTCTTTTGTCTTACGGTTTTGATATTATCCAGAACGGCCCGCCTGCCGCCGCACCCCTCCGCGCTTCGTTCAGGAAAATGCTTAAATCCCAACCGCCTTCCTGCCCGCTCTTTTTCACGCTCGCCGGGTCAGCAACGAGTATCTTCCCGTCCTCCGTCACGCCGCGCAGCACGATAAAATGCCCCGACGTCGTAAAATGCCCTGGCCCCATGATGGCAACCACCAGCTTCCCATCCGCCAGAGCGTCCACAATCTTCTGCCCTTCGTACGCCGTCGCACCCTCGACCTTCAGCCCGAAATGCCGCGCCCCCTCCGGTATCAGGCTGTGGTAGCTCCCGCTGCCCTCGCACCGGTAGCCGTTCCGGTACGCCCAGTCCGCCATCTGCCCCGGGTCGATTTGCCTGTCCGTAAATGTCGAAACCACCATCGCAAGCGACGTCGGGCCGCAGCCCGCCACGCGTATGGTGTCATATTTCCCATAAAGCTTGTTGCCCCAGCGTGCATCACCCTGGTTATAGTAAACCACCTCCGTATCCCCCTGTTTGTAATGGACGTCGCCATAGTCATTCAGCGAATCCCCGGGTAGATAGCCAGGCGCGCCGGGACGTATCGTCTGGTCGTCCGCAATCGTTGCGTAAATCGTTTTCGCCCAGTTCTTCTGCTCCTCCGTAAAGCCCAGCTCCTCCATGAGCGCGTCCGGTTCCAGTTCCCCGATGCTGATTTTCAGGCGTTTCAGTGTTTTCGCAGCGTCCCCTTCGCCTTCGGTGTAGGTTTCCTCCGAGGTACGAAAAAAGAAGCGCTTGAAAAAACGCTCCCTCATGCTTTCCCTGTCCATCGAAAACAAATCCTGCTGGTAGGCAACCGAGCAGATGGCGATTAGCCAATATTGGCTCTGTTTCCCCATGTTTTTCTCCACCTGCACATCGTCATAGCCCGCGGACAGCTCCGCGACCATCTTTTCGACCTCGCTTTCGTCAAAATCCAGAAACTCCCGGTAATACTGCGTAACCGCCTTCGCCTGCGCGTTCATCGCCGCAATATCTCCGGAAGTGCTGCTGTCGAAGCCGAAATAAATATTCGGGAGCGCGGAAACGATGAGGAAGGGTATCAAAATCAATATCACCAGCAGGGCAAAGAGGGCTTTCGTCAGTGCGGGGGCGTATTCCTTTGCCGCCTGCAAAGCCGCGCCCTTCGCGCCGGAAACCGCCGCCGCCCTTGCGATTGCCGCCAGCCTTTTCGCCGTCATTGCCGTATGGATTGCCGTATCCATGCCGTTTCTCTGGTTCATTTGCGTTCATCTCCTGTTTTGCCGCCCCTGCCGCGCGGCGGGGAATGCTTTGCGTTAGTTGGTTTTTTCCTCTGCTCTGTGTACCTGCCCTGCGCGGCGGGACTTGGGGAAAAGTTCCGCTCGCGTTCTGTTTTTCTATTTTCCTTGCCGGAACCAGGTTTTTCCCTGCCCTGATAATCCGGCTTCAAGGCATCTCTTGGCGCGCTGCTTCGCACTGCTTTCTGCACCGCCGCGCCGCGCATGGGTTCCCTGCCAGATGCCGGACGGAACATACCGCCCGCCATTTTCACAGCGGCGGGTCTTGCGCTGTTAGAGGATGCAGACGCCCGCGTATGTGCCTGGCTGTCCAGGGTGTCCTCCGTCATTTTTACGGTTCCCTGCGTCAGCACGCGTTCCTGCGCTTGAGAAGTTTCCTGGCTCTGCCCATTGTGCCGCATAGCATCGGGGCGGCTTTGCCTGTTCTCTGTTGTGCCGTTCTGCCGCAAAGTCCCGCCGCCATGGATTGGCGGCCGCGCACGGCCCGCGCCTTTCGGGTCAAGGTGCGGCGTTCCCGTACTTGACGCCCCGTTCTGCCTGGGCGGTCTGCCGGTGGTTTGGCTCTGCCGGACAGAAACGCTTTCGTTGTGCGCGGCATTTTCTGTTTTATTTGCGCTATGCGCCGTATTTGTACCCTGCACCGTCTGGCTGGCAGGGGCATTGCTCCTGATATCCGCCGGATTGGAATGCGAACGCGTGTTGTCTGCCGTATTCCTGCCGGGATAAGGCGTTCCCCTATTTTCTGCGCCGGGCGGCTTCGCTGTACCGTTGCTGTGCGTATTCCTTCCCGCGCCGCTTTGCCTGGTATTGTGTACCATACCCGCAGTTTGCGCCGTTCTGCTCTGCGCCGTTGGCCTTGCGGCTGACGGGGACGATGCCCGCCTTGCCTCTGTCGATACGGCGTCCCTGCCGCCGTTCTGCGCGGCTGGCTGTGCGGGCTTCCGGCTCTGCGTACCGTCCGCAGAAACCGTTTGCCCTGCATCGGCACGCGGCATCGCCGGATTGCCCATATTTTGCGGCGCGGTGCCTTCCCCAGTGCGTATCGCACCACCAGCGGGCGGGCGTGACGTGCTGTGTTTATGTAATGTACCCGTTCCACCTGCCGCCTGAACATTTGCCTGTATGGGGCTTGCCGCCGTTTCCGCCGCAAATTCCGCGGAGCTATGCACAACCGCCGCGCCGCCGCCGGACACAGGCCCCGGTCTTGTGGGTGACGAGCGGGAAGCCCTTGCACCGCCTGAACGCCTGAAACCGGACTGCCCATTATGGCTTGTCCCTGCCGCCGCGGATTTCCCGATGTTCTGCGCCATGTTCCTTGCAACGATGTAGGTCAGCATTCCCGGCATACGGCTGATACCGCCCAGCGGGTCGCCTGTGGCGGCGGGGTTCAGCCCGATGCACATGATGAGTGCGTCGATTTTCCTGCCTGTTTTTGCGATTGCAACAACGAATATCGTCCATGGAATCACTTCCACGCCGGAAGGGACAACGGACATCGCTGAGAGCATGAATTTCAAAAATACCACACTCAATACCACCATCAGGCACATACTCCCGAACATGCGCGCCCAGCCCTTGAAAATATCCGCTGTGTTTTTGCTCCCGCCCATGGAAAAGGCGAGCGGGGACAGGACTGTCAGCACTGCCAGCACAACATACCTTTCGCCAATCTCGAAAAACAGCTTGATAATCTGCACGACGAGTATCACGCCGATGATGATTACCAACAGCCACCCTGCGTCGCCCTGCACACGGAACGTGCTTTCCGGGAGTTTTGGCACCTGTACGATTTCCGGCACTTCCAGCAGTTCAATCACGGCCTTTGCAATGCCCAGACCAATGTCACAGACCTGTCGGGAGAATACCATCAGGAACGTCATGACGAACGTGCGCGCAAACAGCGACTGCGGTGCTTCGCCCTCGAAGCCCAGTCCGGTCAGCATGGCCTTGGCGGACTGGAATGTCAGGTTGCCCAGCATCAGCGCCCAGCCGAGGCAGGTGATGATATTGAAAATCTCGCCTGTGACGGGGACAGCCTTCTCGAAATATGCCAAGTTCATTGAAAAAATCGTCAGCAGGGAGTTCGCGAGGTATTCCGTAATGTTGATAAGCATATCGAACAGCCACTGCAAAAGCCCCTTGAACAGCAGTTCCAGCATTTTTGACACCTCCTCTGAAAGACCTTGAGGGCGTTGCCCTCAAACTCCCACAAGCCCTTTGAAAAGGGCTTGACCCTAAACTTTATTTTCAACCGCGCATTTGCGCGGTTGCAGATGGGTCAAGGGCTGAAAGCCCTTGCAGGGGTATTGGGGACAGCATCCCCAAGGTCTTAGTGCTTTAGAACCCATCTATTTTGGGTACGCTGTTGAATAATGGCTGGATATAGGCGATAAACGCGCCGATGCCGTTGATAACCGCCCACGCGATCCAGATGCGTTTCAGCCAGTCCCACGCCTGGTCTACCTTGTGCTGGTTGTTGGACAGCTTCGCGCCCAGCACCGCGACCGCCGACATCAGCGCCGCCAGCACTGTCGAAATCCCCGCGATTTTATTGTAAAGGTTGATAATCAGCTCTTTCCCGACCGCCCACATATCCCCGCCGCCCGCCTCGGCGGCATAGGCGCTTTCCGGGAACAGGAACAGTGTGGCAAAGCCAAGTGTCAAAAGCAGCGCCCATTTTGAAAGATAGGGACGCTGTTTGGAAATGATATGGTGAAGCAAAATTTTCCCTCCTTTGCGCTGAAATCCAGTGCAAAAGGAACAGCCTGACAAACAGCTGTTCCCTGCTGCAAATTTTTTAGTTCCGCTTTTTTCAAAAAACGGGCGTGTTTGGGCAAAGCCGTGGGCTTTACTCTGCCAGATATGCCTCCAGCACCTTATCCTCCAGTTCTTTCCGGAACGCGCTGTTCAGCGGGTGGCAGACGTTCCGCCATTTTCCGTCCCTGCCGCGCCGGGAGGGCATGGAAAGGAACGGCCCGCTGCCGTTGTCTACTACCTTCACGTTATGTATCGCAAAAGAGTCGTCCAGTATCACTACGGCAACTGCCTTGACAGGGTGTGTATCTCTTTTATAAACTACTTTCATTTCCACTTCTATTTTCATATCACATTCCTCCTCTGGAACCTCAATTCCCGTCTGTTTCCTCTTTGCGTTCCGGTACCGTCACGCTGTACCAGAAATCGCCGTTCTGTTTATCTACAAGGCATTTGAAGCTGTACCCGCCGTCTGCAATGGTCTTGACCTGTCTGCCGAACAGCTTATTTGCTGTCTGCTGCTTAATTTTTATGGCAACCGCTTTCCCTGCAACGTCATATCCGCCCAGGTCTACGATGGGGTTATCGCATTTGATACGCTTCCTGCCAATGCGCTGGGTAGTTTCACCGTCTTTCACATAAATCACCGCATTATGGTACAAAGCAAGGTATGCCGCTGCGCCCAGAAGCAGGGCAATTACAATGCCCCATAAAATGATAATAGAGAAGATGCCGCCGTTCCCGCTATCGCCGAAAATGGTGTATGGCACTTCCACACCGATATAGGTGACTGTGTAAACAACACTGTCTACCGTCCGGTTTAGCACCTCGCCGCTGTATTTTGCCGTTGTTATATAGCCAGTGGGGATTTTTTTCGTGTACGAGCCGGAATAGGACGCCACGCCGTTATAGCTCATCGGCACGCTGTCATAATCCACGGGCGCGCTTGTGCCGACCGACCAGTCCACGCCGGTCAGCTTCAGCGTCACGCCGTTTTTGACCGTTGTTTTGGGCACGAGAGAAATGTCGTTATTGCTCACGCCGCGCAGCATGATGGAATCCCTGACGGTGTACGTCTGCGTGGTGTAGCCCTTGACTTCCGTTGAAACAGAATCGCTGTCCAGCAGGAGCTTCCCGGCAAAGCCGTCCTTGTCGTAGTCGATGGACAGCGGGAGCTGTTCCAGAATTGCGGAAACGTCGTTGTTTTGGGACTCTGTTGTTTTCGTCTGTGTTTCCATGCGTTTTTCCTCGGATATGATTTCGTCCTTTTCCATATCCAGGAAGCTATAAGAAAACCCGTCCAGCTCGAAGGGTTCTTCCTTCAGCCCTGACGGGTCTTCATCGGGCACGGCTTCGTATGTCTTAATGAACAGATGCCTGCCGTCCTTGATTTCCATGTAGCTTTTCAGCGGTTCCGCCGCGTAAGCCGCGGGCCGGAGGCACAGCGCCAGCGCCGCCGCTATGAAACCTATTTTATATGCTTTTTTCATTCTCCACCTCCGTAAAAGACCTTGGGGACGCTGTCCCCAACACCCCTGCAAGGGACGTTGTCCCTTGACCCGTTTGCCATCGCATTTCATGCGATGGAGGGTGTAAAAAGTTTATGCCTTTCGGAAAACGCAGTTTTCCGCAGTAAAGTTTGGGGTCAAGCCCTTTTCAAAGGGCTTGCAGGGTTTGGGGCGGCGCCCCAAGGTTCTAAGGTCTTTCGTCTTTAATATCCTGTCTTGGGCAGACGGTTCGCGGTCGCGCGGTAGATGGTCGTCAGCCACGTCGAGTTGCCGACTACCCATTCGTTGCCGTACCTGCCGCCAATGTCCGCCTTGTTCGCAAACTGGTACCCGCCGGGCAGGTTCTTTAACACCGTCACAAATACCTGCGGCTGCTCCACAGAAACAAAGCCCGCCTTCACATTCCCGAATATCAGCGTAAACGTCGTCACGTATTCGTCGCTGTATAACCCAAGGCTGGCGTTCGAGCAGTCAATGACGTTGTTTTGCAGCGTGCTCAGGTTGTCCGCAACGATCACCTGTTTCCCCTTGTTCGTCGTCGCAAGTATCTTGTATTTCACCGATTGGTTGTATGTCCCCGTTACGATTTTGTTCAGCCGCACCGCGTCCGTCGGCAGCACGTCCCGCCAGAAGAAATCCGTCAGCGGTACAGTCGATGTGTTGCGCACCGTCCTGATGTCGTACCGGATCGTATCGCCCGGCATCGCCTCGACATTCCCTGTCTTCTTGATACTTACGCCTGTATTCGCGCTTTTGTTGGAAAATTCCAGCTTGATAATCTGCGTCGCAAATTCAATCGTGATATCCATTTCCTGCGTGTTCAGCTGGTAATATGTCGGGCTTTGCACCTCCTTCACGATGTACCGCCCCAGCGGCAGCGACTTGGAAACGCCGCGCCCGTCCGCGCCTGTGATGAAACGGTCAACAAGGTTGCCGGATTTGTAGCTGCGCACCTCGAAAATCGCGCCCGCAAGCGGCGTGCCTGCCGGGAGCCCGTTTACCTCGTTGTCATCGGCGGAGAGCTTCGTCACCTGTATCTGCCCCGCCTGCGGCTGGTTCTTCCAGACGATTTCCGTCACCTTCCCCGCGACAAGCTCTACCGTCCGCGGCTTGTTGTCCGGGTAATATCCCTCCTGGCAGCGCGTTTCGCGTATGGTATAACGCCCCTCGGTCAGTATGGAAGAAAAATCAATCAGCCCGCGGTCGTCCGTATAAAACGTCCCGACGACCTTGTTGTTTTTGTCAAACACCATAAACTCTACATTATAAATCGGCTCGCCCGTCACGGCGTCAATCTTTTTCAGGCGCAGCCCGCTCAGCGGCTTGTTCTGCACACGCAGGACAGCCTGCCCGCCCGCCTTGATTTCCACCTCATGCACTTTTGCGTCCAGCTCGTAGGATTCCCGCGCGGCAGTTTCCACGACGGTGTATTTCCCCTCCGGCAAGTCCACGATAATCCTGCCATTTTGGTCTGTCGTAAATGTGCCGATTTTTTCGCCGTTCTGCTTCGCGATGTCGAAAGAAACGTCTGCCAAAGGCTTTCCGGTTTCCATGTCTGTCTTGACGATAAGCAGGGAAGATGCGGGCGTGTTCTCGACCTCAAGGATTGTCTGCTTGCCGGACTTTACCTCTACTGTTTTCGGCTCTTTGTCCCAGTGATAGCCCGCAAGCCCCTCGATTTCGGTCACCGTATAATAACCGTCTGCCAGATTGGAAATGTAAACCATGCCGTCCTTATCCGTCTTGAAATTGCCGATTTTCTCACCGTTCATCTTCGCAATGGCAAAGGTCACGCCCTGCAAAGGGGCTTTCGTTTCGGAATCGGTTTTGATTATCTTGATTCCCGAAAGCGGCTTGTTGCTGAATGTTACCGTAGTCGGTACATTGGTTTTGACCTCTACTGTTTTCGGTGTTTCATCCAGAATGTAGCCCTCCGGGGCTTTGGTTTCCCTCACCACATACCAATCAGGGGAAAGGGTGGGGATTAAAATTGTCCCTGTTTTATCTGTTGTGTACTCGCCTATGTGTTCCCCGTTCTGCTTCTCCACGAAGAATTTCGCGCCCACAAGCGGCGCGCCCGTCACGTCATCTACCTTTTTAATGACGAGGGACGTCATTTTTCGGTTGGTAAATTCCTCGGTGTATGTCTTGCCATAATCAATGGCAATCGTCCTTGATTGTTCTTCTAAAACATACCCGTCAGGGGCTTTGATTTCCTCGATGATATAACTGCCTTTTTCCAGCCCTGCAATCGTGATGCTGCCGTTGCTATAGCGATAGGTAATCCGCCGCTTTTACTGAACCGATGATGTTCAGCAGTCAGAGCGGATTTTCCCCCGCTTCGCACCGTGCATGCGACTTTCACCGCACACGGCGCTCCATCAATACAGATTTGTTGTTGCATGTATGTGAAGTAAT
>CAJTKM010000035.1 GCA_910576545.1 Lachnospiraceae bacterium
CGGGGCCGCAGGACGGAAAACTCCACCATCCAGCGGGTCTTATCCTGAAACCGTTCCACAGCCAGTATGTTGTGGCCCTTTAACTCCCTGGCAACGTGATCTCTCATAGGCGCTCCTTTCAGCGTTCCTGATCTCTCTGACGCTTTTTCTGCCACTGTTCCAGCAGTTTGATGATGGTTTCCTGCATCCGGGCAGGGGTGTAGCTTTTGGGAAAATACTTCCGCAGGGTGTCGGAGGTAAACGTCACCTTGTCCAGATCGCTTTTCTTTTCCTCGCCCATAATCGCCCGCATTACGTCTATGGATAAACGCCCCTCCTGGCTGAATTTTTTGAGCCGCTGGGCTTGGGAAAGGGAGGGGGTGGCCTGTTCGCTGTCCATCGCGTCCAAAAGCTGGGTCTGTTCTTCTTTTTTGAGAAAGGACAGCTCATAGGCCGGGTTCAGGGCAATTTTCTTTTCATCCACCATGTTCAGCAGTTCGGGGATTAACTCGGTCAGGCGGATGTAGCGTTGCACCTGCCTTTGACTTTCACCAGCTTGATTTGCGACAAGCTGAATAGAAGTGCTGGACTTCTCGCCAACTTGGCGAGAAGTTAAATCCGACCGTTCTCCTTGATGTTTGATGGCCTCCAATTTCATCTTGTAGGCAAAGGCCCTCTCGCTGGGGAGCAGGCTTTCCCTTTGCAGGTTGCTGTCAACCATGATAATCGTGGCGGCGTCATCGTCCAAATCCCGGACAATGACCGGCATGGTTTCTTTCTCTGCCAGTTCACTGGCCCGATGCCGCCTGTGTCCGGCTACCAGCTCATAGCCGCCGCTGGGGTCGGGTCTGGCAATCGCCGGAACCAGAACGCCGTACTGCCGGATGCTGTCCGCTGTTTCCATCATGGCATCATCATCTTTGACCTTGAAGGGGTGTCCCTTGAACGGGTGCAGCTCGCTCAAAGAGATTTCTACCACCTTTTCCCGCCCCGCGTCGGCGCGGCTTTCCTCGGTGGTAAACAGATCATCGACCGATGCCAGCTCTACTTTTTTCGCGCTGCTTTTCAAGTTTCAACACCTCCTTGGTCAGATTTGCGTAGCCCTCCGCTACTTTGCCGCCTGGGTCATGGGCGAAAATGCTCCTGCCCTCCGCGCTGGTTTCCTTTGCCCGGACAGAATGGGGAATCTCTGTGCCGAATACCTTGATTTTGCTGCCGTAGGTTTCCCGCAGCAGGGCGGCAATCTCTTTGGCAAAGTTGGTGCGGTTGTCCACCATCGTCAGCAGGATACCGTCTATTTGCAGTTTCGGGTTGATCTGTCGCTTGACTTTGGCTACCGTAGAGAGCAGCTGTTCCAGCCCTTTGGCGGGCAGATACTCCGCCTGGACGGGGATTATGATCCGGTTGGCGGCGGCCAGCGCGTTGACGGTGAGCATACCCAGGGAGGGCTGGCAGTCTATGAGGATATGGGAATACTGCCCCTTTACACTGTCCAGATATTGCCGCAGAATCGTTTCCCGGCTCATAGCGTTTACCAGCGACACCTCCATGCCGGACAGCTGAATATCCGCCGGCATCAGGTCCACGCCCTCCGGGTGGCGCAGAATCCCCTCGCCGGGGCGGACCGGCTGATCGGTCAGGATACGGCCCATCGCGTCAGAAAGGGTAAAGGGCAGCTTATCCGGCTGGGGATTGCCCAGGCTGATGGTCAGGCTCCCTTGCGGGTCCCCGTCAATGAGAAGCACTTTCTTTCCGGCCTGCGCCAGTCCTATCCCTAAGTTGGCACAGGTTGTGGTCTTGCCCACACCTCCCTTTTGGTTGGCGATGGCGATGATTTGCGTGTTCAAGATAATCACCTCGTTTCTTGGTATGAAAAAAGGGAGAATGTGACCGGAATCAACATTCTCCCTTAGAAACGATATGTGATTGTGCAATAATCTGTCTTTTGTGAGGTTAGCTTTTGAGAGCCATCTCGCCGCAAACCCGCATGAATACTGGGTTTTTGCCTGTTTGCTTTCCCTTTCCCCAATAACCTGTGTTCAACGATATGTACGCCAAGGATATTTCCACAAAAATCAAGTCCACGCTCCATACCAAAGCAAGACGCGGTGAATACCTTGGCGCACTCGACTCCTACGGCTACCTGCGGCATCCTGACGATAAGCACAAGCTGATTATCAACGAGGAAACCGCGCCGGTTGTCCGGCGGATGTTTGAAATGTGCGCGGCAGGGATTGGGGCAAGGAGCATTGCAACAGCCCTGAATAATGAGGGCATCTTATCCCCCAAGGAATACACACGTTTCCGCAAGCACAACCCTGAACGGGATGGCGAATTTGAACGCCGCCACTTCTGGACACGGACTTATGTGCAGTTCATGCTCAAAAACGAAATCTATGTAGGGAGCATGGTGCAGGGACGGCAGTACACGCCATCCTATCGCAGCAAGAAGCGGGAACCCATCCCAAAAGAAGATTGGGTGGTTGTCCCTGATATGCACGAGCCTATTGTGTCGCGGGAATTATTTGACGAAGCACAGAAACGCATGGGAGCGCGGAAAAAGACCATTAAGGCAAAAGACGAACCCGATTTATTTGCTGGGCTGTTCTTCTGTGAAGCCTGCGGAACCTCCATGCTGCCCAAGGTAAGCCAGCAAAAATACTTCTACTACAACTGCGGGCGCAGCCACGCGATTGGACAATTAGCCTGCTCCAGCCACTACATCAACCGTGACACCTTTCATCAGGCAGTGCTTGAGGACATCCGCCGCAATGCAAAACTGTTCAGCGAGGACGCGGAGAAAGCCGCACAAAGGCTCATGGAACTGAAATGCGCCGACCAGCAGAAGCAGACGGCAACGATGAAGCGCGACCTTGCATCGGCAAAGAAGCGGCTGGCTGACCTGGATATGAAGCTGAAACGCACCTACGAGGACAATATGAGCGGCAAGCTGCCCGACCACATCTTTACCATGTTTATCGCAGATTACGATACGGAACGGGCAACGCTGAAAGCGAACATTGCAGAGATGGAAAAGGCGCTGGAAAAGGTTCGGGATACCAAAGCCGATATTGACCGCTTCGCAGCCCTTATCCGAAAATACACCAGCTTTGAAAAACTCGACCGCTTCATGCTTCACGAACTGATTGACCGGATTACGATTTACGAAACGCCGGGTATGGGACGCTGCCGCAAGGGTAAGGAAAAGCGCATTACCATCTACTACAAATTTGTCGGGGCTATCCAATAATAGAAAAACGGCATCCCTTATGGATGCCGAAAAAAATCACTTGGCTTTACGTCTATTTGTCATATCATCATCCTTTTTCTTTCGTGCGGTGTAGTCTTTCAGAAAGGTGATTTTACCGTCTTTCATCAGCTCGTCCACCACGGCAACACGTTCTTCCAGACCACCCACTGTCAAAATATCTGCCAGATATTCGATATGATCGAACATCTGGCAGGCTTCCACAAAGCGGTCATCCAGCGTATCGTCCGGTGTTTTCGGAGCATACCGCATTTTCCAATCTTCCAGTAGATGCAGATAGTCGGTCAGCACCCGGAAGCACATCATTTCGTCCTCCCGGAACTGACGGATATAGGGACGTTTCGGTTTGACCATGGCTGCGGCAGTGGGTGGTTTCGGGTCAAGCCCAAAGTCCGCAGCCAGCTTCTGCGCTGATTCATAGCTCGTCAGGTTGAACAACCTTGCCACAAAGTCAATTACATCCCCCTTGGCTCCGCAGCCGAAGCAGAAAAAATAATCATCATTCAGCTTCAGGCTCGGATGCCGGTCATGGTGGAATGGGCAGCATGCCATACCGTTGCGGTTGATCTTCAGCCCATAGTGTTCGGCGGCTTGCTTTACGCTGATCGCCGCCTTGATGGTTTCGTAGATAGTCATAGATTTTTTCTCCTTCCAATTATTTTGACAAATTTCTTTGTCACCTGAATATACGTGGAAAATGACTTGGATTGAAAAAATCAAGCACTACTGCAACAAAACAAAAAAGCCCTCTTGCAATCTTGCAAAAATGTAAGATCTAAGAGGACTGAGTGATCTATATGATTTCAATCATTCTTCTCAATCGAAAAAAAGAACGAGGTGAATGACAAGGTACAATTTTCACAGAATAAGTGAATAAAGTGAATTTTCACTTTATGGTATTGAAAAAAGTGAAAATATGAGTATAATATAATCAAGAAATGTTGGAGGTGCCGAATATGCAATATGAAAGTGAGCGCATCGAATATAAATCTCAGATGATCGAAGACCTTTATCGGGAAGTCATTGCCTTTGCGAACAGTGACGGTGGCGTGATTTACATTGGTATCGACGATCAGGGTAATTTAACTGGAATTGACGATGTGGATGAAACCTATACCCGTATCACAAACGGTATCCGTGATGCGATCGCACCGGATGTTACCATGTTTGTGCGATATATCCTCCAGAACAACAAGGTCATTCAGATTGAAGTAGGAGAAGGCAGCTATAAACCCTATTATCTAAAATCCAAGGGTATGAAGCCCACTGGTGTTTATGTTAGACAGGGTGCATCCAGTGTGCAGGCATCTCCTGACCAAATTAGAAAAATGATTAAAGAATCAGATGGTGACAATTTCGAGGCTTCACGCTGTGTGGAACAGGAATTAACCTTTGATGCTGCTAAAACTGCATTCCAACGATACGGAGTTGAGTTCTCTGTTGAAAAATATCGTGCGCTGGGGATCACACAGAACGATATTTACACCAACCTTGCCTTGCTGCTCTCTGACCAATGCCACCACACGACTAAAATTGCCGTGTTCAATGATGAATTTTGCACGGAGTTCCGGGACAGCAAAGAATTCGGCGGCTCGGTATTCAAACAGTTCGAGGATTCTGTAAACTATCTTGCTTTGTGTAATAAGACCGTTTCCACGATTAAAGGAGTTATCCGCACAGATAAGAAAGATTATCCCGAAGAAGCCATCCGTGAAGCCCTGCTCAATGCTCTTGTGCACCGTGACTACGGCTTCAGCGGCAGCATCATTATCAATGTCAACGACAGCAAGATGGAGTTCATCTCTCTCGGCGGCCTTCTTCCCGGCCTTTCTACCGAAGATATCCGTATTGGCGTTTCCCAGCCGAGAAATAAAAAGCTGGCGGAAGTGTTCCACCGCCTGCGTCTGATCGAAAGCTATGGCACTGGTATTCGCCGTATTTTCAAGCTGTATGAAAACTGCCCTGTACAGCCCACTATCGAGGCAACGACCAATGCTTTCAAAATCGTACTGCCGAATATGAATGCTGCCAGTGCTGCAAGCGATGACGCACCGGCAACAACTGGCAAATCCACCGCAATCATCACCCCCCAGATGAAAACCGTGATGGATTATCTGGCAGAGTATGGCGAAATGACCGACGAAGATCTGCAGGAACTGCTGAACATCAAGAAGACGAGAGCTTATCTGCTTGCCAGACAGATGCACGAAAATGAACTGATTGACATCATTGGTAGAGGTGTAAATAAGAAATACAAACTGAAATGATCGGAGGCGCTGTGATGGATCAGGTTTTCTTACCCGGTACAATCCGTGATCGAATTAAGGATTTGATGAAATCCAAGAAAATGACGCAAGCAGAACTGGCTATCCGTATCGGAATGGCAGAAAGCACTCTGAGCCGTTTCATCAGCGGTAGCACTGATAAAATCGGCAATGAAAATATTATCCGCATCGCCCGTGTGTTCAATGTCTCCACGGATTTCCTACTTGGCGAAGTTGATGTTCCAGACCGCATAAATTACGATATTTCCGAACTTGGGCTGTCGGTACAGGCAGCGAGAAACTTGTATACCCACAAGGTAAATCCGCAGATAGTCAATGCACTGCTTGAAAACCCAGAGTTCGCAAACACCACTAATCTGATCTCCCGCTATTTGGATGATGAACTTGCCAAGGGATTTGCGACACAGAATCAGCTTTATGCAACAGTCGCCGGAATGCTTGGCAGCGCACCGGGAGCGGTTGAAGAAGTCAAGAACTTGCAGGTTCCGGTATATCAGTTTGATTTGACAGCGATTCAACGATCGTTTATGAGTGCGGTGCAAGCCGTAAAGAAGGAAGTTGGCAATGATCTGTCTGCAAGTAAAGAGCTGACCTCTCAGGCAGTGAAAAAGATTTATGCCGAATTGACCAAAGGGCAGAAAAAGTCAAACAGAAAAATTACAGTCGATCAGGTTGCAGAGGCGGTTGCGAAATCGGTTTCTGATTTGCCCGGCATCGATAAAGAAATGGTCAAACAGATGTTTCTGGCATTGACCGGCACGGTAGCAGGCCATGAAAAAGGAACAAATGACCAATGAGCAACTCTGTATCGCTACTCTTAATGGCGATACGGAAGCAAGAAATGCTCTTGTAGAGAACAACCTTCGTTTTATAAAGAGAACGGCTTATGAAATGTGGAGTGCACAACGGGAATTGAACACTTCTCTTGGCATCGAAATCAACGATCTGGTGCAAGAGGGTGCTTTGGGTCTGCTGGATGGTATCTCCGGTTATCGCCCGGATACCGGAAACAAATTTCTGACCTATGCAGCTCCGGCGATCCGTAATGCTATGGTGGATTACATACGCAGCTATAATCCTACCTTTGAGGCGAAGAATTTGGGCAATATCATCCATCTGGACGAAATAGCAAAAGACGAGAACCGAGGAAAACATGAATATATTGCTGATCCTACAAAGCAAACGCCGGAACAGTTATATCTGGCGCAGGAACGGATCGATGATATTCACCATGCGTTGAACATGATCGAACCCAGAGAGGAATACTATCTGCGATACCGCTTTGGTTTTGACGATGATATTGAACACCCGCTGACGGAAACAGCAAAGCATTTCCACCTGTCTGAAAGTCGTGCAAGATCTACGGAAGCACTGGCTTTGGATAATGTGTGGCTGGAACTACCGTGGTGGTTCCATTAAACACAGACATTATAGCTTGAAAGGAATATAGGTCATGGCTAAAAAAGAAATAAAAACTGATTTGTGGGTTGCTCGTCAGCTCGACGACTCAAAAATTAAATATGATGCACAAGGCAGCGATGTTAAAGAAATCAACGATGCTTTACAGAGCGCATCGAAGCGTGGTACCGGTAACGCCGGATACCCTGAGTATGTTGCGGTCGTGAAAGACTTTGTCATCGTTATTGAAGATAAAGCCGATCTGGCTAAACACCAGAAGCTGACCGATACTGGAATTATATCTGCTGATCAGAAGGATATTGCTGACTATGCTGTAAACGGAGCGTACTTCTATGCAAAACACATTGCTCAGAATAGCAGCTTCCACAAAATTTTTGCAATCGGCGTTTCCGGCGATGAAAAGCACCATAAAATCACTCCGCTGTATGTAGATGACAGAGAAGGATATAAGCAACTCCCTGATATTGAATCTTTTACATCCTTCACAGTTGCTAATATTGAGGAATACTACACTCGTTATGTCTTGGCTGAAAAGACTGACGTTGAAAAAACTACTGAGGAAATCCTGAAGGATGCAGCTGAACTGCACGAATATCTGCGTACCTACGGTTCTCTAAAGGATCAGGACAAGCCTTTGGTGGTTTCTGGCATTCTTCTGGCACTAGACGATAAGTTCTTCAAACCCAACGATTTGCTTGGCGATGAAACAACCACGGATGGGCAGCTGATTTACGATGCTATAAAGCGCCGTCTGAAAGCATCTAATGTCGGCCCTGATGCGAAGCGTGACAAGCTGATGAGCGAATTTTCTATCATTCGCACAAGTGCTCGCTTAAATGAAGTTGATACCAAACTAGGCAAAACTCCGCTGAAATTTTACACTGAATTCTTGAAGAAGAATGTTTTTGACAATATAAAGTATCGCAGCTCCAGTGAAGATTTCATTGGAAGATTCTATGGCGAGTTTATGCGTTATTCCGGCGGTGATGGGCAGACACTCGGTATCGTCCTGACGCCTCGCCATATCTGTGATCTATTCTGTGACCTTCTGGACATTCAGGCTACAGACATTGTTCTTGACCCCTGCTGCGGCACCGCCGGTTTCCTCGTTGCAGCCATGCACCATATGCTTGAAAAGGCAGGTACTGACCAGAATACACGGAAAAATATAAAGAAGAAGCAATTGCACGGTTTTGAACTTCAGAGCAATATGTTTGCTATTGCTGCCACCAATATGATTCTCCGTGAAGATGGTAACAGTAACATCAAATGTGAAGATTTTCTCCGACAGAATCCTGCTCAGGTGCAGCTTAAAGGTGCAACTGTTGGAATGATGAATCCTCCTTACTCCCAAGGCAGTAAAGAGGACCCTTCGCAGTATGAGCTTTCGTTTGTGGAACATCTGCTGGATTCCCTCACAGAAGGGGCAAAAGCCGCAGTGATTGTTCCACAATCTTCCATGACCGGCAAAACAAAGGATGAACAAGCTTTCAAAGAGAGCATTATGAAGAACCATACATTAGAAGGTGTCATTACCTGCAACACGGCTACCTTCTATGGTGTAGGTACCAATCCTGTTATCGCAATCTTTACAGCTCATGAACCACATCCCAATGATAAGCTTTGTAAATTTATAGATTTCAGAAATGACGGCTATGAAGTTCGTGCTCATGTTGGTCTTGTTGAAGGTGATTCTGCCAAAGACAAGCGTCAGCATCTATTGGATGTGTGGTTTGGCAGAACTGAAGCGGCATCAAATTTCTGCGTTGAATCTACAGTAAAAGCTGAAGACGAATGGATACACTCTTTCTTCTATTTTAATGATGAGATTCCGACGGATATAGATTTCGAGAAGACAATAGGTGATTATCTGACTTTTGAGTTTTCAATGGTTATGCAGAATCGTGAGTACCTATTCAAACAAAGAGGTGAAAGCAATGCCAAATGCTGATATTATGTGGGATGCTATTGATATTGCCTCTGTCTTCGATTTTGAACGGGGAAGAGAAAATAATATGGCATCGCTCAACGATGGAAATATTCCGCTTGTTTCTGCAAGAAAGGTAAATAATGGAGTAAAGGGATTTGTCTCAAATCCTAAAAAGACAATAAGTGGCGGGAATGTCATTTCACTTAATAATGACGGTGATGGAGGAGCTGGATTAGCATATTATCAGCCTATGGATTTTGCTTTGGATACACATGTTACTGCACTACATCCCAAAGAAAATATTCCTCCAGATGCTTTGCTTTATATGACTACAAGCATTTCAAAACAGCATGCTATATTTGGACATGGAAGATCCATTTCTTTATCTCGTGCAAAACGGCTTAGAAATATGTTGCCTGTTAGTGGACAAGGTGGTCTCGACTATGCTTATATGTCAGAATATGTAAACAAAAAACGCACAATCATGCAGAAACGTTACCGGGAATACATAGCATCAAGAATAGCAGAATTAGGTCAAACTACTGCAGTTGCATCGCTCGCAGAGAAGGAATGGAGAACATTTGTAATTCAAGATATTGCTGAAGTTTATTCTGGACACGATATTTATGCCCAAGAGCGCACTGATGGATCAACCCCGCTAATCACAGCGGTTGGCACAAATAACGGAATTGGTTATTTTGTAGGAAATGAAAATGATTCCAGAGCCGAAAGATCTATATCTGTTGTGCGAAATGGTGCCAGTGTTGCAAAAGCGTTTTATCATAAATATTCTGCCTTATACGGGAATGATTGTCGTAGGATGCAGCTAAAGTACTCTGAGTCTGAATTTGTGAATCTTTTCATCACACAGGTAATAGGAATGCAAAACAAGGCATTTAGCTATAGCCGCAAACTTGGCACTGAACGATTACTGAACTTGAGAATCATGCTTCCTATTACCGATGATGGCGCTCCTGATTATAAATATATGGAGCAGTACACCAAAAATCTAATGCTCAGGAAGTATAAACAGTATTTGGCGTATCTGGATTCAAAAGAAAACACTTCTCCTGTAGTTGCAAACGATTAACCGCATTACTACAGATAAAAAATGGAGGCATATATGCAATTAACAAAAATTAGAATTAGAAATTATAGATTGCTTATTGATGCCGAGGTGGAAGTCGATCCCAAGACAACCTTAATTGTGGGTAGAAACAATACAGGCAAAACATCTTGTTTTGCCTGTATTGGAAATGTGCTGGATGGAGAGACGGTATCTTTCGACGACTATCCACTATTAAGGCGAGACGATTTCTACACTAAAATTGCGCTGTTTATGGAGAAAAAGCTCTCTTATGAGGAGCTTTGCAAGCAGATCAAAGTTATCACCATAGACTTCCTAGTAGACTATTCGTTAGATGACCCGGATGATAATTTGGGGGCTTTGTCACCTTTCATTATCGATGTCGATGTGGATACAACAACAGCGCTGATTCGTGCAGAGTATCGACTAAAAACCGACGAAAAAACCTTGTGGTCACTATTGGAAAGCAGCTATTATAAGGATGGCATTTTCTCTCCGAGTGAAGAAGCGCACAAGGTGCTTGCAGATAATTTTGGTAAATTGTTTGGATTAACCGTATATGCCATCAACCCAAATAACCAGGACGACAAACAGGTAAAAAGCCACAAGGAATTACTTGATCTTTTCCCATTCCATGCAATTCCTGCTGAACGAGTTCTTGGTGAAGATGACACACATAAAAGTTCTCTTGGATCGTTAATATCCGGATTCTTTGATACGAGCGAAGCAGAACTGGATCCAGATGTTGCCGAAGAAATAAAACGGTTACGCTCAATAGTGGAAAAAGCCAATAACGATGTTCAAAAGCAGAGTGATGAAATTCTAAGTTCTGTTGTGAACAATTCTATTGGCTTTGGTTATCCCAACATAGAGGAATTAAAGCTCGGGGTTACAACGCAGCTCAGCATCGACGATCAGATCAAGAATCAGACCAAGCTATCTTATATATCCGGCACAGCAAACGAAAGTTTGCCGAGTTCCCACAATGGCCTTGGTTATAAAAATCTGATCAAAATGGAGTTCCTCCTTGCTGCATTTGCCAAGGATATTAAGAAACGTGGTGTTGCGTGTGTTCCGTTGCTCTTTATTGAGGAGCCAGAATCACATATGCATCCACAAATGCAGACCGCTTTTGCGGCATATTTGGAAAAGTTTCTTAGCAATCTATCCACTGTCAAAATACAAACTTTTCTGACCTCGCATTCCGCTCATATAGCTAATACTATGGAGTTTGCAAAAGTTCGGTATGCACAAAAGTCTATCGCCGGTGTGATTTACAAGAATTTGAACACCTTTGCTCAGGCCAACCCCGATAATGTAGATTTTATCCGGAAGTATTTAACTTTGACTAAATGTGATTTGTTTTTTGCGGATAAAGCCATTTTCGTCGAAGGTGCTTCTGAACGGTTGCTATTGCCCGACATGATTGAGAAATGCGAAACAGCTGGGGTGTTTGGTTCTTGTAAATATCCTTTATCTGCACAGTATTATGCTTTAATTGAAATCGGCGGGGCCTATGCACATAAATTCATTCCGTTTATTGAATTTTTAGGAGTTCCATGCCTGATCCTTACCGACTTAGATTCTGTAGCAGATCGAAAAGGAAGAGGCGGAAAGACCGTAAAAAAGTCGGTAGTGGTTAGCGAAGGCGAGACGACATCTAACGAAACAATTAAATGGTGGATTCGTAGAAATAAGGGGATTCCTGAGGATGATACCTCAAAAATCGACCTTTCGGAAATTATTGCTATGACAGCAGATGACAAAACCAGAGAAAAATGCCATATCGAGTTCCAAACTACTGAAAATGGATTATGTGGACATTCTTTGGAAGAAGCCATCCGCAATGTCAATCGAAAGCATTACAATTTAGGTAATAGAATAAGCGAGAAGAAGCTTGAATTTACGGGTAAGAGTAAAACAGATTTTGCACTCGATTTGATTTACAAATATTCCGATTATTGCGTTCCTGATTACATAAAATCCGGATTAAAATGGTTAAATGACCAAAGAGTTCTTGAGTAAGGAGGTGCCGGTTCATGGGTGGAGAGTATATTGGTGCAAATTACGATCTTGCAAAAGCTGAAGCTGATAAGATTGATGCACAGATTATCGAAACACTTAAGTCTGGACACAGTTTCCGTGTTGAAGCCGGTGCGGGTTCTGGCAAGACTTACTCTCTGAATCGAGCTATTGAGTGGATACAGGAACATAAATGGTCTGATTACAGCCGAAAAAAACAGAATGTAGTCTGTATCACCTATACAAATGCAGCAGTAGATGTCATTGCAGAACGGCTTGCAAAAGACTCGTTTATTATTCCTTCCACAATCCACTCTTTTGCATGGAATGCCATCAAACAATATCAAAGCGTCTTGATTGATGCTGTCACAACAAATCCTGATTATCTGCCAGACGAAGGTGATTTTAATCAAGTCACCGAAGTTGCATATACTTTGGGACATCGTTACAAGGAAAATGGAATTCAGTACCTTTATCATGACGACGTTCTAAAGCTCTTCTGCCTGCTTCTTGATAACGCTAAATTTCGCCGGGTATTTGCGGATAAATACCCTTTGATTCTGATTGATGAATACCAAGACTCCTATAAACCGATTATTGATCGCTTTATTGAGTTTTTTATAGCAAAAGGTGTTGGACCTCAGTTCGGCTTTTTCGGCGATGCCTGGCAAACCATCTATCAGTCAAACAAAGCCTGTGGGGAAATTGAACACGAAAAAATCGAGATAATAAAGAAGGGATCGAATTTCCGATCTGCGCCAAGGATTGTTCAACTTTTAAATGATATCCGCCCTGAGTTGCCGCAAAAATCAGCCATTGATGGATTTGACGGTGAAGTTTTAGTGATTACGTGTGATGATTATTCAGGAGTTCGTCGCACAGAACGCAATTTCAAAAATGAATTGCCTGCGGCCGAGTTAAGGACAAGACTGAACACTATCAGAGCAAAAATTGAACAGAATACACCTCCTGACGAGAATCTTAAAGTTCTGATGATTACGCACAAAGTTCTTGCTTCCCAACAAGGTTACGAGCAACTTTTGGATATACTGGATGATGGGTTGCGCAACAAGGAAGATCCTTTTCTTATTTTCTTTGCTGATACGATAGAACCGATATATCATGCGCTTGATACTTCGAACACCCAGTTGCTTTTTGACACGCTCGGAATAAAGCGATATCCAATTACAATGAAATCTGAAAAAACCAAATGGAAAACGCTGTATAACCAGCTAACAGAAGTTCGCACCCAAAAAGTTATAGATGTTTTGGAGATAATCATTCATAGTCAACTGATACCCATTCCGCCTAAAGTGGATGGATGGTACCGACTTTATAAGGATGCTCCAGAAACAATGTATGCATCAGAAGCTACAATTCAACAGTTTTTACAGCTGGATTATGCACAATTTATTGCTGTTAGGGATTTTCTATATCCAGACGCACAATTTTCAACGGAACATGGCGTAAAAGGCGAAGAATACGACAATGTTGTTTTTGTTATCAGCAAGGGATGGAATCAGTACCAATTTGAAACCTATGCACCCATGATAACGGGTCATGCTACTATTCCTAAAGGCAAAGAAGCATCGTATGAACGAAACCGGAATCTTTTCTATGTTTGTTGCTCAAGACCCAAGAAGCGGCTGTTCTTTTTTATTACTGTGCCAATGGATGCCGCATTCAAAGCTTTTTTGAAAACCTTGGTAGGTGAAGACAATATTCTTACTTATCAGCAATTTATGGAAATGACTCATTAAGCAACAATGAAACACAGTCCACTGATCATCTGAACCAGTGGACTGTGTTATGTTTATATAGTTTAATCAATCAATTGATGTTCCGGCGTTCCATGTATATACTGTTCCAAATTACCACCAAGTACAAGCTGTGCATATTCCAACGGCTTATTGTAGATCAGCCAGTCCAACTCCGAACGCTGATACATATTGTCGGCAACTTCGTTCTCCACCGCAATCGTATCAATAGCAAGCATACTGCCATCAAAGAATTTCAATTCCACACAAGCGGTATCCATATTAAACTCACAAGAAATCAATCTATCCATAAGAAACCTCCATTTTGCGGGATGTTAGATCATCCCAAAATATTTGAATGCTTCTCGGATTGCTTCCTCTTTTTCCGGCGGACACTGGGGTTGTCTGGAATCATCTGATTTCGGCAGATTGTAATTCTTTCCTACCTCAATCCCGCATTTCCGTTTAATCTGCGAAATATATAGGTTGGATACCTTTAATCCACTATGTTCCAGTACATACTCCTTTATCTGCGTGTATGTTGCCCCATCCTGAAATTCGGACATATCCATATCTTCCAAAGAGAACTCAACCCGAATCTTTTTTGAGTCGACCTCGCCCTTGGAAAGCAAGACAACCGTCTCAACGTGTGTCGTCACTATGATGGGAACATGTTGTATCTGCCTTGTCAGTAGGATGGGAACACAAACCGGCAGCCTGCTTTGCGGCCTTGCTGTTCTTGCGGGGCGGCTTAAAGTTTGCTCCGTCCATGCGACTTTGAAAACCTGTCTTGTAAATGAATGTCAGCTTGGCCGGGTCTTTGCGGCCTTCTTCATCATACCCCCCAACGATCACTTTTTCAACTATGCTTTCAAAAATATAGCGATCAAATTCTTCAAGTACATTGTTTTGTTCCAGCGTTTTTCTAAACTCCGCAATACGTTTTTTCATGGCGCTCTCGGTTTCCGCCGCCGCCTGCAAATCACGGCGCTGGACTTGAAGCTGCTCGATCTGGCTTGTGAGATCAAGATATTTACTTTCGTAGGTTTCTTTGTCCAATACTTCTTCCAAACGCATATCGACCAGCTTCGCCCGCTTTGCTTCCAGCGCCCGGATGTCCTTTTCAATTTTTACCAACTGCTTGCCAGCATTGTTTTCAGACAAGGTTTCTTCCGTCCTGGCAATAAACTCGTCCAAAACATCTTTGTTGTTCTGGCAAAGAAGCCTGTACGACTCCACAAATGCCTGCTCTATCGTTTCCTCGGCTATTCCCTTGCTGTCAGGACAGAATTTCTTGCCCTTTTTAGTGCTGATAACACATTGCCAGATAACCTTATTGTACTGTGAACCGCTGTGCCAGCTTCGCCGTGTCAGTGTTCCACCGCAGAAGCCACATTCCAGCATACAGCTAAACGCATACTTGCGACTGAACTTTTCACGCTTGCCATCTGAATTTAACCGCCTTGGCTTGGCCCGACGCCTTAAAATTTCCTGCGCCTTTTCAAAAACTTCCTCGGATATGATAGGTTCATGGTGATCTCGGATGTAAAACTGATCTTCTTCTCCAAAATTGTCCAGGCGGCGTTTGGATATAGGGTCAAGGGTAAAGGTTTTCCCCATCAGAATATCGCCCTTGTATTTCTCGTTCTTGATAATGCCTATCACGGTCGTTTCGGCCCAGGTTGTACTGCCGCGTTTGGTCTTGTAGCCCAGGTTTTGAAGCTCCTGTGCAATAACGGAGCCACCGGCCCCCTCAATGTAGCGGCGGAAAATATAGCGCACGATCTCCGCTTCTTCTTCATTGACCGTGATCGTTTTGTCCTCCGGGTGGTAATCATACCCCAAGCAACCTTGGAAGCCGACCAGTTCACCGCGCTGCATTTTCATTTTCAAGCCCTTTTTAACATTAGCGGAAATGTTTTCTACTTCCTGCTGTGCCACAGAGCTTAAAATGACAAGGAGCAATTCACCATCCATTGTAAGGGTATTGATGTTTTCTTCCTCAAAGAAAACCGCAATGCCCTTTTCTTTGAGCATACGGACATATTTTAGCGTGTCCAGCGTATTTCTTGCAAACCTTGAAATAGACTTGGTGACAATCATATCAATGTCGCCATTCATGCAGTCATTGATTAACCGCTGGAAGTCCTCACGCTTAGTTACTTGTGTGCCGGTGATCGCTTCGTCTGCATAGATGCCAGCTAAAAACCAATCAGAGTTTCCCTTGATAAGTTCTGTGTAATATGCGACCTGTGACTTGTAGCTGTTAAGCTGATCTTCGCTGTCTGTACTGACACGGCAGTACGCCGCTACGCGGAGCCGTTTTGTAAGGTTCGTCCGCGCCCGCGGGGAAAGTGTGTTTCGCGCTTTGATGATTTCAACGCCGCTCATAGATAGTCCTCCTTTTTGTGTTCCTATCATAGTGTCATTATAACACAAACAGAACGGCAAATCAAGCCATCAAATTAGAAACCACTTTATAATCTTTCATCAGGCGATTTTTGATAAGGGAATACTCTTTATCGGTTATCAGCTTCTTGTCAAGCAGTTGTTTCAAAAAGGCAAGCTGCATACTGTACCTAATCAAGTTGCTGTTCTTCAAGATTTTCCCCTTTCATGAAACAAAAGGTTTATGCTAAAAAGGGGCATAAATCGGACGGCTGGCGGCGACCAGCACCACGGGACTTTCACCCCCGCGTGGTTCTCACGCGGCCCTACCCATTGCCTGCGACGCTTTTAACGCTCGGACTGTGGCTGTAAGGGAGTATCGTTAGCGTATGCGCCGCTGATTATAAGCTGCCAGCTTTCGGTGTAGGCGGTTCTCGCTCTCCCGCAGGATGCGGGGGCATGGCGCGCCCACCGATGCGGCGCATACAGAATGTGTCCGTTGCCCTATACTGCGCCGCCGTTATCTTGCGGGCTTTCTTTGTCAAGGTGCAGCGCCGGGCCGGAGGCGGGGGAACATGGAAAGGGTAAGGTGTTCCGCCTGTCCTGCCGGGCCGGTTATCGTCAGCCTAAGCCGACGATGGCCTGAATGAGCTTGTTTTCCAGGTGGTGCTTCATCCACTCGTCCAGGCAGACATAGGGGTTGCCGTACTCGTCATACAGCGTCCGGGTACACAGTTTGTTTATGTAGCCCTCATAGTATCGCAAGACCTGTTCCACGGCCTCGGCATCCCCGGCGCGGGCGGCTTCGATCACCGGCATGGGGAGAAGCGCCCGGCCCTTGTAGCTGGGGTTCATCATCCGTACTCAACCTCCCTTTGGCATCAACGCCGTCAATTTGTTCCGCAGTTCGTCCAGTGCTTTTCGTCTGCGCCGCTGGACGGCGCTACGGGACATACCCACAAGGCTGCCGATCTCGGCGTCGCCCAAATCCAGCACGAAACGCAAAATCAAAATGCTTTGCGTCTGTGCGGACAGGATGGCAAAGGCATCGGCCACAAGCTCGTTGTCGATATGCAGGTCATACCCGTGCGACGAAAAAGTGTAACTGTCGCTGGGGTAGTGATCTACCGTAGAGAGCTTGTCCATATCTGCCTGCGACAAGGCGCTGATTGACACCAGCCGGTCACGCTGGCGCTTTAAGCCGCGCCGGTAGTTATGGGCCTCGTTCCGCAGTACCGACTTGCAAAAGGCGTCAAACCGGCACTCGTCATAGTTGCGGGGGATAGCTTCCATCTTCTCACCCCCTTTCCTTGGGGATGGTGGTGGTTCTCTCCCTTTCCGCTAACATGACACCGGCAACGCTGTCTGCTACCCGCTAAAAGCCCCCTTTGCGAAAATAATTTTTCCTGATCGACACAGACCGTAGGAAACGACAAAAACTGCCCGGCAGGTCGCAGACCTACCGGGCAGGATTTGGGAATAAGATTGCACTTTATAGCTGTGTATAGTTCATACTCGTGGCCGGAATATTCCCAGGCGGAGGACGGGCTTTTTTTGACGTGTCAAGCCTCGTCAGATTTTGTCGAATGGTTATGCGCTTCATAGCGGCTGCCTCCTGTCAGCCGCCGTATCTGTCAGCGTTACCGCGTCATTCTTTTGGGGGATAAAAGAACGGCGGCTTTAATCTCTTAAAACCGCCGCATAAGGCAAATGTAGGCATGGAAAATCGGTCTGCCCAGCAGCGGTTTTTTTCTTTTCTGCCGCTGGGCAGATCATTTGCTTTAGAGATATAATAAGAGGAATTTTTGAAGATTTCATAAAGATTTACAAAAAATGGACGGCTATAAAGCCGCCCATCCTATCAAAATGGAATTTTCAAAATTACTTTCGCGCCGCCTGTGCTTTTAGAGTTTTCTAATATAAGTTCACCATTGTGTTGTTCCATAATAGATTTTGCAATATATAGGCCCATACCAAAGTGCAGTTTTGAATTGCGGCTTTGGTCGTCCATAAAAAATTGTTCTTGCGCGTGCTGCAACGCTTCGTTAGAAAATCCTCCCCCCTCGTCTGTGACTGAAATTTCAACGAAATTGTCTTTTCCATAGACATCTATATGAAGTGTTCCATCTTGTGGGGAATAGTCTAACGCATTATTTACCACATTTTGAATGGCACGTCCTAACAAAACCTTATCTGCGGTTAGCTGCGTTGGAATATCTGACATACTCATTTGCAGATGAATTTCTTTTGTTCTGCACAAGGCTTCTATTGATACCTTCACTTGCTTTAGATAATCAGAAAAATTAAAGATTTCTTTATTAAGTCGATACCCTGTTGAAGCCGTAGACAGGTCTATAAGGGTTTTAACATAAACTTGCATCTGCGTATAGCTGTCTGTGATGTAGTCAGCACATTCCTGTTGCTCTGTTGTTAAGTCAGTATCGTACAACAATTCTGTATTGCCACGGATGATGGTTAGCGGTGTCTTGAGATCATGGGCTAATGCAGAAATCTGTTCTTGCCGCAGTCTGTCGGCCTGCCACTGCTCTGTAAGCGATTTTTTTAGTGCCAGTTTCATGTGATCGAGTGCATCAAGAGTTAAGTCGATTTCATATAACTGGCTTTTTTCAACCTCAAAATTCAAATCCTGCTGTTCAATTTTCTTTACAGCAGTCAGCAATTTATCCATTTTGTTCCCAAGATATTTTCCGAATAAATATGACAAAACAATCAAGAGAAGCAGAATTTCCAATATAATGACAGCAATCAAAACCCAATCTGCCGAAGGAAATATTCTATGCAGCAGTGGACTGCTGAACTGGGCTGTCATTCTATACCTTAAAATCAGAATTTCGTCAGTCCTGTCTATCACAGCATACAGATAAGGCTTGCTGCTTGTCTGATTGTTCACAATGCACATTTTCCAAACGTAAGCTGTTTCTTCCTGATCGAGCGAACCGCCAATATACTTCCCGTCTTTTGTGAAAAGGGCATATTCACAAAGGGGGGGTATTTCATTTTCTGTAATCCGATCTGTGGATTGTAAACTTCCCCTCGCATTTTCTATTTCTGCGCTCATTCTATTTATAGGGTATATAAATCCAATTTCAACTTCAAATAGATAGAGGGCTATGTTGACAAAAGCAACCAGAAAAACACCAAGCGCAAGAAATATCGCATACTTCATAAAAACAGTACGCAGTTTTCTTACACCCATTTATAGCCAACCCCCCAAATTGTTTCAATCGTTGACAAATGAAATTCAGCTAACTTCCCGCGTATATTTTTGACGTGAGTAGAGATAACAGAACTATCACTTTCTCCGTCAAATCCAAAGACCGCCTCATAGATTTGCTCCCGCGTAAATGTTTGTCCATGATGTCGTGCCAGATATTCGCATATTTCGTACTCACTTTTTGTCAACGGAACCTTTTTTGAGTTGATTTCAGCTTCTTTTGCATTGAGGCGGAAAATGACGCCGGATATTGAAAAGCTGTTTTTCTTTTCTCTAACATCACGCCGCAAGTGAGCATTTACCCGCGCTCTAAGTTCGTTTGTCCCAAACGGCTTCGTGATATAGTCATCTGCTCCAAGTCCTAATCCCTGAACAATTTCACTTTCCTGCGTTTTTGCAGTAAGGAAAATGATTGGGCAATCTACACGGTCGCGGATTTGATTGCAGAGGTTAAAACCATCAATTTCCGGCATCATAACATCCAGCAAAATCAAGCCAAACTTTGAAAAATCCATTTCTGTGACTGCCTTGGCATTTGATTGTAGTGTAACTAAGTGCTGATCTTTTTCTAAAACACGCCTGACAAGCTGGAGCATAGCCATATCATCGTCCACTACCAATATATGCGCCATTATCTCACCTCTTTGTTCTGATTTATATATTTGCGCTCCAAGGATGTCTACATTACTGTTGCGCCAAAAGGCATCAGTGCCAGCTTTGCCATTTTGAAGCACTGTATTCCGAAAGGAATACCAATAATCGTACAACACAAAAGCAACCCATTCAGCAGCGCCACCAATGCCAAAGGGATACCGCTGATAAAGAGCCACAGGATATTGGCAATCGTGGACATAGCACCGCCGCCATAATTCACATCTTTTCCAAAAGGGAAGAAAGCAAGTGACGCAAACTTAAAGCATTGGCGGCCAATCGGAATACCGATAATAGTAATGCTCCATAAAACACCGGCAACCAGCCAAGAAATTCCTTGCCACAGTCCGCAGCACAAGAACCAAATAATATTGCCCAACCAATTCATCAGTTCTACCTCCACCCTCAATCGGCTGACCGATTTCCGCTATATCTGGAAAACCAAAGGACTACAATTCCCATTATAGCACAAGTTGACAATATGCAAAAGATGATGCCAAAATCCATTCCAATCCTGTCTGGCGGCATTAGGCCAAAGGTAGTTTCCAGAACGTAAGAAGAAAAACGAATACCCCAACCATAAGGGATGACAAACCAGATGCCTGTGCCTAATCCTGTTTGGAGAAGCGCAACCAAAAGGCTCCCGAACACTCCAATTCCTATTCCAAAATTTTTACCAAATCGAATTGCCAATACGAAATGAATACCATACAGCAAAATATTACTGCTCCAAAGGACAAGTGGAATTGCTGTATAAAATCTGGAAGGAATTTCTGTTGTGCCGCCAACCAGTGGAAATAGCGCGCCAAATAGTACACTACTCAATACGGTTGCCCAAAGTCCAGTCACAAGCAAAATAGTCAATTTGGAAAGAGCGGCTTTTTGTCTGTACGGAAGTGTCAATATATTTTGAAAACGCCCTGCTTTTGCTTCCTGTTCTGCTGCAACATAGCAGACAATCCCGATTGCAAAGGGAAAAGCAACGGCCATGATCTGAAAATAAGCAGCCAGTTTATTGATGTCATCGCTTTGGGAAACGCCCGCATATAGTAACATCATAGCCGCCCCGCATACAGCAAAAATAGCGTGTAGAAGGAAAAAGCAGGAATGACATAATTTGTATAAATCACTTTTCAAATAGCAGATATAGTTAGCCATTGGACTTTCCCCCACATCCAAGCAGTTTAGAGCAAATCCAAAAGGCGGCAGCGGCTAATGCCAAGCTAATGGCAAGAGCGGGAAAAATATGCTCAACAGCCAATAACGGAGAACCGTCCTCAATGGGAAGTCCGTTAGGATGTATCTTGAAAAACGGACAGACTACACGGGCCGGAATAGCGTATGGATTAAGAAAGAACCATGCTTTTTCTGCGCCAATAGTAGATGAAACAATATTCGCCACAAAAGTTATTAACACAGAGGGAAGATACCCTGTTTTGCTTGCAATCAGCATAATAAAAGGAAGTTGCCACAAGCAAGTAAGGAACAGCAGCATACAGCCGATTATGCTGTCCAGCGGTGTAATGTTCATAGTCGTAAAACTGGCAATTACCGTAGTAAATAACCACATGAGCAGATTGCTGATAAAAAGCACAGCAGTCAGGGCAAGCCCTTTGCCAATCCATATTTTCGCAGAAGGGAACGGCAAACAAACAATGTTTTGCAGCCCTGTATTTTTCTCACGGATAACAGTACCTGCGGCCCACAGTGCGATTACAACAGGAAGAAGCATAGTGTACCACCAGTTGTAAGCCGAATATTGTACTGCATGACTGCTCAATAAAAAGCCGACAAGTACAGTTGCCAATGGCGCACCAAAAATCAATTTCATCGAGAAGCTGTGCCGCATTTTAAGGAGTTCCGAACGTACAATCCCGAACATTACTTCTCACTCCTTTCCCTATGTGCGCCAACAACGTCCATAAAAATACTTTCCAGATCGTGGTTCTTATGGATTTCATTTTCATAGCCTAAATGTCCGGCGGATATAATGCCAATATGGTCAGCAATTTGTTCAACTTCGGAGAGTATATGACTGGACAATATGACGGTGATCCCTTTTTGCGGAAAACTTCTGATAAGCTCACGCAAATCTTGAATACCAATCGGGTCTAACCCATTTGTCGGTTCGTCCAAGATAAGCAATTTGGGCTGTGACAACAGAGCCAAGGCAATTCCAAGCCGCTGTTTCATTCCCAGCGAAAAATGGCCCGCCCGTTTTTTCCCAGTATTCTCAAGTTGCACAATACCAAGCACCTGCTTGATGCGGCTTTCTGGAAGCCCCAGGGCCAGTGTTCGGGCTTTCAGGTTTTCATAGGCCGAGAGATTTTCATAGAGCGGAGGCATCTCAATCAAAGCACCAATGTTTTCCAAATCTGCCCGGCTCCACGGATGGCCGCCAAATTCAATCGAGCCAGAGGTGGGACGGAGAATACCTGTAATCATTTTCAAGATAGTAGATTTCCCCGCACCATTCGGCCCAAGCAGCCCATAAATTGAGTTGCGCTGAATATTCAGTGACACATTGTTCACGGCCATCTGCCCTTTGAAGCTTTTACAGAGGACAGTTGTTTTTAAGATCATATCCATATATTCAACTCCTTTTTTTGATTGTAACGATAGCATATCCTATGATTTTGAAGATTTCATAAAGATTTTCACAAAAAGTATATGAACTATAAGCCGTGAGTAAGTGCATATAGCATCATTCCCGAGGACAATATATGAACTATATACTGTTATAGGGTGATGTGATATGGCAAAGATAGAGGATTGTCCCGGCTTTGAAACCTTTGGCGAGGATGTGCGGGCCGCAAGGGAGGCGTTGGGGCTTACGATCAAGGCGCTGGCTGAATATTATCCCCCTTGGGAGCCACCAGTTTCCCGCTTCAGAGCCACCCGGAAATTTCTTCCTTGAGAGCCACCTCAGACACAAGATATAGTAATACTGCCCCTGTCGCTTGAAAATACAACAGAGGCAATATTAGGTCTAATGATGTTCAGATGATTATGCTTCTATCTCGT
>CAJTKM010000036.1 GCA_910576545.1 Lachnospiraceae bacterium
TGGCATCCTTTTCAGTAAGTTTATAATTCAGCCATTCATCAAGGATGAGGATCTGATAGTTACCGATCCTTTTCCTGTATTTTGTAAGTTCCCTGAGGTTGTCGCTCTGGTTCTCAAAGTTACGCATCAGGTCAGGCATCCTGATATACAAAACCCTGTAAGTCTGTCTGCATGCTTCCACGCCAAGGGCGGTAAGTCTTTCCCGCACCGGTCGGTCCTGTGATGACAAGATTTGTTGCATTGGCAACAAATCCCATTGTGGCGAGATTCAGGATCGTGGACTTTTTTATCTGCCTTGCATCATAATCCAGTGACTCGATGCTTGCGGGAGGATATTTAAAATAGGCATTTTTGATAAGCCGGTTTATGAGCCTGTTCTCCCGTTCCTGTATCAGTGTTTCAAGGAGCAGTTCAAAACGCTTTTCGTAGCTTAGATCCACAAGCTTTATATCTTTTTCCTGCATTTCTATGATCCTTGCAAGGTCGCCAAGTTCCAATACAGATAAACTCTTTTTTATTTCAATGTTCATTTGTTGTCTCTCCTTTTCTGTAGTAATCCGTGCCTCTGACAATTCCGGATTTTTTATTGTTTTCCTTAAACTCTGTAAGTTCTTTCTCACTGTTTATGCTCTTTGCATTGGAATAGATGGTCTTATAATAAGGCATATGGTATTGCCTGAGCGCTTTATCACATGCTTTTTCAAGGATCTGGGGTGAATAGATGTCAGCTATGGAAAGTATGGCTCCTGCTGTCTGCATGGGCTGTTTTTCTACTTTTGCCTCGTCAAACATCCTGCGGATTACTTCAAAGGTTTTGGGGCCTGTTTCCCTTGCCCTGTCGCGCAGGGCATCCACTGACAGATTTTTCCGAAGCGGGAATGGCAGATGCTCCGGCGGCTGCCGGGGCGTTTTTGGAACGGCTTGTCATTGAATTCTTTTACTGCTTTCCGGATACCAGCATTTAATGCGGCTAATGATGTGAATACATCGTTCCTGAGTTTTGCGATGACAGCCGTGGCNCGCCTCTTTTAGGATGCAGGGTCACTCCGGTTTTCAGGTTATCACAGACAATCTTTACTGGTGTGCCGCCAAAGAACCGGAACATGTTCACATGACAGGAAAGCCATGCTTTTTCATTCATGCTTGTTGCGGCTTCCACATAGATCATCTGACTGTATGGCATTGTTGCAACAAACAGGTATGCCGTTACACGCTCACCGGTATCAGGCTCCATATAGTTCATTGACGGCCCTGACCAGTCGACTTCAACCTCTAATCCGGGTTTATGCTCTATGTGGCTCGTATAGTTTTTATCTGCCGTAAATTTCTTGTAATTTTGGGCAAATGTTATATAAGAACATGCATCCACCCCGTCTTTCTCACATCTGGCACAGTATTCTTCCCAAAGGAGCTTTTCTGTGACGCCTGTCTTCTTTAACTCTCTATGGACGTAAGAATAATCAACCGGAGCATATCTGGGTTTATATTTAAACTTATCCGGATAGAACAGTTCATAAAGCCTGTCGTCATCCCATTCAGAAATATCATCCCATGATTTGTCCGATTGTAAGAATAACGCCTGTACTTCAGCGACGGTATTTCTTGATACACCTAAAACTTTTGACACCTCCCTTGCGCTTAGATTTTTTCCCAGAAGTTCCAGAATGCTTCTGACTTTTGTCTTCTTAAACATAAAAAGACCTCCCTATAGATTATTTGGTGATACTGCATCGGCAGTTCTCCAAGAATAACTATAAGGAGATTTATAGTGAAATCAAATATGTGTGCTGCCACAATATGTTGTGGTGGCTCTGAAGGTGGAAAATACCATTTCCGGGTGGCTCTGAAGCGGGAAACTGGTGGCTCCCAAGGGGGATAATATTCAACTAACCTCCTTTTTGTGAAAGTTGCATAAATTTAGGAGCTAAATTTCTGTAATTATTTTTTGCCTCCTTTCCGCCTATCCACGCAAAAAAGCCGCCCGTTTTTTCATGCCGGACGGCTTTTAGCGTAATGTGATAGATCAAATATTATTTTTTGTGGTTGGTAGGCTTTGAAAAGCCTTGTATTTACAGTGTTCTTATTAAGAAACAATCATAAGATAGGGAATTGTTCAGATAAAGAAAGTGGTAATCATACTTAAATTCACTGGGATTATCTGAAAGCAGGCAAAAAGAGTATTTGGAGAAAATCCAAGAACTTAGCTTGATGGACGATGAGTTTATGACAAAGCGTCTGGAGGACAGCAAGGAATGTGTGGAGCTGGTACTGCATATTTTGATAGGCAGAACTGGCAACAAATGGAATGGAGGAAAATGTGTGGCAAATGTATTTATCATCTGGGACAATAAAGAAATTGCTCAGGAAGTGAGAAAAAGGGTTTCCAAATGTTTTCCCAAGGATCAGTTTATTGTCGGAGGCGAATCAAATAACAATTTGTCCATCACAAGCGATATATTAGCAGAAATGAATTCAAGTGATTTTACGATTTGTCTTATTTCCAGGGTTCCACTCAGTGAAAACCTGCTCTATGAACTTGGATACTTGTCAGCTCGGCTTCAAGATAGCTATCGAGTGCTTGTTTTTTTAATCAATCAGAGCCGCGATTCACTACCATTCGATGTTACTGTGAATCGTTCATTTACTGTGAATACCTGCTTGGACGCACAACCTTTATATGACTTAGTATGTAAAGAATATGAAAACTGTAAAAATCGGAATCAACAGGAATGTGGACAAAAGTATATTGCCATATTCAACAACTGGCCCAGTACAAAGCGTCAACTCAACAACTTAAGAAACGGTGTACTCAATTCAGAAAAGATTAGTGACTGTGTGATTCACAGTATTGTACCTACCTACTTCTATGGTCAAATTGAGCAACAGGATTTATTGTCAATCTGTATGGGATTACCCAACCCAAATGGGTCGCTGACAACACTTAAGGATGTTATCGCTCTTGTTGCGGAACACTACAATATCAATACTACTATGGTTTGTAGATTCCCTTTAACAGTATCTCAGCAAGAAAATATATGGCTACAGTTTTATGCCGCTTTGTATAACGGGCTTCAGGCGGTAACACTCGTCGATAGGGAGTTGATTGAAGAAAAAGACTATCAGTCTATGCTAGAAAAATCTATTCAATACCTAACTCAGGCGCAAACCATTCTTGATGAAATTAATCAGATTTATTTTTGGGGAATGGAAAACTCCGAATTTCTATATAAGTCTTTTGAAAGGCTTTTTGTCGAATGATCTTGCAGCGGCATTTTGGGCTAATGAGCGTTTGTATGGTGATACAGACATGGATGTACAATTCTATCTGAGAGAATCAATTAAATTTCGGGAAGAGGCGTTGAAAAGTTATGATACATTGGCGCAGACCGATAAATCTGGTGTTATTTTAGATGCATTGGAGAAAGAGTGCCACTGGGGTATTCGTAAAGAAATACAATACTTAGAGGAAATGAAACATATCGACTGCCAATGCAAATTGGAGGAATTGAAAAAGCGAATTGAACATATAAACCGGCGTAAATTGTTCAATACTTTTTGGGCCGAGTTGAACGAATAAAGAATTGAAGTAGTGCTATTAGTCTGGATTTTTTGATACTGTCAAAAAAATAGGGGGATAGTAGATTGAGTTTTATATATGCAAAAAAAATCAAAAACGCGATTGCTATTTTGGGTGACACAAAAATAACTTTCAATCAGGTTAATTCCAAAGCACTGTTTAGTTCAAAAAGTATAAAGAATATTTGTCAGTTTGGGATGATTAAAAATATAATCGTTTCCCCAAACCTTTGTGTTTCCTTTGCGGGTAATAATATAGTATTGGCTAATAATTTTTTAAGTCGAATTAATCACATTACCTTGCCTAAACTATTGGATGTAGCCCTCGAAATAAATTTACAAGACCCTCAAAATGGCGCAGAATTTATCATCTGCTATGCATATGATAAAGAACAGCACATCTTTCAAGTAAAAGACGGAGAATGCAAAGAGGTTCCTTTTGCATGGATTGGTCATTGTGATGCATTTAAGTATTTTCAGGGCATTAGAAATGGTGCGTATCCTTCTATTATAAAATCAAACAATCCATACGGCGTACAAATATCTTTTGAGGAAACACCTAAATCAGAAATCGAAGAAGAGTATCAAGCATTATTTGATGCGTTTCATAAAACGATATTTGATTGTGAAATAGACACAGTTGGAGGATTTGTAGTTCCAATATTATATGATCCCGATAGAAAGCAATTTTTATACAAAGGGTATATAAAAAGCTATACTACGATAAATCAATCCTCGCTAGAGCACTCGCTTCAAATGTATCAAGGCCCAGAAATAGGCGCATATACTATTATTTTCTATGAATCCCCAACAATTGTGGGCATTTATATCCCGCAAAATTATTCGGGAATTATTTATAATCATTATAGAGAAGAAGAAGCTGACTATACAATAAATCAAACAAAAGCATTTCTGATTCCTACTGTTACAAAAATTAACCAGTTTGATTTTTATGTCCAAACATCTTCTCAGGGAATGCATGCGCCTGGTTTTTTGGGATTTGACCCCGATAAAATTAAAGATTACATGGACAGAATTTTATTTTATAGAAATGAGCCGAATCTTGCAATATTATATGTTAAAAAAGCTATTGAAGTTATTACAACACAGCATAGAGAAGAATGGAGGTTGCCAGAGTTAATGCAACTTAAAGAAAAGATTCAATCAGAGGTTAATTTTACTAAAAAAGTCTAAGTCATTGTGTTTATTGATAAAAAATCCGAAAGGCATATCCCTTAGTTATTCAAAGTTATCCAATCAGCAGATGCAAATTTGACGATAATGAAAATTTCAATAAAGAAATTATCGACAATATCTTTGGTGGTCAAATCTGTTGAAGAACTGGGATGCGCGTAACAGACAGCTTGATAAAAGCATAGATTTATGCTATTATATATAAACAAGACAGGATGCCAGTAGCAGAGAAAGCGGTGGGCTTATTTGAATATAATGGGAATAACAAAAAGCAGGCGCAGGGATTATCTGGACAAAATCCAGAAGCTGCGGCTCATGGATGATGATTTTTTCAACAAGTGCATGGAGGGCAGCACGGAATGTGTGGAACTCATCCTGCACATCATAATGGACAGGACAGACCTGAAAGTCATATCGACACAAACACAGCATACCATTAAAAGCCTGCAGGGACGCTCAGTAAGGCTGGATGTCCTTGCGGTTGACGAAAGCGGCAGACAGATAAACATTGAGATTCAGAGGGAAGATAAGGGTGCTGGCAGCAAACGCGCACGCTACCACAGTAGTATCCTAGACGCGAACCTGCTGCTGGCAGGTGAGAATTTTGAGGAACTGCCGGAAACCTATGTGATTTTTATTACAGAACGGGATGTACTTAAAAAGAGTCTTCCGCTGTATCGGGTGGAACGGTGCGTACTGGAAACAAATGAAGCGTTCGGGGATGGAGCGCATATCATGTATGTGAATGGTGAAAACAGAGATGAAACGCCGCTGGGCAGGCTTATGCATGATTTTTCCTGCACTGACCCGGAGGATATGAACTATCAGGCATTGGCAGACAGGACGCGGTACTTCAAAAGCGATGAGGAGGGAGTTGGGATCATGTGCAGATTGCTGGAAGATATGAGAATAGAAGCAATGGAAGAAGGCCGGATTGAGGGTAAAAAAGAAGGCATTGAAGTAGGCAAAAGAGAAGGCATTGAAGTAGGCAAAAAAGAAGGCGCAGTCAATGCAGCACGACTTATGCTGCAGGATGGCACCTTGTCCTTAGAAAAAATAGCTGCTTTTGCAGGACTTTCTTATGATGAGGTAAAATCGATTGCAGAGAACAAATAAAAACGCTTTCAGAAAAGCAAACCGCTTTATTATGAAATGAAGTGGTTTGCTTTTGGCTTTTGAAATTAATATCTCAGATGTATATTTTGAGAAAATCTCCATGTATTTTGGTGGGGATTTTTTGAAAGTACACCTCTCAAAACAAAATGAAAAGAAGCAAGATCAAGACTGGTGGAAGTGAATAGGCTTACGCCAAGGGGGAAGTCTCTTCTGAGTGCAACAGGTTTCAACACACGGCGCATTGTGAGGTAATCAACCTGTTGCAAAAAGAAAAATAAGAATAGACATAAATAAAGATACTCAAAAAGGCATCGGATCAGACTTCGAATAATTCGGATGCCTTTTTTCGTGTTAAAATAGAGGGGAGGAAAGCAATTCGGAGATCTGTATCGGTGTGAGGGACTTATATGAAGATTACAAATGAAAAGCTGAAGGTGGCAGCCTATTGCCGTGTAAGTACAAAAAGCGAGATGCAGAAAAAGAGCATTGAAACACAGATAGGGGCATATAAGACACTCATTTCTGGCAATGCTGAATGGGATTTTGCAGGGATATACTTGGATTATGGGAGCGGTTTGAGAGTGAGCGGGAGGAAAGGCTTTTTGCAGATGATACAAGATGCGGCCGATGGAAAAATTGACTTGATCATTACGAAATCTATTAGTCGTTTTTCAAGAAATACGGTAGATTTGCTGGAAACATTGCGGAAATTAAAGAAAATGAATGTAGAAGTTTATTTTGAGGTTGAAAATATTCACTTTACAGGCGGAGGACAGGAATTTCTAATCTCCGTTTTGGGCGCTTTTGCCCAAGACGAAATTTTTAATATGAGCAAAAATATCCAGTGGGGTTATCGGAGGAAGTTTGAGAGGGGAGATATTTTCATGAAATATAAGAACTTTTATGGTTATGATTTTGTTGACGGAGAAATGGTCATTGTACCAGAACAGGCAGAAATCATAAAAAGGATTTTTCATTGGTATGCAGAAGGGGATACATTGAAAGAAATCAAGCACAGGCTTGAGGAAGCTGGAGTAAAGACAGCAACTGGGAAAAGTGTTTGGAGCGAAAAGGTAATCCTTGGCATGTTAAGCAATGAGAAATATGTGGGTGACAGCTTGCTGCAAAAGACTTATACGGTAGACCATCTATCAGGAAAACGCCGAAAAAACAATGGGGAAATAACGAGATATTATGTAAGGGACAGCCACCCAGGGATCATTTCAAGGGGTTTGTTTTATAAGGTACAGGAGGAAATGAAAAAGCGGGCGCGAAGCGTAATAGATGGAGAGGGATACCATAAAATCCGAAACCAGAGGTATAACAAGAAAAATCTTTTAGGAAATTTATTGGAGTGCGCGGTGTGTGGGGCTGCTTATAGGAGGAGAACGGAGCGTGGAAAGGTTGTTTATAGGTGTGCAACAAGGATTGAAAAAGGCAGAGACTGCTGCAAAGAATCCGTTACGCTGAAAGAAGATGATGTGAAGCGGTTTTTACAGGAAAATGTTTGTAGCGGGGACGGATATGACGAGAAGATTATCCGGAAATTTGTCCTCAGGCTTATTGTATCAAAGGATGGAGGGATTGAGATCGTTTGGAATGAGAATCCCGATGAAGATTATGATAGGGATGTTGAGGTCGATATGAGTATTTATGATTGAGGATTGATTAGGACATATTGGAGGGAGAAACTACTATTGCCGGAGAGATGCACCCCACCAAACAGCAAATTTTCTGACAAAGATATGGGGGAGGAACAACGGCGAGGTCAGGTAGCATAAAATCAGGAATGACTATAACACTATTGTCCCGCAGGAGATTTTCATTGCGGTGCAGCAGGAAAAAAGTAACGGGTGGCAACGGCACAAACTGGCTGCCACACTGGACGAAGAAGCTCTCCGGAGGCACGACCATGTAGGGCATCTGGAGAGTTGCTGGTGACGTGGATTTTGGCGGTATCATGAGGGATAACATCATATTGGTGAACGGGCAGTATGAGGACAGCATGAATAGCAGGATTGCGAACTGGAAGGGCGGATGCTATATATAGTGCGGGAAGGTCTGTGAGGGGCTTTCAGAATGTTGCCGCACGCCTGGCGGCAAGATAGATACAAAGACTGAAGCAGGAGAAGGTCATGAAAACAGATCTCTGCCCTGCCTGATGGTTTTTTCCTGGAGGCTGTGGATAAAAATCGAAAGGGCGTATCCCATAACCATCCAATCAGAGGGACTGACGATGACAAGAGAAATACTTATACTGATGAAGTCATCGGCAATATCTTTAGCTGTCGTGAATTCACTGAAACGCCGGTTGAAAACAACATAAAATTATGTTATGATTCAAAGAATAATTGTGAGAATATACCAGAAAAGAAATCTAATTGGGTACATAATATTTGAAGCAAAATTGTATAGCGGTGTTTTGGAAAGCCATAATTTTATAGTATAGTGGATAAATGAATATGTAAAAACCTAGGAGATGATTTCGATGGCAATAAAATCAATCGATATTTTAAATGTGCTTGTTTTTCGGCGTCAGGCAAGGAAAAATAACGGTGATTGCAAAATAGGGGATATAAAACAGGGAGATACGATTAGTGATGGTTTTAGGCTTGAGTTTTGCGATGGAATCAACGTTATAATCGGTGAAAATGGAGTAGGGAAAACAGCGTTGCTAAAAATGATTTATTCAGCGACACAATGGTCTATTTATAGAACAGATAGAGGAAAAACAAAACGATTACAGCATTATTTTTCAAACAGCCTGAAAAATACAGATGCATTAAAAAATGCAAGAAATAAACATGATTATAGCTATTATAGGGTTTCAGATGGAAATCATTGTTTTGAGTATAGTTTTTCTCATGAGGCACAAATCCTTGATGAAAAATGGCTGGGATTGAATATACAATCAGTATTTATCCCAACGACAGAAATGCTTTCACATTCTGAAGGATTTCTGTCGCTGAACGAAAAGTTCAACATGCCTTTTGATGGCACACAGATTGATATTATTGTGAATGCGTTGCTTCCAGAAGCAAGAGAAATCCCAATTGCAATGACTGGCATCTTAGAAAAAATAAGTGATGCAATAGGCGGAACAGTTATTCAAGAAAAAGACAAATTTTATGTAGTAAAAGAAGATGGCTGTATGATTGATTTTTCTCTTGAAGCGGAAGGGCTGCGTAAACTAGGGCTGCTCTGGAAACTGATTCGGAATGGGCTGTTGGAGGAAGGGTCGGTTTTGCTATGGGATGAACCTGAAGCAAATCTGAACCCGGAATTATATCCATTAGTTGCGGATATTTTATTGGAATTGCAAAAATGTGGAGTCCAGATTTTTGTGGCAACGCATAGTTATAATTTTGCTAAATATCTGGAGATCCGCCGTAGCCAGAAAACGCAGGTGATGTTTCACAACCTCTATAAGGGAAGTTCAAAATTGCCTGAAACAATGAATGAGATTTACCCCGAACGAAGTGAATACAGTGAGGAGATATACAGTGAATCCGCATATCGGATGGAGGATATCAAGGCTAACCATATCATGATTGCGGACGGTAAATTGCTGGATGAGGTATATGACTTGTGAGGTGAAATAATGCCAAATATATTTGTTGAGGAAAACGGAAGATACTGCATTGACTGTTCAAAAGCTTTGTGGGCGACTGATAAAATGCACGATGAATACCAGAGGGCTGGAATCCATATCAACGATGTAGATTTTGTGATAGAAAACGAAGATTGCCTTATCCTATTGGAGTATAAAAATGCAAATATCCAAGGAGCTGAAAATCCATATAGCTTCGATCCGGAAGAACAGAAAAAGTATTCGACTACAATCCGAAAATTTTACGATTCTTTGCATTTCTTGAAACTGGTGAATAAGGCAAAATCGGTACATTTTATATATGTCCTCGAATACCCTAATGGAGATATGGTTACCCGTAAAAGGTTGAGGGAAAAAATGAAATTGGAATTGCCATTTACTTTACAGAAAAATATTGGCTGCGGGACAGAATTGATTCGTAAATTTGATATTGTATCAATAGCAGAATGGAATTCTGATGAAGAATATGGCAAATATCCAATATACATGGTGGACAGGATTTGAATCAATCAGTACATAATGAATTCCACCACGCCTCTGGTACAAGATCTGAATGAGGGATGTGAAAATAGATAAGAGCGAGCATTGGGTCATGCAAGGGGAAAATTGGACTTGAAAGTTTCTTCCGTTATTCAAAGTTAGGAGTTCTTGATGAAAAGCATAACAGAACTGGAAAAAAGGATACAACATCTGGAAAAGGAAAATCAATATTTGAGAAATCTGTTGATGGATGCGGGGATTCCCTATTCTGCAAATGAGATAAATGACGGCAACAATGTGTATGATCCAAATCAAGGCGAAAGAATTATACCGAAGGACATTACGGAAACAGATGCAAAAATGTTCTTTCGTATGTTTTGGGGACGTACAGATGTATATAGCAAGCGCACTGTAAAGAAGTCTACTGGAGAAGTAAATTATTATACACAGTGTTATAATTTTTGGAAAAAGGGCTGCCCAAGAATTACTGGAAGTAAAATAAAATGCAGGGATTGCCAGAGGCAGGCGTATAAAGAGTTAAAAAAAGAGCAGGTCAATGAACATTTAAGGGGAAATGCAGAGGATGCCACAGATGTTATAGGCATTTTCCCGCTTTTTGCTGATGATACTTGCCGATTTATCGTCTTTGATTTTGATAATCACGAAAAAGGCGCAGAAAAAAAAGATTATGCAAATGTGGATGATATGTGGAAAGATGAGGTAGACAGCCTGAGGAAGATATGCGGTTTGAATGGAATTGACGCGCTGGTGGAACGTTCGCGTTCGGGGAAAGGCGCGCATCTTTGGATATTTTTCCAAAAACCAATAGAAGCCAGCCTGGCAAGAGAATTCGGAAATGCACTGTTGAAAAAGGGCGCGGAGTCTGTAAATTTAAGGTCGTTTCGTTTTTATGATCGTATGCTGCCGATGCAGGATCATCTTCCTAAAGGTGGGCTGGGTAATCTGATTGCGTTGCCCTTGCAGGGGCAGGCGCTGAGAGAGGGAAACAGCGCATTTATAGATGAACACTGGAATGCTTATCCCGACCAATGGGGAGTGCTGCAAAGCAAGAAGAAGCTTTCCAGAGAATTTATTGAGGATAAGATAAAAGCATGGACAGAGAAAAATCCTTGTATTGCTGCAGATTGCGATGAAAAGCCATGGGAAAAAACAAAGAATTTCCAGAAAGAAGATGTGGAAGGGATACTGCATATTACGCTGGCAAACGGCGTGTATGTGAACACAGTGAATTTGCAGCCGAGAATACAGAACCAGATCAGGAGGATGGCTGCGTTTCATAATCCTGTTTTTTATAAAAATCAGGCAATGGGATTGTCTAACTTTGAAAATTACAGATATATTTATCTGGGAAGTGACGAAGGGGATTTTATCAAAATTCCGAGAGGTCTTTTGGAAAATATAACGGAAGAATGTGAAAAAGCCGATATTGAATACATAATTGAGGAAAAGCGAAGTATTGGGCGTCCGATTCATGTAAAATTTATGGGGGAACTGAAGGAGGCACAAACACTGGCTGTGGAAGAACTTCTTCAATATGATAATGGAATCCTAAATGCAGCAACGGCGTTTGGAAAGACGGTCGTTTGCTGCGATGTGATAGCGAAAAAACAGGTGAGCACGCTGATTCTCCTTCAATCATCAGCGTTGATGGAGCAATGGCAGGATGCGCTGGAAAGGTTTTTACATATTGATGAGGAACCTCCGGAGTATGAAACACCTACAGGCCGTAAAAAGAAACGGAAAAGCGTTATAGGAAAATTACAAGGTGTACATGATTCTACAACAGGCATGATTGACCTTGCGATGGTAGGCTCTGTCTGCAAAAATGGCGAATATCACAAGCGTTTAAAAGAATATGGACTTATATTGGTGGATGAGTGCCATCATGCTGCTTCAGACACAATCGTGAATATCTTACAGGAAGTAAATGCAAAATATGTATATGGAGTAACGGCCACGCCATTTAGGGGTGACGGCCTGGAAAAAATAAATTATATGCTTCTTGGACCAATTCGTTATAAATACACTTCGAAGGACAGGGCAAAGGAACAAGGAATCGAACATCTTGTGTATCCAAGATTTACAAGAACGGTAGTGCCGAGATTTTCGCAGGATAAAATGCATCCGAATGAAGCATATGAGATCATTCGCAATAATGAGGAGAGGGACGAGTTTATTATAAGGGATGTAAAACGATGCGTGGATGCCGGAAGGACGCCAGTGATCCTGTCCAAATTTATAGACCATTCGCAGCGGTTGTACCAGCGTCTGATGGATTATGCGGACAAGGTTTTTTTATTATCTGGCCGAAATTCTAAGAAAGAGCACAAAGAGATGATAAAGCAGATGAATCAGGTTAAGCCAGAGGAAAGCATGATCCTTGTCGCAACAGGCAAGCTCATCGGAGAAGGATTTGATTATCCGAGGCTGGACACACTTATCATGGCGACGCCCGTGGCATGGAAGGGAGTTGTGGAACAGTATGCAGGGCGTCTGAACAGGGATTATGATGGAAAGAAAAATGTGATGATTTATGATTATGTGGATTGCCATATAGCTATGTTTGATAGGATGTACCATAAAAGGCTGAAAGCGTACAAACAGATTGGATATGATATTTTTTCCATGGGCAGTACAGAGAAACCAAATGTCAATGCAATTTTTGACATAGATCATTACAAAGACGCCTACCAGAGAGATTTACTTAGCGCACAGAAAGAAATTATAATATCCAGTCCGGCTATCAGCGGCAAAAAGGTATCCGAAATGATTCATTTTCTTAGTGACAAGCAGGAGGCGGGAATGAAAATAGTGATTGTTACATGGAAACCGGACAGCTATGGGTATGGAGACAGCGCATACTGGCAGGAACTACAGGAACAAATGCGAAGGGCAGGGTTTGAAGTGAACCTTGTGGAGGATTACTGTGAACACTATTGTATTGTAGATCGTGAAGTGGTTTGGTATGGAAGCATGAATTTCTTGGGAAAAGGAGATGTAGAAGATAACCTGATGCGTGTTGTAGATACAAGGATTGCAAATGAACTTCTTGAAATGACTTTTGGAAATGAGAAATATCAGGGTGAAACAATGTAAGATATAGAAGAATTAACGGAATATTTTGTTGAAGATTTCCAGAAAAAGCGGAAATCTTTTGACCTGCAATAAAAGGTGTGAGAAATCTCTTTGCATATAATTATGGGGCAATGAATATTGGATGCATTTGGGAAACAATCCTATTAAATATTCAGAAAAGCAAACCGCTTTACGATAAAATGAAGTGGTTTGTTTTTGGTTGCGAAAACAAATATCTTGGATATGTTTTTTGAAAAAATTTTCACTATATCGGTGAAGATTTTTTGAGAATGCAGTTCTCAGAAAGAAATAAGAAAACTATGTATATTGGGCTGGCGAAGGTGAATAGACTTACGCCAAGGGAGGAATCCCTTCCAGGTGCATCAGGTTTCAACACACAACGCACGTTGAGACGGTTGTTTTGCTTTCCAAGGGAGAAATCGACTCGAAGAAGGTTCGAGTGGAGTTCTCGCTGGAGGATATGGATATGTCTGGATTTCAAAATGATGCCACATACGGACAGATTAAAGAACGTGTGTTGCAGCAGACCGGCTTAAAGGTTTCCTCCCTTTATATCGCCCAGATTAAACAGAAATATGGTATTATTGAGCGAGAGAACTACAACAAGTCGAAGTCTGAAAACGCCAGACAGCCGAAATGCCCGCCGGAAAAGGAAGCGGCCATTACAGCGGCATTGAAATATTTCGGGATGATTTAATAAATACGCAAAGCTGGGTATGGACAGCTATATCATTTATCGATTTTACAGCCAGAAGGTCAAGATTTGGCTATCTGGCTATATTTATATAATGCAGAAATCACGATAAAGTGATATTTTATTGACAAACCATTATGTGCATGGTATAATCTATGTTAGATGGAAGGAGTTGCCTATGGCTGTATCATATATAAAATTATGGAAGTTACTATTGGACAGAGGAATGAAGAAAACAGATTTGATAGAAACCGCAGGGATAAGTTCTAATGTGCTTGCAAAACTTGGAAAAAATGACTTTGTAGCGATGGAAAGTCTTGAGAAAATATGTAGGTCACTTGGATGTAACTTAGGAGACATTGCGGAGTTCTATTTTAATGATAATGGAGGTGGAGAAAATGGGTTATAAGCATCCTTTCAGTGCAGAAATGCCATATGATATGCTGTATCAGCCATCAAGGAAAGAAGCGAGTAGAAAGAAACCGATTTTCTTCATCCATAAATATTTTGCGAGGCGAATTACTGCAAACTTTAGGATGTCCCTCTTGGGCTTTATGGCTGATAAAGAGGATGACATCTTAAAGATGTTTTACGAGGCATCGGAGAAAAAAGAAAATATCACCGTGCTTGATCCGTTTATGGGTGGGGGAACAACAATTTTTGAGGCACTTAGATTTGGGTGTAAAGTTATCGGAAACGATCTACAGCCATTGTCATTGTTTGTGACAAAAGCATTAGTTGAGCCAGTAAATGAAAACGCCGTTAATACTGAAGTGAAGCGCCTTGAGAGAAGAGTTGGCAATAGGATTAGAGAATACTATCAGACAATATGCCCTTGCTGTGGTTCAAAAGCTGACGGAATGTATGCTTTTCATGTGAAAAAGGTAAAAACAGAATCGCATTGTAAGGAGCATAAACTGTTTTCCAGTTTTATTATTGCATACAAAAAAAATGAGTTTACTGTTGTATGCCCTAAATGTGGAAGGCTGGAAAAAACCAAATTTGAAAATGGGAAATACACTTGTTCGTGTGGGTGGGAATTGTTAAGTCCAAAGGATTCATATATAAAAAGTGGCGTATTCACTTGCCCTGATTGTGGTGAGTCAAAAGTATTGTCCGACTATAAAGAATGCTCTGGATATCCATTCAAAACGGAAATAGTGGCAATTGAGTATTGCTGTCCGCATTGTGGAGCCCATGATTATAAAGCTCCTGATGAATATGATTTTGAGTTAATAAATAAGGCAAAACAGGATTTTTGCAAAATTGAGAAAGATTTGCCAATCCCCAATCAGCTTATTCCTGTAGGATATAATACAAATCAAATTTTGAACCACGGTTATAAGAGGTTCAGGGACTTGTTTAACGAGCGGCAGTTACTCTGTCTGGGGTTATTATTGCAAGCAATCAACCAATTTGAAAACAAAGATGTTCAGTTGTGGCTTCAGCTTGCTTTTTCTGGAATGCTTGAAATGAATAATATGTTTTGCCGTTACCAACAAAATGCATATAAAATTTGCAATATCTTCTTTAATCATGCATATGTACCCATTGCAATGCCAGTTGAGAACTGTATTTGGGGAGCAAAATTGGGTACTGGTACATTTGACAAAACTGTAAAAAAGATTTTACGAGGGAAAAAATTCAATACAAACATTTATGATTTGTCAGCGAAGCGACTCGATAATGGACGATATGATTCTATTCAAGTTAAAAATGAAGATAAGGTGTGTGCTATTCCTGTTGAAGAATATGAGAACATGGACAGTACCCATCCGCTTTTAAGATGTTCTGATTCTCGTAATTTGTCGTTTATTCCAGATGAATCAGTGGATTTGGTTTTAACAGATCCTCCATACGGTGCTAATGTAATGTACTCGGAACTGATTGATTTTTTTCATGTATGGAATTACAAGAGCAGTATTGCAAAAGAAATGGGTTTTACTGAACCCTTATCTCCGAAAAGCAATGAAATAATTGTAAATTCTGTGACTGGGAAGGATTTCAATTATTATAAAAATGGAATCACTTCGGTTTTATCTGAATGTTACAAAAAGACAAAAAACAATGGTTATCTTGTTTTTTCTTTCCATGATAAGAGTTTGGATAGTTGGTTAGCGGTGCTTGAAAGTATCCACGATGCCGGATTCTTGTTGAGTGATTGCTATCCCGTTCAAGCTGAAACGAGAACAGGCGCACATACATCGAATAAGAACTCAATCGGTATTGATTTGATGCTGATTTGTCAGAAACAGCAGATAGCCTATGAACAAATGAACCTCTTTATGGGTGGAGATGTAGATAGGGCTCTTGAAAATACACGACAGTATATATTAACTGTCCTTGATAAGCTGCAAAAGGTAGAAGCAGAATTGACTGTTCCCGATATTCAAAATATTGCAATAGCAAAGTTCTTCTCGGAAATTAGAAACTATTATAGGTACGATGCAGAGTCTAAAAAAGTTGTGATAACCAAATTGCAGCATTTTCTTGAAAAGATAGAAGACTTGTCGGGCGATTTTGAAATAACAAAGAAGCGAAATGGTTGGTGGTCAGAGTTATACAAAGAAAAATGGAATATTAAATCCTAACAAAAAGGGATGAGACAATGATTGCCTCATCCCTTTTGAATTATGCTTCATAAAGAAGTTTGAGCTTGTGATTCCAAGCATCTTTGTCGAGAGTTGAGTTTTGACCGGTCGCTGCTGCTTGAGCTTTCCAATCGGAATGATCTAACCAGCCAAACTTGATTCTTTTAATTCGAGGGTGAGTATTGGTCGGAGTAAATTTCTCAAAGTTGACAGCTAAATAAAAACCGAATTTTTGCTTTCCAGAGTTATTATCACTGTTTTCTTGACCATAACTACGGTTTCCGTAGATACTATTTTGAGAAGAAGTCTTTATTTCAATTGAATATGTGTCATCTGGGATATATACTATATCTTTGTCACTTTTATCAATTTCGCCCCTCCATATACCAGGATAACGCTCTGCAAGAATTGCGGGGATTAACATGTGCAAGTAATTTCCCATATTTTGAGGACTCGGAAAAACATCAACTCCAATTTGAAGCTTTCCACCAATTTTAGTTTGCATAATTGAATCCCATGCATCAAGAACGATTTCTACAATTTCGTCTTCCGTGAGTGGATGTTTATTAAGTAATTGCTGAGTGATTGCATCCCAACATGCAACCATTCTATTTTCATAAGGTGAGTTCATAATTATACTCCTTTCGTTGTTACAGATTTTTAAATAAGTCTTCGAGCGTTATGCTCAAACCATCTGCGATTTTCTTAATGTTTTGAAGTGATATATTGCGCTTACCAGCTTCTACAGAAGCTAAATATGTTCTATCCATATCTATTGAAAGTGCAAATTTTTCTTGGCTTACGCCTAAAGCTTTGCGCAATTGTTGAACACGTAATCCAAATGATTTTTGAATATCCATCCTATCCCTCTTTTTCAAGATTTCTTATATTTTAATGCTTTAGATGTATATAAGACAACGGATTATAAGTAACAATAGCATTAAAACTAAAGGCACCTGACTTTTTATTGTTAGATGCCTTTGAATTTGCCAATATGAAATTAAAGAAAAGCCACACACTCCTGATGAATGGAGTCTGTGGCTTTTACATTTTCGGAGACAATGCAATATACAAGTCAGGTCTGGTTTGTATATACACAGGAGGCGAAAACAAGGGGTATCCAAAGGGGAGTATCCCCTTGGCTCTGGGTTTCCAATAGGGGCGAGCAGCATCCCTATTGGCACACGATTTTCCGCAGGAAAGTCTAGTGTGTTATACCTTTGCTTCCGGCTGACGCTGGAAAGGAACTGGATACGCTATCTGCTGTGTAGGCAGGTAGCAGTTGTCAGGTTCTTTTCGGCGGCAGTAGGTCAGGCAGATTTTGTACGAACACGGACGAAATTTAGATTTGCTCACAGGGCAAAATCTGCCTGACCGGAGAAGGAAGCAGAGGTATATATCAGCCGTCGTCCTGCTACAGAGATATACTTATTCTTTGCCTTCCATAGGTGTCTCCAACATTTGCTTTGCGAGTTGTTGCAACAGTGCAGATGTGTTTTCGTCCATTGGGAGCATCGTTCCGACATAGGTATCTTTCCTTAACAAGAGCATACAAAAACACAACAATTTAATGGACTGTCAACCTTACGCAAAACACCGCTTCCGCCAAAACGGAGCGGTGTTTTTGTATATCTTCTGGACACCGTGACCAGAAGGGACCCGCCCATTTCCCCGCTTCGTCCACGGAGGCTCTGCTGGATGTATCCCCCGTCGCCGCGCCACCCATAGCACAGCCGGGGCTGCCTGTCAAGGGCAAAGCCGCCGCTGCGCGGCGGTGCTCCGCACCCTTGACTGGCTGTCCCGGCTGTGCTACCTCCCAAGGCGCGACGGGGGATATATCCTCCAGAGCCGCCCCCTTTCCCTGGATAGGGAAAGGGCGGGGGGATAGGGTCGAACCGCTTCTTCTCAAATCGCTATCTTTCCACGGCTGATATGTGGACAATTGGCAATTTCAACGCCTTGCCCCGCAAGGGTTTCCGGCCTTGGTTTCATAGGGGCTGGTATAGTATCATTCCCCAGGCCCGATTTATCGGGATACTGTCAACAATTTGAATTTATGGGAGGTATCTATGAACGGTAAAATATCAACGTTTTGCAGCCTCCAAAGTCCGTCAACTGTGGTTGTGGGAAAGAAACGTGTTCGGAACACGCTGCTCCATGTTTGGCTGTCTCCAGATGAACGGGCAAAAATCCAGGAGCACATGGCGGATGTGGGTATCCGCAACCTTTCAGCCTATGTGCGGAAAATGGCCCTCAACGGCTATGTGCTCCACGTTGACCTCGCTCCCGTCAAAGACATTGTTTCTCTGCAAAGGCGGTGTGCTGAATATTATCCCTCTTGGGAGCCACCAGTTTCCCGCTTCAGAGCCACCCGGAAATTTCTTCCTTGAGAGCCACCTCAGACACAAGATATAGTAATACTGCCCCTGTCGCTTGGAAATACAACAGAGGCAATATTAGATAGTGTCTACACGTGTTAAGCACGGATAGCAGCCCAAATAGCGATACAACGGACGTGTACCGCAGCGATAAAGGCATCAGAAGTCTTGGCATAACGAGTGGCAATCCCTCTCCAGCGTTTCAGGGTAAGGAAACAGTTTTCTACCAAATGACGCAGTTTATAGAGATATTTATCATAGTCGCGCTGCTCTTTG
>CAJTKM010000037.1:0-3807 GCA_910576545.1 Lachnospiraceae bacterium
GCAAAGACTGGGGGCTTCGAGAAAAGCCCATCGCGCGCGGTTTCTGCGTCCTTTTCCGCCGCCGCCGAAATTTCAGCTTCCAGAGGGTTGGAAGGGGTTTCTTCCTTGCTTTCGGCCTTTTGGGGCGGCTTCTTCTCCGCCAACTTCTTTTCCTTCGCCTTCTTTTCTTCTGCCTTCTTTTCCTCGTGCTGTTGGCTCTCCAGTTCAAAATCATCGTCGCCAAACGGGTCGAAATCGTCTTCGTCCACACTGCCGACGTCCAGTATTTCATCGTCGTTCCATTTTTTCTCTTCACTCATTGTTGCTCCTCCTTTTTTTGCAAAAAAAGACCGCAGGACAGTGTGTATCAAACACAGTGTTCGCAGTCTTTTAAGATAAAATATTTTTTTCATGTCAAGCGTACTGCCTGATGATTCCTTTACAGGCGGCCAAAAACGACCCTCCTTTACTCTGACCTGAAATACGCTTACCTCTCTTACGCCTTCATTATACCAGCCCGGCCTGTCCTTTTACAGTTGCAGTTTTGCAAGAGGGGGTTGTTCGGAGTTTTACAAAGTAATAGTCTGTAAAAATAAACTGTATTAACAATTAATGTAAGTTTTCTTGTTTTACTCAGCAGGCAAATAAACAAAAGTTGACAATTCAACACAGTTTGGATAAACTAAAAGGGTTAAAAGAATCTTAATATAGAAATATTGGGCGGGTGAGTTACTGGAGTATGGTAAAAGTAAAACATATACAACAGAAGAACGACAATTTCCATTGGAAGTGTGGTGCAGTTTGCCTTGAAATGATTTTTGATTATTATAGCATTTTATGTAATCAGGATGAAATATGGAACGCAGTAAAAAGTAATCGCTCTGGCGCTATGGGTCAGTACTATGCATTGACGCACAGATTAGCAGAATATGCTATTAATCATGGTCTTAACGCTACAATATACAAAGCAAACTCCCAAACATGGTCAACTGTATTAGAAACTTTAGAACAATTTTCAATGCCAGCAATATTGTCGATTACCGAGAAAAGTTCACATCAAAGCCACTTTGTTATCTTTCTTGGAAGCGAACGCGGGAAATATATTTTTAGTGACCCTAATTCCCCAAAAGAAACAGTCAAATGGAACTATATGGAGGTTAAAAATATGTGGTCTCCTAATATAGCAATCAATGTAACGGGATTTATATATATACTTTTTGAAGGCGATAAAATATCTGAGCATTGCCAGTATTGCCAAAAAGAGTTTCCTCTGCTTATTAAAAATGAAATTCCTTTTTCGGAAAATACCATTTGTCCATATTGTGATAAACAGATACAAATTACTTTAGAATAGAAGATGTTTCTTTGTTCGTGTATCGCACTTCGTCCACAAGTGCCTGCACATCATCTTCGTTGCAAACATTCATTGCCTCGGCAGCTCCAGTAAAAGCAGCCTGCGCTTTTCGGATCGCCTGCGAAGAAGCATTGCTGACAACAATTTCCCCATCCTGCTTCTGGAAAAACAGGATTTTATCCCCGGATTTCAAGCCAAGCAGCCGCCGTATTTCCACAGGCACCGTAATCTGCCCGTTTGCAGAGATTTTTGCTAAATTCATGAGATCACTCCTTCTATTCTTGAAATCTAAAGAAACCTTGAGATTACTTATAGTATATCCTGTTATGGGAAAAAAGTAAACCAGGCATAAAGGAGATACTGCTCCAATTTCGTCGGCTTCTATAAAAGTCAATGCTGCCCAGTCCCGTTTTTCCCGCGGACGCCGTATACATCGTCAACATAGTACCTTCCATCGAAAAAATTGAAAATGGCAGTGCAAAGGACTCCGTTATACTTCGCCAGGTATTGGTTGCTGCCGATACATTCCAAAATTTCGGCTTCACCAATGACATTGCGGTCGTTCTCCCTATCTTTCAAGCTGTGTATATATGCATGTACTTTCATAAAGCTCCTACCTCCTCATTCATTCGGCTGCGCTTTCCCTTGCTTCGGGGCAGAGGGATTGTTGTAGGGCATAAGGCACTCCCTTTGGTATCTTTCGCTGAGATTTTCCCTTGCCGCTTCAATGGTATCGCAGTAAGTCCCCCAGAAATAATTGCCGCCGCCTTTGCAGTACCAACACACATAAGGGTTGGGGGCTTTGGGGTTATACCCGATGACAAGCTCCGTACTCCCGATAGTACAGCTCTCTATGATTTCATAGCCGCCATTGGAACGTTTTTCTTCTTCCATCTTCATTGTATACCTCCTTTTTTGGCTAAAAATAAAAGACTGCAAAACAACGTTCCAAACGCTTTTTTACAGTCTTTCTGAATCGGTTTTTATGTCAGGCGCAATGCCCGATGGTTTTCTTTTGCAGGCGATCAGTTATAATACCTTACCTCCTTACTCTGACCTGAAATACGCTTACCTCTTTTACAGCTTTATTATAGCAGTTTGGGCTATCTCTTTACAGTTGCAGTTTTGCAAGACGATGATCCGCAGATACCGTTTTTTTGCATATAAATAAAACCAGCATACCTTTGCCAGCCGAAGGATTTGCCATATCAAAATATCTATGTACTATGCTATACCATGTATTTTCATAGTATTCCGTGGATGATAGACACGTAAAATCTCAGCCTGCTTTTTTGCGGCTATATGAATATAAATTTGGGTCGTTTTTATAGAACTATGCCCCAATATCTGCTGCACACAGCTGACATCTACCCCCTCCTCTATCAAATAGGTTGCAAATGAGTGCCGGAACATATGCGGCGTAATATTTCTATCAATACCCGCCAATAATGTATATTTCTTCAGCATGTTCCGAATAGACTGTTCAGAGAATCTGCTTCCTCTCTGATTTATAAAGAAATATCCACTTTCATCTATTTCTTGTTGAAATTTTGCGTAGTATTTCTTCAAAACCTCTATTACATCTGAAGTTCCCACCTGTATGTACCTTTCTTTTCCACCTTTTCCTAAAATCTTTAGGGTGCCGGAGGATAAGTCTATACAGTCTGCTCTTAAATTTGATATTTCATATACTCTTGCGCCTGTTGCAAAAAATATTTCTATGACTGCTATATCACGTAGCTGCCATTTGCTGTTTTTTTCCTGTATACTATAAACGAAATTGAACAGTCGTTCTATTTCTGCACGTGGAATTATGCGGGGCAGCCTCATATTTTCTTTGAATTTAACTTTGATACATCTAAATGGATTTTCACTTAAGACAGCTTCATCTTCCAGGAAATTATAAAAAGCTTTTATCGAAGCAATTTTTCTCTTTACCGTTTTAGGTTTATATTTTTGATGTAGTGTGGCCAGATATTTTTCGATCATTTCCTTAGAAACATCCTGATTGCCTATAAATAATTGATACTGTGCTAAGTCTATCCTATACGCCTTTAATGTCTTTCCGTCCAGTCTTTTTCGGAATTGGCAATATTCAAGATATATTTGAATGCTTTTACATAAACTCATACTCAATCCTCCAAATTTGCATTTTTATTTAGTTTAACATAGTTAAAAAATTATTAGCTATTTAGACTGCACAACATGGAGGCTGCAAACTATCATAAATCTTTTATTTGGGGTTAGATATAAAAAATAGGCTAGAAATATAGACATCGATGTCTATATTTGTTATAATGTGGAATATAAAGGATAATAGCTAATTATCTTTTATTAGAAAAAATTATTTAGTCAAATATTCTCATTACTTGGACAAAAAAGAATTATTATTTTGGAGAAAAATACAGAGAAAATAAAAGGGGAATTCAGTATGGAAGTACAAAAAACAAATATAGACATCGATGTCTATATTT
>CAJTKM010000037.1:3835-4702 GCA_910576545.1 Lachnospiraceae bacterium
GCTTCATCTTCCAGGAAATTATAAAAAGCTTTTATCGAAGCAATTTTTCTCTTTACCGTTTTAGGTTTATATTTTTGATGTAGTGTGGCCAGATATTTTTCGATCATTTCCTTAGAAACATCCTGATTGCCTATAAATAATTGATACTGTGCTAAGTCTATCCTATACGCCTTTAATGTCTTTCCGTCCAGTCTTTTTCGGAATTGGCAATATTCAAGATATATTTGAATGCTTTTACATAAACTCATACTCAATCCTCCAAATTTGCATTTTTATTTAGTTTAACATAGTTAAAAAATTATTAGCTATTTAGACTGCACAACATGGAGGCTGCAAACTATCATAAATCTTTTATTTGGGGTTAGATATAAAAAATAGGCTAGAAATATAGACATCGATGTCTATATTTGTTATAATGTGGAATATAAAGGATAATAGCTAATTATCTTTCATTAAAAGATATTCTGAAAATTGAAAGTATTTTATAATAGAATATGCTATAAAATTTTCTAGAAAAAGATATTTCGGAATAAAAGTTATTCTAGATAATAGTAAAAAGTATTTATAGCATTATTATGTAATCATGTCCATTCAAGAATATCTTTTTTTGAAATTTGCCAATCATGGAGAATGGTACGACGAGAAACATCACAATATCGGCAAAATGATGGTGGACTTGCTAAGAAGTGCATGATTTCTTTACTATTATTTGCTTGATAGATATCAATAGAATCTGTCGGTGATACATTGAGACATTGATGGAAATATTCGTTAAAATGTTGAATGTTAGGAATTAAAACACATGTATAAAGCCGACCATCTCTTAAAAAAATACATCTGTTTGCCATATCACAAAGTAAAAAACTT
>CAJTKM010000037.1:4723-17760 GCA_910576545.1 Lachnospiraceae bacterium
CTTTGTAAGATAACATCGTATTATCTATCGCTTGATTTTGTGAATCTTTTACCTAAACTCGACTTTGTCAACAGTGCCCTAATTATACGTTATCCAGCATCATTTGAAACAAAGGGAACCTTCCGCTGATTTTCAGCAGGAACGTTCCTTTTTCAGTTCTACGTCTTAGAGCTTATCCCTAAATTAATGGAGTAGTGGTATAATGTTCAGGGGTGATTCATTTTGCCTGCTCTATTATTGTCTGGCGCAAACTGATCCAGGTTCATCGCTAATTTAGGGATAAGCTCTTAATCCATATAGATCAGCATAGGCTATTTGTTTTTTGATGAAGTACTTCTGCTTCCCCCTCAATAAGGGATAATAGCTAATTATCTTTTATTAGAAAAAATTATTTAGTCAAATATTCTCATTACTTGGACAAAAAAGAATTATTATTTTGGAGAAAAATACAGAGAAAATAAAAGGGGAATTCAGTATGGAAGTACAAAAAACAAATATATTAATAAGCGTCATTGTTCCTGTATATAATACTCGCAAGTATCTTAAGCACTGCATTGATGCCCTAATTGCACAAACGATATCTGAAATGGAAATAATTATTGTTGATGACTGTTCGGATGAAAATATAAAAAGCACAGTTTCTCCTTATATAGGGTTAGCTGGCAAAGCTGTTTATTATGAACGATTAAATCAGCATCAGGGGCCTGGTGGTGCTAGAAATAGAGGCATTGAATTAGCATCAGGAAAATATATCGCATTTTGTGATAGCGATGATTGGGTAGATATTGATTATTACGAATATTGTGTACGGTTCATGGAAAAACATAACGCCAATATTGGAATGTGTAGCTTGGTTCGCGTGTATGACTATATACAAGAGCAGCCTCTTTATAAGTGCAGATACGATCGTGAAATTTGCTTGACGGGAGAATTCGCACTAAAAATACTTACAAAACAGTTGGATGTCGGTATCTTGATCATTCCATCTACAGTGAATAAAATTTATCAGCGGAGTTTTATAGAACAGGCTCATCTACGCTTTGTGACAGGCAAAATGTTTGAAGATTTGCTCTTTTCATTCATATCTTTTTTATATGCACCAAAGCTTCTGTGTATTCCGAAAGTTACTTACCACCATTATAAAAGACCGAACTCAATTGTTCAGTCTTTTGATAAAAAACATATTGATGATTTTACAGAAATTTTTATTATGTTAAAAAATCATCTTAAAACAACTGGGCAATATGAGAGATATCGCTTTAACTATTATAAATTTTTAGAACAATTCTATAATCTGATTGTCCGGGAAATTTTTGAATTTGTCTTAGATGAAAAAGGTCGCAAAAAACAATTAATGTATTCATTTACTAAAATAAAATCTCTTATTGATTTTGAGGAATATATGGAATATACAACAGCAGAACAATTGCGCCAACATATACAACCACATATTAAGGATACAACAATTTACTAAGTTACCATATGCACCTTGGATCTATACAATACCAATCAGGGTAACAAATTTTATTCGTACAAAAATATATTTTATTTGAACAAAAGGCCTCTCTTTTCAAAATATCTTGATTATGATGAATTATGGTCAAATATGACGGGAAATTTTTGAAAAGAGCGGCTGCTTTTTGAAGTTCTAACAAAGCACGATCAAAATTTCCATATAAAGCATAATGAAGCGCCAGCGTTTCGGCATAAAATGCTTCTTGCCTAGGTCGTAACTGTCGCAAAGTTGCTACATCTGAAAACAAAATCTGATCGCCGCTTTCAACTAAACCGATACTATAATAGATACAGGCTAATGCAAATAAACGTTTACGATAATCATTAAAACAATCTTTTTTAAGCATATTATGTGCATCGCATAGTTGATTGAAATTTGCTTGTGGGTCGTCTAAAATAAAAAGCAAAAACTCATAATCCATTTTTGCCCACAAATAAAACTTTTCTTCTGATCCGCGAAGCCGGAACAATTGATCTCGACACGCTTTTACCATATCCAACGCGAAAGTTGTATCGCGAAAATATAACGTTTCCGCAAAGCGTAATCTAAAAAACTCATGTTCGTAATCAAAATTATTTTTTTTAGTAGTTTGGTCTAAAGCTTCAAATAGAATTTGAGTTTGGCTATCTTCAGATTCCGAACTCATCAACAACTCAATTTGCCGAGTTAAAATATATTTTTCGCACTTGTTGATATCTTGGGGCAATTTCCTAAGTTTTTGTAACGAACAAATCAAATTGTCAATTTGTGTAATATATTTTTTAGCGTTATCATACATCAACCATTCGAAATTACTATTTATCAATTCAAAAATCGCATCCATTCGAACTAACAATATTTCAGGATTACTTTCGGAATTGGATTGAGTAACAATTTCCTGGAACACAATCTTCCCAGATTTTGTTTGGCTGACATTAGCTACTCCAAATGCATAGCATAGATAAAGTTGAAAATAAGCAACATCACCAATTTTAGAACGCAAATTATTTTTTTTTGGAGTTTCAAATATATCTTCCAACACATAAAGGATTGCATAAAAGCGTCCTTGTTGTTTCCATTGTTGGATCTGTTTTATTGATTGCGCTAATTGATATTTTGTTCCACCAACCTCAAAAATTCTTGCCGTATGAGTGTATATATCTTCTGCTTGTTCATTGGTAGTATATTGACGTTCAAATCTTTGACAGAAAATTTGTCTATACAAGTCATGGTATGGAATCAATTTCGTATTGTAGTCATTGACTTTAATTAGCTCATACTGAAGCAATTTAGTTTCTGTTTTTGTCATAGGATCATGCATCGGAATACCTTCAACAGACCAATAAATCCTATTACAAAGTTCCATTGATTTTTTATCAATACTAAAAAGTTTTTGAAAACGATCTAGAATGCATTCTTGTGCAGTTGCACTACCTAAAAATAAGCGACTTGCAATTAAAAAATCTTCAAATGTATGTAGTTTAGTTCCATCAAAATATTTTATAAATATCAACAACTCAATAATGCTAGGAAAAATTACATTGCATAATTGAGGATTAAAAGGAAAATCCAATATTTCTGCGCTATTAATTATTTCTGCAAGATCATCATTATTTATTATGCAATCCAGTTTTTGCAAGTATATATTTTGTTTAATAGCCTGATAAGCTGCAGAATCATTAATTTCTGGCCAGCTAGTTGCTAAAACAAAAATGGGTTGCCGTTTTTCAGCCAATTCTGCAATCACCGTAAGGAGAAATGATAATGATTCTGCACTTAGTTTATGTAAATCATCAAGTAAAATAATCCTGAAATTTAAACTTAAATTAGCAGGGAATATGTCTTCATTTATCGTAGAAATATAAAATTGATGCAAACGGTCAGGTTGCTGAAAATACTTTGAAGCTCGATATATAATAGATGATTCTAAGTTAGAATCATGTAAATTTTTTAAATATGTTTCATCGACCATATCTGGTGGCAGATACGGATATAAGCAAAAAACTAAAAAATAATAAATTTTCAAGTCATTTGTAATTTGGTGAGCTGAAAACGAAATATGAAATGCACTTTGTTCCAAGTCGACGTTTTCTCGAATGAAACGTTCCATAAGATATGTCTTCCCTGTGCCCGAAGTGCCAATTAGAAAATTAACAGAAGCTCGCATTTGTTTCAGTGCGGTTTGGTAGCTAGTTTGCAATTGTTTAAAGTTCTCTTCTTGAGACAGAATATATAGTTTACGTTCTGGGGCTGCTATAACTTCTAATGCTTTTTTTACAACTAATTCTAAAGAGCCTAGTTTCAGCAAAGCACCATCAAGAATATCAGAGCGCTCTACCGTTCTTCCATCAGGAAATTTATATTTCATTGAGTAGTTAGAATTCAAAAAAATTTTTATGGCGCAAGGTGTTACTCCTATCTCAAGATCTATTTGTGTAGGAGATAAGACAGTAATGTTTGAAAATCCGTTATTTATAGATAGCGACAAAGTCTGCTTACAGTTACTATATACCGAGAAATATAAATAATATTCTTTCTCAAGCTGAATGCAGTTCAAAGGCTCAGAAACACAGAGCCCCATTTTTTGATTTGAAAAAAATTCAATTTCTTCACTCAAAAAAAGAGGATTTATTAAGAGAGTGTTTATATCTGTATCTGGGAAATAAGTTTGAAATATTTCAGGATTTTGTTTAAGCCAATATTCCAATGAACTCTTTACACAAAAATAAACTTCACGACAATGAATGGACGATTTCAAAGCCGCACGAATATCAATTATTGTTTTGGTATTGATAGAAACGTTTGTTACAAAAATAATTTTGGATACATTTCCGTGTATCGCTGCACTAACAATGGTAGAATCTAGACGATATCGGGAAATTCTTTGTTTTTGTGTAGAATATTTTGCTTCCATCCACCATTCTTCAGGACTTAGGTCATGAGGACGAAAACCGCAAATTATAGAGTATCCATCGCGATTACCATCTTGTGTATAAGGCGTATGTTCCCAAGCATTTACAATGCCATATTCTTTTTTAACATAATCAAATGCTAAATCTTCAAAACCCCGAAAACCTCGATCTATGTTCGCCCAATCAAAACTTTTCATATGGAATTCTCCTTTTAATTTGTAATAAATTCTTTGCCTGTTTGAAAATACGGAATGTATTGCCCCGCTCTTTCTTTAATGGTATAATTTTTTACAAGAAACAATTGCAGCTTCTCAACTTTCTCCTAACTAAGAATATAGTGGTAAAACTACAAAATAGAAAGGAAGTATTTTAATGGGTAAAAATGAAATCAAGCAAAGCAATCCAGTTCCTTATCCCTCTCTTGAGCGACAAATCTTAAATATTGTGCCGCACCCAAGACTGCATTTTGAAACACATCTTGTCGAGCATTGCAATTTGAATTGTCAAATGTGTATACATTTTTCTCCGCTGGCGAAAGTACAATTTGCAAAAATTGAATCATTCTCAAATGATATGCAACGTTTGCGTGAGTTATTTGGCAATGATGTATCAAGTATCACACTCTTAGGGGGTGAACCACTACTTCATCCTCAAGTGACAGAGTTCTTAAAAATCGCAAGAACGTATTTTCCGTATGCCGAAGTAATTTTATATACTAATGGGTTAGAAATTCCAAAAATGAAATTGGATTTCTGGAAAATTTGTAAAGAATGTGCAATCACAATTACATTGACGCATTATCCAATATCTTTTGATTATAAATATGTAGACAAACTATTGGATGAACATAGTATAACTTATCAATATTGCAATACACCTGGTCGTGAAAAAAAATCCATACATTTTTCATTAGACTTAAATGGAACACAGGATCCAAGACAAAGTTTTTTACTTTGTGATATGGCAAACAGATGTATTTTTTTAAGAGATGGTCGGCTTTATACATGTGTTTTAATTCCTAACATTCAACATTTTAACGAATATTTCCATCAATGTCTCAATGTATCACCGACAGATTCTATTGATATCTATCAAGCAAATAATAGTAAAGAAATCATGCACTTCTTAGCAAGTCCACCATCATTTTGCCGATATTGTGATGTTTCTCGTCGTACCATTCTCCATGATTGGCAAATTTCAAAAAAAGATATTCTTGAATGGACATGATTACATAATAATGCTATAAATACTTTTTACTATTATCTAGAATAACTTTTATTCCGAAATATCTTTTTCTAGAAAATTTTATAGCATATTCTATTATAAAATACTTTCAATTTTCAGAATATCTTTTAATGAAAGATAATTAGCTATTATCCCTTATTGAGGGGGAAGCAGAAGTACTTCATCAAAAAACAAATAGCCTATGCTGATCTATATGGATTAAGAGCTTATCCCTAAATTAGCGATGAACCTGGATCAGTTTGCGCCAGACAATAATAGAGCAGGCAAAATGAATCACCCCTGAACATTATACCACTACTCCATTAATTTAGGGATAAGCTCTAAGACGTAGAACTGAAAAAGGAACGTTCCTGCTGAAAATCAGCGGAAGGTTCCCTTTGTTTCAAATGATGCTGGATAACGTATAATTAGGGCACTGTTGACAAAGTCGAGTTTAGGTAAAAGATTCACAAAATCAAGCGATAGATAATACGATGTTATCTTACAAAGAAGGCTATTCTTTTGTTTAGTCCTTAGGGCATTTTACCAATGATTCTCTCAATTATGGATTTTGTCAACAGATCCGGTCCTTGACACTGCCTAAATACCTTTTTAGTGATAAAAAACTAATCTCAACTTAACATTATTAGGTGATGATTTCTTGCAAGAACTGATCTATCAAATTCTCATGCAACTGCAAATTCTCATCCTGTGTTTCCGTAAGTGTCAAAATCTTGGCAAAAGGACGAATCTCTCGGTTGTTGGGAGTTCGATTATAAATATCTTCGACAACATCCGCTGTTCCATCCGACTTTCCGTTCACGATTACTAGACCTAAAAGACAGTCTTCCGGATCTATTGTGGAAATCGAAATAATATATCGATACAAAAGTTTGGACAGATAGTTTGCTTTTGTAGTATTGCGTTTTGAGAATTTTGCATCTAAGATAACATACTGACAATGTTCGGATCGCTGTATCTTTATTACATAGTCGGGATAATAGTAACTTCCATCCTTCCCATCTTGATAAGGATAGGACATGTTTCGAAACAGCCCTACTTTGTTTTCCCCTGCGTTGCTATTTTTTCCGTTGTAAACAATTGGCTCATAATACAATGTAAGCTCTATTGATGTGTTCTCATTCTTAAACTGAAATGTATTCAGCGTTTTTAACCCATAAGGATTGGCGAAACTTGAATGAAATCCTGTTTTTTTATAACTATAAGGGGTAGCACTCCGGAGACTGTATCCTTTGTTTTCTATATAATTATAAATCTTTAATAGGACATAATACTCATAAATCTTGTCTGACCGAAGCATCGGAAGGATGAAATCCTCTCCGCTAAAATCATACATACCAAATTGGAACCAACGAATAATTTGCTCATAAATCAATCTATACGCACGCACTGAAATCAGAACTGCGCTTGGCTGCGGAAGTACAAAAACGTCCCGTTCGGAGACTGGAAGTACCTCACGGTATTGAATATAAATTTCCTCAATATTCTCGTATAGGAGATTGAGCTGTTTTTTGTTCTTCTCAAGCCGTTGTTTCGTGGCAGAAATTACAAACGCTACGGAAAGAAGATACCTCCCTTCAATCTCCTGTTTGTCTGGGAACTGCTTAATTCTCTTGGTAATCTCATCTATCAGGCTGCCAACCATCACGTAGAGTGACCGCAAAAAACCTAAAACAATCTGGTTTTCATAAATGTCATAATCGACCACATTTTCTTCCACCAGGGTTTTATTCGGAATAAAATTCTGCTTATGAACCCGTATCCCGGTCGATACCGAAGTACGCATCAAGTGTTCTGGATGCATCGCAATATAATTTATCATCTGGTTTGAAACACTTTTTGCCTTTTCATAATGATCCACATGACCAACAGGAGACAACTTAAACTTAGCATTCAGGCGAAAATAGCCTATCATTTCGCTATAAACATGGATAACGTCCTGAATCATTTGTATCTGGGACTCTAAATCCTTTATCCCTTCGGAATTCAGGCCATGAGCCTGCATTGATGGCTGTGAACCGCATAAAAGAAATTGTTCACGGTGGTCGTAGATATATTTCACCATCCGTTCCACCGAACGGTTATTTTGCGCATTGACAACCAGGATTGGGATAAACTTTGAGTATAAAACCATCGTTGTCTGGTTTGCCAATTTAATATTGAGGGTAATTTGGGCAAAACCATAATTATGAGTAAAAATGCGTCGATTTATTCCAAATGAAATACCGTTATCCTCTTCCCGCTCTGATTCAATTTCCATATCATTTACAAAAAAGGTAAGGTCTTCGATTGTTTCACTTACGTCATTCAATTCTGCATGATATGGCTGATCCGAATAGATGTACTCCCGGTTCAAAATCATTTCGTCTATGTTACTTGGCACAAATGGGTCAGAAGACATAACCATTTGTATACTGCTCCCATAATCTGGGATAAGTTTCAATTTACAGGTATCCATAAATCTCCTCCAACATGAAGCAACCTGCTGTTATCTCCCAAATGAGGTAAACATACAGTAAATTGTGTTAAAAATATTGGTAATAACTCATAGACGCCTCTCCGCGCTTAATGATATTTGCCAGTATCGTTCTGCTTTTTTCCAAGTTGTTTTTTTCACACAATTCTTTGAACTTGTCTAAAAAGTCACGATATGCTTTTCCGCTGCCATTAATTTTAGGAAGCAATTTTTGTGCAACTGCATAATCCAATGCAATAATAGTAGTGTCATTTCCAGATTCGCTTTCAAACAAATCCTTGGCCGTTGCCCAGTATCTCTTTATGGCACGATCTACCCTGGGACTAACCGAAAGCTTCATGCTTTCCCGGAACAGATTGCAAATATCTTTATAGATTTCATTGGGCATCGCGTCCATCTCGTCCAACTCACGTGAGCTATTCGGATTAAAAACCGCTTGTATCGCTGTCCATTCCACCACTTTTACAAAGCTTGTGTCTTTTAAATCCTCATCCTCTACTGTTGTATACGGAACATCCGGCAAACGGATTAGAACAGCACGATCAATCAATCTGGGGGAAAGACGTTCTGTCGTATCATCATTGTTTATTGTTGCTACAAAACGCAGCGTAGGAGGTATTTTGAGCTGGATATCATTCCCCAGAGTGATTTTGCCAAAGCGAGAATTCCCATCACAGATGTTCATAAAGTCTGCCCAATAATATTCGATTGGGCTTAAATTGGCTTCGTCCAGCAGAACGATATAAGGGTACTTGGACTGCTCCCCCTCTGCATCCAGCAAGCGCAGACCATCGTACAGGTGCTTATTCGTTTGCTCAAAAGCCTGAGAAAGCGGATTATAATAGCCGATGAAATCTCGCTTGGATGTCCAGCCGCGCTCAACCGAAATTGGAACATACCTGCTTAATTCCACATCTGCCCCATTTTGAACAAGAGATGGTATCTGTGAGGTTCCGAGTATGTGGGCTACAATATTACAGATAGATGTTTTTCCTGTTCCGGGTTCGCCAGAAAATACCGTCAAAAAGTTTTGAGAAATACTAATGAAGATATTCAATATCTCATTTCTAGTATAGTCAGGTCGATATTTCCGGACTGATTCGACCAAATACTCCACAAGATCCTCATTGGAAAGGATGTCTGTTGCAGTAGAACCTACTAGCTGACCAGCAATTTCTTGCAATAGTTCATTCTGATTATGCCGGTTCCAGCCAGCTGCTGCCTGGAAAATCTGATCAGCTATTCTCCCATCAAAAGCAGTATCGACTGCATTTGCTGTAACTTGTTTCAATTTATCTTGAAGGGCAATTACAGCCTCATCTACTTTTTTGCAGAGTGCACTCTCGTCTTTACGAAGTTGCTCATTTACGGCTTCCATCTTTATTTTTGTTCGTTCAAGATCGATAATTGCTTCCCATCCATCTATTTGATGTTTGAGCTGTTCTATTTCCCGACGCAGATTATCCCTCTCTGCGTTCAATTCACGAATCTCATCGTTAGTACTCTCAGCAAGCGCAGAAACTTTGGCTTTCATATTTTTTGTTTCTTCCTCTAATGCTTTTCGTTCTTGATCGCACTTATGTTTAATATTTTCATACTCCTGTTTAATATCCTCATATTGCAGCTGCATATCAGACAGCCTCTGTTTAGTGATGGCAAATGACTGAATCTTTTGAGCTAAGTTGCTATTATCCAAAATTCTTTCTAGTAAATTTGAAAAATAGTCAGAATCTCCAAATTCACCAAACAAATTAGATACGAACTTAACGACTTCATCTTGAACTTCTGCCTGATTGATCTGAGCCTTTAGCAATTTCTTGATGCGTTGAACTCGGTTTTCAATAATTTCGTCAGGCAATCCGTGAAATGCTGAACCGGCATAATCATCTGCCATTGTCAACGCAATCTGCAGATTTTCGTCATTTATTTGTTCTGACAAATAACGCTGAAACAGCTTAAGCAAATCCTGATCTGTAATCTTGTCAATTGCTTGATAGTCAAAAGCTTCATCCAAACATACACTGCGAATAACAATAGAAGGGTATCCTTGTTGAATATCAATCTCAATATAACTAATTTCCCCATTCTTAGGGCAATAGCTATCCACTATGCTATTATTAGTTAGATTGATATTGACCACAGGTTGGCCATCATCATCCGTGTTCACTTGAAAAGGGCCATAAAGCGTATTTGCCTCTTCGATTAGACACAAGTCCTTAGTATCAACATATTCTTCTTTGACTAAAATTTTTCTTTTCGAAAAATCAACTGGTTCCACAGGATGAAGAACCGGATACATCCGTATATCTTTTAATTTTTTGATTCTTCCCTGGCGTTCAAGCTGATTGAAATCAACTTTATAATTTGTCCTTTGCAAATATCCATCAGGCCTTACGTTGTCAACTAAATCAGAGGGAGGTGAGGGAGATATCGTGATTACGAGTATTTCATTGTTGGAGCATTTCCTTCTGACATAATCCCAAGGTGTACTGAAAAGATTGATGTTTCCTAATTCAGGGAACTGCTTTTGACCTTCCTCAAACCGTTCTATCATTCCATCATAGATAACATATACCGGCCAAAAGTTGCAGTATCCATTCATTTCTTGAACGTAACCAATATACTGTGTAAACTCAGGCATATTATTTTCCCCCATATCTGCAGCCCCTATGCTAGGTAACTCATATGTTTGGTTATCAGCAACTTCAGAATCTCCTTGCCTTAAATACTCAGAATCTGCAGAGGGCATTGCCGTATCTTCCATGATGTTTGGTAAATTAGAGGCTGCCAGTTTCTCATACTTCTGTAGTATTTCCTCCAATATCTCACATGACTCCGGACTATTATCTAGATTTTTGCATCTTAGGGCAAATATCCCCCAGAAATTGTCATGCGTCAATTTGGAAAGCTGTTCTTCATCAGTATATTGTTCAGATGAACAGCCATACATATCTATTACTGCATCCAAGAATTGAGCTGCAAATGTCTCATTATTTCTAAGCGTTCTTTTCAAGATACTTGGGGGAGCAGAATCTAGTCTGCGAAATCCAGGAATCTGCTCTTTTATTATTTTGCTGCATAAGATTTTGTTCCTCTGCTCAGAGGGAAGCTGGACAAATATTTTTTCTATGTATTCTTTATTCATTGTAGACTATACCTTCTTTCTTTGCATCTTTAGGATATCATGCCTATATTTATCTTTCACATCAAATATACGGATTGGCTTGAATATTTCGATAGGCTAATCAGCTCATCATAATCGCCGCTGATTTCAAATTTATAGGTAGTGACCTCTGTCGGTTGCCCAATTGGTGGTGATTAACTTTTTGATAAAGAGCCAAGAAAAACTAACCGAATGAAACATGCTGATATAACTCATCACCGAAGCAATCCTGCTCATCAGCACCAATGGCCAAGCCATCAGTATTACAGACAATGATTTTACCCTTGAAATGATTCCGGTAGTGCCGCAGTTTATCTTCTTTCGCAGAGAGCTAAATGTAAAATTCGTTTATCTATCCAGCTTTGAATATATACCAGATTGCTATTGCCTGCCATTGCGGCATCTCCCCTGTGTACAGACTAACAGGATAATCATACCATATTTTGTGCCAGAAAACAACGGTACTTTTGGGCTTGCTTCAGGCAACAACAGTATTTATTCTTCACCTTGCCAGATAATCTCCACAAACTTCTCTGGCGATATAGCCCGTACCTTAGACGCCGCATAGTCCTTGATGTTCCTCGTGACAATATAGTCAATCTGGCTGCGGTATGCGCAGCAGGCTACAACTGCGTCCTCATAATCCTTCATTTCAGATGCCAACGCATCCATGCAGTCACCGGAAGTAACGTCGAGTATATAAAAAAGCTCAAACAGCTTTGACATGACATCTTTTGACTGTTCTGTACTGTGCAGGTGTTTCCTGACCAGATAATAAATATCTGTAACAGAGCTTGCGGCAATATACATATCTTCCGCCCGATTTGCCGCGATAAGGAAGACCTGTTCTGCCGCCTCGCGGAAAGGTTTCCTTCCGGTCAGCGCATCAATGATGATATTCGTGTCAACCAGTATCCTCATGATTTAGCCGCCAGCCTTTCCTCCCTTGCTTTCTCAATGTCAGCATCTTTTGGCAGTATCCCAAACAGGGACTTTGCCGTATTCACTTTATCCTGATACGGATTTGTCAGCTTTGCGATTACTTTTCCATTTTTCGTGATATAAATATCCTCATGTGCGGAAAGCATGAGATATTTTCCAAGGTTTTGTTTGAGCTCTGTCGCTGTGATAGACATATCCTCGCTCCTCCCATCTCTATTTTCGTACTATTATTATATAATATTCGTATGATTTTGTAAATAAATTTGCACGGACTCTGGAATGAAATAAAAAAGGAACGCTCCTGCCAAAAATCAGCAGAAGGTTCCCTTTTTGTTCAGATTGCGCTATAAGGCGCCCTTGTTCTGTTCCCGCTATTCTGCAAACGGGTCGAAATCATCTTCATCATCGAACGGGTCAAACCCGCCGGGAGCAGGGCTATCATCCTCCGGCTCTTCCTCCGGCGCGGTATTTTCCGGCTCGCTTTTCTTGCCTTCCGCAAAATAGATGCTTTTTGCTTCTATATAATAGGAAAAACGTTTCTCGTCTGTTCCCTGCTTTTTCCATTCGGAACGGCGCAGCTTGCCCTCCAGTCCGATGAGCTGTCCTTTTTTCAGGTATTTCCCGGCAAACCCGGCAGTTTTCTGCCATGCTTCTACCTCAAAAAAATCTGTGAGTTTCTCGCCCTTTGCGGTGTAATCGCGTTCCACGGCAATTCCGAACTTCGCAACCGTTTTCGGTTCATCGCCTTTTGTATGACGTATTTCAGGATCTCTTGTCAGCCTTCCCATCATCGAGCAGTTGTTC
>CAJTKM010000038.1:0-4340 GCA_910576545.1 Lachnospiraceae bacterium
CAGCGGCTATTATTCCACGGCGAACCAGAATGCCATGAGCGCATGGCAGAGCGAATTGCAGAACCAAAATTCATGGAACCAGTGGGCGGCAAACTTTGAGCTGCAACAGCAGCAGATGGCGGAAAGCATGCGGCAATGGGAACTGAACTATGCGCTGCAAAAGCAACAGCAGGCGGATAGCCTGACCGACAAAGAATACGAAAGGGAATGGCAGGAACGGAAATATCAGGACAGCCTGAACCAGTACGCGTTGGAAATGGCCCTGAAAACAGGGGATTTCAGCAAACTTGCGGAAAGCGGCTACAATACGGACTACTTGAAGCAGGTGCAGCAGGCGGAGCTGGAAAAAATGGCATTGGAGGCGGCAAAACTGCGGAGCCAGCTGAATAAGAGCGGGAGCGGCGGCGGGAACAGAAGCAGCAACGGCGGAAACAGCGGAAATGACGAACAGACAGCGTTTTCTAGTGGCGGTCAGGTAACAAATGGATTTACACATTTAATGATGAATTACAGGCTTTTAGGCGATACTTCGGCTTTTGAAAACAGAGCAGTTGAACTGCTGAGCAGCGGCGCGGTTACTCCGGCAGACTACAACAACTTTATGAACAATTATAAAAAGGTTACTCCCGGCAGCGCAAAAGTGGCTGCATGGGTTTAACAGTGGATAAAAGGAGGTTAAGAGATGCTTTCTTATGAAGAGCTGATGAAAAAGCATGGCCATGGCAACGCGGAAAAGATAACAGTAGGGCCGGCACGCGCTCCCAGTATTCCCCAAAAAGCAGGGAATAACAATACAGGTAAAAAGACTAAGGCGGCGGAGGTAAAACTCCCCGCCACAAATCTTTTTGCGGGAATGGCGGAGCTGCCCAGAGTAGGGCGGCTCCCCACTGCGGCGGAGCAGGCGGCAAGGACTGCGCCAACGGTCAAAATCAATCTGGACAACGCGCCGATAAAGGTTCAGACAACCATCAACCCGACAATTTTGCCAAGGACGGATATGACGAAAAGTACATCCACTGATGAAAAGACGCGGCTTTACCAGACGAACGACAGCCTTTTGAGCAATGATGAGATTTTCAAAAAATACCAATATGTCCTGAATGACAAGGATATGGACTATGCCACAATGAAGCGGGCGGCGAAAAAGGGCATGGATATGGCGGGGAAGATGGTACAGCGCAGCCCTGATATGGCTACATACCAAAAGGCGACGCAGATGCAGGTGGATTTGCAAAGCAAGCTGAAAAGCGCGGCACTGACAGCGGGGCTTTTGGAGAGCATGGGCGGGACAGTGCGTGATCTGGCTGTAAAGGGCATCAGCAAGGCAAGCCCAGAGGCCGGGAACGCAATGCAGGCGCAGAATGAAGCAGTCAAGGCGCAGTTCCGGCAGGCACAGGAGAACAATCCCGGATATTACACAGGCGGGCAGGTTTCCGGCGAACTGGCGAAAATGGCCGCGCTTTACTCTACTGTGGGCAAAGCGGCAGAGGAAACCGCGCTGAAAGCGGCGGGGGCTTTGGGTGCGCGCATGAGCGCGGCAACAGCCTCCGACTTTGCACAAAAGGCGTATGCGCTGGCAAAATATAATCCCAAAATCGCAGCGGCGGCGAAATTTGGGACGCGGATGCTGGGACAGCAGGCGGCGGATACGGCTGTGCTTGCGCCGCTTGTGGCGGCGGATGGTATCGCTGAAGGAAAGAGCAGGGACGAAATACTAAAGGAGCTGGCAAAGCAGGAGGCGATTGCGGCGGGGTTTAACGTTGGCATGGGCGCGATTCCGGCAATAGCAAGAGGCGTGAAAGCGGCTGCGGGAAATGCTTCGACAAAGGCGGCACAAAGGGCTATTCCGAGGCAGATTGAGGCAAGCATGAGGGGAGAAATGCCCTCAAATCAATATATCAAGCTGGGGAAAACACCGGAAATCCTGCGGAAATACGGCATGATAAAGGGCGACATGGTAATGCCGCAGTCTGTTGTGCCGAAAGCGGCTTACCCTGCGGAATACAGGCAGGCACTGGCGAAGGGCGCGGGCATTTCCGAAAGCAGTATCCGAAATATACAGGGGCACAACCTTGGATTTGAAGCGATACGGCAGTTGCCAGAGAAGATGAAAAATCCTGTTGCGATACTGAAATCGGATACAAAAGACGGAAGTGTTGTTGTATTGACAGATATGGTGGACGCTTATAAACAGCCTGTGATTGTACCTATACGTATCAACAAAGATGGTACAACAGATTTGGGAACGGTTATTCCTTCCATATATGGGAAAAAAGATTTTCAGAAATTTATTGGACAGCAGAAGGAAAAAGGGAATGTTTTATATCTGGACACAAAAAGAAATCTGCAACAGCTCCCTAACAGCGGGCTCCAATTGCCCGAGTCGTTCAACGCCGATGCAGATCCTATGCTTAGGATAGCACAGCGGAGCGGGAAAGTCAATAGAGAAGAACTGCAAAATATTACGAGGGGGAGCAGGCACGCGGAGGCGGAACGGGCGATTGCGGAGAAAGTAGAACGCGAACGGACGCTGAAACGGGCAAACAATATGCAGGAGATACTGCATGAAACTGTGCTGCCGGAGGGAGAGCACAGACTGCTGTTGCCACGACCCGGCGAGGTTAGCAATTTTACGGCGGGAGAAGGGGGCATTGTGCAGGGGAATTTCCGGAACTTTGACGAACGGCCATACCCGCCCATTCATGCATCAGACAGGGGCGTGAATCCCGAGGTTCTCCCTTATATGCCAAAAGGGGAAAAAGGATATTATGCGGACGGGATAGATTCGCTTTCGCAGCAATACCATGTATACAACGGCCGACAGGCACTTGTGGACCAAAGGGCCGTTCAAAAGGCTGAGGCCAAGGCGGAAAGAGCTGCTCAGGCAGAAGCGCGGACGGCGGCGAAAGCGCAGAAGGAGGCCGACACAGCCGCTTTACAGCCGAAAGACATTCAAGAACTGCACAATCTAAAATACAGGCAGGAGCAAGCCGTGAAGGAGGCTCGAAAGGGCGTGAAGCTTTCGGAGGACGACGAAGACCTTTTGAAGCGGATGCACGCCGGAAGGATTGGCGAGGAAAAGGCAAGAACACTGGCAGAGGGAAACGCCGACGACCTGATAGCAGTTTTCCGGGCAGAGAAGCCGCTTAGGGAAACGGAAAAGATTCTCAAGGACTACAAAAAGTATACAAAGCGGCGGTATTATGACACTGTACAGGAGGCTGTGGGAGAAATACATTTGCGGGACGGGAAAAAAGAAGGCTGGCACGACAAGGAAACACCGTTCTTTTATGCAAGGGAAACGCAGGAGCGCAATTTATACGACATTGCGCCAAACAGGGAAACAGCGGACAGGATACGGGAAAAGATATTAGACCCGATACATGAAAACGAGCGGGACAGGGTTCTTTTTTCAAACGGCTTGAAAGAGCGTATCCGACAGGTGCGCGTCAGCACGAAAAAAAATATCCGATTTACCAGCCGGAACGGTGCGGAAAAGATGAGTGAAAGCGGGCTTGTGCAATTCCTTGGGGAAAAGCGTTACCAGCTGCAACGGCTTCGAGAGGAGGCAGTGAAACGCCCTCTTTCAGCGGCAGGGAAAGAGGAAATGGAACTGCTGCGGCAGGAAGTAGAAGCCGCGACAGCGGCAGTCACGCCGGAACAGCTTGCACGGATTAACGAAGGGATTACAGAGTATCAAAAAATTTATGAGGAAATCCATCCGCTTATCAACGAAGCACTGATACGCAACGGATACGACCCGATTGGTTACACCCCAGGATATTTCCCGCATATGAACTTTGACGAGCCAGAGGGCATTTTGGAAAAGACCTTCCATAAACTGGGATTTGACTTTGCATCGAAAGAACTGCCGATGGACCTTGCCGGACGGACAGAAACTTTCCGCCCGGGGAAAAAATGGAGCGGGAACCTGGAGAAACGGAAGGGGACAAAAACAGACTATGACGCGGCGCGGGCGTTTGACCTCTATATTGACAATATTTCGGATGTGATTTACCACACGGACGATATACAACGGCTGCGGGCTTATGAAGACTATTTCCGATATAACCTTTCGGAGAAGGGAATACAGGAGAAAATTAAAGCAATCCGCAATGATGCAAGCCTTTCTGACTTTGAAAGGGAAGGGCGGATAGCAGAACTTTATGAAGAAAACGCGAAAAACCATAAGCTGCAAAACTATGTGAGCAACATCCGCATCTATACGGACACGGAACTTGCGGGGAAGAAGCACATTTCCGACAGAGGCGCGGAACAGTCATACTTCGGGCGAAAGTTTTACAAGAGGATAAACACGCTAGGCAGCAGGGTCTCCGCAA
>CAJTKM010000038.1:4764-15293 GCA_910576545.1 Lachnospiraceae bacterium
CCGACAATGTTCATGTCGAAGCATCCGCTGACAAAAGCACTTTCGGCTTTCCAGCTGGAAGTGAACAACCAAATCAGTTTCTTTTTGAAGGACGTGCCGCGGAACGCGCAGGGAAGTGCGAGGAAGATGGCAAAGGCATATTGCGGGGCTATCATAATGGGGCATATTTACAACGATTTTTACGAGAAACTGACAGGGCGGCGTTCCGCGCTTGACCCTCTCGACTACGCCAACAAATTTATCGGCGATATGACAGGGACGCAGGGGCGGAACGTGATAGACATTGTGAAGGACGCAGCGGACGGAGAAGGGCTGCGGCTGACCGAAAAGACGGCGAAACGAGTACAGGCAGAAAAGGAGGGCGAGGACTTCAAGCCGATACCCTCTGACGCTATCGGGAACCTAACGAAGAACATCGGCGGGCAGGTGCCATTTGTGGGCGGCCTGCTGTTTGACGGCGGGCGCGTGCCGATACAATCAGCATTTATCAACCCCAAGGAGGTGCTTGGAACGGCTGCGGACGCTTCCAACGGCACAATTACCAAGGGACAAAGAAACGAGATATTGAGAAGACAATTTGGTGGTGCGCTGGCCTATGCGGCATTGCCATTTGGCGGGGCGCAGATTAAGAAAAGCATAGGCGGGCTGGAAACGATGGCAAAGGGAGGCAGTTATAAGCAAAGGAAAGAGGGAGCCTCTCTGCAATTTGCCGTAGACCAGGAAAACCCCTTGAACTGGATACAAGCCGGAGCGTTCGGGAAATGGGCTTTGCCGGAAGGGCAAAAATATTTCGATGGCGGAAAAGCCCTTGACCCGAAACGAACAAAGACTTATGAAGCACTTGTGAAAGGCGGCATAAAGAATACGAGTGCGTACCAGATTGTCAGCAATATTCAATCGAAGGAAAAAGGTGCGGACAAGCGGGCGGCAATACGCTGGACAGCTTTACCGAAAGACCAACAGGCAATATTATATTACGACCTTGTGGCAGGTAAAGAGGACAAGGCTTTAATGGATTATTATAATGTGCAGGCCCAAATAGGGAAAAGAAAGAAAAAAGATATAGGGGAAGTTTATGACTGCCTGAGCCGGATGGCGGAGCACGGGAACAGTGTACCCCCCAAGAGGAACATTATCCGGGAAATGAATTTAAGCGACGAGGACAAAAAGCATATTTATATGACGCGGGTTGTCACCAGTGACGGCGTGGCAAAGGAAAGCGCGTGCATTTCCAAACTGGAAAAATACGGTATCAAGATTGACGACTATTTGAGTATCAAAAATAAATATGGGACGCTACATAATCAAAGTGGGATTGGCTCGAAGCAGAAGAAAGCCGAATTTGACCGCTGGCTGCGGGAGCAGGGCTTTTCATGGGAACAGCAGGCGGCAATCAGCGAGGAATTTGTTTTCTGGGGAATGTATCGGCAGAAGTAATGAAGGAATTAGGCTGTTCTTATTACTGATAATATTAACAGCCTAATTCGAATAAACATTCTGTTTTGTTCTTTTTGGGAGGTGTATTTTATGAAAAACCAGAATGAAAACAATCCATATGCAGACATTATCGACCTTCCTCATCATGTTTCCAGAAAATATCCTCAAATGCCCATTGCCAAACGTGCGGCGCAGTTTTCTCCATTCGCTGCTCTGTCTGGTCACGGTACGGCAATACGGGAGGCAACGCGCATTACTGAAGAAAAAAAGATACTGGGAGAGGATATGAAAGATATTCTTGATTGGAAAATCAATGCTTTAGGGAACGGCTCCACAAGAAACCCGAAATTGCAATCACGCATTTTATACCAGATACCAGAAAAGAAGGCAGAGCATACGTTACAACCGTTGGATGCCTCGAAAAAATTGATAGCCGTAATGGTTTATTGGTACTGGATGATGGTTCACAAATTTGCTTTGATGATGTCTATGATATATCAGGAGAGAGCATTGACTGTTTTTAAGGGGCTGGCATGAACGAGAAATGTACTGGGGAATTTATATCAGCAGTCTGCATAAAATTTCCCCAGTATTTTATTCCATATTTTTTTAGAGTTGCTTTAACAAATTCCTCAATCTCATAAGCTGCATCTTTCGGAAGTTTTCTTTCAAAAAGCACCTTGGGTAAATTTATTCCGGTTACTCCATGTACTTTTTTCCGAAAGATCACACGCCTATCCAGTAAACGCAATCTCTGGATAACATAGCCTTGGCTAATCCATGCATCAGCAATACAATATTTACGTTCGGAAGGCCGTATATCCTGAAAAGGGAAAACATTATCCCATAATTCACTTGTAAATCCAGGTGCTTCGTCAAACCAAAAAGGCTCAAAAAGGTATGCTTCCCAGTCCAATTCAGCCCCGATAATTTCCTCAATTTCCTCGAATGTCAAGGTTATAGGAGATTTATTGCATTTATGAAAAAAAGACGTAAATGATAATACGGATCTTCTGTTTGAATGTCGCTGTTCAGCACATCCTCCAGCACGTCTACAATGCTGGTTGCTTCTTTGCTTATTTCCGAAATATATTCTATTGTATTTCCATATGCACGTCGTTTGTGTGTATAAACTGCAAGTGGTTTTGCAGACGTTGGACCATACCTAAAATGTATTATATCCAATTCATGATCGGGTAACATTGCCTGCCCACAAAGAAAACACAGTCCCTGCTGCCGTTGCCATATTGCTTTGTATTCTGCACTGCCAATTCTGTTAATTTCCCTGCGGCGAACTAAGGTCTGGTAGTATTCCTGATCCAGATATGGATTAAAGGTTGTTTTAACTGGCTTATGTGTGATAATCTGCATATCTGCAAGACGTAAAACAGATATGCGTCTATTATTGGGGTCTGCAAATATTTTTCGCCCCCATATATCTTCATACCAGTAGTACGCAGTGATATGTCCCAGCTGCCTTTTTGGATGAAGCGATTTTGTTTTTTTCAGCAAGAAACTTTGTACCACTTTATCAATATGCTCAAAATCTTCATGTGCTGTTGTAATTCTGTGGTAGCGCCCCCAACCGCCGAGTTTCCGATTAAGACCGTTAATAAATTTTTGAATATTCCCTTTATAATTCAATATGTATTGTTCCAGTTCTTCTTCAATGATCCTCACAGCGTTTCGGGCCGGCTTAACATCCAGATACCCGTCTTTCTTACAATACCAGCGAGATAAAAAAGCAAATCCGTCATATACATTCCCTATTTTGCTTTTTTCTTCAGAAAGCCGCAATCCTCTAGCCGCAAGAAATTCCAATACCAGCCTTTTTATATTTTCAGCACTGCTCCTGCTTTTTGCAGTGATAAAAATATCGTCTGCAAACCTAACCACCTGCCCTTCACTGGAATCAGCTTCTCCTTCTGGACATAGATTTTCAAGCAGAAACTTTTGAAGGCCATCCAAAACCATATTACCGATGATAGGTGACAGACTGCCGCCCTGGCTTATACCATTGTTTGTAGGAAACAATATTCCATTCATCACAGCACCCGCCCGAAGAAACTCTGAAAGCACTTTCCTATCCATTGGAATATTCTGTAAAAGCCATTTATGGCTTATGGTATCGTAGCAGGATTTTACATCTCCCTTAAAATACCATTCCGGAGCGTTGTCACCATCCAGCATTTCACAAATATACGAATGACAGTCAAACGTTGACCTTCCTCGACGAAAAGCAAATGATTTCAGGTCGCCGGTTGCTTCTGCCACAGGATCGAGCGCATATGCATATAACATCTGCATCGCTTTATCATATGCAGTCGGCACATTGATAGTCCGAAGTTTAACCTTGTCCTCTATTATAATCTGGCGGTACGGGCGGGCATGATAGCCTTTCGATGTCAGTGACATAGCCGCTTTCATTTTTTCTTCGTCTGTTTCCCATTTGACACCATCTATCCCTGCTGCCGAATCAACGCTTACGACATGGCGTACTGCTAAAACCTTGGCAGCCATAGAGCGTACTATTCTCTTTTGCAGGTCAATTCGCATTTCTTCATTCCCCGCATATACTGCATGGGTCAATTTTTTCTGAAAAGATAGGAGCTGCTGTTCCATATTACCCCAGTCTATTCCCCTCCACATTTCAGCAGCGTTCTCATCACTAATTGATTTTACAGGTTTTGGCCGCCATAGGTTGATACTTAATTCAACAGGGCAATGATCTGAGCCGTAAATATCTGTTCTATGGCGTATATGTTTTATATCTCCGATGAGTTCCCTTGAAACAAGAAAATAATCAAGCCGCCAGCCCCTGTTTTCCCTCCGCTTGTGCATCCTGTTAGACCACCATGTATAACTTATCCCTTCTGGGTGTAATGTCCGATATACGTCATACAGTTTCGCTCTTTCCAGCAAATGCTCCATCGCGCTGCGCACCTCTGGCAGAAAGCCAGGTGGATTGGGAATATTGCGAAGGTTTTCGGGGTAAATATCAATACTTTCCCTTGCGACATTAAAATCACCGCAGATTATCAAAGGCTTTTCCGTTGTCTTTACATACTCAAAAAAAGCTGTATCCCATTCTGATCGGAATGATTTTCTTTCCAAACCGCTTTCCGCATTAGGCACATAAACGTTGATTAGAATAAAATCTTCAAATTCCAAGGTTATGCATCTGCCTTCCTGATCCATAAATTCATTGCCTATTCCAAATTTAACAGACAAAGGCTCTTTTTTTGTCAAAACTAATGTGCCGGAGTACCCCTTTTTATTTTGACATAAATTCCAGAATTGGTAATAGTTGTCTATATCCAGCTCCGCTTTTGATTTTACTTCCTGCAAACAGTATATATCCGCTTTTACCGAGTTCAAAAGCGTATAAAGACCATTATTTTTTATACAGGCTTTTATTCCGTTTACATTCCATGTCACCAGCTTCATCATTGTTTTTTGCTCCTTGGATTCAGACCTGTCTAAAATATCCGGTTTTATTATTATAACCTAAAATTCATGTATTGGGTTATCCGTTTCGACATGGTTCCATACGAAACCTTCATTTCATGATTAAAGAAAAAGCGCGAAGAAACCTCTCTGCGCTTTTTTCAAATCATCCTATGCCACTTTTTAATTTTCGTCTATATATCGCCCCAGAATGTCTTTTACAGTTTGTATTTCCTCCGACGTCAGATTGCTGTTCCGCAAGAACGTATACAAAAGCTGTTTTTTTGAACCGCCAAAATACAGGTCTGTAAATTCAGCAATCTTGCTGGCACATACATCATCATAACTAATCAGGGCGCAGCAGATATAATTGGGGTCTGTACGCCCTACAAAGCCTTTTTCAATACATTTACCCAGCACAGTATAGGAGGTGCTTTTTTTCCAGCCGATTTTATCCTGTAAGATGCGGTATAGCTGACCTGCGGATACTTCTCCCCGTTCCCATAAGACCTTCATCACCTCGTATTCCGCTTTGGTAATATTATCTGCTTTTTTAGCTTCTGTTTTTAGTTTCATGGCTTTCCTCCTTAACAACTGAAAGGGGCAATATTGACTATTTGCAGGCCCTGTTCTTCGGCATATCTGGCTGTGTATGCTGTGCCGCCTGTATTTTCGTTCAAATAGCATATACAATGGCTGCTGTTGTCAACCATAAAACGGTTTCTGGCGTACATACAACCTCTGTAATAGGCTTCTGAAAGGCATTCTACTTCATCAGCAAGGGCAATGATCTCATCGTATTCCTGCTTTTCCCGTTCTCCCCACAAGTCACTTTGTCCCTTATGCGGAACAGCAATAATCAATTTTATCTCAGGATATTTGCGCCGGAGCCGGATTACTGCTTTTTCGGCAAGCATATCAAATCCGATTGCCCCGCCGCAGTAAAAATTGCAGATACCTTGCGAAATCATCTTTTCAATTTCGGTTTCCAGTGCCGCATTGATAAAAGAAGTCTTGTCCTTCTCTATCCTTCGATGCCCTGTAAAACAGCAGGAAATATTTTTGCTATCCATAGAAATATCACCTCCTGCTCAAGTCAAATAAAAGCTATAATGAACTTCAAAACCTGTTCTAAGTTGATTCAATGAATATTTCTCGGTATTTTATCCCAATAATTCAGATTATTCTTTCTGGCTTTTCTTTTGTCTTTTAGTTTATTAAAACCGATTGCTTGTATTTAAGTATACACTAAATTCCCAGTATGTCAACAATATATACAGACTATTAAAACAAGTAATAAAGAGCACAATAATGGGGTAGAAAGATATAATTTATTATAAAGAAGGTGATATCGTGAAGTTTGACCATATAGCATTTTGCAAAAACCTAAGAGAATTTAGGGAAAGAAAAGGGTATAACAAGTATGAAATGTCAATTCAGGCTGATATACACTACTCATATTACCTTGCAATCGAAAGTGGTAAAGCAATTCCTAATTTTAGAGGTTTGATTTCCATAGCAAATGCTTTGAATACTGATATTTCGCACCTTTTAGGTAAAAAACCTTTACACAAGAAAGACATTATTAAAAAAGAAATTTTGTCTAAATTGCAAAATGTTAAAAATGACGAGTTACTTGACAGTCTATACAGTATCCTAATATCTATCAGGCTTTGGAGTGATGGTGAACCAGAAAATGAAAGATTATAATGCAAAAATTGTTGGGGACAATATAAAAAATTACAGGCTGGCAAAAAACCTCTCTCAAAAAGAATTGGGAAAGCGGGCTGACGTTTCTGGAAGTTATATAGGACTTCTGGAAAATGGTACGCTTTCAAAAAATTCTTCTGGCAGTCTTGAGGTGATTTGTAAAATTGCAGATGTATTGGGCGTAACCCTTGACGATTTAGCCGGGAATAATCTTGAATGTAGAGAAAATGAAATGAATGGTCTGCCATTAGGCATCAATAGGATTATGTTAGAAATGGAGAATACCACATACAGTAAACTCCTGCTGTTTCAAAAAATCGTGAACGCTTTAATCAAATAATGCTATTTCTAAGGTTTGTAATTATACTGTATTTTTAAGTTTCAGAAAGGATTTACACAACTATGAAATTAAATCCTCAGTATCTGCCAAAAGCAGACGTAGTATTTACTGTAATGTTCTTAGACAAAGCACTTTGTGAAAAGACACTACAAATTATTTTAGGTGAAAAAATTGAATTGGTAGATGCGATAGCTGAGGCAAAGAATGATTTGCACAAAGCGGCTCTCAATGCCATATATTTTGATATAAAGACAAAAACTGTTGACGGACGTATCGTTACACTGGATCTTCAGCGCAAATATATCAAAGACCGCGTTCGGAAAAGGACTGTATACTATGCCTGCCGCGAAATTTCCGCACAGGAAGTAAAACATGGAAAATATGAAAACCTTAAAAATGTGGTGGTTACATTCCTTTTGACCGAAGCAAGTTTGAAAACTACAAAGGATAACAGAAAAATTCTTTTGCAGGACAGCGCAACAGGGGACGTTTATACAGATATGCTGACAATCCATGAAGTTAGTATTCAGCACATCAATAGCAGTCATTCAGACGAACTGCAAACTTTGAAAGCTTTTTTCGCAGTCGATAACCAAACGGATTTTGACGACTTTATCCAAAAGTACGGCAATACTCCATATGGCAGACTGCTTTTGGACGCATATAATGACGCAACAAGAAATTCCACTTTACTGGATAATCTGAGTGAGGAGGAGAAGTATATGATTAGGCTCACTGACGAAGAAAGATTAGAAGAACGCGCAGAAGGCCGCGCAGAAGGCCGTGAGGAAGGTAAAAAAACAAAGGCGATAGAAATTGCCGCAAACTTATTAAGTATGGATATGCCGCTGTTCGCTGTTGCTCAGGCTACTGGATTATCCGAAAAAGAACTTGAACAACTGCGAAATGTTTAGTTTTGCATATTTTTCGGCGTCAAGCCTTGAATAACAGCCAGTCCGAATTGGGTTTGACCGCTTAGCTCATGATACCACCCTTTTAGACATCCTATGTGCAGCGGAGTACGCGAAAAACCAGAAGAACGCAGAAGGCTAGACTTTGCCCATTTTCCGGGCGCCGCCCTGCCCTTGCAAAACTGCAACTGTAAAACTGATTTCCGCTATGTTACAATAGGCATGTAAGGTCAGGTCAGCGTATTTCAGGTCAGAGTAATCGTTTTTGGCATAGTTATCCCAAAAACAGTAAAGGAATTATCAGGCTACGTACCTGACACAAACACAAATATCAAAAAAACCGTAAATTCTATTTCTATTTATGCGAAATATGGATTTACGGTTTTTTATTTCCAAAGGAGGCGGTCAGGCAGAAACATTTGCAAAGAAAACAGAAAAACCGACAAGGAGGAACAGATGGGACATTTATTGGAACAGCAAAAGGAAATGAACTGCTATGAAAGGCAGGCACAACGGTTGCGGCTCAATAACCAGAACCGGGCAGAGATCACAGCCTTCCACACGCTGCACCCGGAAACGTGGCTGGGCAGGGTCGGATATTTTGGCGAGGAGCGCGAAATGGTGGCAGCGGGCGAAAAATCCCCGTTGGTACGGTACGATGGCGATATGGTTTTCGACTGCCAGTATGACTTCTGCATTCCCGCAAATGACAGCGGGATGCTGGGGCTTATCCGGCGATGGAACGCCGGGGAAAGAAGTTTGGGCATATTCAACCAAATCTATGACCGCGTGCAGGAGCTGGGCGGGATATACCTGATATGGCACTGAAAATGCATTGAAATCCAAAAAGTATTGATAAAAATAAACTTTTTGGATATAATTGCGTCAGGAGGCGGTGAAATGATTGAACGGAAGGAATATCTCGATATGCTCCTGCGGTGGAAGGACAAACAGGTAATCAAAGTGATAACCGGCATCAGGCGCTGCGGGAAATCAACACTGATGGAAATGTTCCAGCAGCACTTGTTAAAGCAGGGCGTGGGGCAGGAACATATCATAGCGGTAAACCTGGAGGATTACGACAACATGGAGCTGCGCGACCCGATGATGCTCCACAAGCACATCACGGGGCAAGCCAGCCCGGAAGGGAAAACCTATGTTTTTCTGGACGAGATACAAAATGTCCGGGATTTCCCCCCTATGGTTGACAGCCTGTTCACCCGGAAAAACCTTGACCTGTACATCACAGGCTCCAATGCGTATATGCTTTCCGGAGAGATTGCAACGCACCTGTCGGGACGGTATGTGACGGTGGATATGCTCCCCCTTTCCTTCGCGGAATATGTGTCATGGACGGGGGACGAAACCGACCTTCCCCGCAAATACAGGGAATATCTGGAAAGCAGCTCTTTCCCTTATGTGACGGAGCTGGGGAACGACCAAAAAGCGATAGAGGAATACCTGAGCGGGATTTACCATACGGTTGTGCTGAAAGACGTAGTGGGAAGGCTGAAAAACGCCGACCCGATGATGCTGGAAAGCATCCTGCGCTTTCTGCTCAGCAGCATCGGCAGCCCGCTGTCCACAAAAAAAATCGCGGATACCATGGTTTCCGCCGGGCGAAAAATTGACGTCCGGACGGTTGAAAAATACATCCAGGCATTCATGGACGCTTATATCCTTTATCAGGCAAAGCGGTACGATATCAAAGGGAAACAGCACCTCAAAACGCAGGAAAAGTATTACGCCGTGGATGTCGGTTTACGCTTCCTGCTATTGGGACGGCAGCAGCTTGACACCGGGCACCTGCTGGAAAACATCGTCTATCTTGAACTCCTGCGCCGTGGGTATACGGTGTATATTGGGAAAATGGACAGCCTGGAAGTAGATTTTGTGGCTGTGAACCAGGATGGGACAACGTATTACCAGGTTGCCGCGTCTGCCAGGGAGCCTTCCACGCTGGAACGCGAGCTGCGTTCCCTCCAAAAGATCAGCGACCATTACCCCAAGTATATCCTGACGCTGGACGAAGACCCCGACGCCGATTACGATGGCATCCGCAGGATTAACGCGCTGCGGTGGCTGCTCAGGAAATGAGGCGGCCTTGCAAAACCGCAACTGTAAAAGGATATTCCAATATGCTATCATAGACCTGTAAGTTTTAGGTCAGCGCATTTCAGGTCAGAGTAAACGGTTTTGGGGATACATCTATCCAAAAACCGAAAAAGGAACCATCAGGCCCGATATGCCTGACAAAAACACAAATTCATATTAGGCAGTGTCGCCACAAGTGTCTGCACACGTCTTTCCGGCAAATTTTGTCGGTTTTTTCGTTAAAAATTCTTGCCGTACAACTAGTACGCCTGCAAATTTTTGCCTGAAATCCGCCCAAATTATGCTCGAAAATACGTATACATGACTTATGACGACACTACCTAGACCGTAAATTCTGATTCAAATTTTATGAGATAAGGATTTGCGGTCTTTTTTATTTCCAAAGGAGGCGGATTCTTCAGAACTTCCAACGCAGCGTACAAAATTTGCCAACAAAAAAATCAAGCATCGAAAGGAGAATGCACATGAAAATTTTAATCGTAGAACCCGGAAAACACCCCTACGAAAAAGAAATCGAAGGCACATTAAAGGAAATGCAGGAGATCGTCGGCGGGCCGATACAGGCCATC
>CAJTKM010000039.1 GCA_910576545.1 Lachnospiraceae bacterium
ATCGCTCCAAATGTGGTCTGGGGATTCCCCCGAAATGTTCTGGTGCTTTGACAGCTTAAAAGCTGCTGTCGAAACTGCATATTGCGCTTTTTTGACTGCCAATACCCACCCGCTCCGCGTCTGCAAACATTGCGGCAAGATATATTACCATACCCACAGCCGGAACGAGTTTTGCTCACCCCAGTGCAGGAACCAGTGGAATGTTTACCGCTCACGCGAACGGACAAGCATAAAACGGGAGAATCCCCCCGAATAAGCCCTTGTCCGCCCCTGTGCCAACTCCTTCCCTGCTTGGCGGGAGTTTTATGCCAGAAACGGATGGAGCCGCACAGAAGGGCAGATTTGACGGCTGTCGGCAGGCTCGCCATGCCAACGGCATTCAAAGGGCCAGAGAACCTCTTTCGCTGCCAGATAGCTACAGTAGCCGTAACCCGCCCCGTCAAGCCCCCTGTCTGCCCCTGTGTCGGTTCTTTGCCTGCTCAGCGCGTATTTATGCCGGAAGCCCCAAAACCGCCCTGACGGGCAAATTTGGCGGCTGTCGGCAGGGCACTAAATGAAAAGGCTCCCTGCCTGTTTCTGGCGGAAGCCCCTTCATTTTTTGCGAGCCTTTTCCGCACAAAACCCTCAGATTTCGTAATGCAAAAAGTGCTTGCTGGTTAAAGCGCGGCATCAGCCCTGCCGCGCAACTCCCTCAAATCCCCGCAGTGCGGGGATTTTCTCGGGCTCCAGAACTGGCATCAAAAATGAGGGGCTGGCATTAATACGCGCACCGTCCGGCGGGCAAACAGAAAAATATCGGGGAAAACAAGGGATTTTCCGCCATTTTCCCTTGGCATTAAAACTGACGTCAAACCCATTTTCAACTATATTTCGAAAGATTTCCAAAAAATGTCAGCGTTAGCTAATGGGAACGAAAAACAACAAGATTACGGTACGATTATCCGATGAAATTTTGAAAAAATACGAAAGCGTAATGCCTCTTTCCGGCTACACTGTCCACAATGATTTCATAACCCACACGATTGTTTTTTACTCATATAAATCTCTATCCTAAAATGTGGACTTTATGGCAAAGATGATTATTCTGAAATAGCTCTTCCAGCAACTCCCTTCGAAAATATTTTATGAATGTATTGTACAAGGATACCGTCTTTCCGAGCACCCTGGCAAGAACCACATATATGCTCACCAGCTCTTATCCGGGCAGCTTCCAAGTGCTGCGCAAATTCAAGAAATATGTCGCAGAATATGCCGTTGAAAATAGCCTTGTATGTATGTTTTTCGCTTATTTGAATTTACAAACAGGAAAAAATCCAAAATAGAAAAGAGGCAACAACCACTCATCAGCGGTTATTGCCCTTCACAATGCCCCACATTGGGTAATCAATCAATCGTAGCCACAATTCGATTCCGAAGTTGTTCAGAAATATCATCTTCCGATGCCCATATAATTGTATTTTTTTGCGCTATGTCAAAATGGAGCCGTGTTCCTTGTTTACATAGCTGGATGACGGGTTTCCCTAAACCCATAGCATATCCCTCCTCAAAATAAGCGCCATTATTCTTATGTGTCAGGTCAACCACTACAAATTTGCTATCCCGAATATATTTCAGAAGTTCTGGGGTAATGAAGTCATTGTGCTGAACCTCATCAATAAAAATGGCACTATATTCAGCCTCCTGAATACCCTTACGGATAGCCTCCCGCAATGGCTTTGTGTCATCACCGAATTTCATAGCTACAAGAACATTTTTGCCATTTGCTGTGTTCTTTTGAATTTCGTCGATCCTTGCATACGCGGGCGGCATAAGGGTAATGGCTGGTACCCTGTCGCATTGTAACCCTTGGTGATTTTGTATATATTTCTGTTCAGCCAAACAAGCTAACATAAAATTTCCTTCTCGGCAGAGCGCATCAGATGGTCTGAGTTCGAGCCTGCCAGATGACGATTCATATCGCTCAATGAACAAAAAACTATATAGCTGCTCCGCAGAAAAACGAACCGTTTGCCCCAAATGAGGCGCATGGTTGGATATGTACAAAAGGATGCGGTCAATCTTCTCTGCAAAACTTTTAGGATACCACGCTTCCACAATTTCGGAATCTATATGTATTGGCCGTCCCCGTCCTTCTTTCTGTAATTCATCACAAATTTCTTTGCTCTCTGTTGTATAATAACGCTTCTCAAAATTATCATTAGCGTCAAAAGCATTGTGTGCCAAAAAAGCTGCAAGGTGGTTCATGTCAAAATTGCCTTGCGCGTTCCAGTTGCTTTCAGCCTGGTATATTCCACATACAGGGCAACGGTAAAAATTTATTTTACCATTATTGCCAACATAACGACAAGTTCTTGTCCTACAAACAGGGCATAAAACTTTTTCTTCTTCCATAGCAACCTCCTTATATCATCTTTTTTACAAGCTCCCCTGCCCATTCCTCCGCCGGGTCATTCGTCCCCAGAGCCCCGCGGAACGCACGGGCTAAAATCGCCTTTTTCATAGTGTCGATTTGGGAGAGGACAGCTTCAGCGGCTTCTTTGGCGCGCTGCTCTTTTTCTAATAAATGGTTAAGAATATCAACAATAGTTTTTTGTTGCTCCATCGTGTAATTAGGAACGGGCAAACTTTTTATAATCTTTTCATTCAGGTTTTTCATGGTTGAGCCAACACAATTTTCCTCAAGATATTGTACAGACGAATGACTTGCAATAATCTGGGAGTAGAACGCTCCACTGTAACCCTCTTGGAGCCTAATTATTAAACTCCCCGTCCCACACAACCAACCATCTTCTTTTTTTGTTACGGGTGCAGAACGTCCCATCTCGCCTCTACGCCCAACAACAATATCACCAGCTCTTAATCTATACGGCATCAATTCAGATGCTTTTCCTTCTGTTATTGTAACCTTTTCATCTGGTACAATTTGTTGATGTATAATATGCTTTGGATTTATTACAGGTATTCCTCCTATAATGTAGTCCTCTTTATGAAGAGCACTCCCAAATGGTCCAATTCTAATTGTTTTTACGATTGCTTCAAGCGGTATCGTTCTACCGGCAGATATTCTAGCTAATTCCCCCATAAACGCCTTATGCAAAATCGCAGACTTCCGCAGTTCAAACCCGTCCACGACAGCCTGTGCCTTTTCTTTCGCTTCGTCCAGCTTGGCAAACAGGCTTTCAATGCGGGAAACAATACGCTGCTGTTCTGTCAATGGAGATAATGGGAATTTTACATTTTCAATGCGAAACAGAGCGAGTTTAGGCTGTGTAGTAGAAATTGTCGCATCTCTCATTTGGGATTGTGCAACTTCTGATTCTAATAACCACAATAGGAAGTTTTTCTCAACTCCCCTTATATTGGTTATTTTTGCTGCATTTTCAGTTAAATTTGCCCCATCTAAGTCATCTGGAATAATACCTACTTTTCCAATCGTCCCAGCGATAGAAATATAAACATCTTGTGTTGAAATAGTATAATTGCGAATCAGTTTAAAAGTTTCTTCGTCAATATATTTAACTTGCTCCGTGGCTATAGAACGATTATCAAAATCGGTTACTCGAATATAAGGATGATCAGTTTTATATTCGACAAGTTTATTTCCTTTTGGAATACGTTTACCACCTTTCACCGAAGCTATTGCCCCTATAGTCACCCAGCACCAATTCTCCGGAATCGGATACGGCTGTTCCTCCACAGGCACAAGCGCCTGTTCCAGCCTTTCTTCCGGCGTCAGTGCCTTTGCCGCTTTTTTCCCTCTCGCCATATCACACCTCCGCGTCCCGCAGGGCTTTCAGCTCATTTACCATGCCTTGCAGGAGGTCAAGTGCCTCCTCAAGCTGGGCTATGGCCTCCTCCCCGCTTTCGATGGGGTCGGGCAAATCCGCATAGTCCACAACGGAATCATCGCGAATCAAGCCAAGGTCAAGGCTGTTCCCTTTTGCCGCGATTTCCTCCCGTGTGAACACATTCCACCGCTCGTCTTGCACGGCGTGGCGGTTTTCCGCCTCATACGCCATTTCAAAGCCCGCAAAATCCTCCGTTTTCAGCGGGTTCGTCTTGCCGAAAGAAGGCATATTCGTCCGCAGGTCATAGAACCAGACTTCTTTCGTATTGCCCCTGTCCGTTTTGCCGCGCGTGAAAAACAGCACATTGGTCTTGACGCCCTGCGCGTAGAAAATGCCGGTAGGCAGGCGCAGAACCGTATGCAGGTTACACTTGTCCATCAGGTCGATGCGGATTTTCTCACCCTCGCCGTCCGCAAACAGGACATTATCCGGCAGGACCACGGCGGCGCGGGCTTTCCCGTCGGCTCTCAGACTGCGGTAAATGTGCTGCAAGAAATTCAGCTGCTTATTGCTGGTGGTATAGGTGAAGTCGTCGCGGGTGGCGCGCTCGCCGCCCTTCTTCGTGCCAAACGGCGGGTTGGTCAGAACCACATCGTAGCCCTTCATGCTTTTTCCAAGGTTGGACAGCGTGTCACCCAGCGTGATTTTCCCTTCTATATTGTGCAGCATGGCATTCATCAGCGCAAGGCGGTGGGTGTCATGCACCAGTTCTATGCCGGTAAACGCCTCCGTGCGCTCAAAGGCAGCGGTATCCGCATCGAGGTCAAAAAAATCATCGGTCTCGGCAGCAACATACTGATGTGCCGCAATCATAAATCCAAACGTCCCACAGGCAGGGTCGTTGCAGCGTTCCTTCGGCTGCGGCTTCACCAAGCGGGTCATCACGTCAATCAGCACGCGCGGCGTGAAATACTGCCCTGCGCCGGATTTCTTCTCGTTGGCGTTCTTCTCCAAAAGCCCTTCATAGAGGTTGCCAAGCCCTTCCTCCCGGGCGGAAAACCAGTCCAGCCCGTCAATGGCAGTGATGATTTTTTCAAGGTTTTTCGGCTCGTCAATATTGGTGCCCGCACCTTGGTAGATTTCCCGCACACGGCCTGTACAGCTCTCACCCAGGTGGCTCAGCAATTCCTTATAGAATTTCTTCAATTCAATGCCGCTTTTGGCAGTCAGGCTGTCCCAGCGGTAGGCTTCGGGAATCTGTTCTTCCGCACCTGTTTCCTTCGCCATTTTCAGAAAAAGGATATACGTCAGCTCGGTTACATACTGGTGGTAGGTGATGCCATCATCACGGAGGACATTGCACAGATTCCAGAGTTTCGATACGATTTCCTGTGTTGTCATTAGAAATGCCCTCCATTTCGCCGCTGGTCAATCTCAGCCTGCCTTGCAATTTCTATCAAACATAGAGCTGTAGCCTCCTGTTTATATTCAGGTTCAATCTCTCTGGCCGCATTGAAATAGTCAGTGATTGCTTTTACCATCTCTCCAATTTTCTTTTGCTGTTCCCAATGTTTACGCTGCGCTTCTATTTGCTGCCGCTGCATTTCCAGTTGACGCAAGTATGCCGGATTCACATAGTTGGGATTGTAAATGTTATATGGGTATTGGTTATAAATCATGCAATCTCCCCTCCATCATCGTACAAATACTCGTTGAGTTCCAAAATAATACTTTCCAGTTGATTGCCAAACACCTTGTTAATTTTCGCAAAGCCGCCCTGCGCCTGAAAACGTCCGTCCTCATCAAATACAGTCACATTCAGCACCGATTCCTCCATCAGATATTTTTCCATTCTGGCAATCCAGCTGAGCTCCTGTTTGGAAAAATTGTGTGCTTTTTTCAGCTTGTCCACCGCCCGCCTGATTCGGGCTTCATGGGAAATCAGGGCAGAGCCGATGGCGTACCGGCGTATCAGGCTAATCATATCGGCAGTAATCTCCTCGTTTGTCATCTGGGAAATCGCCGTATTCAGCTGCTGGGTGGTAAAGCCTTCCCTGTCCAGCGTCAGCCGCAGGGATTTCAAGCCTTCACGGGTCAGTTCCTTTGGCCTTGTACATACAATATTCAACGCCGCAATCTCATTCAAGTTGGTTTTGATATAATCTGCAAATGCGTCCAGATAATCTTCGGGCTTGCTGCCGCTGCCATACCCCCGGCTGTGTTCCAGCAGTTCATCCTCATGGTCAGAAATCACAACGGGGCGGCGCATATCTGGTTTCAGCTGCCCCAGCATTTTGAACAGCTCCCCGTTTGCAAGCAGGCGGTTCTTTGCATCTTCCGGACTGCGCTGCTGAATGTCAGCAATGAATTTAGCGGGGTCCTGCCCTCCTGTCATGCTCATAAAATGCTCCATCGTTCTGCTGTCCATGTGACGCTTTTTCCGCTGCAGCTTTGCAATTATCTGGTCTATCTGATTCCGCACCCTGTCTGCATCGTCCATTACTTCCAGACCTTCCAAAAGCTGTTCAAATGTGGTGCTGGGATTCGCAACAACGGGCTTCATTGTGTTGACGGCTTCCAAAGAACCGTAAACGCCGACAGGGTCATAAATCTCAAAATGGGTCTTATGGATTTCGGGGCAGAGGCGAGTAGCGCGGCCCATCATCTGCTCGAACAATATCCTTGATTTTACCCGGCGCATAAATACCAGCGTTGTGATTGCAGGAACATCTATCCCTGTCGTCAGCAAATCGACCGTAACGGCAACGCTGGGAAAGCGTTCGTTCTTGAAGCGTTTGATAGCGTCTTTCACCTTTTTCTTGTTGCCGCCTCCCACAGAGCCGGTAATTTTCATAATGGCGTCATTATCCACGCCTGTTTCTGCATAAATTTCCTTCAAATTTTTTACAATCAAATCGGCATGGTCGTCATTCACGGCATAAATCAGTGTCTTTCCCTGTGTTTCCGGGCTTTCGGGGTCAATTTCCCTGGCAATCTCCGCCAGAACCGTCCGGTTGAACGGCTCCGTTATGACCTGCCGGTTGAAAGATTCCACGTCAAAATCTAATTCATCATCTAACAGTTCCGAATTTGTAATCTCCCCTGTCACAGGGTCATACATCACGACGGTGTCGCCCTCTTTGTAGTGGATACCTTCTTTGCCCAGCCTGGTAACCAGCTTATGGGGCGCATCGTGGTCAACCAGATACCCCTCTATGACCGCCTCCCTGTATGTATATTTGAACACAGGCTGTCCAAAAATTTCCGTTGTCTGCAACGCCGGCGTTGCGGTCAGCGCAATTTTCACCGCGTCAAAATATTCTACCACACTGCGGTATTTGCTCTGGTAGTCAATCTGGTCACGGTAAAGGATTTCGTCATTTCCCATTTCCTTATCCAAAATGTAGCCTCTGTGCGCTTCGTCGATGATGAGCAAATCAAAATCGGAAACAGCAGGCATGGCATCCTCGTTATTATACAAAATCCGTTTGACCATACTCTGAACCGTAGCTACCTGGATGCGGGTTTCACGGTCTATCCCTTTATCCTCTAAACTTTTGATGTTATAAATGTCATCCAGAGTCATCAAGTCTTCCAATTTCACTTCCCTGAATACATCAGACGCCTGTTCGCCCAAAGACGTCCTGTCCACAAGGAACAGAATCCTGCGGAAACGCCCTGTTTTCAGGAAGCGGTAAATCATGCCCAGAACCGTCCGAGTCTTGCCAGTGCCTGTCGCCATGGCAAGCAGGATATTGCGCTGCCCATTGAGAATTGCTTTCTCTGCGGCTTCAATCGCCCTGATTTGATATTCTCGGAGATTCAGCCCGTCCCTGTCACGTAGCAAATCGTAAGGCATTTCCCGTAAATCCTGATTCCGCGCGGCAATGTCCTTATCCAGCAGTTCCAGCATTCCGGCTGGGCTCATCCAGCCTTTCAGGGCTTTCGGCGCATTGTCAGGACTTCTCAAATCCAGAAACCATATGCCGCTTTTTGTGTCATATTGCTCTAAATATGGCCTGCCATTGGTGGCAAAGGTAAACGGCACTTTATAGCTTCCCCATGTCCCAATCTGGTAGGTTTGGTCGGCACTGCGGATATATCGGGAATACTCCTTGCACTGGTAATCAATTACGGAAGGGATATCTTTATGGACTGCCTTTGCCTCAATCGTTGCCACCATCTGCAACCCAACGAAAAGGGCATAATCGGCATAGCCCCTGTTGCCGACAGCAGAATCCGTGGGCCATTCCGCAATGGCAATATTCCGCCCCTTTGCAGGACGCGTTCCCTTGGAATAACGCAGTAGTTCTGTGTCAGCCTCCCAGCCGACTTTGCGGAGCTGTTCGTCAATCAAATAGCGTGTTTCCGCCTCAGATTTGATTCTCTGGCTTGCAGCCTTGCCGGACTGCTTCCTTCTGGTTTCTTTTTCAACCATGGGGGCTGCCGCCGCAGCCTTTTCAGCGTCCTCCATTAACTGCGCTTCCTGTGCCTGTTCACTCTGTTTGTCCCTGATGACAGTCTCAGATATTTCAGGCGGCAGAACAAATGGCTGGTTTTGATAGTTCCAATCCCCGTAGGTCTGCATAAACCACTCACACAGACCATATGCCATTTGGAGCAACGCTTTCCCATCAGACACAGATGCATAGTTTTCATGTACCGCTTTGTTGCGATTGATACGCAGGGCATGAAAAACCTCCGACAAATCGCGGGGAATCATTCCTTCGCGGAGAAGGCTGTTGATTCTGTTTACTGCCGTGTTGTCCGCAGGCAGAGGAATCCTGTCGTATGTGAAACATAAATTTGCAATCGTTTCTCCAATCATGCCCAATTTTATCAGGCAGGAATTGGAATCGCTGTATAAATTTTTTTCCGCCAGCCTGCCAAAATTCGCCAGCACAGGAAAATGGCTTTCTAAAAATTCAAAGTTTGATTTCATGGTTTAATCTCCTTCAAACCATACATAATTTCTTAATATTCACACAATAAAATCTTTTTTATCTATACACTTGGCAATATTCTTCCTTCAAATCTTCCGCCAAGTACCCATCACTCATACAATGCAGATCAGAAAGCCCGTCCTTCAAAAGCTGGTATAGCAAGGAATGATAAAAAAAACCAAGCGCCTCATCAAGCGTAAGTCCAGCTTGTTCTGCAAACATTTCTATAATTCGGCTGTATTTTTTCTGCAGCAACACAGGATTTGCATTCATACCCGCTCACTCCCTTCAAACCGCAGATACCTGTCAATCGCTTCCTGCGTCCGGAAACAAACCTGCAAATTAGGCTTCTCATAACGTAGCCGTCTAATTGCTTCCGTTTTATCAATCAGCTGATCCAAATATAACTCAATCGTATTAAATACCTTGTCATTCGCAACGCCGCCAATAACTATATCAAACTTCCATATATCCTTCCCATTCCGGCAGGCCAAAATGAAATCCAGCCACTCCTCCGAGTAGGATTCAAATTCTTTTATATTCAATGTATTAAGCACTGTTTCGTCAAAAAAGTATCGGGAAATGATTCCTTCTTTTCCCCTTCTCTTAAATTTCCCGCACCATTTTTCTGCCTGCCCCAGCAGAGGAGTCGTATAAAATCCCCGTCCAAAATCCACTTTTTCACGGGAATGGCAAAGATCCGGATGCATGATTTCCAAATAAGAACCATGATAAAGAATCATATCCTCACGCCCTCCTCACGCATAACTGATAAAATATCCTCAACAATATAATCCTTGCCTTGCGTGTGCAGGGTTTCATATCCGGAAACAATGTAGTTGCTTAAAATATCGCTGTTTTGAGTCAATGCATCATAAACCTCCCCTGCGTCTGCCCCAAGACGAGCCGCTATATTCTCAATACAAAAAATCGCAAATTCCAGTTCGTCGCTATTCTTGATTGTACCCACCTGTTTCTGCTCCATCCCTGCACCTCCTCAAAAGTTATATGGATTATCTTCCTAAAAATTATAATATCATAAAAATCAAAAAACCTCAATTCATACGCCATCTTACTTCCATACATTAAAATCTATGGCAAATCTGTATTAAATGACTTCACCTGCGAGCCTCTCCCCTTCTATTCCTTCATCCCTCCATTTTTTCCAGATATACCATCAAATTTTTCTCAAAAGCCTTCCCTATGGCAAGGCTTTTCATGCCGTTGTCTTTCCTCTGGACCAGATAAATCTTCCTGTCCTTTGGCGGTTCTTCCAGTTCATAAATTTGCAGGCTCATCGTACGCGAAAGCACCTCCGCCAGATGAAACGGGCAAAGTACCCAGCCGCCAAACTCTTTCAAAAGCGGCAGGGCGGCATGGGGAGAATTGATGCTCATATGAAACGCGTAGGGGTTTTCAAACCATTTCTGGTACCAGCTGTTAAAGGTATCAAAATGCCCGCCCGTATAGCGGATTTCCTTCGTGATATCCAAATCCTTCGGGTGGATTTTCTTGATGGGGGCTGGATTTTCACAATATTGTATCAGACCGGTTTTCTGTGTGTTAATACAGCGGCTGACAGTTTCATTCCGCGCCGATTCGTAAGAGGCAAAACCATAGTCCACCAGATTTGCCTCTACAAGGTCGTAGATATGCTCTGAATCACAGATTTGCAGAGAAAGCTTCAGCTCCGGCCATGCACGGAGGAAGGCTTTCAAAAATGGTTCAACAATTTCATAATATGTGCTTTCGTTCGTAGCAATCCGCAGAATCTGCATATTTTTTTCCTTCAAAAGCAAGGTTTCCTCAAACAGATTTTTCCAGCGTTCTGCAACTGGGATAAATTCCTTGCCAAAATGTGTCAGTTGTATCAGCCTTTGTCCTTTCGCTCTGTAGAGCAGCTGGTAACCAAGTCCATCTTCCAAATGCTTAAGGCGGTTGCTGATGGTGGACTGTGATAAAAACATATTCTCCGCCGCTTTCGTAATATTTCTTGTTCTGACGATTTCCAGAAAAGTTTCAATATCTTTATATTCCAATCCGCATCCCACCATTCGTAAGCCTTTTCTTCTACTATACCGGAAAACACCAAAAAGCACAACGAAAAGCATAAAATCAAAAGATGACGAAAACCGTTCTCCGGTTTCCGCCATCTTTACGCAAAGCCTATTCTTCTGTTTCAAATTTCCGCCCAATGCCGGTCAAAATGCTAATCAGGAAAATAATCAGCAGTCCCCAGCAGTGGAAGGTATACGGCATGATGTTCAGGAAGGAAAAATCAGGATTGAAATTTTCCAATGTCAGCACCACGCCAAGGGAAACCAAAACAGGGTTACCATAGGGCAAAAGCCCCGTCGCGCCGCACGCCACGCCGTCCAAAATATTCGCACCACGGCAGCGATCAATATGCAGGGTCTTTGTAATCTTGCGCACAAGGGAACCAAAAAATATGATTGCAATGCCGCTGCCGCCGGAAGCCGCAGAGCCAAGAGAAGCAACTACATAGCATATCAGTTCGCCGCTCCTGGGAGATTTACAGACCTTCATCAACTGCTCACCCAGCGCGTCAAATGCGCCGCTGCAAATCAATGCCTCTAACACCTGAAACAGCAGCATAACATATAGCACAAGCTGGAGCATGCCGCCCATGCCCGCAATTACGGGCCCCTCCGCACTTACCATTGCCTGCGGAGAGATACACCCCAATATCAGGTTTAATACAATACCGAGGACATTGCAGACAACCAGCGTGCCGACCAAATCCCAGCCCTTGCGCATCATGAATACCATTGTCAGCGGCAGCACCAAAAGCACCAGCGGCTTGAAACCCACCTGTTCCAGCACAATATGCGCCGCATCGCCGGAACCCATTCGCAGTCCGATTACAACGAACAAAATGGCAGAAACCACGGCGGAGGTTGCTGCAAAAGGCAGCCTTGTCCGCACAACATCGGATACCTGTGCTTCCTGTGTCAGGGCGGAACTGATTGTCGTATCCGAAATGGGCGCGACATTGTCGCCGAAAATCGCTCCGCTGATGAGCGCGCCGCACATCAGCCCAACATCAACCTGCAGGCTTGCCGCCAAGGGTATGAGTACTGGTGCAACCGCCGCCACGGAGCCTGTGGACGTGCCGCAGGAGGTAGAAATCAACATACAGGTAATAAAACCGACCAAGGGCAGGAACCCGACATTCAAATCCAGCTTTGCCACTACCAGAATCAAAGAATTGATGAGTCCGCTCTGTCGCAGCAGCTGGGAAAGAATGCCCGCCATCAAAAACGCCATCACAATCGTCCCCAGCATGGGGTTTTGCAGCCCCTTCAATGAAATCTGTCCAAAGTGTTTTTTGTCCTTCATCAGGAAAAAACTGAGCGCCAGAGAGATGAACGCAAGCAGACAAAGCCTTTGAAGCCCGCCGCTGTGTGTCACCGTGCTGACAATCATGCCTGCAATCATAAACAGTATGGGAATCCATGGTCCAAAAGATTTTCCGTAAAATTCAAATTTTTTATTTTCCTCCATTGTCTTTCCCCCTCTTTATTTGTTTATTTTATATCAGCGCAGCGCCTGAGCCACTTCATGTATCAGCGCAGCAGTTGGCTTTTTCCTGTCTTTTTTGGAAACCTCCACAATCAGCTGGTAAAGTGAAACCCCTTCTTCCTCTGCCATCTGCCTAAACAACCCTGTAAAAGAGGAATGACAGCCGGAAAGTCCTAAAACCAAATCCAGCGGCTTTACTGCGGGCCGGTAATCATATGCTTCCATCGCCGGAATCAAATCTTTGTCAAGATAATCCAGCAATTTATAGAAATCGACCCTTTCCAGCATATTTTTCCTTTGGAAGGAAGCAACTGTCAATTCTGTCGCACAGTTCCCCGCACTCCGTGCCATTCCCAGCAATCCGCAATCGATTTCCTCCGCACCGGCATCTGCCGCCGCAAGCGCATTTGCCTGTGCCATTCCAAGGTTGCTATGCCCGTGGAAACCGATGGGGATACTTACCTTCTCTTTCATTGCCTTAACATAGGCTGTCGTTTCTTCCGGAAGCATTGTCCCTGCAGAGTCCATAATAGTAATGCTGTCCACGCCTGCACCTTCCAGCAGCTTTGCCTCCTCTGCCAATTCTTCAGGGGTGCATACATATGCCTTCATCAGAGAATACCTGCAATACAGCCCCGCTGCCTTAACCATTTTTACCGCCGGCACGGAGCCTTTTCCGTCACCCGCTGCCGCGCCAACGCGTAAAAATTGCAGTCCATTCTCTGCTGCCATTTTAACCCATTCTTCCGTAACCATGCCTGCCAGTATAAACATTCCCAGCCTGCCTTTTTTCACGAAAGGCGCAACAGCCTGCATATATTCCAAGTCTGTCAGCGGCGCCGTGGCACCGTTTTCATAGGAACCAATCCCTTTTGCATTGCCCAGCTCAATCTGGTCAATCCCGCAGTCCAGCAAAGCCTGTACCATGCTGACCGTCAACTCTTTAGAAAAACCATTGCCGACAACATTCGCACCGTCCCGCAGTGTACAGTCAAATAACCTCATAACACACGCCTCCTTTATCCCAGTTTCTCAATCGCCGCTTTGATGTTTTTCGCAGCACGTTCCAAATCCTCTGTTGCCGCTGCGAAGGAAAACCTCATGCAGCATACGCTTTCTTCCCCGTAAGCACTGCCCGGCATTCCGACTACTCCGGCATTTTCCATCAGGTAGTCGCACATTGCAAAGGAGTCCATTCCCTTCACGTCAAAGTATACCCATGCGTAAAACGCACCTTCCGGCAGGTTACAATGCACGCCCTTCGTGCCGTTCAGTATCCCAATAAACATATTCCTTCGCTGTTCGTAAATCCTGCGCATTTCCTCCGTTTCCCTTTTGCAGGCAAAGGCATGTACCGCGCCCTTCTGTAAAAAGCCGCTCATACAGGAAAGGCTGTGTGTATACAGCTTGTACGCCGTTTTGAATACTTCCTCATTGGAAACCATATAGCCCATTCGCCAGCCTGTCATGGCAGCACTTTTGGAAAAACCATTTACCGTAATGACACGCTCACTGACCCTGGCCCTTGCCGCCATGCTGACGCTCTTATTCCCGTCATATACCAGCATTTCATATACCTCGTCTGAAAGCAGGTAAACCTCAGGGTGCTCCAGCAGGAATGCCTCCAAAATATCCGCCTCGTCCTCATGCAGTATGCACCCAGTAGGATTATTGGGATAATTGATGATGAGAAGCCTTGTCCTTTCGGAATATGCTTCTTCCAGTTTTTCTTTCGTAATACGGTACTGCGTCTGATAATCCAGTTTCACCTTCACACATTTGCCGCCTGCTGCTTGGATAATAGGTTCATAGGAAACCCATGATGGGTCTAGCACGATGACTTCTTCATCAGGGTTCAAAATAGCATTAACAGCTAAGTAAATCGCATTCTTTCCGCCCGGCGTCAGCAGAATATGGTCTGCATTGCAGGAAATCCCATTCTCCTCTAACAACTTTTTCTGAATTGCCGTCCTTAGTTCCGGAATACCGGGGCCGACGACATAGTGTGTATTCCCTTCCAACAGGCTGCGGATTGCACCCATTGTAATTGGTGCCGGTGTGTCAAAATCCGGTTCTCCGCCAGCCAGACTGATGACAGATGAGTCTTTTTTCTGCATCTCTTTCGCTTTTCCCATCAGCGTGACAGAGGCAGAAGGCTGCATTTGTACAATTTTCTGATTCATGATTGAAACATCTCCTTCCATTTGCTCACATTTCCCGTTGTTTTTATTGTAAAGGAGATTAAATTATTAGTAAAATACCACTTAGTGATATTAAATATCTATATTTATAATATTTTATTAAAGCTTCTCAAGAGTAGTATAGCTTCTCCCATTTTTATATATTTCTACACCATCCTACACATTGGCTGTCGCAACCAACAATACCTCTGCCCGCAAATATTCCAGAAGCATTTTCTTAAAGTATCCCCTCATATTCCTTACATTTGAATAGTCTTTCCCCTTGATGTGATCAAAAAACCCCAGAACCGTACTGCCGTTAATCCTGTTCAGCAACTTCCTGTCACAAGCAAAAGTTTCATCGTACAGTTCCAAAATGCAGACACAAAGAATATCCAAAAAAGGCAGCTTCTCCGGAAAAAACTCCTCAAAATAATCGTAATCTATCCTTTCCTTTATCTCATCTATCCTTCCCATATCACAGGGATAGTTAGATGGAGTATAGGAAGAAATATAGTTCTGTGAATCTAGATAGTGTCTACACGTGTTAAGCACGGATAGCAGCCCAAATAGCGATACAACGGACGTGTACCGCAGCGATAAAGGCATCAGAAGTCTTGGCATAACGAGTGGCAATCCCTCTCCAGCGTTTCAGGGTAAGGAAACAGTTTTCTACCAAATGACGCAGTTTATAGAGATATTTATCATAGTCGCGCTGCT
>CAJTKM010000040.1 GCA_910576545.1 Lachnospiraceae bacterium
CATTGATAAAACGGCGGTTATCCTGGGCGATCCCTCCCCACTGGCCGCGCTGTCCCGGCAGATGTGGTTCCAGTAGCGCCCATACTTTGTCACTTATGTCGTGTCGGTGATAGGAAGCATCCATCTTTTTCTCTCCTGTCCTTTAAGATGCTTCCATTTTATCACAATCAATTCACCTTGTGTAGACACTATCTAGGAGTCATAATTGTTTTAAAGGACTTTCTTGGTGTAGCACTTGGAATCTGACCACAATATGCCAAACCATGTTCCTGCATCGTCTTGAGAATATCGCTCCACGATTTCAAATCAAACGAGTGATAAAATATTATGAAATATCCGTTTGTTTTCAGGGCAGGAGAAATGCGACTAAGAATTGCCTCGAAAATACGATTGAAATCGTCACCATCCTTATTTCGGCTTGGGGCATCAGAAACGACCAGTTCGTCTTCTAATGACTCGTCCGTAAATCCTTGCCATCCCATCACTTTGTACCAAAGCTGGTTATACTCGAGATATGGAACCTGATCTGTATAGGGAGGATCGGTCAAAATTAAATCAACAGATTCGTTTGGAAGTAGATCTATTGAAATGTTCTGTGCAGGCATATTCTTGAGAACTATATTTTTCTCATCAACAAAGCTTTTACATTTTTCGCTAAGATATGTTAAACCTTCCTTAAAAGCAGTCGCTTTTTGTTCTATTATCATGACAGCATTTCTTGAAGTAACATCCTTTTGGGGAAGCCAATATGGCATCTGACTGGATGCCTTTTTATCCGATAACTTAATCAAATTAATTGCCGACGAAACAAGCAATTCTAAAATATCGTAGCAATAACTGTTTTGATGCGAATGAAGAATACCGATTATTCGGTCAATTGCAACCAGATTTCTATTGCAGAAATAACTATACACTGTCGCATTAGGTTTAATAGCAATTCGGGAGTTAGGGATCAATGCCTGATCTTCAATATTTTGTTTATCGTTGTGTTTAAACATCTTATACTGCACGATAAATTCACTTGATGCAACTGCTTTTTTTCTGCCAGTTAACTTCCCCTTTTTTTGTAATTTATACCAATACATTGTCGGAACAAGTTCTGCACCATATCTATCAAAATGGCATCTCTCTAATATGCGATTTTCATTCTCCTCAACAAACATATATAGAGGATTGCATGCAGAACGAACTTCCTCGCAGAAAGAATCAATCTCAATTTCAACTTGGTTCAGGTCCCATCTCGACAGAGATGTTTTACACAGCTTATATGCGAGAAGATTGATATCTGTACCGATAGCTTTCCGTCCGAGCTTGCTTGTCTCAATGATGGTAGTACCAGAACCAAACATAGGATCATATACACATCCGTTATCAGGACAAAACCGTTTGATTATTTCAGAGACAACATTATAAGGTTTACGTGCCATATAGTTGTGCATAAAGCCAGCGGGGTTATCAACGATTGGTTTGAGTTCTTTGATCACTAACAATTTCTCATTCACGTCATGGACGAACTCCTTAGGACGACAAATGAAAATGTATTCATCAACCTTTGATATCGAACTGCGACCTTGTTTTGAATGGCTAAGTTCTACTTTTTCAATTAGAACATCATATTGTTTTTCAGCCAATGTTTGCAGATCGGTAATGTCTACGATGGAATTATCGGAGTAACTAATCATTAACCAAGCCCCAGCTGTGGCACATTTTGTGATAAGCGTCTCAAATGCTCCTAAAGCTTTAGCTTTTTTACCAAAGTCTGATACCCGTCTGTCTTCTCTATATCTACCAATCGAAAGTTCATGCGTCTGGGGATTAATAGCCATTGCTGGATAATCGTATAAGCATAGTGTATTTAGCACGTGGTAGTATCTGGAATAATGCTCTTTGAAATAAGGGGGATCAGCGTATACCAGAGTGCTTTTGTTTAAAACAACAGAATCTAAGCATTCAGAAAAATCAAGGTTATAACAATCAAATGTTGTGTATTCTTTTTTGGAGCATAATCCGGATTTCCGGTACTCTTTCATTAATTCCTTACACGCTTCAATAATGTTGATTTTTCGTTTAGTAAGCAAATTATTGCATGTTGATTTGCTTTTCACTTTTAAGAACTGGGCAAAATGTGTTGTTGTAGAGGCTGCTGCGCTCATGACAGACATTAGGACGGTTAACAGAACATTTTTGGTATGTTCATCCATTACCTGTTCAATGGCGCTACGCAACGCATCAATTTGACAACATTGTGCAATGCCAAAGTAAGCATTAGCAAAGTAAGTTAAAAATAAGCAGGGAAAGTCGAGAGCAGGCTCATTCCCTGGAATTACATGTGAAACCAACTCTGTAAGTTCTTTCATTCGGGGATCGTCGCTATGAGGCTCAAATACAGATGGTGTTTTTTCGCAAAAGGTCTGATATAGCTTATAGTCTACGTTATCAACAAAAAAGGTTTTTTCTGCGAATAGAGCAGTTGATACTTTTTCTTGCAGAAGCATATATTTTTGTTCTACAACTGCCCAAAATGAAGCTTCTTCTAACTCGGAAAAATTACATCCGTTCAATATAGCCTGGTTAATGATATATGCGTAGTACTCAATGTCGTTGCTAATGACATTTTTATATGACTTAAGAGCATAGCCAACAGAACCTGTTCCTGCAAATAGATCAACAACGGTTTGAATTGACTTATTCTTAATTATTGGATCACATATATGAGAAATGATACGTGCTTTACTTCCCATATATTGAAGTGTAGAAATTTCGTTATATTGATTCATTCTATTCGCCTCAATGATTTTTTAAATTGTGGAGAGAAATTGGTCAATGTGAGTTATCTTAGCCGTTTCTCCATTGCCAATCCAATCAGCCGATCAGTCTGATCCGCCATAAACAACGGGATGTTCAGTACATCATCATCCAGTTTCAGATTATCCAGTGAGAACCGGACACGAAGTTTAACTTGATCCGGGAATAACTCTTTGAATTTCTTAAGGCTCCTGCTGGTGGTATTGGCTTCGGACTTGACCTCCACAGGGAAAATATCGTTTTCACGCTGAATCAGGAAATCTACCTCATAAGGAGGATTTGTTTGCGTCCAGTACCGAGGAGTCACTTCAAACTGTGTAATTAAAGTCTGAAGTACAAAATTTTCGGTTAATGCACCTTTGAATTCGGTAAATAACCGATTACCCTCGCCAAAGGCAGTCGGTGCCAGCTGCGCCAGTCTGCGGAGCAGTCCCACATCTACCAGATAAATCTTAAAGGCAGAGAGGTCATCATAGGCAGCTACAGGTAAGCTGGGAGCAGTACTGCGGTAGATTTTATGCACCAGTCGGGCATCCACCAACCACTGCAAGGCATCCTCGTATTCACGGGCCCGTGCCCCTTCTTTGACTACCTTATAGATAAACTTTTTGTTTTCTCTTGCCAACTGGGACGGTATGGACTTCCATATCATCGAAATCTTGGGGAATTCGCTGATATTAGGGTGTTTGGCAAAGTCACGCTCATAAGCACCAATAATCCCGGACAGGGCTTCCTGCATGGCATCCACATCTCTTGCCTCCGTCCACATCTTGACGGATTCCGGCATACCACCGGTCACATAGTACATCTTCAGCTTTTCATACAGAGGATTAAAAAAGGCATCGGGAATCGGCTCAATGGTGTTTACTGTCTCCAGATAGTTTGCCAGGTTCTCATCCCCGTTGGCCAATAGAAATTCTGTAAAGGTCATAGGATCAATCTGCATGAAGTTAACTTTACCTACCGGAAAAGAAGAAGGTTTTGCTAAGGCAATTCCCAGAAGAGAACCAGCGCAGGCAATGTGATACTGCGGAGCATTCTCACAGAAATACTTCATGGAATTGATGACCTTGGGGCAGTCCTGTACCTCGTCAAAAATAATGAGGGTTTTTTCTGGTGTAATCTTTTGGCCACTTGCCAGCATCAAATTCTGCAAAATTCGGTCTACATCTTTCGTGGTTTCAAAGAATTGCTTGTACTCTTCGTTTTCATCAAAGTTGAAATAAGCAGTGTTGTCGTAGTAACGTTTGCCGAATTCTTTCAGAATCCAGGTCTTGCCGACTTGGCGCACACCTTTCAAAATTAAAGGTTTGCGATAGGGAGAATTCCTCCAGTTCAGCAGTTTCTTCAAAATCAATCGTTCCATATATACACCCCATCACACTTTTATGATAGATTCAGTGTTTCTTAATCACACTTTTATTATATGTCAAAACGGCAAAAAATACAAGCCAAATCACAAAATTATATGTGTTTCAAGGCAGCCTAATCACATTATTATTTGAAGCCTCGGTTTGATTACTTTGGAAATCAAAAGGCCTGGATTTTACATCAAAAGTAGAATCCAGGCCTTTGGGGAGTAACTATAGATTTGTAAAGGAGACGATTAATCTGATTACCGTCCCAAACAGATATGTTTTGGCTACACATTTTCTGCCATATTTGACTTACGATGTTTTCTAAAACATAGCAAGTCAAATGCTCAAATCGGCATCACTTCATTTAGTTTTATCTCTTCTTTCTTTTCTTAGCACTGTGATAGACTTGCGGCCGAGCCTTTCCCCTCATATTGTTGGGATTCTTCAGCAACCTGGACAGGCTCAGTATTCGCATAAACGCCGAGAAATCCTCGGATGCAATCTTGTCAAAGGGGATCTGCATCTGGTCACAAAACTCGTGTATTACCCGTTCCTCATTACTGCCTAACTGCATGGCACGGTTAAACTTTTCTTTGACCTCCGTAAAAGTCGGCTGCGGATCAGCGGTGGTACGGTCAGTGACATGGGCCTGACGAATATCCTGAACGATACTGTCCAGATCGTCATGAATCGTGTGGCTGAAAAAGTCACTTTCCTGTACTTGCCCCAGCTCCAACGTGCGGACATAAAGGTCGTTCTCCCCCGGCGCATGGCTGCGGATCACTTCCTGCCGGGTGGCCTCCAGCACCAGATTCATCTGGGCAATCCGCATATCGGCGATCCGGTCAACGAAAATCTCAATATCCGTCATCAGCCGCTGGAAGTTTTCGTATGTGGCAATCTCACACAGCAGCCGGTTGTTGATTTTTCCGCTGCTTAATAATGTGACCATATCATCACTCAAATGCAGGGCCTGAAGCTCTGTGTTTGGGTGATTTTTATTTTCTGACAATCCCATCAGGTAGTTGGTGGACACCCCGTAAAATTCCGCCAGTGTAGCGATGGCAAAGGGGCTGATGTCCTTATAATCATCACTTTCATATTTGCTGAGAGCAGATTTGGAAAGCCCGGTTTGCTCGGCCAGCTGTTCCAGGGTCAAGTGCTTATCCACCACCCGCAAGTCTTTTAATCGTTCCGGGATAGACAGTTTTGTGTGCATCTAAACTCCCCCTCTCATCAGGAAAATCCTGCCGTTTATGACCATTATACCATGATTCCATAAGCGTGGAAATATGCTGCTTTCAAGCCATTTTCCATCGTTTTGGACATACGGGAGGGGGGCCTGTTTTTTCGGTAAAATGAGTTTTGTCAGGAGACACAGAACTTTGAAAATTGATTGACCGGCTGCAAGGGGTATGAGCTTTGGGGAAGTGACGCCATGATAGGAGCGCACCAAGGAGGACAATATGCCGGGGAAAATCCGGGCAGGAGCGATTGCAGGCAAACCGGCAACTAACACATGGAAAATAAACTTTTAGGAGGCTGATTGTTATGAAGTTGAGTATCCGAGAAAAGAAAGTGCTGTATGCCTTTGCCTGTCCCAACCACCACAACACGGTGACAAGGCTGAAGTGGCTGACCGCACTGACCGTTGACCCGCAGGCCAAGCACCGGATGCTGGAGCTGGCCCGGAAGATGGAAACGGAGATGGCAGAAAGCTGGTACACCGGTTTTTATCACCAGCTCTGTGCGGAGATGGACGAGTATTACCGTGCCAAGCGCCGCCTGCGTTTGGTAAAGGAAAACACCGACTATGAGGAGGATCTGTATGACAAAGCTGTCTAAGTATGAGAAAGAAACCATCATCAACTGGAACGAGGCGGAGGACACCGCCAGTATCTACACCTTCAACGCCGATCTGAAGCGCAGGCTGGCCGAGTTCAGCCGGAAGTATCCCCAGCTGTGCCGGTTGGAGCGCAGCACTACTGAGGGCAGCGTGACCTATGTGATGGACAAGTCCCGCCTGTCCATCCGTCTGGTACCGCCGTACAGTGAGGAACGGCTGGCTGCTGCCAGAGAACACGCCAAACAGCACGGATTTCAGGTCTTGCAGACGGACAAGAAGAGTGCCTGAATTGGTATCGTGATACCCCAGCATCCCCCTGCCGGGAAATGCGACAAAAGGAGTATTTAGGGCCGGAGGAGCTGTCTCTGATGACCTGAAAAAGCTGGATGATGACAAGGTGTTTGCCAAGCTGCAAGGCCACTGGATCATCGAGATGTCGGAGATGCTGGCCACCAGTAACGCCAAGAGCATCGAGGAAATTCGCTCCTTTATCAGCCGCCAAAAGGAAACCTACCGCACCCCCCTATGAAACCCAGCCCAAAGACCGTCTGCGGCAGTGTGTGTTCGGTGGTTCCTCCAACACGCTGGACTTTCTGCCTCTTGACCGGGCCGGAAACCGCCGGTTCCTGCCAGTGATGATTTACCCGGAGAAAGCGGAGGTTCACATTCTGGAGGACGAAGCCGCTTCCAGGGAATATTTGTTGCAGGTATGGGCGGAGGCTATGACCATTTACCGCAGCAAAAAGTATTCCATGAAGTTTTCAAAGGAGATTCAGAGGCAGCTGGTGGAAGTTCAGAAAGACTTTATGCCGGAGGATACCGAGGCCGGGCAGATTCAGGGCTTCCTGGAACACTACACCGGTAATGTAGTCTGCTCCAAGCAGCTGTTCAAGGAAGCGTTGGGACATGCTTTTGAGGAGCCGAAGCGTTGGCAGCTGCACAACATCAATGAGATCATGAACACGGTGGTGACCGGTTGGAAGCCTTTCTCTAACCCACGGATGTTTGCAGGATATGGTCGGCAGCGGGGGTGGGAACGGGAGATTTCCGGCAACGAACTGCCTGACAACGAAGATGGATTTGTAGAGCTGAGCGAGGAAGAAGTCCGTCAGCTGGAGCTGCCAAAGGAGTGGATTGCCTGATTTACAGGGTTTGTTGCCCAGTTGGTTGTTGGCTGGTTGCTGATTTTGTTGCTACAAAATCGGGAGTATGAGCACGATAAAAGCCCGTAAAGCAAGGCTTTTTGGTGGGTATCTGTTCTCTGACAACGAAAGCAACGAGATTTCACAAAAAAATTTGAAAAGTAAGAAACGATGGTCAGACGATAGGTTGCAGGTTTTTCGGAGTCCGTTGCCGGACTTTGTTGCCGATGCCCTTTGTCTGGCCTTTCTGATTTGCGGAGGTACTGAATATTTAGCAGGGATATTTTGGCAGAACTTTTCATAGAGATGGAAAAGAAAACAGGCAGAGAGGAGGCGGCGTTTTACCATGAAAAAGCGAAAACTGAATTATCGGTTCCATGACCCAAACACAGCAGAAACAGCCGCCAATTACCTGCTGAAGGTATTGATCGAAGCTAACACATCAAAAGTGGAACAGGCCATCCAGCAAAGCGCCGACAGACAGACTGAGGAAGAACAGCGAGAGCACCTTGTGTGAAGCACACAGGGTGCTTTTCCTTGTTTACATTTACACTTTCTGTGATATAATAAAGATGTAACAGAACGATACAGATATAACTGGGAGGTCTGCCATGAACATCGCCGCTTACTGCCGGGTGTCCACCGACAAGGAAGATCAGCTTAATAGTCTGGAAGCACAGAAAGCCTTTTTTGCGGAATATACCCAGCGCACCGGAGACAACCTTGTGCGCCTTTACGCAGATGAGGGCATTTCCGGTACCAAAATCAAAAACCGCAAGGAATTTCTGCGGATGATGGCAGATGCGGAGCACGGCCTTTTTGATATGGTGGTGGTTAAGGACATTTCCCGTTTTGCCAGAAACACCGTTGACCTTTTGCAGAATGTCCGCAAACTCAAGGCGTTGGGAATTGAAACGCAGTTCCTGACGGCCAACATGACCAGCATGGGCAACAGCGAGTTTGTCCTGACTATATTCGGTGCACTTGCGCAGGAAGAAAGCGCCAACACCTCCAAGCGAGTGAAGTTCGGCAAGAAAATGAACGCAGAAAAGGGTCGTGTTCCCAACATCGTCTATGGGTATGACAAGACAATTGGCGACTACTTCAACCTTACCATCAACGAGGAAGAAGCCGCTGTTATCCGCCAGATTTATGAGTGGTATATTAAGGACGGTTACGGCGCAGCAAAAATCTCCAATTTCCTCAACGAGCGGGGCCTTAAAACCAAACGAAACTGCCGGTGGAGCCAGAACGGTGTCTGCCGCATCCTCACCAACGAACTCTATACCGGGAAAATCATCAATGGCAAACAGGAAGTCACCGATTTCCTTACAGGTCAGCGGGCCGACAAGGATGAAACAGACTGGATGGTAGTGGAGCGGCCAGATCTTCGCATCATCGACCCGGAAACCTTTGAACAGGCCCAACAGATCATGCAGTCCCGTGGACAGGCTTTCAAAGTGGACAAGGAACGGCAAAGCAACAAATACCTGTTCTCCACTCTCATTAAGTGCAAAGAGTGCGGCTGGTCCTTCCGGCGTATTGTCCGCACCTATAAGAACACCTATGTGCGCTGGGTCTGCTCCGGTCACAATGGGCGGGGAGCGGACAACTGCCCCAACGCTGTGACAGTGGACGAGGATGAACTGATTGAGGTTTTGCAGGAATACTTCGCAGGGGTGTTGAAAGCAAAGAAAAATGTTATCCGCTATGTCACCCATGAATTCCAACGGGTCTATAAGGCAAAGGATGAAAACCTGAACTACGAGAAGGAACTGACTACCCAGCTTGCCAAGCTGCAAAGGACCCGGCAGAAATATATGGATATGTACGCCGATGACCTCATTAGCCGGGAGGAACTCAACGACAAGATCGGCGGGATGCGCAAAGAGATTGAGCGGCTGGAAAACGAGCTGAAAATGGTGTCCTACCACTTAACCAAAGGGGAGCAGCTGGAAACCATCCTGCATCAGACCTTCAAGGAGATTGAAGACATTGCCGATGTACGGCAGATGACCAATGCCCAGCTGAAGCGGATCATTCAGAAAATCGAGGTGGACAAGGACGGGAATGTGGATATCTATCTGCGCCTGTTCGGTGATTTGGGCTTGGACGAAACCGTTCTAATTCGTAACAACGAAACACAAGGACATTACCGACAGGGTAGAAAGTATTGACCCTGAGCTTGCGAAATCCGTCCGCAGGGTTTTAGAGGTCAACAAAGCGGAACGCCATATTCGGGGCGGGCTGGCTACACGTGAAAAATATCTGCAAAAAAGCAAATGAACAAAATGCACCACGAAAAGAAAAGCTCCGGGCTGTCAAAAAACTCTCTTCCGCAGTAATCCAAGTAGGTTTTTTGACAGTCTGAAAAGCCCTTTCCAAGGGCTTTTTTCTTTTACAGCAGCCGCATCATTTTCCCGTTTCTTTCCAAAATTCCTTCTTCCTTCATTTTTTTCAGTTCCCGCATCATTGCGCTGCGGTCAACGCAAAGGAAGTTTGCCAGAGCCATCAACGAAAATGGCAGCGGAAAGACAGGGGAGCCTGCCTGCGTGCTTAGTATGCGGAAATAGCACAGAAGTTTTCCGCGGATAGAGCGGTGGCTGAGAATATCCACTTTTTCTGTCAGCCGCATGACTTTTCCCGCCATCAGGTGCATAAGATTTTCCACCAGCCTTGAATGATGGAGGCAGGCGTTCGGGCAGCGTTTTATGATATGGTGTTTTTCGATAAAAAGCACCCGGCAGTCCTGTTCGCAAAGCACAAGGATTGCGTCCTCCTGATTGCCGAATGTAAATGCATCGCCAAAAATGCCGGAATCCTCAATATATTCCAGCATATCCAGAGAACCGTCCATGCGGATACGGCTGATGGAGATACAGCCCTCAAGCAGAAGCCCGATGTAATCCCCAAAAGAATTGCGTATAGAAATCGTTTCTTTTTCTTTGTAATTTTTTTGAAAACTCTGAAAGCAGACAAGCATTTGCTGGATATCTTCGTCAGAAATTCCAGAAAAAAGTTCAGTTTTGCTTAAATTTTCCATAAAACCCTCCGGAATGTTGCATTTGCAACATGGTTTTTCTGCAAGTCCATGGTATCATAAATAAAAGGCGAAGTCAAAGAAAAAAGAGATGTTCTCTCGTGGAAATATAGAATAGAATTGTGTCTTTTTGGAAAAATATGATAACACCGCAAAAGCCGAGATGCTTTTGCGGATATATCTGCATCATGTGGGATATTCAAAACAAAATGAAGGAGGATACAGAGATGAAAACACCCAGATTTTTCAAATGTGAACACTGCAAGAACATTATTGTAATGGTGGAGGACAAAGGCGTGCCTGTTGTCTGCTGCGGGGAGAAAATGAAGGAGATGACTGCCAATACTTCTGACGGCGCATCTGAAAAGCATGTGCCTGTTGCCAGTGTATCGGGGAATACGGTCAAGGCGGTTGTGGGCGATGTTAATCACCCTATGCTGGATGAACACCATATCGCGTGGATTTATCTGGAAACAAATCAGGGTGGACAGCTGAAGTATCTGGAGCATACTGGCGCGCCGGAGGCTGTATTCGCGCTGGCTGAGGGCGAAAAAGCCGTTGCGGTTTACGAATACTGCAATCTGCACGGGCTTTGGAAGAAAGAGCTGTAAAAGACGAAAACTGCGGGGCTCTGCCCCGCATCCCACAGGGGCATCATGTTACAGGCCCTGATTGCTGCAAATTTTGTTTTGCGGGAAGATACGTTTTCCCCAGTTATACAAAAGTGTGGCTGAAAAGGGGCAGGGGGCAAAGCCACTTGTGGGAGCCGGGGGCAAAGCCCTCAGGGTTTTATAAATCTAAAAATATCAAGGAGGTAATTTCATGAAAACATTTTCCCTGAAGCCTGATCTTTATTGGGCTGGAATACTGGACAAGGATTTGAGGGTATTCGACATCATTATGTATACGGAATTTGGAACGACCTATAATTCCTATATCCTTAAATGCGGTGACAAAACCGTGCTGTTTGAAACGGCAAAGGCAAAATTTTATGATGAGTATGAAAAAACGCTTTCCGAAACGCTGGATATTACAACGATTGACTACATTGTGGTAGACCACACCGAGCCGGACCATGCGGGCAGTATCGCAAAAGTACTAGAAAAGAATCCCCGTGCAAAAATCATTGCGACACCGGTTGCGATTGGCTTTTTGAAAAATATCATCAACGGCGATTTTTACAGCATTCCTGTAAAAGATGGCGACGAAATGAAGATTGGCAATAAAACGCTGAAATTCTTCGTGCTGCCGAACCTGCACTGGCCCGATACCATGTATACTTATATCGTGGAGGACAAAGTCCTTGTAACATGCGATTCCTTCGGTTCCCATTATGCGCATGAGGGCATTCTGCGCAGTACAGTGACAGACGAGGAAGGTTATATGCGGGCAACGAAATATTATTTTGATAATATCCTTGGCCCCTTCAAGCAGCCCTATATGACAAAGGCGCTTGCGCTGGTGCGCTCACTGGATATCGACATGATTTGTCCCGGCCACGGCCCTGTGCTGGACAGCCATATTGACGAGCTGTTTGCCATCTATGACGAATGGTGCAAAATTCCGAAGAATGAAAAGACCACTGTTGTTATCCCTTATGTCAGCGCATACGGCTATACGACCGAGCTTGCGGAAAAAATTACCGAAGGTATCCGTCAGGCGGGCGATATTGATGTAAAATCGTATGATATGGTGACGGCGGATGCGGCAGAGGTTTCCGCGCAGATTGCGGCGGCAGACGGTCTGCTGTTCGGCACGCCCACAATCCTTGGCGAAGCACTCAAGCCTATTTGGGACCTGACGACTTCCATGTTCCCGCCCGTACACGGCGGCAAGCTTGCCAGCGCGTTCGGCAGCTATGGCTGGAGCGGCGAAGGCGTGCCGCATATCGTGGAACGCCTGAAACAGCTGCGCATGAAGGTTGTGGACGGTTACAAGGTGAAGCTGAAACCTTCCGAAAAGGAACTGACCGAGGCTGTGGAATTTGGCTATAACTTCGGCTTGAAGCTGCTTCGTAAGGACGAGCCTGTAAAGGCAAGTGCAAAGAGTACGCTTGTAAAATGTCTGGTTTGCGGCGAGATTTTTGATTCTTCTATTGAAACCTGCCCTGTCTGTGGTGTAGGCCGTGAAAATTTCGTTCCTGTGGATTCTCAGGATACAGGTTTCCGTATGGATACTATGGAGAAATTCGTTATCCTTGGCGGCGGTACAGCTGCACTGAATGCGGCGAAAGCGATTCGCCAGCGCAATGCGACTGCGGCAGTTACCATGATTTCCGAAGAAACCGAACTGCCGTATGACCGCCCGATGCTGACAAAGAATATGTTCGGCGCGGTATGCAATGGCGCAATTGCAAGCGTAGACGCGGAATGGTATAAGGAAAACAACGTGGCGCTTCTGCTGGGCAGCAAAGTGGAGCGGATTGACGCAGGCAGGAAAGAAGTTGTTTTGGCAGACGGTACGGCTTATCCGTATGACAAATGTATCTACGCGCTTGGCTCTTACAGCTTTGTACCGCCTATTAAAGGCAAGGAACTGCCGGAAGTTACACCTGTCCGCACAATTGCCGATGTTATGAAGGTACGCAGTTTTGCAGAAGGCGCAAAGAGCGCAGTTGTTATCGGCGGCGGCGTGCTTGGTCTGGAAGCGGCATGGGAACTGCGCAAGGAAAAGCTGGACGTAACGGTGTTGGAGGGCGCGCCTGTGCCTATGGCAGGCAAGGTTGACGCGGAAACAGCGAACCTCCTGATTGGGATTGCTGCGAAGAACGGCATAACCATAAAAACAGGCGCGAAAATCGCTGAAATCGCCGGAAACGGCCATGTAGACGGCGTGCTGCTGGAGGGCGGCGAAAAAATCCCTGCCGATTTGGTTATCATTTCCACAGGCGTACGCGCAAATATTGCTGTTGCGGAAGATGCTGGCCTGATTACGGAACGTGCTGTTGTCGTGAATGAAAAGATGGAAACTGGCGTAGAGGGCATTTATGCCTGCGGCGACTGTGCGCAGTTCAATGGCGCGAATATCGCTATCTGGCCTGTTGCATCTGAAATGGGACGCATTGCGGGCGCGAACGCGGCGGGCGAGGCTCTGCCTTACCGTCCTGAAACACAGGGCATGACATTCCATGGCATCAATACCGCGCTTTTTGCAATCGGCGATGTTGGCACAAAGCCCGATGCGCAGTATAAAATCCTGGAAATCCGTGATGACAAGAAGAGCACGCTGGAAAAATACTATTTCGTAAACAACGTAGTTTGCGGTGCAATCCTTTTGGGTGATACGTCCAAAATGGCAACCGCATCTGAAGCGATTAAGGCACAGAAGACTTTCAAAGAAATTTTCTAAGCCGCTGAAATAAATATTCGACGCGGGGCAGACTGCATCTGCCCCGCGTTTTTTATGGCAATATGCAGGCAAAGCCTTGCGGGCGGAAACGGGGTGGCTGTTCCCGGATAGCAGATACACATACTTTAGAAAGCCATATCGTTGAAAACGATGGGAAACTGTGCTATGCTGGAAAAAATGGCGGAAGGGGGAGCATGATGGAACTGCGCGTGCTGCAATATTTTTTGGCTGTGGCAAGGGAGCAGAATATCTCTGCGGCGGCGGAATCCCTGCACCTTTCCCAGCCAACGCTTTCCACACAGCTGAAAGCATTGGAGCGGGAGCTGGGCAAACAGCTTTTGATTCGCGGAGGCAATGGTTCGCGAAAGGTAACACTGACGGAGGAAGGGATGATGCTGCGTAAGCGCGCGGAGGAAATCCTTGACCTTGTGAAAAAGGCGACAAATGAAATCACTTCCCCGGAGGACGCCATAGCAGGCGATATTTATATCGGCGCAGGGGAAACGGACAATATGCGCCTGTTTGCGAAAGCGGCGAAAACAATGCAAATGGAATATCCGGACATTCATTTCCATATTTCCAGCGGAAATTCATATTTTGTAAAGGAACAGCTGGATAAAGGTTTGATTGATTTCGGCCTGGTCTATGGCCCGGTTGACCGTACGAAATACCATTCTTTGGAGCTGCCCGTAAAAGATGTATTCGGCGTGCTGATGCGCAGGGATTCACCGCTTGCCGCAAAGGAGTTTATTACGCCGGAAGATTTGCGGGATAAGCCGCTGATAGTATCGGGGCAGGAGGCGCGGGATGGCAGTCTGATTTTGAAGCACATTAACCCTGATATTTCCAAGCTGAATATTGCCGCGACGTATACGCTCATATTCAATGCTTCCATGATGGTGGCGGAAGGGCTGGGCTATGCAATCAGTTTTGATAAGCTCATCAATGCCAGTGGGGACAGCAGCCTTTGTTTTCGCCCGCTGAAGCCGCAGTTTGATACAACCGCAAACGTGATATGGAAAAAGTATCAGATTTTTTCTAGATAGTGTCTACACAAGGTGAATGGATTGTGATAAAATGGAAGCATCTTAAAGGACAGGAGAGAAAAAGATGGATGCTTCCTATCACCGACACGACATAAGTGACAAAGTATGGGCGCTACTGGAACCACATCTGCCGGGACAGCGCGGCCAGTGGGG
>CAJTKM010000041.1 GCA_910576545.1 Lachnospiraceae bacterium
TGGCGGAGAAGAAGCCGCCCCAAAAGGCCGAAAGCAAGGAAGAAACCCCTTCCAACCCTCTGGAAGCTGAAATTTCGGCGGCGGCGGAAAAGGACGCAGAAACCGCGCGCGATGGGCTTTTCTCGAAGCCCCCAGTCTTTGCGTATGCAGGGGTGACGGAAGACGTTGAGGACACGTCCGTAACGTTCGATGAGCTGCGTATCGCAAAAAGCGAGGATTTCCCGGAGCTTGACGACGGGAAGCGCGTTTCATGGACGGTAGAGTACGGGAAAATCACGAAGCCCGTCCCCTCCCCCAGGAAAAAAACGGTAGCCGAGCTGAAAAGCGAAATCGAAACATCGAAGGAGTTTTTGGATTCGCTGAAAAAAGCGAAAGACAAATCCCCTTCCTGCAAGCTGGTGCCGAAGGTTACAGCGCAGAGCAAGGGCAGGATGTCAGCGTACAAAGGCGTATTCCCTTCCTTTGAGGAAGCTGAGCAGTCCGGGAAGATGATTTCCCTGTTCCCTTCCGGCGACGGGAATGTGTACGAAATGCGGAAAACGGAAATGGGTCGTTTTATCACACCCGTTTCTGAAACGAATGCCATCAGGAAGGTCAGAGCCGGGTTCACCCCGGCCCTTCCTTTGATCCCGGCAGGAGTCCTCCTTGAAATCCTGCGCTTTTTCAAATATATGGCGCATAAAGGCAGCTATGAGGCGCTTGCCAACATTTACTGGGACAAACAGGCTGAGGAATTTGTCGTTGACATTCCGGAGCAAAAGGTTTCGCAGGCTTCAGTATCCAGCAAAATCAGTGCGGCATTCGACAGCAGCCGTTTCATACACTACATGGATATCCACAGCCATAACAACATGAACGCCTTTTTTTCCAAAACGGACGACTGCGACGAAAAGGCGGCTCATGTGTATGCCGTAGTCGGCAAAATCTCCGGTTTTTTCCCGGAGATAAAGGTGCGGATTGCCAACTCCCGCAGCTTCGTCGAAATCGACCCTTCTGTGGTCTTTGAAAGCGTGGTTGCGGTACGGGATTTTCCGGAGAAATGGAAAAACGCTGTCCTGGTGGAAAGCGATGAAACCGACAAAAAGCTGGCATTTTTGAAACAGCTGACAGGAAGTGAGGGAATATGAAATTTTCACTGGAACGCCCTGTAAAAATCGTCATGCTTGGCGCAGGCGGCACAGGCGGCTATGCCGCGCCGCATATTTACAGGCTCATCCACACTCTGAACCGTCCCGTCCATTTTTTGGTTGCGGACGGTGACATCGTGGAGAAAAAGAACCTTGTGCGGCAGAACTTCATCCATGCGGATCTGGGGCGGAACAAAGCCGCAGTGATGGCGGAGCGTTATGCCTCCGCGTTTGGCATGGAGATTGCCTACCTGCCGGAGTTTATCGAAAATGAGGACGCCCTTGCGGCGCTGACAGCACCGGACTATTTCCGCAAAGAGCTGGCCATCTTAATCGGCGCGGTGGACAACAACAGGAGCCGCCAGATGTGCCACGGCGTATTCCAGAAAGCGAAGGAACTTGTCTACATCGACAGCGGCAACGGGCAGTATACCGGGCAGGTCGTCTGCGGGATACGCCGCAACGGCAGGACGTACTACAAGCCCGTAGGCACACTGTATCCCAATGTTTTGGCGGATACCGATAAATTCCCGACAGAGCTTTCCTGCGCCGAAGCAGCCATATCCGCGCCGCAGAGCGTGGTAGCAAACGTCATGGCGGCAACAGCGATATTGTCCTACCTCTACGATATATTGGTGCTGGGGGACATTACGGTACGGAACGTCACATTTTCGACCAAAACAATACACATGAAGCCGGAAATGGCGAAACGGAAAGGAAAGCCGCCGAAAGCAAAGGCGGCATAAAGGAAAGGACAACAGGAGGTCATGGATATGGAAAAAATATTTACGCTGGAGCACGAAATGCTGGCAGTCAAGAACCTTGCAGGATTGTATGACGCCATCGCTGAAAAACTTGGATTTGACATTTTGGACGAAAGTCTCCGCTATGACTGCCGGAAAGCCTGCATTTCCGGGAACATCCAAAAAATGCTCTACGAGGCTTATGAAACGGAAAACCCGCAGGCATTCCTCGCGGACAGAGAACAAGCGGCTTTTGAAGTGGCCAGGCTGTTCCTGCTGTACGGCCCGAAGGCAGACCCTTCCCTGCCGGACAACACGGTGAGGACAGAAGACGGTTTTGTGTTCTATGAAAAGGAGGAGATTGCATGAAAATGAATTTGCAAGAGAAAAAAATGAAGCGCATCGCAGAGCTGCTTTCCGGGAACCTCAGCTACATTGCCGGGGAACGGGAATGCGGCCCAAACGGAGAAAAAGCGGAATTTTTAAGGACATCAGCCGCGTTCCTGCGCAAGCTGGGGAAAGACCTCGGTTTTACCGAAAGCAAGGTACGCACGAATCCTGCGGGCATCGCGGTATCCGGCAGCGTGTTGCTCTACGGCATGTGGGGCGATGGGAACGGCATATGCTTCGTACTGGAGCAATCGGCGTTCGCAGCGCCAATGCTGTTACACCGGGAAATCACCCGCATTGACGACTACTGCGGCAAGCAGAACCTCTACTATCCCCTTTCCGATTTCGCGAAAGCGGATTATGCCGGGCTGTGCAGGTATTTCCTGACATTCCGCAGACAGGGGGCGGATGCCTGTGCCGCATGAGGAAAAGCATTACGCGCTGGACGCACTCAAGGATGCCGGCGGACGGGCGGAGGCTTCCGTTTCCGAGATGGCAGCCCTTCGGGAAAAGCTGGAAAAGTACATGGAGAAAGACAGGAAGCGCGCGAAAAATATCCACACAGCATTGAAAAAACAGAAAACAGAGCTTGTGAAAAACTTGTCACAAATGCCCCTGCCCCTTTTGGAGGCCGGCATGGAAGAACTTTCCACATACACATTGAAACTTATCGCATCTGTAAAAGCATTCCAAATCATGACGCCGGATTACTCCAAGCTGGTGAACACCGTCAAAAACCTAACCTCGAAACTTCCCCACAAAAACAGCGCCGTCAGCGCGGCGGTCATCGGCAGGCTGATGAACCATGTCAAAATGGGCTATTACCCCACGGAAATGGAGCATCTCGCGCATATCAGGCGGAGCATCGTTTTTCCGGAAAATGCCACGGCGAACCTGTTCGACCCCTGCTGCGGGAAAGGGCTTGCCCTTGCCGCACTGGGCGAAGGCGCGGACTGCATGACATACGGCATAGAGCTTGACGAGGGACGCGCGGAGGACGCGCTTTCGCGTCTGGCACGCGTCGGCTTCGGCAGCTATTTCCATTCGAGAATCAGCCGCCAGGCATTCCATGCCATGCTGCTGAATCCGCCCTACCTTTCCATCGTTTCGGAATACGGCGGGAATGTCCGCGCGGAAAAGCGTTTCCTTGCGGAAAGCTATCTGCATTTGATGATGGGCGGGCTGCTCATCTACATCATACCGCATTACCGCCTGACACAAGACGTCTGCACCCTCCTCTGCGAAAATTTCCGGGACATTACGGTCTGGAAATTTTACGGGGAGGAATACGAGCGTTTCCGCCAGATCGCGGTGATGGGCATACGCAGGGAACGGGAAAAATGCGGCGATGCAGCCGAACGGCTTGGCGCGCTTGTTTATGACATGGCGTCTGTCCCTGAGCTGTCCGGGATACCGGACGGGAGGTATGCCCTGCCGGAGCAGGCCAAAAAAGTGGAGGTATTCAAGGGCGCGGTATTCAACAAAACGGAGCTTGCCGCACAGCTTGCGGTATCCAAAAGCTTTGCACAGATATTTGAGAAAAACAAAATCGACACGATGGAAAAGCGCCCCCTCCTGCCGTTCGGCATCGGGCAGATTGGCCTGGTCGGCGGCTCGGGGCTCATTAACGGGCTTATGGACTGCGGCGCGCCGCATATCATAAAGGGGCGCATCGTGAAGGAAGTCAGGACGCGGCGGGAAGACCATCTGGATTCTTCGGGAGAAGCTGTTGAGACTGTTTACGAAACCAACGTAAACAAAATGGTGTTCAATATCCTGACGCCGGAAGGTTTCCGGTCGCTGTCGTGAAAAGGAGGAGCCAATTTGAAAATCAATCGAAACAGGCTGCTGGAGGAACTGCGGAAAACTCCGGCATATCAACTGCCGGAAAAAGGGGACGGCTGGCGTTATGTCCACGAAAGGCTGTACGCCCCTTTTATGCACAACAGGGAAATATCGCTGGGGGCGCTGGATTTCATGGCATTCACGTCAGATGACGTGCTGGAGCTGCTGGAGGAATTTTACGACAGCTTCATGCGCCAGCTGGCTTTCAATGAGAACATGAAAAGTGTGCTGCGCAGTGCAGCCCCCCTGCCGTCTGCCGCCCCGTTTCTGTGAGGCGGTGGCGCTATGAATTTTGAGGAGCTTATGAATATCATCTACCTTTTGAAGCTGCTGTATGAGGTGGAACCCGATATATTCCGGGAAACGGTGAACCTGGGCGATTTGCACTTTGCGTCGGACGACGGCTATTACTATGACAGTATTTATGAAACGGCGCTGGAGATTTCTGACAGCCTGTTCGCGTATGTCCGGAATGAATTCTACGACCGGAGGGGCATCAACATTACAGTCTTTTCCGACCCGCTCATAGAGGAATATTTCCGGCTTGCCGGGGAATACGGCAAAGCAAACGGCATGGCGGAGGCGGAAAACCCTTTCTTTCAGGCAGCAATGGAGGAAATGCGCAGGAATTTCAATTTTTCCTATTCGCTCACCTGGGCGCTGAAAGGCTATGCGGAACCCAAACGCCCGTATCAGAGCAGGTTTGCCCTGTTCGTAGATGAATACGAGTATGTGGACATTTGCGGCATAGCAGTCGGCCTGCTGCGGATGTACCAGTTTTTCAAGGAAAGCGTGCAGGAAATGGCAGAACTGCTTTCCCGAAAGGAGGAATGTGCGGCATGAGCGAACTGGTGATCCGGATCGGAGAAGATGAAAAGGTTATGATTGAGGAAACTGAAAACGGTGTGAAACAGGTGAAATTTATCCTTATGGAAGACCTGACGCGGTGCATCAGCCAGAGCGTTGAGCTGAAAATTTCCAGCGGGCTGCTGCCGGACGGGTGCATTTCATACAGTGAAAACGCATCCGGGGGGAAATATGTAGCCATGCTGTACCGGGAGGAAAAGGCGGACATCAGCTATTACCAGACGGAATACCCGGATTTCCCTTTGCCGCGGCTGGTGTTTGGCCTCCATATCGCGGAAAACGGGCGGATTTGCAGCGTAAAGCTGGGCATTGTGGAAAACAGCGCATTGCTGAAGCCTTCCACACAGATGTACCGGTACCCGTTTTCCAATGTCAGCCGGTTTTCCCTGTGTACGGGGAATAATGCGATGCCGCGGTGCAAAAGCCTGCACGCGCTGGCAAGTATCCCGCGTTTTATCCTGTTGATGCCGAACAACAACGATTATTTCCGTCCTGAAAATAATCAGAAGCACATGGAACTGCGGGAGCTGTTCGAGCATCTGAAGGACAAGACGCCAGAATATTATTATTCGGATATCCTCGTACCAATGGAGGGTGTCACGCTGAAAAACTTTATTGAATGGAGTTGAAAAGAGAAAGACCGCGGGACGCTGTCCCGCCCCCTGCAAGGGGCACGCCCCTTGACCCTTCAACCACCGCGCAGATACGCGGTGGAAAATAAAGTTTAGGATCAAGCCCTTTTTCAAAGGGCTTGTGGGGTATGGGGCAAAGCCCCATGGTTTTTAAGAGAGGAGCACACGAAAGTGAAGAAGAAGCAGAACGAGAAACTGGAGGAAATTACGGCGCGTTTGGAACAGGGCATTCTGGAGCTGTTTGACAGCGAACGCTTCAAAGAATATCTGAGAGTCATGAGTAAATTCCATGATTACAGCCTGAGAAATACCATTTTGATCGCTATGCAGAAACCGGACGCTGTGCATGTCGCGGGCTTCCGCGCCTGGAAAACAAAATTCGGCCGGACAGTCAAAAAAGGTGAAACAGGCATACGCATACTTGCGCCCACACCAAAAAAAATAATGCAGGAGCAGGAAAAACTCGACCCAAAAACAAAACTCCCTATCATAGGTGAGGACGGAAAGCCTGTCAGGGAGGAAAAGGAAATTGTAATCCCCCGCTATAAGATTGTGTCAGTATTTGACGTGTCACAGACAGAGGGCAGAGAACTGCCGGATATTGCTGTGAACGAGCTGACTGGCAGCGTGGAGCGGTATGAGGATTTCTTTGCCGCTTTGAAAGAGGTTTCCCCTTTCCCAATTACATTTGCAGCAATTCCGGGTGCAAGGCATGGGTATTGTGATTATATGTCCCAATGCATTGTGGTTGACGAGGGAATGAGCGAGCTTCAGACCTTGAAGACCACAATCCATGAAATTGCCCACGCGAAGCTGCACGATACCAATGCAGAGGGCCAGACAAAAAAGCAGGCACGAGTTGACAGGCAGACAAGGGAAATTCAGGCGGAAAGCGTTGCTTATACCGTCTGCCAGCATTACGGGCTGGATACCTCGGAGTATTCCTTTGGCTATATCGTTTCATGGAGCAGCGGAAGGACGCTTTCGGAGCTGAATAGCTCCCTGGAAGTAATCCACCACGCTGCCGCTGAAATCATTTCCGGCATTGACCGCTGGTTTGCGGAATTGCGCCAGGAAAAGGAAACAGGAGAACAGCTTGAAATTGCAGCATAAAACCACAGGACACAGGAAGGAGCATTTTTATGACAGAAAACAAAGAAAAATGGGAAAACAGCCGAATCATTTCTTCGGACGACCCTGACGCATTGGAAAAACTGCGGAAAAAGCTGGAGTCCCTGCAAAAACAGCAGGAATATATGAAGCGCGCAAACGCCTACTACAAAAAGCATCAGACGATGCAGGGCTTTGAGGGTATGGACGACGCTAAGGCGGTGCATATGGACAGCTATATCCAGCTGAATTATTACGGGAAAAAACCGTTCCCTTCCTTCCGGCTGGAAAACAACAACGCCAACATCAGGCGGATCAAAGAACGTATTGCGGGACTGGAAAAACGTGACAGTGCGGCTTTTGGCGAAGGCTGGGCGTTCCCCGGCGGCAGTGTCGTGATGAATGCGGAAGAAAACCGTATACAGGTGCTTTTCGACGAAAAGCCTGACGAGGAAATGCGCGGCGCATTGAAATCCAATGGTTTCAAATGGGCGCCGAGCAAAAACGCATGGCAGAGGCAGCTGAACGAAAACGGCATCCGCGCCCTGCGGTACATCGCCCGCATACAGCCGGAAGAAAAAGCTGAAATGGAATGAGCATGATACATACGAAGGGAGCATGATGATATGAATATGCAGGAAATTTTGAAAAAACTGAAAAGCCCTTTCCCCTATGAGGATATCGACTGGAAAGTGCAGGTCACGAATAAGGACAAAACAAGGGGCATGGCAGTGCCATATCTCGACAGCCGCGCGATACAGAAACGTCTGGACGATGCGGTTGGCGCAATGAACTGGACAAACGAGTTTATGCTCTGGCAGGATAAGTCACAAATCTGCGGCATCGGTCTGTACGATGCGGAACGCGGCGCGTGGGTCATGAAATATGACGGCGCAGAGAATACGGACATCGAGCCTGTCAAGGGCGGCCTGTCCGATTCCTTCAAGCGCGCGGCGGTACTCTGGGGCATCGGCCGGTACCTCTACGATATGGCGAGCATCTGGGTAGAAATCGAACCCTCCGGCAAAAGCAGCCAGATTAAGAGCTCCGAATATGACAGGCTGCGCGGGCATTATGACAAAAGCGTTGCCGCGCTGTTTGACGATGCCCCTGCGCCGAAAGCGCAGAGCCAGGATAACGCCAAACAAGCGCCGCCTGAAACGGCAAGCTATGATTACGTCATAAAGTCAGCGTCCGATTCCGGCAAAAGCGTATGCCTGAAACTGGCGGACAAGAATGGCAAGGAGATTTCTGTTTATGCAAAGAAAGGCGATTCAGGCCTGGCCTCTGGCACAAAGCTGAGGAGAGCGAAATTTGAGAAAAAGCAGGCTGATTTCGGGCCGTATATTACGATGCCGGAATATGAAATCGCAGCATAGGAAAGGAGGCGTGCAGGAATGAAATATGACTTTTGCGGGGCTGTCCTGCATACGAAAAGCAGGGAAATCGACTGCCTGCTTTTTGAAACGAACCACGACAGGAAATGGAAAGAGGAATGCCGGCAGCTGGGATATACCGTGTTTGAACTCAGGCACAGCAGCGAGGACTGGAGCGTCCCCTGCTGCATTGAAAACAATGTGGTCGTTGATTTCTGGGGCTATATGGCAGTCGGAAACCAGGACGATGCACAGTTTTTGAGCGAGTGGATTGCGGAAGATGGATACATTGGCATAAACAGCAGTATGTTCTCCAACGGGATTTATGGCGGGGAACAGGAACTGCCAACTCCTGCATAAGGGCAATAGACAATACATACAGAACAACATACAGTACATACAGCGGAGGAAGGCGTCAGCCTTCCTTTGCTTATTGGGTGCTGTACCAAAAGACCAAGACCTTGGGGACGCTGTCCCCAACACCCCTGCCAACCCTTTGAAAAGGGTTGTATCCCAAACTTTATTGCGGAAAACTATGTTTTCCGAAAGGCATAAATTCCTTATGTCCTCCATCGCATGGAATGCGATGGCAACCCGGGGTCAAGGGGGAGGTTCCCCCTTGCGGGGGATTGGGGCAGCGCCCCAAGGTCTTAAAGAAAGAAGAGGATATTTATGGAGAAAATAAATGATTTCAGGATTTTAGAACTTATCATTTCAGGATTTAAGGGCTTTTCGGAGCCGCAGACGTTCCAGTTTGATTACGGCATCAATTTTATCCTTGGCGACAACGGGCTGGGCAAGACGACCATTGCCGAGGCGATTGCCTTCGCGTTCATGGGGACGGGCTTTTTCGGCGAAAAAACGCTGGACAGGCTCCAGAACGGGGACGCAAAGGAGATGTTTGTTTCCGTCAAATTTGCGGACGAAGCAGGCGAGGTGCATGAGCTGACGAAGACAAGGAAGAACAACGCCAACGGCATTACCTATGACGGGTACAACGTCCGCCAGGCAGATTTATATAACCTGTTCGGGGACAAGGATTTATTCCTGTCCATGTTCAACCCCCTGTATTTCATTGAAACGCTGGGGACAGACGGGAAAAACCTGCTGGAAAAGCTGCTTCCGGCAGTCAGCCATGAAGAAGTGCTTGCCGCGCTTCCGGAAGAAACGCGGGAGGCTTTGAAAGGCGAAAATATCCTTTCGCCGGAAACGTACATCCAGAACCGGCGCGCCGAAGTGAAGGGGCTGGAAGAAGATCTGATTTATATGCAGGGACAGGCTGACCTTCTGGAAGGCGGCGCGAAAAAAGCGCAGGCGGAGCTGGCGGCGGTAGCCGCAGAACTGCAAGAGAAAAAAGCATTGATACAGGAAGATGCACAGGAAGGCGGCCTGCCCGAAACGCTGGCCGATGCAAGGCTGCGCCTGCAAAAGGTGCGGGATAAGGCATTTGTGTTCGATGGCGATACAGAAATCTGCCGTTTGGAGGCAGTGCTGGAACCCCTATACGCCAGGCACAAAGCTATCTTCAAATACCTGCACGAGATTTGCACCGGGCAGAAATGCGCGCTCTGCGGGCATGAAATGGAGGATGCGGACGTCATGGCAGCAAGGGAGGAACTGAAACGAAACCTTGAGGAATGCATTTCGGAAGGCAAGGCTGCAAAAGCAGGGCTGAAAAGGCTGATGCAGGAAAAAGAGGCAAAGCTGCGGGCATTCCAGGAGGCGCAGGCGGCGGAAACCGCAAGGCTGGAAAAAAGCATTGCAGCGCTGCAAACACAGCGCCAGACGGAAGCCCTGCGGCGGGAATGCGGGGAATTGGAAACAAAAATCCGTATGCTCAGCGAAACGCTGAAACAGCCGGACATAAAAGGCGAAATGGAAGCTATCCGGCGGGAAGCCGATGCCAAAAAGCGGCTCATCAGCCATGCTGTGAGCTACCTGGGCAAGAAAAACGAGCTGCTTTTTGCGCCCCTGAAAATGAACCGGGTCAGCATCTCGTTGTCTGAGGTGATAAAAACCACAGGCGAAGTCAAAGACACGTTCAAATTTGCTTACAAAGGGAAAGGCTATGCGAAGCTGTCCCTGTCGGAAAAGCTGCGTGCGGGGCTGGAAATTGCGGAGCTGGTAAAGCGGCTTTCCGGCAGGCGTTACCCTACGTTCCTGGATAACGGCGAAAGCGTTTCTGTGGTCGACAACGTCCGCCTTACCGGGCAAACGCTGTTCTCCAAGGTGCAGAAAGACAGGCCGCTGACAATAGTGTTCAGAGGCAGCCGTAAAAAGGCGGGTTCTGCGGACGTTGGAAAGGCGGCGTGATATGGCATATGTGAATATCCCAATTTTACAGGCGGCGGCAGCCTGCGGCATACCGCATGGACGGAATGCAGGCGGTGCAGAAGTACGGGCAAAATGCCCCTTCTGCCAGGACAGCCAGCCCAGGCTCTACCTGAATACGGCTAAAAACGTGTTCCATTGCCAGCGGTGCAAAAAATCCGGCAACAGCATCACACTGTATGCCGAAAGGAACGGCATCAGCAATGCGGCGGCATATCGGGAACTGGCGGAGGCGGTCAATTTTGACCGCCCTCCCCTGCCGTTATATAATAGAATAGAACCCGAAACAGCCATGAAGCCGCCGGAGGAACGCAGCCGGATTTACAGCGATTTCCTACAAATGCTGGAGCTTGCGCCAAAGCACAGGCTGAACCTGCAAAACCGCGGGCTGGATATGTGCAGTATCGAAAGAAACCTGTACCGCTCTGTCCCGAAAAAACACGGGAAGCTTTACAGCAAGGCAATGTACGAGCTTTCCAACAAATATGACCTGTCCGGCGTGCCAGGCTTCTACCGGAAAAACAGCCAGTGGCATATGGCCACGTCCGAAGGCTTCTTCATTCCTGTGCGTGATGCGCAGGGGCTGATACAGGGCTTGCAGGTCAGGCTGGATAACGGCGGGAAGCAGAAATATAAGTGGTTTTCCAGCAACGGGTTTCCGGGTGGCACGAAATGCGCCGCGTTTCTCCATGTGGTAAACTGGGAAATGGGAGCAAAGCCCTTTGTCACCGAAGGCTCGCTGAAAGCGGACATTGCCTGTTCCCTGATGGAGCAGGACGCCTGCTTTATCGCCCTTCCCGGCGTCGGCAGCACAAAAGGGCTGGAACAGCTAATCCATGAGCTTGGCTTTTCCGAAGCGACGGAGGCGTTTGATATGGACAAGGAAACCAATCCGGAGGTCGGACTCTCTGTGCAGAGGTTTTACAGGCTGATGGAGGAAATCGGCGTAAACGTGCAGCCAATGAGATGGAATCCCTTGTATAAAGGTATTGACGATATGCTGCTGGCACGGAAAGAAAGCGAAAGGCTGGCGGCATAGGATAAAATTACTCTAAAGCTGCTTCAAAGGCAACACAAGACCTCTAAATTGATATATAATGTGATTATTCGGTTTAGAGGTTTTGTGTGATATGCTTTTTCAAATGGCAATAGATAGACGGGAGATGATTCCAATTTTTTCTCGAAAGAAGATTTTGCTCATATTTTTGCTTTTACTTGGCTCTATCACTGTTTACAACAACAGGAGCAGTACAATAGAATTGTCCGGTGTTGAAATCGCTCGTTATCATAAGGCAGGGAAAGAATATATTTTAGCAAAAGATTTGCTCCCGCTTGGGTTTGAGGCTGCTTTGGAGGGGAATACCCTTTTTTTAGACTGTACCACCCCAAAATATCAACTTACTGAAAAAAATAAATTCCCTACGATAACACGGGGTATGGACTTAATGATAAAATTGAATGGTATAAACATCGACTATAAAATGGTTCACGGGGAAATTGCTTTAAGCATAGATGATCTTTGCAGTCTGGAGGCTGATTCATTCGATGATACCAGTCATCCGGAGGAGTATTATACTGCGTTTCAACAGCTGGGATATTCGGCGTATTATTTTAGGAGGAATTCTTCTGCTTCCATTTCCGTTTTGCCGCTTGAAAAAAGTATAGTCTGCAATATGGGGGAAACCAGCTTTGCTGAGCTATGCGAAAATGTGACAAATACAGAGATGGAAAAGTATTTTGATTTAGAAAGTGTTTTGCAGAAAATGAATGCAGTGTATAAATTTCAAGACAATATATTGGACATATATGAAGATAATTTTCAAAGGCTTTCCATTTCGATACCAGACCAAGTAACAAATTATACTTCGTTAAGGTATCCCGTCTTAGCTACGGAAATCATGACATCGGATATGCAAAAAATTTCTGCTTACATAGTAAAAGGGAGATTAAAAGTTAATACGGCAGAATTTTGTGAAGCATATGGTTATCATACCAGAGGGGAAAATGGCGAAAATAGCTGTGAAATAATTATTATAGAAAAATAGTTGACAAAATAAATCTTAATTTCTCTTTAGTGATGTAGCTACAAAAAAACATGACTAAGGAGGAATAAAGATGGCAAAAACGTTAACAATGAAGTATACTTTGAATACAGAAAATCCTTGGATTTACTGTAATTACCCAGAAAAAATTGCAGAACATCCTGGATGCTTTGGCGAAAATGGCAAAGCTGTAAATAGACAAAGTGTTTCTGCTGGCACAGGGCAGATTTTTTACTCATACAATGCTGAAGGTGTCACGCATAAAATGGGCATTGCCATTAGAGTATACAATCCGGGAACCAGCAGCATCTCTTTTAAGAGGCTCTACTATGGGCATGCAGATTCTATTAACAACCCAGGTGATTTTTGGAATGGTATGTCTTATATTAGCTGGGAGAAATTTTTTGCAAGCACATCCAAAGGCTGGACGATTCCTGCAAAAGGCAGTGCATGGATTTGTGATGAATCCATTCCAGCCAAGGCTATGTTTTCAGGGAATTTAAGATTCAGCACTAGCGGACAAGCGGTGATTGCAGTGTACTTGTATAAAAATAGCAAAAATGACATTCCAGCATCAACAACAGTATATCCTTATGATAACAAGTCGACTGTGTATTCAGGGTGTGGCAATGGTTATTTCTTCACGGCATCTCCCATTACCATTAAGGCAACAGATATAATTGCCAATAGCAGTGTGAGTTTTGAAACAAATAATCGGTCTAGTACGAATTGTACGGTAAATAATAAAGCGAACACAAGTGAAATAATCCCGATAAAAATTGCGGGAACTTCTTTGACTGCTTCAGCAAGCCAGACAGGGAATTTGCGGAATTTGGCAAATTGGTGTGCTCAGTATGCAATACCTGTAAAATTTGTAAATGATACAAATGTTAAATTTACTTTTGTCTGTGCTTGTGTAAATCCTGACACGAAAGACAAGTATCCGGTTATCATTGATGCAGGTAAAGTATTGCATGCATGTCTTAAAACAGGCAATAGTAGATTTGATTTTAAGAGAATCTCTGTTCCGGCTGGTCAAACACTAGAATATACATATCAATATATTTTAGGAACAAACAGTTATGGAATTATGAAACATGTTTTTTCTCAGTAAAACTTATCCTGCGAATATTTATATAAGTAGCGTATAAGACCATGAAAAATTTTGCTGATAAGAATTTACTATGACAACGATGGGCGAAAGGCTTAAAGGCAGCTTTTCGCCTTTGTCATATTAAAGTCGATTTATTCCAAGTGTATCGTTCGTCTTTTTTGCTGAATTGGCCGCCTGTATTCTTAATTGCAGATACCGCCAAGTCAGTTAGTCTAATCTGGGATATTCTGGAGGAAAATAGCAAAATAAGCGCCAATTCGTATGTTGAATTGACGCTTACTTAAAGTTACACATTGAGATTAAAATCAACTTTATACTTCAGTTCTTATTTTACAACTTCATATGTTGTTTCGGCATAATAGCCGGTATGGTTACCACTACCAGACAGCCATGCATAAAATTCTGTCGTTACTTTAATCTTATCATCATTAGTTGTTTCCGCTAAAACTTTTCCCAATTTGACCGAATCAATGCCAGCCTCAATCGCATCAACAATTGAAGCAAGTGCCAAAGCAACGCCAAGAAGTCCCGCAAGTGTGGGTAGTGTCAAGAATAATGCGCAAAATAGTTTGCAGGCTCTGGCAGAATAAAATCAGCCAGCAGTAGAGGCATCCCCCAGGGCAGCCTCTAAGTGCTTCATATTCATGTACTTCTTGTTGCCCCACTGGGTGCCAGCTACATGGCGGAGCCTG
>CAJTKM010000042.1 GCA_910576545.1 Lachnospiraceae bacterium
CAAAGAGCAGCGCGACTATGATAAATATCTCTATAAACTGCGTCATTTGGTAGAAAACTGTTTCCTTACCCTGAAACGCTGGAGAGGGATTGCCACTCGTTATGCCAAGACTTCTGATGCCTTTATCGCTGCGGTACACGTCCGTTGTATCGCTATTTGGGCTGCTATCCGTGCTTAACACGTGTAGACACTATCTAGAGAGCCTTAGTGACATTTGAATTTTCTTGTGGTATAGTGGACTTCCACTTTTAGGAAAAGGAGTTGATGATATATGCCACAGATGAACAAAGACGGTAAATTTATTTTCGGAAAATCGCTGATACGAGATGACTTGACAATCCATCTCCCAACACAGGCTCTTACAGAGTACAACGCCACAGCAGAGAGAAAAGTCTATCTTTTTACTGGAAGCAAGGTCACTGGCGGCTTTTGTGTGACAAGAAAAGGATTGTTAGAACCGTCAAAGTTAGGACACATTCTTACTGATAATCCGGCTTTATTGAATTATCAGACCGCAGAGGGCGAATTTGCCAAATACAAAGGGCGCTCATATTGTTGGGTAAATATTTCAGAGAATGGTGTAATTCAGCTTAATCAGCAGATATTAGATTTTCTTAATCTGAAGATTGGAATGAAATTATTGTCTATCCGAAGCAGTGATATAGCTTTTACAATGGGTGCAACTGGTCCTCTGTTGGAAAGAGCCGACAACTATGAGGGCGAAATTCCTCTGTATTAAAAAGCAGGTATCATGATACCCACCCCCAATCCAGTATTCATCAAATAAATAGAGCCATTTTAGAGCCAAACGGCATAAAGCAATCCCGGAAACGCCCATTTTATCAGCATTTCCGGGATTTTATCCGTTACTCGAACTCGACTCATACAACAGTCTTTATTCCTATATTCGGGTCTTGTTTAGCTCTTTCCATCTCTCAAAGCAATTAAGAAACTGTATTTCTATATTGTTCCTGCCATATTTAGAACCAGAGTAGAACCAAGGGGGCGGAATAGAACCAGAAATTTTTATGCCAGTTGCAGCCCTGCCAATTCCTTTACTTCATCAATCGACAGGCCTGTATCTTCTGCGATTTCTTCAAGCGTTTGTTTCCCTCTTGCAATCAGGCGACGGGCTAGGCGACGGGCAAAAGCCTTTTTTTCCTCAGCAACTCTTTTTTCTGCTAAATCTTCAAATATCTGACACATAATTTCCTGACCTCCTTTCGTTTCCTTGAAATATTTTACCTGTTTTGCCAATACTGGATAGAACATATCCACAGAACTCAGGCATCTAAAGTCATGCATCAGCTTTCCGACCGGATCGTCATCATCTTTATAACTGCCATTCACATATATAATATGGGAACCATCGCCAAAAGGTGTGCCGGTCTCCTCGACGATTCGATTGACATGATATAAAGAATGTCCTGCACCCATAACATCACTTTCCGTAATAAATATTACATAGGAATCATGGATTTCTTTAAATTCCTGTCCTACTTTCAGCATTTTCGTATCAATCATGCTACTGTGAAACCTTGCCCTATGAACATCCGCTCCTGATGATGCACGCTGAACCTCAACATTATAGGCTTTGCCATCTCTATCTTCCGCATAAATATCTATAGTAATAGAACGTCCTCCGGACATTGGATTTTTATATTCCTTCTGTGCTATTACTTCCAGCACCTTTAAATCATTCCGTCTAAGAATAATATTAAGCAACAGCTCTGCGGCTTCAATATTTCTGTCGAATACCAGCGTCATCAGATTATCGTCCAAAAGACAAAGTTTCTTTATTGCATTCAAAGTTTCCTGCTTTTTAAGTTCTGTCTGATTTTCTGCATCCATCAGATCACCTGCCTTTTCAGTAAATATTTTATCATGGATTATCCTCTTTTTCAATTGTATCATTCCTCTCCTCATCAATCTCCAATACATGACGATACTGCTCTAATTCCAATGCAGCTTTCCAATTTCTTCTTTCTGTCGGAGGTTCTTTCTCGAACAGATATGCCGCCCCGTCCACTATGTCTGATATTGTTACAACAAGCGCAAGGTAATCTCTTTTCAATTCCTCATATCCATCATCTGACAGTGAAAAATCACACGACTGAATTTGTCCGGCGATTTCCTTCATAACCATTTGCATTTCCTGTAAGGAATCGACGATTCTCTGTATATTCTCTTTCTTTCCGACTACAACAATATTAGAATACACACAGCTTCTTGTAATAAAATCCTTTTTATAAATGCCGCTTAAGGCGGCCCTCTGCTCTATCATTGCTCTTGCCCATGCACTGGGACGAAAGGCCATTGTTGGTTCTTTATGCTTTCCCGGCATTTTCATTATCTCCTTCTTCGTTATCAGACTTTTCCGTTAGTCCATTTAACTGATCTGCTAAATCGCGGTTTTGGTTCGGATACAAATGGGAATATGTAGAAAGCGTTGTCTGTATCTTTTCGTGCCCCAATCGGGCTGCTACCAGATTAGGCTGCGCTCCAAGTTTGGAAATCAGCAGGCTTGCGTGGCTGTGCCGCAAGTCATGCAGGCGGATTTTCTTTACTCCTGACAGTTCCACTCCCCGCATCATTTCTCTTTCTAAATATGATTTCGTAATAGAAAATAGGCGGTCATCCGGCATCATGCCATACAGCCTTTTTATATATTCTTCCAATTCCAGCACTAAAAAATCAGGAAGCGTTATTACCCGTTTGCCTTTAGCTGTTTTCGGTTCTGTTATCACATCTTTCCCATTGATCCTCTGGTAAGATTTTGTAATGGATAATGTCTTTTCCTCTGCATCAAAATCAGCCAGCGACAAAGCCAGAAGCTCTCCCAAGCGAATTCCTGTCCAGTAAAGCGTAAGAAACGCATAATAAGAGATCGGTTTGTCCTTTACAAATTCAATAAATATCTCAAACTCCTCCTGTGTCCAGAATTTCATTTCCTCTGCCTTCCCTTTTCCCATAGAGCCGGCCTGAGTACACGGATTTTTCGTCAAGTCATAATATCTTACAGCATAATTAAATATTGCGCTAAGCTGATTATTGATCGTCTTTAAATAGGTCTGCGAATAGCCCTGTTTCATAAGGCTGTTCTGCCAGCACCGAATATCCGCCGCAGAAATATCTGACATTTTCTTTTTTCCAAAATACGGAAGCACTTTCAGTTCCACGATGTAGTCTTTGGTGCGTACCGTATTTTCCCGCAGTCGTTCTTTCATATCCTCTCTGTAAATCTGCCAAAAAGAAGAAAAATCCATATTCAGATTATGGGACTGCTGGGCAGTGAATTTTTCAGCCCACTCTATGGCTTCTTTTTTTGTTCTGAAGTTTCTCTTATGCTTCTTAATGTTTTTACCGCTGTAATCCTTATAATAAAACTGAATATCCCATAATCCTTTCTTGTTTTTTGTGACAGTCATAGTATCATATCCTTTCCGAAAAAATTCCCCAAGGGAGATGTCCCTTGGGGATGAGTGCGTTGCCTATTACTGCGTCGTCGTCATGCCATAGCATTTTTCTGCCAGATATTTTTTAGAAATTTTGCCAGCAGTCACGATGTACCCTTGTTTCATCAGATCCTCGTTCAATTTCTTTATGATCTTATAAGCTTTTGCTCTGGATACGCCTAACAGCTCCATAACATCCTTTGCTGTATAATATAAACATTCCTGTGCCATACGATTTTATTCCTCCAATCCATTCAAGTTCTGCTCCATCTTTTCCAACCTGTCAATCGCTCTCAGCTTATCGTGGCATTCTTCTTCCTGCCTGTAGAAAAAGATGGGGCGCTGTACTCCATATTTGTTTTGCAGTTCTTCCAGCCTGCCCGTAATGAGTGCATCAAAATCATCCAGATCATCATCCCAGTCATAATTATCTTCCTCTGATAAAAGCACCTCATACATTTGTTCTGCCCCTATATGCGGCAGATTATGGCGTTCAAAAACAGTATTGGCAAAATTACGAAACTTCCAAAAATCTTTGCGCCTTTGCGATAATTTTTTGCCATTCTGCATATTTACTGAATTGATAACCAAATGACAGTGCAAGTTAGCTGTATCAGAATGTGTTGCCACTAAAACCTGATAGTCTTTATAATATGCTGCTATTTCTTTGCCGATTTCGTGTACTGCATCTGGTTGCCTCATAATCTGATCACAAGATACTACAAGATGCAAATACTGTTTCCCGTTTTCCTGATGCAGCATTTTTTTGGCAAAAATCATATCCTGATATGCAGTATCAGCGTTTATTCCGATACCCGACAAATAATATTCAGACAGTTTGTCTTTTCGTTTTACATAGTCAATGATTTTATACAGCTGCTCAAGTTCTCTATTTCTATCATTAATGAATCGTATAATTGACATAATTTATCTCTCCTTTCTGCCAACCTTAAATCTCCTGAATTCATTGCCCTTATCTGATGAAATGTGGCAGCCAGATCATTTCCTCCGGCTATTTCCACCACATTCCGTTCTTTTAAGAGTTTGCAGATATAGGAGCTGAAACTCCTATATCCAAATTTCATACATTCGTTATAAAGATGAGTATACAAATCCTCGTCTATTCGTAATGTTATCTTTCTGCTCATGATCTCACCTAATCCCGTAAAAGAGGGCTCTCCACATCAAATTTCAACTGTTCTTCTGTGCAGGATGAATCCGGATCTTTTGGAATTGTCGGCTCTTTCCTAATCTTGGTATTAGATTCGCTTATGCCGTTTTTCCTTTTATCCCGTTTCTCATCCGTCATTTTGACCATATTGTTTAATTCTCTGCGGATAGCGATCCCCTTAAATATAGTCACCTGTCTTCCATTCTCCCTTACCCTTTGTTTCTGCACTCCATCAAGTGCTGCCAGCTTTTGGGCAAATAATTGTCTGGTTATTCCTCTGGGTAAGTTGTTATCATTGCAGAACACAGTGTAACAATCCCATAACTGCTGACTGCCTTCATATAAATTTTCCTGCAACACACAGGCCTCATCAATAAAGAGACGAAAAGCATCCAGCATATTCTTGTAACCTTCTGCAAATATTCTGGAATCCTCTGGAACGGTAAATTCAAAGTTATTTGCGACAAGATTCCTTAATGCCTGCATAGCCAGCGAGCAAATCACATCTCTTTCATTAAGCAAACCATCTACAAGATTTGTATCCCACAGCTTTCTGGGGATTGTGTGCTTAAACATCAGGAATACCATACGATCAATAATGGAAGATGTTCCATCTGTATTCGTTGGGAATGGAACACTGTTGCCAGCATTTAACAGCTTTACCTTTGGATAATAGCTGAATCCGTCCTTTCCCTTCAGTTCTCCATATACACGATCCCCTGATGTCAATGCCTTAAAAACATCAACAGATGGGAATTTATTGCTTGGTAATTCTGTGCATATATTCAAGCGCTTCCCTTGCAGCTGCCCTAAACTGAATCTGCTGCCTATCATCGGAAGCGCAATTTGTGATACGCTTTCATCTCCTATCAGCTTTTGTAAAAATTCAAGTATTTTCGATTTGCCTGATGACGGCTCGCCAATAAAGAAAAAACCTTTCTTAGCAACTGTATAATCACTCAAACTGTATCCAATAATCTCCAGCAATGTATTTGCCTTCTCTGGACTGTTTCTAAGGTCAAGTGAAGTCATAAGAAAATTATGAAATATAGGGGCATCGTCTAATGATGCGTTTCTATCATACACAGCATCAACTACCGCCCAGTTATAATCATCATTGAATGGGTGCAGCCTTCCATCCCGTACACTATAAATACCATTCCGAAAGATAATCCGTCCCGTATTGCAGACCGTAGTATCTATACGGATATCCGGATCCTGCTTGATCAGATCAATGATGATATTGAGCTGATAGGGACTTATATTCATTCTGGTATCTGGAGTCAGGAATTTACGCAGCTCCATCTGTAGATTGTCTTTTGAGAGTGTATAGTATGAATTGTTTAATTTTTTTATAATATCTTTGCCATCAGAAAAAAGCTGCCCATGCATTGTAAACAGATCACACAATTTGCCATAAGACAAGTTCTTGTCATATGGAAACATTTTTATGCTCCTTTCATTATTCTTATTTCCTGCAGGTGTAATAAGAATAGCATATTGAGAAAACAGAACAAGGAAAGGTCGCATTTCATTTTTTTCCATTTTGTCGAATTTTTATCAAATAAAAAGAAACCCATAAATGAGCTTCTTTTGGCATTTTTTATTATTTTATTTATGGAATAATTTTTTAAATTCTTCCGAATCCTTTATTTCCAAATATTTTTTATATTCTTCGGATTGCACAACTTCGACATACTGAGACAGGCCAATATAATTATTATAAAATTTTTTGTACATATCTTCCGTTATTCCGTGAATATCAACATCTTTTTCCTTTAACGCAGCGCCAAAGTAAACATCATCAAATGTATCTTTTACAAACTGCGCGATTTGTTTTTCTAAATCATCTGTTAAATCAAATACTGTATCTACTTTTTTCTTTAACTGCTCCCTTTTGTCGAGTGGGAACAGTAATTTTTGTATCAAATCGTTTTTCTCTCTTAATTGATCTTCATCAAATGTCTTTATCCCATATGCTATCTTTTTAATAACCTCGTCCAGATCTGTTTCATGAACCAGTTCTTCTTTTCTTAGTTTGCTGACCATAACAGAGATAAGGGCTTTTTCAAGAGAATCACTTATTTTTTCATCTATCAGATATGCGGGCATCATATTTTTGGTTCTATGCTCGCTCTGCTTACAGGCCTTCTTATTTACTGCAATCATATTTCTCATTTTTGACACTGTCCTAATTATTGTTTCGATATAACGAAACCGCATTTTTGTATCCGCTTGGAATATTTCTTCATTTAGCATATGCCATGCCAGAAAGTATTGTTCTATTAAGTCTTTCTCCAGTTTTGCGGTCAAGTATGGCTCTGATGATTGGATTCTTTTTTTATCCTCTGCATTTAAATTGTTTTCGATTTTTTTGATGAGTTCTTCGGAAATCTGTTTTTTGTATCTTATTTTATGCTTATGATTTTTGCCCCAATTTGCATTTACAAGAATAAAAAAAATATTTTGAATTTCCGGCTTAACAATATATTTCCCATTCATTTTAAAGTCTGATTCCTTTATCCCATTTCCGGATTGGCACAGCCTGCGGATATAATTTTTTATCGTTTTTTCGTCTACATATAAATATAATGCTAATTCTTTTGCTGTTAAACTTTCTTTTCCTATTAAATTTTCTATTTCTTCGCGTGTCTTTTCATGGGTGTTCTTACGCCATCCATTTTTATCTTTCATCTGCGGATTCTTTCGATTTGTCATTTTTTTAATTTCCTTTCCAAGTTATACTGGATAAATTTTATACGAAAATTTTTTCTCGAAGAAAACAATATTATTATAAAGCCGCAATAAGGTTTCCGGCTGTTCCTGCCTCCTTATATGCTAATTATATCAAATTTGATGTCAAAAAATCTAGCAGAAAACATCTCAGGAGGGCTGCGTTTTAATCTCTACCTTTTTGATCCAATGTACTGATTGGCGTGGTCAGCAATTACTACCGCTTTTAGGATTTCGCCCATTATGATGCATCTCCCTTTAGATATTGGCAAAAATGAAGAGGGAACCTTATTACAGATTCCCTCTGTCTTTTTATCCCATCTACATTTTCTCCTAATTCTCTATTGAATTTCTGCGCTGATAGTTTCAAAACAAATATAACCTGCATTATTTTTGCCACGATATATAGCTGTAACTTTCACTACATCATTATTAAGTAAATTAAATCCGGGATCTGAAATATAGCAAAAGAGACCAGCTTCAATGCTTACGGCATACTTATAAAATCCATTATTACTGCTGAATACTACCCCCGGAAAGATTATTGTATTTCCGATATTAGCATCATCTCTGATAAATTCTTTGAACTCCTGCACACTTGTTGCCTCATAAACATACTCTTCTTCCCAATCGGGTTCTTCAGCATCAACAACCATAGATTCACGAAGATTCTTAGATTCCACATATACCTGATAATCTGTCATATTATCAATTTCTTCTGAAGTATGATTAGGGTCAAACCCTTTAAGATGTTCTCGCAAACTATTGAAATCATTTTCAGCATCCCAAGACTTCATATCCTCCCGAATGGAGTTATAAAAATTAAGTATATATTCGGCACCCCAATCTTTCATGGTTTCATCATACGCGCCAATCGAATCCAGCCATTCCACGACTTCATCCATAGAACTGTCTGTTACTTTTTCTGTTTTAGCACCATCTCCCACAACGCAGGAAACCGCCGTTACAACAGATTGGGCATTATAATCTACCGCAAGTAGATGTCCGGCTTTTTTATTGATATAAGTATCCCTTGTTCCTCCAACGACATCAGACGAATCCAGTAATTCAAAGTCCTCGCCAAGTTTTCCACTCACTTTACCCGCGTCCTGCCCCAACGTAATTCCAAAAAGCATATATTCGGCGTCTTTTTTGTGGTTCTGATTTATCATCGCCGAATAAACCTTACCATCCATACAGATAAAATTAGCTTCCGTATCATTAGGGTAGTATCCCATATCATTTTTTTCAACACCCAACGCCTTTACCAGTTCCTCTTCCGTATAAGATAAATAACTGCTCCACTCTTTCGGTGAATGATTACCAGAACCATATGCGCCATTTGTGGCATCCGAGGCTGCTTGGTCAAAGCTGCCGGTACATGCCCTAAACAGTACGATAATAACTGCCAGCGATACAACCCAACTGACTATTTTGCGAAGTTTTCCGCCTTTTTTCTTCTCTTTATCCATGATCGCCCTCCAATGTTCCAATGCGCCATATCCGGCCCTTACATACCTTTCCTGCTTTTATCCCGTAATGAATGTTTTAACGCCATTAAAGTCAAACACCGTCCATAAAAATACCGCTGCCACTAGTACCACAATCACAACCACTGCGATCATTGCAGCCTTTTTAAACCGTTTCATTTTCTGCACGCCTCCTTTCCTTGCAATTTTCACAATTCTAGGGAATATTATAGCATTATTTCGCCAAAAATCAAACCTTAAAAATACAGTTTTATTCTAAATAGTACTTTAAAATGCGTTATACAGCGTATATTTTCCTCATAAACTATATCTAGGAGGTTTAGATAAGTATGGGAAATGACACTTTTACCGCCATAGGCACACGGATAGCGGAAATACGCCGCCAGCACAAAACCACGCAGGAAGCGCTGGCTGACATGCTTGGGGTCAGCCCTAAGCACATCAGCCATGTTGAGAACGCTACTTCCAGCCTCTCGCTCAAAAACCTGATCCAGTTCTGCACGATCTTCCACTGCAGCTTGGACTATATCATATTCGGGAAACAATATGACGAAGCCCTTTCCAGACTGCCTGACGGGATCGTAAAAATATTGAATACCGGGAATGAGGATGACATTGACCGCCTAAACCGCTATCTGCAAATCTATCTTGAACTGAAAAATAAGCAGGGCTGATTTTCCGAACGAATATCTCCCTGCTTCGCTATATTCCTTTTCATGCCGCTATTCTTAATCTGCCCTCATTCCTGTTGTATCTGTAAATGTGATTTGATAAGCGTTCCTCTGCATCAACATGAGTTGCGTTTATTTCACAAACCATATCCATAAGCTCCGAATATTCCGGCGCATTATCTGCCGGAACAATAATCGTTTCATGCACTGAACTTGGAATCACAATGAAATCATCTGCAAGCATTTTTCCAATAGCCTGCAAGGTATGAGCATCCAGAATCTCCGCCGCCCCAAAGGTTTTTTCTCTGTTTGTAAGGACATACATTTTTATATCCGTATCAGAAAACAGATTTATTCCCTCCGGCGCAATGCAGTGGAGTATTGTTTCCATGTTCTTCAAAAGTGGTTTCCTATTCAGACGCATATTGACAGCTGCTGTCTGGGAAAGGCTTTCCTCGTCCTGTCCCCATAACTCCATATATGGATTCCTGATTATCATGGACATGGTTCGATCTTTCTCCGGACTGTCTATCTTTATGTAGTAGACCACTGCCAAATCTAAAAAAAGCCTATGCGGCACTGTCCCAAGATCTTCCTTATTCCATTCCGCATTGACCAGCTTCGTATAAATATGATGTTTTATCACATCCCATTGCAGGAAATCAGCCGTATTGATGTCTTTTAGCCCATCTCTACGCCTTGTAATCTGCCGGTAAATCTCTTCTGCCGCACTGTCGACTCCAATCTCTCCCTGCCTGTATGCTTTATAATACCCGTCAAGATACACGCATAGCCCGCCGCTGCTGCCTAGACTGACAGTTGAAATCCCCGTCAATTTGACGCCGTTATTTTTCGTAACCGTGGTTATCCATGCACTGAAAACTCCGTCCGCTTTTTCCCTTACTGCTGCTAATACAGCATTTGCAAATTCTTTCAACTCCATCCCATTGCCTCCTTCTATGACGCTTTTACAGATTGCGTCTTTGATAAAGCACGCATCACTCTGTGATAAGTGTCCTCGCTCATTGCTGCCGCTTCCTGTATCTTGTAGCGGCTCTGTACCGTTTCTATGGCAACGCCCGTCCGTTCAAGCTCTGCCTGCAAACAGGCCATCTGTTCGCTGGAAATACATTCCTTCTGTTCATCTGGCGTTAATTTTGGTGCCTGTTTCCCTTTCCCGCTGTTTTTTCCAGCTTTCGCTTTCAGCTCATAGACAGGCTGTCCTTTATCGTTTACAATTACAAGGGAGCTGATTTCCCTGTCCTCGTTATACTGGATAGACTGAACAGAAAAATGGTCGTTGCAATAATAACGCTTTTCCCCATTCTGTCCTGTTTTTGCCTGAATCAGCGCCTTTCCTACCGGAATCCATATAAACGGCGCAGAATACAGCTCACGTCCGATTCCCCAGTTAAAGCAGGCTCTCTTAAAGCTGTCCGAGGCTTGGGATTTCTCTTTTTCCGTATATCCGGTAGTGCCGACATCCTGCTTCGACACCCATACGCCGGATTGCTTATCATAGATTTCTACCGTGCAATAAAGATTCCCGTCTATGCACTGATGGCTACGTTTCCAGCCAAACGCCCCAAATGTTTCATCAAGGATACGCTGGTCTACTCGTGCGTCCTTATAAAGAAGTAAACTCAAACCGTTCTCTTTGATGACCGCTATCCTGCATTCAATCTCATTTGCTTTCAGCAGCCTTATTATACTCTGCTCCATTTGTGTCTTCCTTTCTATATTTTCAGTTATTTCCTTACGCCGCCTTTACTTCAAACCGTCTGTAATGTGACGGCTTTCCATAATCCGCATAAATTTCCGGTTTCTCTGTTTTGATGCGCTGTGTGTCAAGCCGCACGGAATCTATATTGCCCCATGATACACGATAACGCTCGCTGGCTGCATACTGATTCTCACCCATGAACAGCTTTACTTCCTGCTCAATCTGCTTCTGCTCTTCCTGTAACGTGGCAATATGCCGAATGATTTCTTCCCGCCTGCTTAACTTTTCATCAAACCCGACCAGTTTTACCGCACTCGTTTTCTTAGCGGTATGAAAATATTGCTCGATTACTTCATCGCAGGCTTTGCTCCCATCCGGCGGCGGAATCGTTCCTGAAACAACATGGTTATTCCAGAAACTTTCTTCTATGTTTATAAGGCTGCTTATCAACTCGTCATCCCATTCCAGCTTACGATATGTAAATTCTCTGCCTAAAATAACGACGGCAAGATACCATATCCGCTTTCCTGTAACCGCCATGTAATGGTAGCACTGCATCGCATAATGGAGCGGGATTTTTCCGTTTGCCCACTTATCCGCATGATAGGCACTTGCCGTCTTGCATTCCAGCCCTGCATCTTCGCCGACTACCAGACGGTCAACATCCGCAATCATAAACGGATGCTCCGTACTGCGGTACATAAAATTGGACTTCCTGACCTTTAATCCGGTCGCCTCCATGAATCTTTTCGCAACATAATCCTCCAAATCGTGCCCGATACGGATAGCTTCATTATCCTGCGTCTCCACATCTTCACTCGTTTTGTCCTGAAATACTTTCATGGCACTGCTGTACGGATTCACACCGCAGATTGCTCCAGCATCAGAGCCGCCAATGCCTGTTTTCCTCAAGCGCAGCCATTCCATGGTATCAACTCCTGCTAACGGTATTTTCTCAAACATCATAAAACTCCTTTCTTTAGATATGCGGGCAAAAGAAAGGGATAGCCCGAAGCGCCTTAATGCGAACTATCCCTTTTCCTATGAATTGTTTTTACAGTATGCAACTGTTTTCTGTCCATAATTTAAGCCGCCTTTACAAGCTGGTATGCCTTGTCGATCAGCGGATTGCCGTCAATCGTGCGGGCAAACAGGTTTTCCTTGTAATTCGCTGTCCTGCGGAGAGGGCTGCTGTGTGTCGCAAAATCAGACACCGCATTGATGAAACGATATGCAGTATTCCCTAATTCCTGCAAATCAGGCGCGTCATAATACCGTTTCTCCAAATCCTTGCGGAGCCGGATAATGTTCTTTTGTTGTATCGGCGTAGGCTCTTTCTCCATGGGAAGGAGCAGTTCAATATATTCTTCTATCTGCTCCTCCGTCATCTTTTGTCTGCGGAGTTGTTCAAATTCAGTACCAAGGCAGTCCATATATTCCTCTGCCATAAAGAGAGTGTCCTTCGCTTCCTGTATCTTATCCTGAATGTTGCCCGTATGGATTATGCAGAAACTCCTTTTTGCTATGCTTAACGCCAGATTCAGGGTATTGTTGCACACCACCCTCACTGGAGTGATAGCTACTTTTACGGAACCGGAGCCATCATGTGTATTGCTGAATACCAGATAGGGGCTTATCCGCTCTCCCGCAATGATGTATTCCCTCGGAAGTCTTGCTAGAAGCCAGACTCTCTTCCCCTCCTGCAATGATCCGGCAGTTTCATAACGAACACCTTTTCCAAGCAGTTCGTCTGTAAAGCTGAATGCATCTGTGTTCTGCACCACCTTATAACGATCCGATACCACGCCCAGCACTTTTCTGTCACAATCCCGCACATTCGCCTTGTATCCCTCAATCGGTTCCTTAAAACCCGTATAAATCGGTTCCTGCACCACGTTCCAGTCTAATCCGGCTAGACGGAGCGCATCCGCCGATGTTGGAGCCTCCATAACGATAGTACCCAGCCCATGCCATGGTTTTTCCCTTACACTGAACATTGTTTCTACATTTGCTGCCATAATTCATCTCTCCTTTTCTTTTTGCTTTGCAACTTTTATTCGTTTCCATAACCTGTTTTTATAAAATTGGTTTTAACCTCCTCCCTCAGAGCCCTATTGATATAAATACCTATGCCTGACTCTGCATGAAGTATATTTTCCGCCCCGTTTCACAGATATAGGTAGTGTCAAGAATAATGCGCAAAATAGTTTGCAGGCTCTGGCAGAATAAAATCAGCCAGCAGTAGAGGCATCCCCCAGGGCAGCCTCTAAGTGCTTCATATTCATGTACTTCTTGTTGCCCCACTGGGTGCCAGCTACATGGCGG
>CAJTKM010000043.1 GCA_910576545.1 Lachnospiraceae bacterium
CCCCACTGGCCGCGCTGTCCCGGCAGATGTGGTTCCAGTAGCGCCCATACTTTGTCACTTATGTCGTGTCGGTGATAGGAAGCATCCATCTTTTTCTCTCCTGTCCTTTAAGATGCTTCCATTTTATCACAATCCATTCACCTTGTGTAGACACTATCTAAAGTGTGGCAAATATTTTTCGGTATAGTGAGAATGGCTAATTTTCGGGATAAATTTTTACAGATATACCTCTAACACCTTTTTTAACAATCTTACTGTCATCAAGAATACTCTGCTTAACAGCGTCCAAATCTTTTGAGAGTGCTTCAATCGCCCGTTGGTGTTCTTCCTCCGACGAGAAGCGTTCCGTATCATTCAAAAGGTTCTCCTGCAATTCCCTTGCTTTCATATATACGCCCAACTTATGATTGAGCAGGGAGTTCTGAAAGGATATTTTGATTGTAGCGGGATTGAAACTTCCGTCCTCGTATCTCTCTGCTTCAAAGTTCATATCTAATTGTTCGTCCATTTTCAAAATTAAAGACAATACATCTGACACTGTTTCTATATCAAAATCCATGAAAACATTGATACTGATACCCAAAGCATTTGCAATTTTCAGCAGTTGGTCGGGCTTGGGATTGCGGATGCCATATTCATATTTTTTTATAGTGGCTGAATTGATGCCGGAAAGCTGACCGAGCGTTTCCTGCGATATACCACGCAAATTCCGAAAGTGTTTAATCTTTTCCCCGGTAGTCATGCCAATACCTCCAATTTATGTGATTTTCGTTAGTGCTTAGTTCAATTCTATCACATCAGGACACATTTGTGTATAAAAAATTAAAATAAATACTTGACGTTCACAAAAGTGTACCGTATAATAAGAAGATAAAGGTCACATATGTGTACCCAAAATAAAAAAGGAAAGGACAGGACTATATGGAGAATGGAAAGAAAATGTATGTAACGGCAGAGGAAGCGGCTGAAATGCTTGGCGTATCAACGGGTTATGCCTACAAGATTATTCGGGGGCTGAATGAGGAACTGAAAGCAAAGGGCTATCGGACAATCTGCGGCAAAGTCCCGACAAAATACTTTGAAGAAAAATTCTACGGTCTGACCGTAGCCATGTAGGAAAGGAGAGATTTTATGTCAGCGACAAGGGACGGAAAGATGTGGCGTTGCCAGTTCTATTATAAGGACTGGCAGGGCGTAAGCCACAAGAAGAACAAGAGGGGATTTAAGACAAAAGCGGAAGCGGAACAGTGGGAGCGTGACTTCCTGCAACAGCAGCAGAGGAATTTAGACATCAATTTTGAAAACTTCGTACAAATCTATTATGAGGATATGGAACACCGTCTGCGTGAAAACACCATGCGTACAAAGAAATTCATTATTGATTTGAAAATCATTCCGTATTTCAAGAAAAAGAATATGAATGAGATTAAGGTTTCCGACATTCGGGCTTGGCAAAATGCACTGATGAAAAAAGGATATTCGGAAACGTATCTGAAAACAGTCAATAATCAGTTGTCGGCTATTTTCAATTATGCGGTTCGGTACTATGATTTGAAAGACAATCCATGCAGGAAAGCCGGGAGTATCGGAAAGAGCCATGCAGGGGAAAAGGAGTTTTGGACGAAGCAGGAGTTTAAGCAGTTTCTTGTGACTCGTCACTCTCATGCAACTATTTTTTACTGTTTTCATCCCTTTTATCTTGTTTCTTCGCTATTTTTTCTGATATATAAACTATTTTTGTCACGTTTACGATTCATATTTCTTATGAAATAGCTACTAAAAATAGTTTTGTCGCCAACTTCACGTAAGCGGGTAGCTTTCTACTAAAATCATGTACTCATCTTGCGTAATATGAAATCTATCTAACCAAAACTGGTGAAAGTTACTTTTTCTAATTATTCACCACTTTTAAATAAGTCTTTTCATCATAATACTTTTTCATTCCTTGCAAAATACCATTTAAAAAAATCACAGTTTCGTTCTTTATTTTTTCTAAATCGTCTATTGCATAATAACGCCCACATTCCGCAAATGAAGTTGTGCCGTGCGCTAATTGATTTCTTTTATTTTTGACATCTTCCAAAGCTACTCCACCTCTACAAGCAGAATCAACAGTATATGTAATGCCGTGGTCACTACAAATTTGTCTTATTTTATCTGCATCCAAATTTCCACTAATATCTGTTGCTTTACGATCCATCTCTATTGGTTCATTCCTCATAATTGCATTTATAATTTCAACTGCTTTATCCCTATATGAATTATAATGAGCAGTTTTATCATATACTTGATTAAACTTGAAGGAAAACCAAATATCTTGTATTTCTTTTCTTACATCTTTGTAGTTATACCCACTGTTCTTTAATTCATCATATATTTCTAATATGCCACCCATTATTGAAGACTCAACCAAGTTGTATATCATTATCAAAGCATTCGCCTTTAATATCTTCAAAAAGTCAGCATTATAAAATGAATGCTCTGATTCTTGAGATTGTGTCTGATACAACTCCTTTAAAGCATTAAAGTACAGTTCTATTTCGTCAATTCTTTCTTGATATATTTCAAGCGTCATTCTCATTACAATCACCCTTTAAAAGTACATCTCTCACATATTCAATTCTTCCACTAACTCTTTTAGGAGAATTGCTTGCATGTGTTGTTGTGTGTTTCTTAAATTCTTCCGAACCCAACCATTCCATTGAATCGGGTACTAAATCCAGATTTTCTCTCAGTGCTAATGCTACACCTACTGAAATAGCCTCGAAACGTACTCTAGGTGTTGATTTTGCATTCTTTGTTTTAGCAAAACCATATGGGAAATATTTTTCAACAAAATTAAGCATATTTCTAAATTCTTTTTCATATGCATCTTTGTCAAATTCTTTTTCTTTTCCCTGTACGAAATCATTTAAGAAATCATCTACAACATGCTGAAAATTTTGATAGTTATTCAAATATGCAAAAAATCTAACTATCAATTCTGAATCTTCATATCTATTTTTCATTGTATCACTAATCGGACATAATTTATTAAACTGTTCGTCCTTAGCACATTTTTCAACAAATTTCATAAATGCTCCTGCATAAGAACCTCGTCTAATTTCACTCGGAATAGCATGAGTACCACCCGTATTAATTCTATTAAAAATATCTTGTCTGGTTTCAATAGTGGTAGTATCAGCTAAAACAATTATTCTTAAAGTGCGTCCTTTAAATTTTCTTTGGAATATCTCCGGTAAATCCGTAAACTTAAATCCGTTCAATGAAGTCAGTTTTTCTAATCCATTCAACATCAAATCATTATACAAAAACTCCTCCAACGTCTGAGTCCTTTGGGCACCATCAATTATTTCACATCTACCATCTTCATTATCAGAAAAAAACATAAACGGTATAGGTAACCCTAGCAATACAGATTCAATAAATCTTACTTTTTTAGCATTATCCCATACAAATTTTCTCTGATATTCAGGAATATAAAAATCATCTGCACGAAATTTATCAACCAATACCTCTATCGGATAATCCTTTGTATCAAAACTAATTTCTTTCTGTAATTCTCTAATCTGCCCTTCAGCTAAATCCTTCATTTCAGATGTCATTTTATCATTCTTCAACATTCTTCACCTCTTTACAATTCTCCAAATGGTCTAATATGCTCCTGCCGATGGCCTCACCCAATTTTACCGGAACCGCATTTCCAATGTGAACACCGATTTGTCTATTAGTCTGTGGATGATTAACATCAATAAACTTGTAGTCGGGTGGAAAAGACTGCAAAATAGCTCCTTCTCGCATAGATAATGCCCTATTTTGCTCTGGGTGCCCAAATCTTCCATTTCCATATCCATAAAACTGGGTAGTAATCGTTGGTGAGGGTTTTCCCCATTCCATCCTACCATACACTGCACGATAGCCTTGACCTGTACTCTTTTTATGGCAAGACAACCGGAGTTTCTCATCCCAATCTTTCCAAGTCCCTCCCGGAACAGATTTCTTAATTCGCTTTTTATTAATCTTAGACAATTTACTTGCCCTATGCAAAGTATCTGTCTTACAAGATTCTCCATCTTTTATTTGTGGCAAACTTCCAATTGCATCTTTTACCGTAATATAGTTTTCTTCAGTATACAAAGGAGGTATTAATGAAATATCTCCAAATTTAGATGCTAACAGTACCAATCTGCTTCTACTTTGTGGCACGCCATAATCTGCACAATTAACAATCTGCCAACTAACATGGTATCCTTGAGCTTCAAGTCCATTTACAAAATCTTCAAAAACTTCCTTTTTTACTAGTTGTGGTACATTTTCCATTGATATTATATCCGGCTTAATCTCTTTAACCAAATCTCTAAAATAATACAACAACTTCCACTTTTCATCTTTTGGACCTTCTTTGGTATAACGCAAAGAATACGTTGAAAACGGCTGACATGGTGCACACCCCATCAAAACTTTAATACAACCTTCAGGATAATACGATTCAATTTCTTCTTTTTTTATATCTTCTACTCCCTTATTTATAAAAACCGAATCATTATTCTCCTCATATGCATACTGACATGTGGAATCAATATCTATACCTGCTGCAACTGTTATTCCAGCCTTTCTTATTCCATAGGTCAGTCCACCTATACCACAAAACAAATCGACTGCAACACAGTTCATTACTTTCCACCTGCCTTTTTTCTATCTTTTTTATCGCAATCATCAACGAAGAGAAGATATGTTTCAATTTCTAATGCTTCTGCAATTTTTTGTATGTTATCTAATGATATACTTCTCTTACCACATTCAATTGCACTAATATATGTTCTGTGCAAACCTGCCTTATCAGCAAACTGTTCTTGGGATACTCCCAATTTATTTCGATAATATTTCAAATTACTTGCAAACACTTTTACTATATTCATATTATTCACCCAGTTTATTATATCTCATTGAATACAATACGTCAACATACAATACGTCACAATAGAGGCAACATAATTGCTGACCCATTCTTTCTTGCTCATCTTCATTTTTACATTCAACTTCTGTTTCATCCAGAAATACCGCCCACCTCTCCTTTCTTTAAAAAAGGGCGCCCACCTATAAAAGTGAAACGCCCACGGCAATCAGCGGCCAGGCAATACACCGGACCGCTGGCGCTATTAAATTTTGTCGTTAATGAAACAGCCTCCTTTTTTCGATATTTTTCTCGCCATGTTTCAACTTGGAAAAGGAATTGAATAAATGACGGCAAACGCGTGGACTCCTTGAAAATAAAGGCTTTTTCCGTTTGTCGTTATTATACCGTAACGGCATTCCCACGCTTCGTTGCTCGTGGAAATGGGTTTTACGCCATTAGCGATTGCGGAACGGTTAGGGCATGAGAAAATCGAAACAACATTAAATACTTATTCACATTTATATCCCAATAAGCAGGGGGAACTTGCAGATAAATTGGAGATTGAGAACAGCAGGGAGGAAGAAGAATGAGTGGAGTGCATAAATACCCGACAATCAGCTTTCGCATTTCCCCCAGAGAGAGGGAAGAAATCGAAGCAAAGATTTTGGCAAGCGGACTTTCTAAGAAAGATTATTTTGTCCGTTCCTGTATTTATAACCGGGTGTGCGTGGTCGGCAAAAAAGAACTGGTTTATCAGTTGGTAGAGGAACTAAAGATAATGCAGATCAATATCCGGGAAGTGACGGAACAGTTTGAAAAGACAGATGCAGATTTAACGCCGGAGGGATTGGAAGATATGCGGAATGACTGTCTTGATATGCTGAAAGCTATCCTGTGGGTATTGGACGGAGCAAAATATTTGTGGCAGGGAAACACCAACGGAGAAGTAAAAAGCCCCGACAGCGGCAACTGTTAGGGCTGTGATAACTGGAAAACCTCTGTTATCAATCTCACAATATCAGTATAGCAGAGGTTTCTTCCGGCGACAACGATTTTTCAGAAATGGAGGGCATTATGGAAGAAACAAAAACAGAATTACAGTTGATTAAGTTATCGGAGATACAGTCGCAGGAAGTTTCTTGGCTGTGGTTTCCGTTTATTCCTTATGGCAAGCTGACAATCATACAAGGCGATCCGGGTGACGGAAAGACAACATTTATACTTAATATAGCGGCGAAGCTGTCTAAGGGAGAAAGTTTAGACAGTGGAATGAATTTTACAGAGCCTTTGAATGTTATCTATCAGAGTGCGGAGGACGGTCTTGCCGATACGGTAAAGCCCCGATTGGAACATGCGGGGGCAGACTGTGAGAAAATCTCGGTCATTGATGAAAAGATAAAATCTCTATCCATGATAGATGAACGGTTGGAGCAGGCTGTGATAAAGACGAGCGCAAAGCTGCTGATTTTAGACCCAATACAAGCCTATTTGGGCGGCGGTATGGATATGAACCGGGCAAACGAAGCAAGGGATATGACGAAGAAATTAGCGTCACTGGCAGAGAAATACCAGTGTGCGATTGTCCTTGTCGGGCATATGAACAAGGCGGCAGGAAATAAGGCGGCGTACCGGGGAATGGGTTCGATTGATTTTTTTGCAGTTGCTAGAAGCGTTCTCTTAGTAGGCAGGGTTGAGGGAGAAGAAAATATAAGGGCTGTGGTGCAGATTAAAAACAACCTTGCGGCGTTCGGACACTCGAAAGCATTTACACTGTCAGAGGACGGTTTTCAGTGGCTAGGAGATTATGAGATTACGGCTGATGAAGTGTTAGGCGGCATTGCTCCCAAAGCAAATAAAATGGAACAGGCGAAGCGTTTGCTTAGGGAACTGGCAGAAACAAATAATGCCATGCAGAGCAATGAGATTTTTAATCTAGCGGACGAACAGGGCATATCAAAACGGACACTGGAAAACGCAAAGAAAGAGTTAGGTGTCCGGGCGAAGCGGATAAACAATACATGGTATTGGGAATTGGATAAAATCAGACAGTGACGGACAGGAAAGGTAACAGCGCAACAATGCAGGGTATTAGAATTTTGCAGTCTTGGAATTGCGTTCTTGAAGATTGCAAGGTTGCAAAAATTATAGACATTGCAATGTTGCGCTGTTGGGGGAAAGCTGAAAAGCGGCGATATCAAGGCGGCGAAAAGCCGCCCCGTCCGTTAGGACGGAAAAGCCCCCGGCAGGGCGCAAAACCTGCTTGCAGGTTGCATTTTTGATAGGCTTGCCTGTCAAAAGTGCTTTTGCGTTACTTTCGCAGAAAGTAACAAAGGCTATGCGCCGTGTCCGGCGCTCATTACCTGATAGGGAGAAAGGGAAATTGATTGAAGCGGACAATCAGCGTTATGACAGGGAAAGGCTCTGTCAACCACAACAGCAGAAAATTCCATGCAAAGAACACTGACCCGGAACGGAGTTGTCTGAATGTGGAATACTGCAATGAAAATATCAAGGACGTATACCATGAATTATTTGATGAAGCACTTGCCCGATACAATGAGAAGCAGACCAGAAGTGACCGCATAATTGATGATTATTATGAGAAAATCTGTTCCGGCAAACAGGAGAAACCATTCCATGAGATTATTTTGCAGATAGGCAACAAGGACGATATGGGGGCAAAAACAAAGGACGGACAGCTTGCGGCGAAAATACTTGATGAATATATGCAGGACTTTCAGCGGCGTAATCCCACATTGAGGGTGTTTTCTGCCTATCTCCACATGGACGAAGCCACGCCGCATCTGCATATAGATTTTATACCCTATACGACTGGAAGCAAGAGAGGGCTTGAAACAAGGGTGTCATTAAAAAAGGCACTGGCAGAAATCGGTTTCAAAGGCGGCACAAGGAGCGAAACAGAGCGTAACCAGTGGGTAGCGGCAGAGAAAGAACAGCTTGCGGAGATTATGTTGCAACATGGTATTGAGTGGGAGAAAAAGGGAACACATGAGAAACATTTATCCGTTTTGGATTTTGAGAAAAAGGAGCGTGCAAAAGAAGTTGCCGAACTGGAGCAGAAAATTTCCGGCAGTAAAGAGGAATTATCTTCTATTCTTCATCAGCAGATAACGGCAGGACAGGAAACGGAACAGATACGAAAAGAGGGCGAAGCAATCCGGCAGGAAGTATCAGAACTTTCCGCTGCCAATTATCTGCTCAAAGAGCAGACGGAACTACTGGCAGGAGATAAAGAAAATCTGTTATCCGAAAATGAAAAGTTGGAGAAACAACAGAAAAAGTTACAACAGGAAATCAACAAAATGGTGCAGTCAAAAGAGGTTATGGAGCGCAACATTCACGTCTATGATGAAGATGTGAAATGGCAGTTGGTAGAGCCGGGGGCATTGATGAGCGCAAAGGCATATCGGGATAAAAAGGCTTTACCGCTTGTGGAGAAGTTGAAAGATGTAATAAAAAATTTGACTATCAAATGCGTACAGCTTACGGAGCAGGGCAAGAAGCTTACCGTCAAAGTGGACGGACAGCAGAAACAGATTAGCCGCTTGACGGATAAGGTCATGGAGCAGAACGATACCATAAGACCGATTGCAGGAAAAAGCGTCTGATTTGGGGTGTTTGGAGCGTCATTTAGGCACGGAACAGGTACAGTCGATAGTGGAACGGTCAAAAGCATTAGAGCAGGCAGAAAAGGCAAATAAACGCCCGAAACGTACCTTTGAAATGAGCCGATAGGAAAGGGGATTGATAGGATATGACAGATATGGAGAAAAAAGTGATGATACGGCTGTGCGCTAAAATCGTGGCAGAAACAGACCTTTACGAAACGGATAAGGAAATGAAGAATCTGATAGATTGGGTGTGTTTATCGGAGCAGATAAAAGAAAACAATAATACGATTCGTAATCTGATCGGGGAATATAAAAAGATAGAGCCGGATTGCCGGGAGGGAGTACGGACGCAGTTGGAGCGTATGAAAGAACTCTGCAAAAAGCGGAATAATCTGTATGAAAAGCAGAACGATTTGAAAGGGCAGAAACAGAAGCTTGAAAAGTCGTTGGAACGATAAGAGATGTGGGGCGTGGCGGTTGCTATGCCCTGTATTTTATAGTGGCAGATACAGAGAGAAAGTGCTATAATCGAAAGCATGATTTAAGATATGGGAGATGAAACGGCATGGAAATAAATATTGAGGATAATTTTTCGCTGTTATTTGATAAAAATAATAATACGGCATACAAAGCATTACAGACGTTGCAAAAAGAATGTGAGGAATCGGACAAGGTATATTGTTATATGGATAAATTAGCCGATATGATTGACAGTGATAATTCCTACATTCGGACAAGAGGGCTTACGCTGATTGCCTATAACGCTAAATGGGATAAAGATAATAAAATTGATGAAATCATAGACGAATATTTGAAGCATATAAAAGATGTTAAGCCGATAACAGCAAGACAGTGTATAAAATTACTGCCTATGATAGCAAAAAGTAAGCCGGAATTAAAAGAAGATATTGTTACGGCATTACAAAAAGCGGATATATCTTTTTATGCAGAAAGTATGCAGTCATTGGTCTATAAGGATATTCAAAATTCTTTGGCGGAGATAGAAAAACTATAAATTCATTGGGATTTTAAGGAGCGTGGAGTAATGGATAACTGGTTTACAATAGATAAAATTGATGCAAATACATATATTATCAGTGAATACCGCCATTGGGAGGAAACGCATTGCTATCTGTTGAATGGAAATACCCGAAGTCTGTTTATTGATACGGGGCTTGGCATTTCCAATATCTATGAGGAAGTGCTGAAGCTTACCGATAAGCCAATTACGGCAGTAGCAACGCATATTCATTGGGATCATATCGGAGGACACAAGTATTTCACGGATTTTTATGCTCACGCTGATGAATTGGATTGGCTGAATGGTAAATTCCCTCTATCAATAGAAACGATTAGAGAGATGGTTGTAGACCGCTGTGATTTGCCCGAAGGTTTTTGCGTGAACGATTATGAATTGTTTCAGGGTATGCCAACAAAAGTGCTGACAGACCATGACATCATTGATATTGGTGGCAGGGAAATTGAAGTGCTGCATACTCCCGGACATTCTCCGGGGCATTTGTGCTTTTGGGAAAAAAGCAGGGGATATTTATTTATGGGTGATTTGGTATATAAAGACATTCTGTTTGCTTATTATCCATCTACTGACCCGAAAGCATACCTTGATTCTTTGGAAAAAGTTGCGGCATTGCCTGTGAAGAAAGTATTTCCGGGACATCATTCACTGGACATAAAGCCGGAAATCTTGATTCGTATGCGGGAAGCGTTTAGAAATCTTAAGGCAGATGGAAATCTTCATCATGGCAGTGGAACATTTAATTATGGGGATTGGGGAGTATGGTTATAGGAAATAGGCTGTGACAAAGATAATGTTCTCTTTGATGATAGTTATTACATGGTGCTAGCACCATGTAACTTAAAGCAGATAAGGAAAATGATAAAATGGTAGCTTGCAGTTATATGTGGATTGCCATATTTTTGTGGAAAAATGGGCGTTTATATGGTAATATATAGGTGCAAAGATAAAAACACAACGCAAGCCAAACTTGCAGAACTGGTAGGTAGTCCAGTCGCACCATTTGGGTGTAAGTAGCCCTCCCTCCTTAGGGTCGTCCGTTCTTTGTTCATTACAATTATTTTAAGGAGGAATTGTCATGGACAAAGTTTCGGGAAAGCTGACAGTATTTTTTGAAGAACCCTTTTGGGTGGGAGTGTTTGAACGTGTATCAGAGGGAAAGCTATCCGTGTGTAAGGTTACATTTGGGGCAGAACCAAAAGACTATGAGGTTTATGATTTCGTTCTGAAAAATTATTATCGGTTACGATTTAGCCCTGCTGTGGTAGCTGATGTAAAAGAAGCTGGTCGCAATCCTAAACGGGTACAGCGTGAAGTGCGGAAACAGGTACAAAATGCCGGGATAGGAACAAAATCGCAACAGGCTTTGAAATTACAGCAGGAACAGTTAAAAACTGAACGCAAGATTGTGAGCCGGGAACAGAGGGAAGCGCAGAAACAACGACAGTTTGAACTGAAACAGCAGAAAAGGAAAGAGAAACATAGGGGCAGGTAATGCCTGCCCCAACCTACTCGAAAAGTTATAAGAAGTTTTAAGAATAGTCATTGAAACATTTGGGTATTGTGATACAATGTAGGTAAGGCTGGAGGAAATGAAGATGATAATAAAACAAACAAATTTGAACTTGGTATATCCTAGAATTATGGAATATAGGAAGAAATTTGCAAATTCAGAAGATATTTTGCAACAGTATTTTATGCCATCAACAATTTTACCAATTCCTGAGCAGGTGCAGGACGAAGTGCCTAGAATCATCGCTCAAACTAAAAACGGGCATTCCGTGTTAAATATAGCATTATCTGTATCGTCCTTTATTACAAATTATAATGGGGAGTTTGTGTCTGATTGGAATAAGTGCAAAGAGTATTTAGCGCAAAGATGTTCTGATATTTATCAAATTATTGATAATATGACAGAAAACAATAATACTTTTGTGGGATTGATTACGAATGTTGAAATTGATGATTTAGATGGGACGGGTTTGGAGATATTAAAGAAAAGTCTATTTGGCGAAGAAACAGAAAAAATGGGCGAATTATATGATTTGTCTTGCAAATTAACATATGTATATAAAAACCGATATTATATTAATATAACATTGCAGAATTTAAGGGAATTTTCTGTTCAACAATACAGTAATGGAAGGACATGTATAACCGGAGAGCGAAAACATACTATATCAGCTTCAATCGATATAAATGATAGGTATGCTGCTAATAATGATGTGAATTATAAGTCAAAAAAAGAAGCATTTGACGAAATATTGCAAATTACAAGTAATATAATAGATAACAAATTAGAAAATCTAGTGAGGAAAGGGGAGTTTGTATATGACGAGCAGAAATGATACATCTAGTGTGAGAGCAATGATGACGGTTATCGCTCTTTCAGCATTGAGTTTAACTACTACTTTTAATACAAGTGGGATGATATACAATGATTCCCCTTTAGCTATTATGGGCAATATTTCTGATAATGATATGGGAACAACAACACCATCTCCTCAAATGACTAAAACGGAGGTTCAAACAAGTTATAATTTTGCTAAGGAACTGTTCGAAAGCGATATGAGGGATTTTACAAAAGAAGAAGCAGAAACTTACAAAGCATCTTTGAAAAAAATCTACAAACCTACAGGAGTTAATATTTTTGATATATGTTAGATGAATTTATTGATTTTACTCAATCTTTATTTCCGTCAATTAGTCCATATGTAAAAGAGAGGACAAAAGCGGCAATAAAGCAGTTTGAATTAAATGGAAAAAAGTTGAATTTATTTAATTATAAAGCATACGACTATTTGACTCAAGGAGATATTTTTGACGGAATACCTTTTACTAGGCTTGAAGAAGACGGAAGTATATCTGCATATAGAGGAAAAGGGATGCTTATTTCTAATACATGTAGCGCAGATCACGATGATGAAATTGTTATTGCTCCATTATTAGATATAGATTCGCTTGGACTCAATAAGGCTGATATAGTGAATAATCTGCACTATAGACTATTATATTTGCCAGACGAAAGATATGAAAGTTATGTAGTGGATTTTAGCCTTTTAAATACGTTTAACAAAGATGTTTTAAACAGAATGATAGAACAGGGGAAAGTAGCAAAAGAAACATCGTTGAATCAATTTGGGTTTTATTTGTTTCTATGCAAATTGACAATATGCTTTATGAGACCAGAAGATGAAGAGGTTCAAGCAGACCGACGAGAGAATTATGTACAGTTACATTGTGCGAATTGATAAAAATATACATATTATTGATAAAAGTTTAATTAACATGGTGCTAGCACCATGTAGATAGGGCAGACAAGGAGAAAATGGCGGCTCTGGATGGCTCTATTTTGGCTCTAAAAATTTTGACTGGCACAAATACGAGAGCGATTTTTGAAGAATATGGATAATAAATCCATTAAAAATCATAGAAAAATAGCCAGTTCAAGCTATCCGCCGAGGAGTTCGAGTGATGAAATGAGATTTAAGAACCTAGTGTTTATGCGGGTTACAAGCAAATTTGTTTAGGCACTGGCAACGATTTGGCAACATTTCGGGTATCACTCGTTAGATAAAAGAATACTTCAATAACAGAAAAACCTTACTGATTTTCAGAAATGACAACTGAAAACTGGTAAGGTTTTTTCGTTCATTTTTTCTTCTCGCGCTTTGGTTCTTTCTTTTCTGTGCTTTCTGCTTCCTTAGCGGCTTCATTGATGAAGTCAAACAATTCTTGCGGAGGAAGATAAGGTACAATAAGTTGCGCAAATAAAAAAGACAAGGTTTGCAGCCTTCTGGTAGAATGAAGTAGCGACACACCATTCAGAGAGGAGACAGCAAACCATGTCAGAGAAGATTGTACAGCTAAATGAAGAAGTAATCAAGGGTCAACTTAA
>CAJTKM010000044.1 GCA_910576545.1 Lachnospiraceae bacterium
GCCGCTGGGCTTGGGAAAGGGAGGGGGTGGCCTGTTCGCTGTCCATCGCGTCCAAAAGCTGGGTCTGTTCTTCTTTTTTGAGAAAGGACAGCTCATAGGCCGGGTTCAGGGCAATTTTCTTTTCGTCCACCATGTTCAGCAGTTCGGGGATTAACTCGGTCAGACGAATATACCGCTGAATTTGATTGCGACTTTGACCTACCTGTTCTGCTAAAATATCTCTTGATTTCTTTCCATCGGACTTGTGCCCAACTTGGGCACAAGTTAAATCCATGCGTTCTCCCTGATGTTTCATGGCCTCCAATTTCATTTTGTAGGCAAAAGCCCTTTCGCTGGGGAGCAGGCTTTCCCGTTGTAAATTGCTGTCAACCATGATAATCGTGGCGGCGTCATCGTCCAAATCCCGGACAATCACCGGCATGGTTTCTTTCTCTGCCAGTTCACTGGCCCGATGCCGCCTGTGTCCGGCTACCAGCTCATAGCCGCCGCTGGGGTCGGGTCTGGCAATCGCCGGAACCAGAACGCCGTACTGCCGGATGCTGTCCGCTGTTTCCATCATGGCATCATCATCTTTGACCTTGAAGGGGTGTCCCTTGAACGGGTGCAGCTCGCTCAAAGAGATTTCTACCACCTTTTCCCGCCCCGCGTCGGCGCGGCTTTCCTCGGTGGTAAACAGATCATCGACCGATGCCAGCTCTACTTTTTTCGCGCTGCTTTTCAAGTTTCAACACCTCCTTGGTCAGATTTGCGTAGCCCTCCGCCACTTTGCCGCCTGGGTCATGGGCGAAAATGCTCTTGCCCTCCGCGCTGGTTTCCTTTGCCCGGACAGAATGGGGAATCTCTGTGCCGAATACCTTGATTTTGCTGCCGTAAGTTTCCCGCAGCAGGGCGGCAATCTCTTTGGCAAAGTTGGTGCGGTTGTCCACCATCGTCAACAGAATACCGTCTATTTGCAGTTTCGGGTTGATCTGCCGCTTGACCTTGGCTACCGTAGAGAGCAGCTGTTCCAGTCCTTTGGCGGGCAGATACTCCGCCTGGACGGGAATTATAATCCTGTTGGCAGCGGCCAGGGCGTTGACGGTGAGCATACCCAGGGAGGGCTGGCAGTCTATGAGGATATGGGAATATTGCCCCTTTACACTGTCCAGGTATTGCCGCAGAATCGTTTCCCGGCTCATAGCGTTTACCAGCGACACCTCCATGCCGGACAGCTGAATATCCGCTGGCATCAGGTCCACACCCTCCGGGTGGCGCAGAATCCCCTCGCCGGGGCGGACCGGCTGATCGGTCAGGATACGGCCCATCGCGTCAGAGAGGGTAAAGGGCAGCTTATCCGGCTGGGGATTGCCCAGGCTGATGGTCAGGCTCCCTTGCGGGTCCCCGTCAATGAGAAGCACTTTCTTTCCGGCCTGTGCCAGTCCTATCCCTAAGTTGGCACAGGTTGTGGTCTTGCCCACACCTCCCTTTTGGTTGGCGATGGCGATGATTTGCGTGTTCAAGATAATCACCTCGTTTCTAATTCGTTGTGGTTGCTTCTGGAAATAGAAAAAGCCGCCACTTCATAAATTGAAAAGTGACGGCTTTTTCTGATCCCGGAATACAGTTCCCCGGAAATGCAAAAAGCACCCAGCAAAAAATACTGAGTGCCTGCATTAGAATCCTATTCAATTATTCAAATTCGGTCAAACTATGCCAAACTGTTCTCGTATAAATCGAGGGGAGAGAGGGAGTAAAAATCACCTCTGAAATCCCCCAAAAATAGAGCTGTGGTTATCCTATTTTGTAACCACTTGACCCTCTTTTTGCCCGGTTATCCTATTGGGAACCACTATAAATTTGGTGAAAAATGGCTTTTTTGCGTCAAACTACATCAAACCCTATCAAAAGCAAAAGCCTGGAAAACCTTGATTTTCCGGGCTTTTTGAGCCGTTTTAATAAAATTTAACGCTTGCTGAACTGCGGAGCGCGACGAGCCGCCTTGAGGCCGTACTTCTTTCTTTCTTTCATGCGAGGGTCTCTTGTCAGGAAACCTGCTTTCTTCAGGGAAGGTCTGTAATCGTTATCCGCCTGAAGCAGTGCTCTGGAGATACCATGTCTGATTGCGCCCGCCTGGCCTGTGAAGCCGCCACCATGCACGTTGACCAGAACGTCAAACTTTGCTGTTGTCTCTGTCAGTTCCAGAGGCTGGCGAACAATGAGCTTCAGTGTTTCCAGACCGAAATATTCGTCAATATCTCTTTTATTGATTGTAATTTTGCCGCTGCCGGGGATCAAATATACTCTGGCTACGGAAGATTTTCTTCTGCCTGTACCATAATATCTAGCTGCTGCCATTATGCTTTCCTCCTATCAAAATTTGAATTCCAATGTTTCAGGTTTCTGTGCTGCGTGAGGATGCTCTGCGCCGGCATAAACGTGCAGCTTGCCGAACATCTTCCTGCCCAGTGCGTTCTTCGGAAGCATACCTTTTACGGCGTGTTCAATGATTCTTTCGGGGTGCGTTTCCAGCATCTTGTCCATGCGCACTTCCTTCAGACCGCCTACCCAGCCGGAATGACGGCGGTAGATTTTCTGTGTCAGCTTTTTACCTGTCACAGCCACCTTCTCCGCGTTCACGATGATTACATAGTCACCCATATCTACGTTAGGCGCGTACTGAGGTTTATTCTTACCTCTCAAAATGTTTGCTACCTCAGAAGCCAGACGACCCAGTGTTACGTCCGTCGCATCAATGACGTACCACTTCTTTACTACGTCCGCTTCTTTAGCGATATACGTTGTTCTCATGGTTTTTGCCCTCCTGTCATTAAATTTTGTTTGGCTCGTTGACTTCCCCCGCAGTCTGACAGGCAGTCCGCAGGCGATCTCCATTATGCCGGTAATCCGTCATAACTTATTGAGCCCCACCTTGAGAAACATTTATCTAAAGCCGTTTCCAGCCTTAAACGCAAATTACAACTTCTATATTATAGTATGTGCTTTTCCCGCTGTCAATAGGTTTTTCCCGAAAATCAGGCGTTTTCGTAATAAATTTCCAAAAGCGTCAGCCCCTGCGGCTCTGCGGTCTGTCCTGCCTGCCTCCTGTCTCCGCCTTCGATAATGCCCGGCAGTGTTTCCGGCAGGAGCTTCCCCAGCCCGACCGCCATCAGCGTACCTGCAATGATGCGTACCATATTATAAAGGAAACCGTCCCCCGTCACAAAAATTTTTACTACATCGCCCTCCCGTTCGGCATGGCAGTCAAAAATCGTCCGCACTGTCGAGGAAACGCTGCTGCCGGCCGCGCAGAACGCCGCAAAATCATGCCGCCCAATAAATGCTGACGCCGCGCGGTTCATCTGCTCCACGTCCAACGGCTTTGCCTGATGGGCAGAATACAGCCGCTCCTTCGGGTTTTTCGCGGGTGCGTTCCAGAAGCGGTATTCATATGTTTTTTTCACGCAGTCAAAACGCGGGTGGAACTCCGGCGGCACCTCCTCCGCCTTTGTTACTGCAATGTCCTCCGGCAGGAACGCGCGTACAGCCAGCGGTATTTTTTCCGCGGGTATCGTTGTTTCCACATCCACCACAGCCCTCTGTCCCAGCGCGTGGACGCCTGCGTCCGTCCTGCTCGCACCGATACATTCCAGTACAGGGTCGCGGAACAGTTTCCGCAGGGCCTTCTCCAATTCGCCCTCCACTGTGCGCACCTCTGGCAGCTTCTGTTTCTGCCAGCCCGAAAAATTAGTCCCGTCATAGGCAATTGTCATCAATATCCGCATGGCGTTCCTCCTCCCGTATTTCCTGCCCTATCCTACCATATTCCCGCCGTTCCCGCAACAACCGTCATGCTTTTTCTCCCGAAAAAGAAAATTTTGCAAAATACTCATTTTTCTTGGGAACCTTTCCCTTTTCCATTACAATATATAGGCAGATGCATCTAATCAACAAAAGGAGGTGTCATGCTTGACTTATGAAGATTTACACGACGTCGTTTTGCTGCATGGAAAAAGCATATACAGTTTTTGCCGTCATCTGACGGAAAATGCTGCGGATGCGGACGACCTTTATCAGGAAACATTCCTGAAAGCAGCCGAACTTTGCCATAAAATAAACAAATCGCAGAATCCCCGCGCTTTCCTGATACGCATTGCCGCCGGCATTTGGCGGAACAGCCTGCGCAAGGAGGCCGGACGCAGGAAAATCCTCCCCTTTTCCTCCCTTTCTGACGGGGAGGAAGCGGTTTCCCCTGAACAGCCGCCGGAAACCGCCCTGCTCCAGCGGGAAGAAAGCGAACTCCTCTCCCTCTGCGCAAAGCGGCTGAAACCCAAACTCCGCCTCCCGCTGTATATGTATTATACCGCGGAGCTTTCGCTGAGCGAAATCGCCTCTATCCTTCATGTTCCAGTCGGAACAGTAAAAAGCAGGTTATGGCGTGCAAAACAGGAACTGAAACATGATTTGGAGGTGCATGGCTATGAAACATAAACTTTCGCAGGAACAATTTGAGGAACTGCTGCGCGGCACGTTTGCCCCGGACAGATTCCCTTCCCCTGAAATCAATCACACGCTGTTTACGCGGCTGGAAGAAAAGGAGTTGTATCGTATGGAACATAAATTTGTTGGAAAAATCCCCGTATTGGCAGCAGCCTTCTGTTTGCTGCTCACCGTTTCCGTTTTTGCCTCCTGGCATTTTCTGAGCGCGTCCTCCGTTGCGGAGCAGTCTATTCCAGAGCTCAGTGCCGCTTTTGATCAGGAAGACGCAACAAAGGTCAACGCCGTACGCACCCAGAAAGGATATATCGTTTCCCTGCTGGGGTTGACAAGCGGCGCAGCTTTGGAAAATGAAACAGATGCGGTAGATAAAAACAGCACCTATGCCGTTGTCGCCATCGGCAAAGAGGACGGAACTCCCATAAACATGGATGATTCCTATTTTGCCTCCCCTCTGATACAGGGGCTTACGCCCTGGCAGTACAATATTGCATCTATGGGCGGCGCTTACAGCCAGTTTATTGAAAACGGCATCCTTTACCGCCTGTTTAACTGTGATGATATCGAGATATTTGCAGACAGGAAACTCTACCTCTGCGTAACGGATACACCATTTTACCCCACAGAGGCTTTCCATATGGACGAAGCAACCGGACTGATTACCGAAGCTAAGGATTTTGATGGTCTGAATATCCTGTTTGACCTCCCGCTCGACCCCGCCAAGGCAGACCCCGAACGGGCAAAGCAGTATATCGATTCCCTCTGGAATGACTCGGACGATGGTGGCGAAGAAATCCCCTCCCTGCCGGAAATGACAGTGGAAGAAATCCTGAAAAAAGGGACTGTCGTTGAAAGCTCCAGAAAAGTTCTCACGCCGGATAAAAACGGCATGCTGTCCTATTCCTTCTCTTCAAAAGACAGTAAAATGAGCGAATCGGCATCGGAAGAATTCCTTTTCCCTGACGGAGCGGAAGGGCTTTCCCCTACGTTTTCCCTCACCGATGACGGTGCGATATTGTATGAAAAAGCCAAAGATGGCACGATTACCGCATTTTTCGTAGAGCTCGAAACCTCATTGGAAGCCAAAGACTGACAAATAGCCTGTATTGGGAAGGCAGGCCAGACAAAAAGAAACCGGCAGAAAATTTTCTGCCGGCTTCTTTTTTATTTCTTCAAAGTTTCCGCGTGGTACATTCTAATCAACGCGCCATCTTCCTCCTTAACCATTGTCAGGAATTCCCAGCCACATTTTTCATAAAAAGCCGTATGGTCTGTCACCAAATATAAATCAGAAACACCCAATCCGCCTATATCCGTACGGATTTGCCTCAACAGTTCCCTTGCAAGCCCCTGCCCGCGCACATCTTGTTCCACAAACAGCGCGCAGATGTTCGGTGCCAAATCCTTCCGCTCATGGAAATCGTTTTCAATCACGCCCGCGCCCGCCAGTATCCTGCCATCATCTTCTATCACATACCACTGCGGTACGCCGCCTGGGGATTTCACGGCACTTTTCATGCTTTTCCGGTATTCTTCCACAGGAATGCCCCATTTTTCATGGAACCACTGCGCCGCCCGTTCCGTCAGCTCCGGAAATTCTCTCAGTTTTTTGTATACCCGTTTTTGCATACTGCCTCCTTACCGCACAACATACTCCCCGTCCTGCACATCTACAGTCAGCATCGCGCCGGGCGCAACGTCGTCCGCAATGATTTTCCTTGCCAGCAGGGTTTCAACGTTCCGCTGTATCATGCGTTTCAACGGCCTTGCACCAAACGCAGGGTCGTATCCCGTTTCGATGATTTCTGCTTTCGCCGCGTCTGTCAGCACACATTTCAGCTGTTTATCCGCAAGCCTGCCGTTCAGGTCGTTCAGTATCAAATCAATGATGTGCGTGATATTCTCTTTCGTCAGCGGTTTATAGAACACAATTTCATCCAGTCGGTTCAAAAATTCCGGACGGAACGCCTGCCGCAGCATACCCTCGACTGCCGTCCTTGCTTCCACTGTGATTTCACCGTCTGTACCGATGCCATCCAGCAAATGCGCCGAACCAAGGTTTGAGGTCAGTATAATGACGGTGTTTTTGAAGTCTACTGTCCGCCCCTGCGAATCGGTAATCCGCCCATCGTCCAACACCTGCAGGAGGATATTGAACACATCAGGATGCGCCTTTTCCACCTCATCAAACAGTATGACAGAATAGGGTTTCCGGCGCACAGCCTCGGTCAGCTGTCCGCCCTCCTCATAGCCCACATATCCGGGAGGCGCCCCAATCAGACGAGATACGCTGAATTTCTCCATATATTCCGTCATATCAATACGCACCATGTTTTTCTCATCGTCAAACAGACATTCGGCAAGCGTTTTTGCAAGCTCCGTTTTACCCACGCCTGTAGGCCCAAGGAACAGGAAAGAGCCGATGGGTCTGTCAGGGCTTTGGATACCCGCGCGGCTGCGGAGTATAGCCTCCGAAACCTTCGTGACAGCCTCCTCCTGCCCGACAACACGCTCATGCAGAATATCCTCCATATGCAGCAGTTTTTCACGTTCGCCCTCCATCAGCCTTGAAACAGGGATTCCCGTCCAACGTTCAATGATGCGGGCAATTTCCTCATCTGTCACCTTGTCCCGCAGGAGCGTGCTGCGTTCGCTGTTTTCCTCTGCAATGCGTTCCTGTTCCGCCAGCTTTTTCTGCAATTCCGGCAGTCTGCCGTATTTCAGTTCCGCCGCACGGTTGAGGTCATATTTCCGTTCTGCCGCCTCGATTTCGGCATTGACGTCCTCGATTTCCTCGCGCAGTTTCTGCACAACGCCAATCGCGTCCTTTTCATTCTGCCATTTCGCCTGCAATGCCGCAAAGTTTTCGCGCATTTCCGCAAGCTCTTTCTGTATCTCCTGCAAATGTTCCTTAGATAACTTGTCATCCTCTTTTTTCAGGGCGGCTTCCTCAATTTCATGCTGTATGATTTTCCGCTGTATCACGTCCAGCTCTGTCGGCATGGAGTCCATCTCCGTCCGTATCATGGCACAGGCTTCGTCCACAAGGTCAATCGCCTTATCCGGCAGGAAACGGTCGGAAATATAGCGGTTGGAAAGCGTTGCCGCCGCTATAATCGCCTGGTCCTGTATTTTTACGCCATGGTAAACCTCATACCGCTCTTTCAGGCCGCGCAGTATGGCAATAGTATCTTCCACCGTTGGCTCCTGCACCAGCACAGGCTGGAACCGGCGTTCCAGCGCAGGGTCTTTTTCAATATACTGTTTGTATTCGTTCAGCGTTGTCGCGCCGATGCAGTGCAGTTCGCCCCGCGCCAGCATGGGCTTGAGCAGATTGCCCGCGTCCATCGCGCCATCGCTTTTGCCCGCGCCAACAATGGTATGCAGCTCGTCTATAAACAGTATGATTCTGCCTTCGCTCTTTTTCACCTCGTTCAGCACAGCTTTCAGCCGTTCTTCAAATTCCCCGCGGAATTTCGCCCCGGCAATCAGCGCGCCCATATCCAGCGAAAAAATCGTTTTGTCTTTCAGGCTGTTCGGCACGTCCTCTTTCACGATACGCTGTGCCAGCCCCTCCGCGATGGCAGTTTTGCCTACGCCCGGCTCACCAATCAAAACGGGGTTGTTTTTCGTTTTGCGGGAAAGTATGCGTATCACGTTCCGAATCTCATCGTCCCGCCCGATAACAGGGTCAAGCTTCTTGCTCCGCGCCTTTTCCACCAGATCTGTACCGTATTTTTTCAGCGCATCGTACGTTGCTTCGGGGGAATCGCTTGTTACACGGGCATTGCCGCGCACCTCCGCCAGAGCCTTCATAAAGCCTTCTTTCGTAACGCCGTACTGCCGGAAAATCTCCTTCAGCGCGCGGTTCGGTTCGTTCACCATTGCCATAAAAATATGCTCCACAGAAACATATTCATCCGTCATGTTTCCCGCAAGCCGTTCCGCCGCGACAAGCGTTTTTTCCAAATCAGACGCAACATACGTCTGCCCGCCGCCGCTGACACGCGGCAGTTTTTTTACTTCATTTTCCACTGCCTGCAAAAAACCGTTGACATTCACATTCATTTTTTGCAGAAGTCCGGGAATCAGCCCTTCCTCCTGCCGCAGAAACGCCACCAGCAGGTGCTGCTGTTCAATCTGCGGATTGCCGTATTCTACTGCGTAAGACTGCGCGTTTTGAATGGCTTCTATCGATTTCTGCGTAAATTTCTGTAAATTCATAAACCATTCCACCTTTCCTATCTATCAAAAACGTGTTGTTTTGTTATCGACAATGACATTATATATTGTTAGCACTCATTTGTAAAGAGTGCTAACAAAACTTTTTTTTATTTTCAAAAAAATTTTTCAGCTTCGGCAGGATTTCCGGCAAACAAAAAACAGCTGGCGGAGGTTCACTCGCTTTGCAGCTGTTTTCTGTATATAAATATATCGTTACCGTTTTTCCAGATAAGGTTCTACAAGCGTGTAAAGCGCATCATATACCTCCTGCCCGTCCTTCTGCGTTCCGGCAAGGCGAAGATAGGCATATTTATCCCTATGGATGCTACGGATTACACCGTTGGAGGATATTGACAGGGAATCCTTCTCATAATATAGCGTGAGCAAATCGTCCTCGGCAAAGTCTACGTCATTTTGCCCAAGAAAAAAATCGCTGAAGCCTGTCCCGAAAAACCACGCCTTTCTGCCCAAAATTTCCTGTAATTCTGTATTCCGCTCCGGCGGCAGTGTAAAGTTCTCCGTTTGCAGCGTGTTATCGGTTTCGAAGCGTACCGATACAGTTTCTTCTGCGCGGAGCCTGCAAAGCGGTTGTCTTGCCGCTCCGAACCCAAGAATGCAAAGTAGTAAAACAATCCAACTTTTTTTCATCTTTTTCATTTCTTTCCCCTTCCCTTCATGTATTTGGCGAATGTTTCCATATGTAGGGCAAAAAAACAACCCCGTATATTCCCCAATTGGTTTACACATTACCATATTTCATATCAGGAAGCAAGGGAAAAAACTAATCAGTAAGAAAAAAGTAAAAAACGCTCAAAATTCCGCCGCATTCCCGTTGATAATCGTCTGCTCATCTTCCTCCAGCGGAATTATCAGACATTTCCGTCCATTGATAACCTCTGTCTTAATCTCCGGCACCTTTTCACCGGAAACCTTCACTATAATCTCTCCTGCCGGTGTATTGCCCGCCGAAGAATCCTCCGCCGCAAGCTGTTCCCGCAGAGCAAGCACTTCCTTCTGCAATGCCTGTCCCCGTTTTGCCTCGGCGCGTGCGGCAAGCGTTTTTGCATCGAACAGGTTTTCCGCCAGCGGCAGCTGTTCGCCAAATTCCTCCGCACAGGCGGCCTCTACCTTGGAAATAACTTCCTCCGGCAGCTGCAAATCGCTTTCGGCAATGGCCTCGCGCAGTGCTGTGGAGGTCAGCAGAACCGGCTCTGTTTCAAACACCGTTTTATGCTCATCGACCATATCGCTCAAGTTCTGCTGGATATCAAGTATGGCATCTTCCGCTTCTTCTATCTGCGGCGCAATGACGCTTTCCAGAATCGATCGGAAAGCCTTTTTCTCCTGCGCGGCAGTCCGGCGCGGCTCACAGCCCAGCCCATCTTCTATAAAGCCTGTTCGTACGTCTTTTGTATCCTTCGTGTAATAACAAATGGCATGGATATCGCTGCTTCGACTGGAAAATGCCGGGAACAGAAAACCGTTTTCCGGCGGCATGACAATCCAGTCTCTGATGCGCGGACCAATGCGGTTTTCATCCTTGCGGTAGCCCAGAGCGGCTTTGGAAAGTTCAACCGGACAGATGGCGCAGAGAATATACTCATAAACTTCCTCTGATTCGTCCAGTTTGGCGTTATCCGATGTTTTGGTAATGACATCGTACGCATCATGAAACAGCAGTATCAGGTAATTTCCGGCATAGTCGTACTGCTCAATAACCAGCTCATAAAACCGTTCCAGCAGTCCATCTGATTTCAGCCTGCTGTCCCGCAGACCCAGCAGGAAATTCTGCTTTTCCGTACCCTCCTCCCCGGGCCGGAAGGACAGCTCCAAAAGCTGGTTGCCTATGGTGCCGGAAAGCGTTTTTTTTGCGATTTCCAGATATTTGAAAAATTCTTCCTCATCAAGATTCAGAAAGGTTTCGTCAATATGTAAAATACTGTTTTTCTGGCTGTCCACATAACAGCCGCGCAGTTTCGTAAATGTGCAGTCCTCTTTTTTCAGGCGGCGTTTCAGCTCCGCAATATCTTTTTTCGTCATGGCTATTGCCCCTCCATTCTCTCCTAAGATTCAGGAAAATTATACAGGAAACAGGAAAGGATTGCAAGGCAGATGCCCCCGTTTATTTTTCGCGGGACCTGCCCAAATACAGAACGGAAGACTGCGAATTTTGCAAAAAAATGATGCAAAAAAGGAAAAATCCTGTTTCTTTTCCTGGAAATTTATGCTATGCTTGAACTGTATTTCATCACTCGCTTTCTATATGAATTAAGGAGGAGGAAAAAAATGAAACATGGCAAAAAAGTGTTATCAGCGCTGCTTTCTGCGGCGATGGTAATGGGTCTGTCTGTTCCCGTTCTGGCGGACGATATGGACGGAAAGCTGGTTGTTCTGCACACAAACGATATGCACGGGCATTATGAAACAACAGAAGAACAGATTGGTATTGCTGGTGTGGCAGCGCTGAAGGACCATTATGAGGGACTCGGTGCGGACGTTATCCTGTTGGATGCCGGTGACTTTTCTCAGGGCACCACACTGGTAAACCATGAAAAAGGTCTGAAAGCGGCGGAGTATCTCGTAACAGCAGGGTATGACGCAATTTCTCTCGGTAACCACGAATTTGACTTCGGCTTTGAGGCATTGCAGGATATCGCGGCAGTTCTGAAAGCTGGCAACGTCCCCATTCTGGCGGCTAATGTACTGAAAAAAGGCACAAATGACACTTATTTCGGCGCATCTGCCATTCTGGAAAAAGGCGGCATGAAAATCGGTATTTTCGGTCTGGATACAGCGGAAACTCAGACAAAATCCGCACCTAGTGCCGTAAAGGACCTGCAGTTCTTGGACGGAAAGGAAATGTTCGCGGCAGCGCAGGCACAGGTGGACGCGCTCACAGCTGAAGGCTGTGACTACATCATCTGCCTCTGCCATCTTGGCGTAGACGAGGAAAGCGCAGGCAGACAGTCCACTGATTTGGCGGCTGCCGTAACAGGCATTGACCTGATTGTAGACGGACACAGCCACACAGAGATGGACGGAGGCCAGATGGTCGGCGAAACCATGATTGTCAGCACAGGCTCTTATCTGGCAAACATCGGCACAGTTGTCGTTGACAAGGAAACCAAAGAAGAAACCGCAAAGCTCATCAGCGCGGCAGAATTCGCGGAAACTTTCGCATATGACGAGGAACTGACGAAAATGGTTGCGGCAGATGCGGCAGAAGTAAAGGAAATTTACGAAGGCATTTTCGCAACGACAGAAGTTGACCTTGACGGCGAAAAAGACCCCGGTGTCCGGACAAAAGAAACAAACCTCGGCGACTTCTCCTCCGATGCATACCTGTATGCAGCGCGGGAATACGTCAAGGAGCAGGGCATGGATATCAGCGTTGACATCGCGCTGTCCAACGGCGGCGGCATCCGCGCAAGCGTTCCCGCCGGTGAAATTTCCATGAATACGCTGTATACCGTTTTCCCTTATGGCAATACGGTCGTGCTTGTGACCATCACAGGCGAACAGCTGCTTGAGGTTCTGGAAGCATCCACATTCTCCACACCGACGGCAATCGGCGGTTTCCCCCAGATTGCAGGCGCGGAATACACGGTTGATACCTCCGTGGAGTATAAGAACGGCGAACAGTATCCCGATTCTACCTACTTCGCACCAGCAGAGCCCGGCAGCCGCGTTACCATCACAAGCGTAAACGGCAAGCCTTTCGATCCGAAAGCAGACTATACCGTTGTTGTAAACAGCTTCCAGGCTGAGGGCGGCGATACATACTATGCACTGACGCAGGGCTCTTTTGTGCATGACACAGCAATTGTTGATGCAGATGCACTCATCAGCTATGTAAACTCCCTTGGCGGCGTAATTGGCAAAGAATATGCAGAGCCTCAGGGCAGAATCAAAATCACAGGCGAAGCTGCGGCAGAACCCGTTGCTCCTGCAGAGCCCGCTGCTCCCGTTGAGCCTGCCGCTCCTGCAGAGCCCGCAGAAACTGTAACACCTGCGGAAACTGTTGTTCCTGCTGAAAAGGAAGAAACCGACACATCTGTTATCACAGACCTGTACCGCGTCATTGCCGGCGATACGCTTTGGAAGATTGCGAAGGAACAGCTTGGCAACGGCAGTAAATGGAATGAAATTTACGAAGCAAACAGAAAGACCATTAAAAACCCGAACCTGATTTATATTGGGCAGGAACTTATAATCAATAAGTGATTCGAAATACAAATAAACGGGACTGCCGCTGAAATGCAGCAGGACAAAAATGGGGAGAGGCAGCCGCCTCTCCCCTGTTTTGTATGTAAATAACGGCTGGTTCATAAATCCGGCTGAAAAAAGAATTCTAATGCAGACCGGCTTAGATAGTGTCTACACGTGTTAAGCACGGATAGCAGCCCAAATAGCGATACAACGGACGTGTACCGCAGCGATAAAGGCATCAGAAGTCTTGGCATAACGAGTGGCAATCCCTCTCCAGCGTTTCAGGGTAAGGAAACAGTTTTCTACCAAATGACGCAGTTTATAGAGATATTTATCATAGTCGCGCTGCTCTTTG
>CAJTKM010000045.1 GCA_910576545.1 Lachnospiraceae bacterium
GGTGCTTTTCCGCATATCCTTTCCGTAAAATCTCTACCATCTTGTCAAATGTTGCCCGCTTTACCCCTGTGATCCTCCGGAATTTTGCGTTTGAATATTCTGCTATCTTTTCGTATTTCATACCCCTATTTTATCACTGACCCTTATTTTCGCAAGAGGTCTATTGCCATAATGGATCATCTTCTTTCTTTATTTCATGCCGAACAGCAGATCAGCGTAGGTAGGCATTGGCCAGTAAGTCTTTGCCGTAAGAGTTTCCGCTTCGTCACAGGCGACTCTCAGCTCGCCCATCAGACCAAGCACCGTGTCACGGATCATAATGGACTCCGCTCCGATATCTTCAGCATCGCACAAAGAGATAAGTGCCGTTTCCAATTCCTCTGCCTTAGAAGCAATGCGATCAGTCAGAGCAGAAAGCTTTCGGACAACACCGGTTTCATAACTGCAGGTAAGTGCGGAGTCAAGCGATTTCTTAGCGGCAGCCGCCTTTGCTATATCAGCAGCATAAGATTCGATTGCCGGAGCAATCTGTGTTTTTGCCATGTCAACCATCGTGTTTGCTTCGATAATAATCGTCTTACAATAGTTCTCCAGCATAATTTCATATCTGGACTTTAGTTCCGCTTCGGTAAATACACCGTGAGAGGTAAGCATATCCACATTCTTCTTATCAAGCAGATGTGGCATACAGTCAGCAGTCGTGCGGTAGTTGAGAAGACCGCGCTTTTCGGTTGCTTCTTTGATCCAACTCTCATCATAACCGTTGCCATTGAAGATGATATGCTTATGATCTTTAATGGTTTTCTGAATCATCTCGTGAAGTGCAGTTTCAAAATCTTCAACGCCTTCCAATCTGTCAGCGTAAATTTTTAGGGACTCTGCAACTGCAGTATTCAGCATAATATTTGCACAGGCAATACTGTTGGAGGAGCCAAGCATACGGAACTCAAACTTATTGCCGGTAAAAGCAAAGGGAGAGGTTCTGTTACGGTCGGTCGTATCACGGTTGAACTTAGGAAGCACATCAACCCCGAGCTTCATTTGGGTCTTTTCAGCACCCTTATAAGGCGTATCGGTCTCGATAGCCTCAAGCACAGCGTTCAGTTCGTCACCCAGGAAGATCGACACTACGGCAGGAGGAGCTTCATTTGCACCGAGACGGTGATCGTTGCCTGCAGTCGCAACAGAGATACGGAGAAGATCCTGATAATCATCCACTGCCTTGATTACAGCGCACAGGAACAACAGGAACTGTGCATTTTCATAAGGGGTTGCACCGGGAGAAAGCAGGTTCTGACCGGCATCGGTGGCAATTGACCAGTTGTTGTGCTTACCGCTGCCATTTACACCGGCGAAAGGCTTCTCGTGAAGCAGGCATACAAGACCGTGTCGGCTCGCAACCTTCTGCATGACCTCCATCGTAAGCTGGTTGTGGTCGGTTGCAATATTGGTAGTTGTATAGATAGGTGCCAACTCATGCTGAGCCGGAGCAACCTCGTTGTGTTCCGTCTTTGCCAAGATACCCAACTTCCAGAGTTCGTCATTGAGTTCCTCCATAAAGGCGGCAACTCTCGGCTTGATGACACCAAAGTAATGGTCATCCATTTCCTGTCCCTTTGGAGGCTTTGCACCAAACAAAGTGCGTCCGGTAAAGCGAAGGTCAGGGCGCTGATCGTACATTTCCTTAGTGATAAGGAAGTATTCCTGCTCAGGACCGACAGAACTGGTGACTCTCTTTACGCTGTCGTTGCCGAACAGTCTGAGGATACGAAGAGCCTGCTTATTAAGAGCCTCCATAGAACGTAAGAGCGGTGTCTTCTTGTCAAGGGCATGACCACCGTAAGAGCAAAACGCAGTAGGAATACACAAGGTCTTTCCCTTAATAAACGCATAAGATGTGGGATCCCATGCGGTATAACCTCTTGCCTCAAAAGTGGCACGAAGACCACCGCTGGGGAAAGAAGAAGCATCCGGCTCACTCTTAATAAGCTCTTTGCCGGAAAATTCCATAATGACACCGCCATCGGGAGATGGAGTAATAAAACTGTCGTGCTTCTCGGCTGTGATGCCGGTAAGCGGCTGGAACCAATGGGTATAATGTGTTGCGCCCTTGGAAACCGCCCAATCCTTCATTGCGGTAGCAACTGCGTTTGCAACACCGATATCCAGTTCTGTGCCTTCATCAATGGTCTTTTTCAGCGAGGCATACACCTTCGCCGACAAAGTGGCTTTCATTACTCTGTCATCAAAGACCAAGCTTCCAAAATAATCTGTTACAGTTCCCATGATATATTCTCCTTTGCATATTAGTCGAAATATAAAAAATAGATAAAGGCACCTCTAATGCGGGAAACATTAAAGACGCCTTTGCCTTTATTGTATGAAATTGTTATGGCATCAGACAATGCCCTGTGCATTCATGGCATCTACGACCTTTTCAAAGCCGGCGATATTGGCACCGACAACGAAGTTTCCTTCAAAACCGTATTTCTTTGCCGCCTCGTCAATATTGTGGTACAGATCTACCATAATACCCTTGAGTTTAGCATCGACCTTTTCAAAGGACCAGTGAAGTCTTTCGCTGTTCTGAGACATCTCAAGAGCAGAGGTAGCTACGCCACCTGCATTGGCTGCCTTGCCGGGAAGGAAGAATACACCGTTTGCCTGGAAGTAATCGGTTGCTTCTGCGGTGGTCGGCATATTTGCGCCTTCTGCAACAGCAATTACGCCGTTTGCGACCAAGGTTTTCGCATCCTCGATTCCGAGCTCGTTTTGGGTAGCACAAGGAAGTGCAATATCGCTCTTAATGCTCCATACGCCCTTGCCCTCGTGGTACTGGGCATTCGGTCTGTAGTTCTTATACTCGGTGAGTCGCTGACGTTTAACCTCTTTAATTTCTTTAAGAGCCTCCACATCAATACCATCGGGGTCGTAAACCCAACCGGTAGAATCAGAGCAGGTCACAACCTTTGCGCCGAGCTGCTGTGCTTTTTCGATCGCATAGATCGCAACATTACCGGCACCGGAAACGGTAATAGTCTTGCCTTCGATGGTCGCACCGTGGCATTTCAGCATTTCTTCTACAATATAGAGCAAACGTAACCCGTGGCTTCTGTCCTGGCAAGAGAGCCGCCGTAGGATAAGCCCTTACCGGTTAACACGCCTTCAAATAAACCGCGAAGCTTCTTATACTGACCAAACATATAGCCAATCTCACGAGCACCTGTACCAATATCGCCTGCGGGAACGTCGGTATCCGTTCCGATATACTTGCAAAGCTCACTCATGAAACTTTGGCAGAACGCCTTAATTTCACGGTCGGATTTACCTTTAGGATCGAAATCCGAGCCACCCTTACCGCCGCCAATGGGAAGACCGGTCAGTGAATTCTTGAAGATCTGCTCGAAACCGAGGAACTTGATAATACCAAGGTTAACGGAGGGATGAAGTCTGAGACCGCCCTTATACGGATCGATTGCACTGTTGAACTGAACGCGGTATCCGGTATTGACGTGAACCTGACCGTTATCATCGATCCACGGCACACGGAACTTGATCTGCCGTTCCGGATTGACCAGACGTTCCAGCAGCGCATCGCGTCGGAACTCTGGCTCATTGGCATCAACAACCGGACGGAGAGAATCAAGAACTTCCTTGACTGCCTGATGGAATTCCGGCTCATTGGGATTTTCTTTTACGACTCACCCGATTACTTCATCTACATACGACATACGGTTTCCTCCTTTATGAAAAAAGAAAAGACGCCTTTAACGGTAGGGGCATCCCCTACAACATTAAAGACGTCATTGCCTTCTTCATATATAAAATTGTTTTTGGATTCCTAAAAGTAAAATAGCGTCTTTGAGCACTTACACCCAAAGACACCCTTGCCTTTACGCATGATATTATACACCAGCAAAACTCATTTGTCAACCCCTTTTTTGAAACTTTTTTGCACAAATCTCGTAGAAATTCAGAAATTTCACTCATCCCCCTTGACAAAACGAAGATTATGGTGTATAATACTTCAAAATGAGAAAAGGCGTTCATTTCTGTACAGAACACATTCTGTATCGAAATGAGCGCCTTTTCTGTTTATTATTCTCCGAAAGGAAAGGAACCGATATGAAAGTAGAAGGCCAAGTACGAATCCCATCCGGATGTGCAATCGCAGCTGTTATTTCTAAAGAAGGCAACCGAATGTCCGGTGAGATGATTACCAATGCTATGAAGCCGATGCACGACCGTTCCAACGGACTTGGCGGTGGTTTTGCCGGTTATGGCATCTATCCTGAATATAAAGAATTTTATGCGTTACATATGTTTTTCGACTCCCGTGCAACCCGCAAGGACTGCGAAGTATTCTTAAAGGAACGTTTTGAAATTGTAAAAAGCGAGATCATTCCTACACGCACCATTCCTGCGATCACGGACGAGCCGATTATATGGAGATACTTTGTTGCTCCTCTGAAATCCCTGCTTGCTTCGATGCAGCTTGATGAAAAGGAGTTCGTTGCCCGCACGGTAATGAAGATCAACACCGAAATGAAGGGTGCCTATGTCTTTTCCAGTGGTAAAAATATGGGTACCTTCAAAGCAGTCGGCTTTCCGGAGGATGTTGGTGTATTTTACAAATTAGAAGAATATGAAGGATATTCCTGGACAGCACACGGTCGCTATCCAACCAACACGCCCGGCTGGTGGGGCGGCGCTCATCCGTTTACTCTGCTCGACTGGTCCATCGTACATAACGGTGAGATTTCTTCGTATGATGCCAACCGCCGTTTTATTGAGATGTTTGGCTATAAATGTACCCTGCAGACCGATACCTAAGTTATTACCTATATTATGGATTATCTGATCCGCGTACAGGGGCTTACGCTCGGTGAAGCTGCAAGCGTTATTGCTGCACCATTCTGGAGCACCATTGCAGGTAAGACGGATTTAGCGGATAAGGAAAAACATACTTTCCTGCGTACCGTATTTCCAAGTTTGCTCATTACCGGACCGTTTTCCATCGTCCTTGGCTTTAACGGAGGACTTATGGCTTTGAATGACCGCTTGAAGCTTCGGTCTATGGTTGTAGGCGAAAAGGATGACAAGGTTTATATTGCAAGCGAGGAAGCGGCAATCCGCACGATGGAACCAAATGCCGAAAATATTTGGGCACCTGCCGGCGGAGAGCCGGTAATTGTTAAGGTAAAGGACGGTGCATATTAAATGAGTGTAGAATTTATCTATCCGGAATTTGAAGTAATCAGAAACACAGATCGTTGCATCGCCTGCCGTGTATGCGAAAGACAATGTGCAAATGAAGCTCACTCCTTTAATACGGAGAAAGGTGTGATGATGGCTGACGAAACCAAATGTGTAAACTGTCAGCGTTGTGTATCTCTTTGCCCGACAAGAGCACTGAAAATTGTAAAAAGCGACTGTGTTCTCCGTGAAAACGGTAACTGGCAGAATGATACCATTAAAGAAATCTATAAACAGGCTAACAGCGGCGGTGTACTGCTCTCTTCTATGGGTAATCCAAAACCGTTGCCGGTATATTGGGATAAGATCCTTATCAATGCCTCGCAGGTAACCAACCCGCCGATTGACCCGTTACGTGAACCGATGGAAACCCGTGTGTTTTTGGGTAAAAAGCCCGAAAAGATTGAGCGTGACGAAAACGGGAATATAAAATGTGAATTGCCTCCACAGATTGAACTTTCTATGCCGGTGATGTTTTCAGCTATGAGTTACGGCTCTATCAGTTACAATGCCCACGCCTCGCTTGCCCGTGCAGCCACCGAGCTTGGTATTCTTTACAACACAGGCGAAGGTGGTCTGCACGAGGATTTCTATGTTTACGGTGAAAACACTATTGTTCAGGTAGCGAGCGGACGTTTTGGTGTCCACGAGGATTACCTTAAAGCCGGTGCCGCTATTGAAATCAAAATGGGACAAGGGGCAAAGCCCGGTATCGGCGGTCATCTGCCGGGAGCGAAAATTATCGGTGACGTTTCCCGTACCCGAATGATTCCCGAAGGCTCAGACGCTATTTCTCCGGCTCCACATCACGATATTTATTCCATCGAAGATCTCCGTCAGCTTGTGTTCTCGCTGAAAGAGGCTACCGAATATAAAAAGCCGGTTATCGTAAAAGTTGCCGCAGTACATAACATTGCAGCAATCGCCAGCGGTATTGCCAGAAGCGGTGCGGATATTATTGCCATAGACGGTTTCCGTGGCGGCACAGGTGCGGCACCAACCCGTATCCGAGACAATGTCGGAATTCCGATTGAACTTGCTTTGGCTGCTGTGGATCAGAGACTTCGCGATGAAGGTATCCGAAACAATGTGTCTCTTGTTGTCGGCGGCAGTATCCGCAGTGCGGCGGATGTTGTTAAGGCGATTGCGCTTGGTGCCGATGCCTGCTATATTGCGACAGCCGCCTTGCTTGCGCTCGGTTGTCATCTTTGCCGTACCTGCCAAAGCGGTAAATGCAACTGGGGTATCGCAACCCAGCGTCCTGAGCTTGTCAAGCGTCTTAATCCCGATATGGGCAGCGAACGTCTTATCAATTTGATGAACGCTTGGCGGCACGAAATCAAGGAGTTGATGGGCGGAATGGGTATCAACTCCATCGAGGCTCTTCGCGGCAACCGCCTGATGCTTCGTGGAGTCGGACTTACGGATAGGGAACTTGATATTTTAGGTATTTCACATGCCGGAGAGTGAGGAAATATTATGAGTAAAACATTAAAACTTGTCATTGCCGCGTTAATGGCTTCAATGGCATGTGTTGCAACAATGGTTATAAAAATTCCGATTCCCGCTACAGGTGGATATATTAACCTTGGTGATTCTATTGTACTTTTATCGGGTGTAGTGCTCGGTCCATTATACGGTGGACTTGCAGCAGGCCTCGGTTCTGCACTTGCCGATCTGCTTGGCGGATATGTTGCTTTTGCACCGGCAACCTTTATATTAAAAGCACTTATGGCTGTAATAACAGGACTGATTATACGAGTATATCCCCAAAAACAAATGTTGAAATTTGTTTTTGCCGGAATCATATCTGAAATACTTATGATTTCGGGCTATTTTGCGTTTGAAGCAACAATTCTGGGTTATGGTTTGGTGGCAGCAGGAGCCATACCCGGAAATGCCATTCAAGGAGCTGCCGGAATCGTAATTGCAACAATGTTAATGCCAATTATCAGCAAGGTAAATCTTTCTCTGTTAAGAAAGGACGAACCTGCCCCGAAACGGAGGAATGATAAACAGTGAAACGAGTATATGTAAATGAAGAGTGGTGCCTTGGCTGTCATTTGTGTGAATATAATTGTGCCTTTGCCAATTCCGGTATAACCGATATGGCTACGGCACTCAAAGGCAAACCGATTTATCCCCGTATCCATATTGAGGGAAACGATAAAATATCTTATGCTGTATCCTGCCGCCACTGCACCGATCCCATCTGTGTAAAAAGCTGCATTGCCGGTGCAATCTCAAAAACAGATGGCGTAGTGCGTATTGACAAAAACAAATGTGTCGGTTGCCTTACTTGTGTATTGGTGTGTCCTTTTGGCTCACTCTCTCCCGATGAAAGCGGTGTAATGCAAAAATGTGAATTATGCTTGCAAAACACCTGTGGAGAGCCGGCTTGCGTCAAAGGATGCCCCAACAGAGCAATCGTTTACGAAGAGCGAGGTGAGGACGAATGAAACAGTATATTATTATAGGTAATGGTGTAGCTGCTGCCGGTTGTATTGAAGGCATCCGCAGTATAGATAAAGACGGCAAAATCACAGTAATTTCCGAAGAAAACCATCCTGTTTATTGCCGCCCTCTCATCTCGTATTATCTGGAAAACAAAACCGATCCCGAACGAATGAATTATCGCAGTGCCGATTTTTATGACAAGATGAACTGTGATGTGTTCTACGGCAAGAAAGTTATCCGCATTGATGCGTATTCAAAAAAGATTGTGTTAGATGATGATACCAAGCTGCCTTATACAGAAATCTGTGTTGCTACCGGCTCGTCCCCTTTCGTTCCACCGATTGAAGGACTTGATACGGTAGAGAAAAAGTTCGGCTTTATGACACTGGACGATACCTTTGCACTTGAAAAAGCAATCGACAAAGATAGCAATGTATTGATCGTCGGTGCCGGTCTTATCGGACTTAAGTGTGCCGAAGGTCTTCACGATCGTGTGGAAAGTATTACGGTTTGTGATCTTGCCGACCGTGTACTTTCCAGTATTCTTGACACCGACTGCGCCACTATTGTGCAAAGACATTTAGAGGCAAACGGTATTCGTTTTTTGCTTGGGGATACCGCTGTCCGCTTTGATAACAATTTTGCTCAAATGAAAAGCGGAAAAACCGTAGAGTTTGACACGCTCGTTCTTGCTGTTGGCGTCCGTGCAAATACAACTCTTGTCAAAGATATCGGCGGCGAAGTAAACCGTGGCATACTTGTGAATGACCGCATGGAGACCTCCCTTGAAAGCATCTATGCCGCAGGTGACTGTACCGAAGGAAATGATATATCCCTGGGACAAAAAAGGGTTCTCGCTCTTCTGCCAAATGCCTATATGCAGGGGCATACTGCCGGTGTAAACATGGCAGGAGGTAATGAAGTTTTTGGCAAAGCCATTCCGATGAACTCCATCGGGTTCTTCGATCTGCACATTATGACGGCCGGAACTTACGTGGGCGAAATGTATGAAGAAAAGAGCGACAGTACATTAAAAAGACTGTTTACAAAGGATGGATTGTTAAAAGGATTTATCCTGATTGGCAAGACCGAACGTGCCGGAATCTATACCTCTCTCATCCGTGAAAGGACACCTCTTGACACGATTGATTTTGACACAATGAAAAAAATTGCGACTTCAATCGCATTTTCTCCTGAAAATCGTAGAAAAAAATTTGGAAGTGTGGTATAATATTATGTTATTGAATGTTAAGAGTCTGGATTACAAAGCTCTAAACGAAGCTTTGCGAAAGAATGCCACTGATATTACGCTTGAAGAATGCTGCGGTCAACGCTTCATTGCCGCCGGTATGTCTGATAAGAACATCACAATTAACGGAGTACCCGGCAATGCTCTCGGTGCTTATCTCAATGGATCGACCATTATCGTAAATGCAAACGCGCAGGATGCCGTGGGTGATACGATGAACGAGGGTAAAATTATTATTCATGGCAATATCGGCGATGCAGCGGGTTATGCTATGCGCGGCGGCAAGATTTTTGTCAAAGGTAATGCAGGCTACCGAGCAGGCATCCATATGAAAGCCTACAAGGAAAAGGCTCCCGTTATGGTGATTGGCGGAACTGCCGGCAGTTTTCTTGGCGAATATCAGGCAGGCGGTGTTATTATTGTTCTCGGCCTTGAGGCAAAGGATAAAAAAATCGTTGGGTTCTTTCCCTGCACGGGAATGCATGGCGGTAAAATGTTCCTCAGAAGCGAATGTAAGGACGTGAAATTTCCAAGTCAGGTAACAGCTCGCCCTGCCGAGGAATCGGATATGAAAGAATTAAAAACATATGTCATCGAATACTGTGATTTATTCGGTTACGATATGAACGAGGTATTAGCCTCGCCCTTTACTGTCGTTACACCCGACAGCAAGAATCCATACAAGCAAATGTATGTGGCAAATTAAAAGAAAGTAGGTAGGATAATATGAAGTATTCAAAGGAAGAGGTAATGCAGTACGTCCAAGAGGAAGATGTGAAATTTATTCGTCTTGCCTTTTGTGATGTCTTTGGAAAACAAAAAAACATCTCAATTATGCCTGAGGAGCTGCCTCGCGCTTTTGAATACGGCATCGCCTTCGACGCTTCGGCAATCGCAGGTTTTGGAGATGAAACGCACTCCGATCTCTTGCTCCACCCGGATCCGGAAACACTTATGCTTTTACCGTGGAGACCCGAGCACGGCAAGGTTGTACGTATGTTTACCAGCATCTCCTATCCTGACGGGACACCGTTTGAATGTGATACTCGAAGTCTGCTGAAAAAGGCAGTAGAGAAAGCCCAAAAAGCGGGCTATGCTTTTGCCTTCGGTGCCGAGCAGGAGTTTTATCTGTTTGAGCTTGATGAAAAGAATAAACCTACAAAAATCCCTTACGATGATGCAGGATATATGGACCTTGCACCTGAAGACAGGGGCGAAAATATTCGCCGCGAAATCTGTCTTACTTTGGAACAAATGGGCATCCGACCTGAAAGCTCACATCACGAAGAAGGTCCCGGGCAGAATGAGATCGACTTCTGCTACTCCGATCCTCTTACTGCGGCTGATAACACAATGACTTTCCAGACAATTGTAAAAATAGTTGCTCACCGCAACGGTGTTTTTGTGGATTTCAGTCCGAAGCCTCTTGAAAATGAACCCGGCAACGGATTTCATATCAATGTTTCTGTCAAACCGAGCGACAATTCGGAAAACCTTCGCTATATGATCGCCGGCGTTCTTGATAAGGTTACGGATATGACTGTATTTCTTAACCCCACAGAGGATTCCTATAAGCGCTTTGGAATGGATAAAGCTCCCGGCTACGTTTCCTGGTCAAGTGAAAACCGTTCCCAGCTTGTCCGTGTTCCTGCAGCAGTCGGTGAATACCGACGCGCAGAACTTCGGTCACCGGACCCGATGGCAAATCCGTATCTTGCATTTACACTTATTATTTATGCTGCACTGAACGGACTTGAAAATAAGCTTGACTTGCCCGAAGCCGCCAATATTAACCTGCACAAAGCCGATGCTGAGACTTTAGCAAAATTTAAGAAACTACCTTCAAGTTTATGCGATGCTTGCAAGGCAGCTGCGACAAGTGATTTTATTAAGGAACACATACCTGCAGCAATTTTAGATATCTACTGTAAAAAATAAAGCTGAATAGCAGCCCAAAAAGGAGGGGAGCAAAAATGAGTCTGAAAGAACGAGTTTATAGCGTTCTGATCGTTTCGGCGGCAGAAAGCTTTAATGATGCACTCTCTGCTCTGCTCCCTAATTCAAAGTATTCGCCAACTCATTTTGTATCAAATATCAGTGCCGCAAAACACGCACTCGCCGAACGTGCTTTTGATTATGTTATCATTAACTCACCGCTCCCCGATGATGTAGGCACACGATTTGCAATCGACACAGCGGATTCAAAAGAGAGTGTTGTGCTTCTAATGGTACGCACGGAACTTCAAGCAGAAATCTACGACAAGGTCGCCGAGCACGGTGTGTTTGTGCTTCCAAAGCCAACCTCAAAGCCGACAATGACAATTGCTCTCAGCTGGCTTTCAAGCGCACGGGAAAAACTCAGAAAGACCGAAAAGAAAACACTGTCCATTGAAGAAAAAATGGAAGAAATCCGTATCGTCAACCGAGCAAAATGGATACTTATCCGCGAACTCAAATTGGACGAACCGGAGGCACATCGTTACATAGAAAAACAGGCAATGGATCGATGCATTTCAAAGCGAATTGTTGCAGAAGAAATTATTAAAACATATTCATGATTAAGTGCTTGTTTTTACATAAATCACACAAAACTCCTCACTGTCACTTGCGGCAGCGAGGAGTTCTTTTTTGATTAGGAAATAGAATACATCAAATCTATTTCGTAACAAGGTTAATTATTTTTTTCTTCTGGTTTACTGCATACTTCATGGTTGTAAAGGGATTTTTAAGAAGCTGCATTGACAGGGATAAAATTCCCTGTATAATACAAACAAGGGCAGAAACAGAAAACCTGCTCTGCCCGCTTGTAACTACACTATAAATCTTATATCAGTTTTTCGAGTTTACACAAAAATTGAAATAGTCTCTTTTCGGACGGTTTTGGACTAGTATACTCTTTATGAATGCCCGTAATTGTAATCTTTTCCGATTTTCTGTTACACGCGCAAAGGCTCAAAATGTTCTACCGCGGTTTTTCAATTCATTCAATACGGACAGCCAGTATTTCGAACTTTGCTCTTTGCCAATGCTGACCGTCAATACCGTTTTCCGGCCTTCGGCATTGATGCCCAGAATCACATAGGCCGCCAGTCCGATACCCCGCCTGTATCCCGGTGGGCGCATATTCCCAAAAGGCCAAGGGAGCCGACAAAACCGGACTCCCATGGCTCTCTTGGACTCCGAAACCGCTTACTTTTCATAAATTATTTCTGTGTAAAATGGTTCCTTCCAAGTTGGCTCCTTCCAAATTGACTTCTTCCAAATTGACTCCTGTCAAATTGGCTCCTGCTAAATTGGCTCTTGTCAAATTGGCTCCTGCTAAATTGGCTCTTGTCAAATTGGCTCCTTTCAAATTGGCTCCTGTCAAATCGGCTCTTGGCAAATTGGCTCTCGTCAAATTGGCTCCTGCTAAATTGGCTCTTGTCAAATTAGCTATTGCCAAATTGGCTCCTGCTAAATTGGCTCTTGCCAAATCGGCTCTTGTCAAATCGGCTCCTTCCATATCGGCTTCTGCCAAATAGACTCTCGTCAAATTGGCTCTTGTCAAATTAGCTATTGCCAAATTGGCTCCTTTCAAATTGACTCTCGTCAAATCGGCTCCTGTCAAATTGGCTCCTGTCAAATGGGCTCCTCTCATATCGGCTCCTGCTATATCGGCTCTTGCTATATTGGCTCCTACCAAAACGGTATTACCCAAATAAGCTCCGCTCAAGTCAATATTTCCCAAATAAAAATTCGCCATATTCAGCACTACATTTCTGTTCTCTGAATAAGATGTGAATATTATCCCCCTTGGAAGCCACCAGTTTCCCGCTTCAGAGCCACCCGGAAATGGTATTTTCCACCTTCAGAGCCACCACAACATATTGTGGCAGCACACATATTTGATTTCACTATAAATCTCCTTATAGTTATTCTTGGAGAACTGCTGATGCAGTATCACCAAATAATCTATAGGGAGGTCTTTTTATGTTTAAGAAGACAAAAGT
>CAJTKM010000046.1 GCA_910576545.1 Lachnospiraceae bacterium
CTGGCCGCGCTGTCCCGGCAGATGTGGTTCCAGTAGCGCCCATACTTTGTCACTTATGTCGTGTCGGTGATAGGAAGCATCCATCTTTTTCTCTCCTGTCCTTTAAGATGCTTCCATTTTATCACAATCCATTCACCTTGTGTAGACACTATCTAAAGCAAGGCTCAGATAATGTTCGGAAATTTTATTTTTTTCGCAAAGTTCCGTAATTCTGTTTCTCAGAAATGCTTCGTAATGCAGATATTCCCCCATTGCCCTTGCCTCCTTCCATCTTTATTATTTTACCCTTATTTTGCAAACAGTGTTGGTATTATAATTATGAATATCTGCCTTGTTTTGATACAAATTGGTAGTATAATCGTCAAAATGCAAATTGTGGTAAAAATTTACATGTAAATGATTGACAAATTAAATCTTAATGCAGTAATATAATTAAAGCGAAAAGCAGTAAAGGAGGTATGCCAATGGAAGAACAAAAAAAGATTTCGCAGGCAGAAATGAAGGTAATGGAAAAACTATGGGAAAGGAGAGAACTGCTTACAATATCAGACATTGTAGCCGCATTACAGGAAGACGGGGAAGAATGGTCGCATCAGGCGATTGCCTCATTCTTAAAACGGCTGGAAGATAAGGGATACTTGTCTTCCACTAAAAAAAGCTACAAAAGAAGTTATTTTCCGTTAATCAGCAGGGAAGAATATAACCGGCAGGAGGCGGAAAAATTTGTCAATCAGAAATTCGGTGGTTCGCTGAAGAAATTCCTGGCCGCATTTTCTGGAAATAAATCGTTAAGCAAGGACAAGATAAACGAACTGAAAGAATGGTTGAATGAATTTGATGATTGACAGAGTTTTTATTGCAGTTGCGCTGCTCTCCATAAGCGGCGTAGTATTCTGCGCTATTTTTTTGCCCTTTGAAAAGCTGGCATTCCGGCTCACGTCCGCAAAAACAATGGTGGTGATAAATACAGCGGCGTTATTCTCTTTTGTACTGCCGTTTTATTTCATCGACGCCCTGTTCATTGACAAGAGCGAGTTTATTTTTCAGCATTATAATATCCTCGTTTTTGAGGACGGGAGCATGTATGGAAATGCTGTTGGATTTATGCGGGAACTGGATTTCATAAAACATATCAGTTGGTTCTGGCTGCTGGGCGTGGTGGTTTTCTCTGTATACCATCTGTACAGCTATAAAAAATCCTATAAAAAGGTGCGGGAAGGCGAATTTAAGCTGGACGATGACGAATGGGGCCTGTGCTTTGAAAGGCTGAAAAAAGAAACCAATGTGTCGAATGTAAAGCTGATTGGCAGCTGCGGTATCTATACGCCATGCACGATTGGGCTTAGAAACAGGTACATTATCGTCCCTTCCGGATTAGTCAATGCATTTGACGCCGAAGAAAAGGAATTTATACTGCGGCACGAGTTCTATCATATGATACACAGGGACACGCTGAGAATGTTTTTAGTGATTATCCTGAGCGCGGCAAACTGGTTTAACCCCCTGTTCCGCTTTTTGAGAGAAAATCTTTCTGCGTGGCAGGAAATGGCGTGTGATGAAGAAGTGACGAGAGGTTTCAGCAAGAAACAGTGTTCTAAATATTGTGCTTTAACACTTAAAATTTTGGAGCAGGACCCTGAGCCGGGTGAAAAAAAACTATTCCGCCTTGGTTTTGACGGGGACAGCTTTAGATATCATCAGAGGAGGCTTGATGAAATTATGTGGAAGAATGGAAAGAATGGTATTTGGGGTAAAGCTGCGGTGGCTTCGTTGGCAATGCTTTCCATGGTGTCTGGAAATGTGGTGGCAAAAGCTGCGGATGGCCCTGTAAATCAACTGTTTTCCAAAAATGCTGAGGTTGTCAGGACTGGAGAAATTAGGGAAGTCAAAGAAATTGGCACATTATTTGATGATGATTTTGCGTCTGCAAACAATGGAACACCAGAAAAATTTGTAAAATTTACTCCGGTTGACACAGAAGATACTACATACAAAATTATTTATCATGAATTTGAAGAAGATGTGACAATGATGCAGGACGAGGCTGACTCAAAGCATTCCCATACAACGGTGTCAACCAAATTAGAAGAACACAAAAAATTCAGTGATGGTTCCTGCAAAACAACATATTATGACGCGAAAAAATGCACTGGCTGCGGATTGATTTGGAAGGGCGATGTAATAGGAGAAACAACATTGGTAAAATGCCCTCACTGACCTATTAACTTCGATAAATACACTTTTGAAGTGATATTTATAAATATTAACTTGAAAGGGGGAGATTTTATGCGGAAAAACAAAAATGCCGGATTGGAGGTGAAAAAATATCCTGGATGAAAATGCAGAGCTCGTGCGACCAACACAAAAATCTGTTTCAAACAGGATATAAAAAAAGTATATCATGAGTTGTAGGGGAAAGCTATATAAAATTGCTACAAATGTTGATTTTACAATGATTGAGGAGGAATATCTATGAAACAAGGTTTGGGAAGAAGAATGCTCACATTCTTCTTATCGTTAATGATATGCTTTACATCACTGCAGTTTCCTGTATTTGCAGCAGAGAATACAGATATATCTTCTAATGCAAGTGAAGAATCCGATTTAAGCAGACAGCTTAATGAAACAGGGCAAAAATATCTGGTCACATTGGAAGACACTACGACAGGGGATATTATATCTAATGTAGTGTTACCCATTGGACAAGATCGTGATGAACTTGAAAAATCTTTTGCGGAAAATCTAAATCCTAATTTTAGGTTGGTTGATATTTCTGAGTACAACGAAGTAATTGACGAAAGCACGGCGGAAGGTTCTTCCGATGAAGATGGCATACAACCACATGTAGTTGAAACCCTTTTCGATATTGGTTGCCTTGTAATTTCCGCTTCTGAGTTTTACAACAATCCTTCTGTTTGGAATGGAATGTTTGTAATTTTTGATGGTGCATCGGTACTACTGCCTTTTGTTCCATCTGTTTCTGGGATCGTAAGACTAATTAAGGGCAGTGATAAGGTTCACGATTCAATGACCTATGGTATTAAAACATATAGGGAGTTGAAAAAAGAATCCTCTATATTACATCCTGCTCATCACATTATGCCAAAAAAGTTTAGTGCAAATTTTGGCTTAAATGAAAATGATATGTTTGCTATTATAATTGATCAGGCCGACCACATAAAAATTACAGGTCGTTTTAACAGTAGTAAATATGGATTGCGGGACAAAGCAGAAACTTATAGTCGCTCGTTTATAAAACAACAATCCGAAAGAATATATCGAGATTTATATGAAGAAACAGGAGATGATATATACTTATTTATGGCCAAGTTTATTGCAGAACTAGGTGAATATGGAATTTGATTGGAGATGTAGTTATGTCCATAGAAAATGTAAGAAAAATCATTGAGGAAATGAAAAGGAAGAAACTGGATGTTGAGGAATGTTTAGTAGAAACGTCTACCCCTAACCCATGTGCAACAGAAGAAATGATTCTTTCTGCCGAGAAAAATTGTGGGATAATTTTTCCAGAAAGCTACAAAACCTTTTTGAAGGAATATGGCAACGGAGATTTCTATCTATTTGGTGCAGAACCGCTAATGGGCGTAGGAGATAAGCTTGTAGATTCCCTGACAACCACAAAAAACTCGCTTTCCGTTCTTATGCAAAAAGAACATGGCAAGGACTGTTATCTTTTCCCTGAAAATAGGATGATTTCTTTGTGCCAGCTTGTCCCCTTTACATATGGGGATTCTTTGGAAATATCGAATGACCATTGGGCATTTCTTTGTGATAAGGAATATCCTAATCACGATTATCCTGTGGTATATGTGTCCCAACATTCGGAAGATGTTATCTGTAAACTCGATAACTTTGAAAAATGGCTAGAAATTTTCTGGATTGGTAATAAAGATAGGAAAGCTGAGGATCTGTATTTGCCAACTTTTTATTTCCTGTATACAGATTGGCAAGGCCGTATGGATTTAATCGATGCTGACCGTTCTGAATTGATGGAAATTTATGATCGGATCAGAATGGAAAACGATGCTAATTTCAAAAAATACGGAGTAAATGGATAACAGTCTATTTCGGCAAAATTTTTCTTACATTGTTTCCTTGCATCCTTTTCATGCAAAACCTTCTATGGCGTTAAAGAAGTTTCCAAATAAAAGCCAGATGTAAAAACATTGGGATGCGCAATAACCATGTTGTAATTGCTTTGCGCATCCCAATTATACTTTTTATTAAGAAGGGATTCTTATAAGAAAAATATATAAAGGTTTAGCTTCTGCATTGGTTTTCACAATGCTTTTAGGTTGCAGAACTATTTCTTTTGCTGCTGATACTATGTCGAATACGACTCAAATTGATAATATTCTTAAAGGAGAAACAACATTGGTAAAATGCCCTCACTGACCTATTAACTTCGATAAATACACTTTTGAAGTGATATTTATAAATATTAACTTGAAAGGGGGAGATTTTATGCGGAAAAACAAAAATGCCGGATTGGAGGTGAAAAAATATCCTGGATGAAAATGCAGAGCTCGTGCGACCAACACAAAAATCTGTTTCAAACAGGATATATTTGATTATTATAGCACGAAAACCGCAAATTGTCAGTACAAAAACAAAGTGCTGAGGCAAAATAATTGCCCCTTCCACATTCCTGCCGAAGGAAAAGGGGCTGTGTGCGAACAAAATCGGGGCTGTTATGTTAAGCATGAGGGAGGAATAGGAATGGATTTTAGGATTGGGGCAAAAAGCCCGGTATATGGCGCAAGACAGACAGCAAAAGTAACAGATAAGCAGTTGAAACAATCCTTTGCGATGAAAATGGCAGAGGTAAAGCCGCCCAGACAGGATACTGTGGAAATCAGCGGCAGCCCGCTGGCGAAGCGGTTGGAGGGCATACACCAGAAGATAAACGAGATGGATTTTGCTGGGAAGAGCAGCGAGGAAGTGTATAGAACCATTCTGGACACCTATGATGAGGAATTGGGGATTGTGAACGGCTTGGTTTATACAGATAGGGACGCTTATATGGAAATAGAGTCTGACAGGCAAAATATGTTCAAGGAAAAAATTCCTGACTACGAAATCCTAAATAAAACAGAGCTTCACTATTGTGCAATGGGATATGACAAAATGACAAAGTCCGAAAAAATTGCGGCGATAAATGAACGTGTTGGGGGGAATGGCTATGTCCAAAAATATGTAATGTTGGCCGAATTGACACGTGCTGGTGTGATTACATCACATCAAAACTCTACGATAGCTTATAGTCTGTACAAAAAGTCAGAAAAAGAATACTGTGCGGCACATGGATTGAACTATATTCAGTGGAGCATGGGAAAAGATGTTTCTGGAGAAAGTATGGAGCAGCGCGAAAAAAGTTTTATGGCATGGGCTGCAAAAACAGATGTGACTTGGCTGGCGGTTTTCGAAAGTATACAGGAAAATCCAGCTTTGCGTGATGAGGAAAAAAATGAACTGATAAAAGAACTGGAAGGAACTTCGGAACTATTGATGAGGAGTGACAATGCTTAATAATTTGCCCCTTCCACATTCCTGCCGAAGGAAAAGGGGCTGTGTGCGAACAAAATCGGGGCTGTTATGTTAAGCATGAGGGAGGAATAGGAATGGATTTTAGGATTGGGGCAAAAAGCCCGGTATACGGCGCAAGGCAGACAGCAAAAGTAACAGATAAGCAGCTGAAACAATCCTTTGCGATGAAAATGGCAGAGGTCAGGCCGCCTAGGCAGGATACTATGGAAATCAGCGGGAACCCGCTGGCACAAAGGCTGGAGAACGTACATCAGAAAATCAATGAGATGGACTTCACCGGGAAAAGCAGTGAGGAGGTGTATAAGTCTATTATTGATGCCTATGATGAAGAATTTGGTTTCGTAGGAAATATGGGATATAGCGACTATGATTCGTACCTAGAAATAGAGTCGGATAGGCGAAATATATTCAAGGAGAAAGTTCCCGGCTATGAACTTAGAAAAGAGAGTGAACTTCATTATCGCGCAATGGGTTATGACAAGATGACAAAGGCTGAAAAGATTGAAGCGATTAGCAAACGTGTCGGAGGGAATAGTTATATCCATAAATATGGCATGCTAGATGAATTAGCTAGGGCTGAAGTGCTTACATGGAGCCAAAAATCAGATATTCATTGGAGCTTGCATAGAAAATTAGAGGAAGAATACTGTGCAACACATGGCATGGACTATATTCAGTGGAGCATGGGAAAAGATATTTCTGAAAAAGGTATGATGTTGCGTGAAAAAAGCCTGATGGCGTGGGCTGCAAAAACAGATGTGACATGGTTTGCAGTTTTCGAAAGCATATATGAGAATCCAGCTTTGCGGGATGAAACAAAGGATGTACTGATAAAAGAACTAGAAGGGACTTCAGAACTATTGATAGGGAGTGACAAAATATGATAAATAAAAAATTAAGGCTTTGGAAAAAGGCAATGGCTTTTGTATTAAGTTTCATGTTGCTGATACCTTCTGTAGCATTGGCAAAAGATACGGAAGGATTGCCCGATGTTTCAGGAACAGAAATCGTTCAGGTCGACTTAAATGCAGAAATTGAGAAAGCGTTGCAAGAAAGTGGTATGTCAGAAAACGAAACCGCAGATGGAACAGATATTTTCTTAGGTGAAGATAAAGACATTATATCCGAGAATGACAATACTGAAATCGATGAAGGAATTTCCGGCACAAATATAGTCGATACCGAAGATATTGTCTCTGGTGAAGAAAATGTATCCGATGAAGATGCAAATATTGATACAGGAGAAAATCAAGAAGACATAGATTTGCAGGGGGAGATTTCTGCAAGAGGTGTCTCTATGCCTGTAACCGAATTATACATAACTCAGGTTAGAGGGAAAGTTAACGGATTAGACAGAGAGGAAATAATAAAAAATTGTGGGCAGGATCTACACATTGCATCTGATGCCAGCGCGGAGGCGAAAACTGTGTTTGACAGGGATACCATCCGCATCACAATGCAGTATATTGGTACACACTTGGCTTATCAGGAACAGACTGCATCAGGTGATGTTCACATGACTGCCAGTGGTATTTATGATGCTACAACAAACGGAAACGGGGCCGCTACATCATTTAAGATTGACTACATCCTTACGCCAAGAGATCAGGATGTAAAACAGACAGTTTTTGAGTTTGTGTACAGACCATACCATGCAGATGGCAATAACTATTATCCGGAAATATATTACAGAAGGCTGACTGTAAACTGGGGAGAAAGTGCTGATGCAGGCGCAGCACCGACAACACCGAAATATACATTCGATAAAGCCACACCCGACCAGTATGTGATTACAGGAGTTACCAGCGCGATGGAGTACCGGCTGGAGGGCGCACAGGAATGGACAGACTGCCCCGATGGGCAATTCTTAGTAGATATTCCTTACAGCGAAAAAACAACAATCTATGTAAGATATAAGGGTGAAAATACCCAGAGTAAAGGGATTGTGCTTCCGCCAAGACCGGCGGCACCAAAGTTTACTTATGATAAAATGCACGAATTGCTGTTGCCATGCCCTACTTCTGATGTCGAATATATATTGGGGGATGGAACAGAGTTCGCTGATTTTCCAGAGGAAATAATGCAGACTGGAAATCTTACAGAAATGATCAATTCGATTCCAAAGGGCTATTGGAGCAGGCTCCGGATTCGGAATAAAGCAACAGACACACAGCCGGCAAGCCAGGAATGCAGGAATATCCAGATATATTACAGGATAGATATGAGGCCCATAGCATTTAATGAAAACACCTGCGTATTTACGATGCCTGAAGCAAGCTTTTTCCATTATAAAATCATTGCGGGTGACATTGAAACAGAATGGAAAGCTTTTGCAAATAAGGAATATTCTATTGATCATGCAATATTTGAGGACAGGGATAATACAATCCTTGTAAGGAAAGAAGCTTCTGTATCTCAGTGTGCACACTCTTTGCCGGTGAAATTTTTTGTCCCCAAAAGAGTTGAAGGCTGCCAAAATGTAACTATTGACTATTTGAATGAGCAGCTTGTGGGTTTTGAAACAGGCAAAAACTATGAATACCGTATAGGGAAAACAGCATCGTGGAGAGCGATAACTGTGAATAATGGAGTTTTCCCTGTTTCATGGGCTTTGGGCGAAAAAGAAGCTGATCTGTATATTCGGGAAAAAGGCACCAGTACAACCCCGCCGTCCGCCGGAAAACTGTTTGCCTTGCCTGCCCGTTCCGCAGCCCCCACAGGCATTGCTGTAAAGTACAATGTTGCAGGGTATGAAGATAAAGCCTGCGCGATTGGAGTGCAGGACAATCAGCAGTACTCTACTGACAGCGGCAAGACATGGAAGGATTGCACAGGTGGATTTGTGCCCCTGAATGATTCTGCAAAAGCATATTTCCGCAATAAATCCACACCCACGGCTTTTGCTTCGCTCAATACTTTTATTCAGGTTCCTGCCAGAGGCGGGGCACCAACAGTGTCATATAACCAGTCAACAGAATGCCTTACTCTTGTAAAGCCTACCATGGAATACAGTACAGGAAATGAATATATGCCGGTAACCGGAGATTATGTAGATTTAAGTTCCTACATTGACGAATTGACATCGAACAGTTATGTCTGGGTCAGATACCAGGGAACTGAGGATAAACCTTCCAGCAGAGTAAAAAACTATCGAGTTTATAAGCGGGCAGCTGCACCTGCCACAGTAACATTTGATGCGGCAACATCGACTTTATCTGGCGTTACTTATAAAATGCAGTATAAAATAGGCGATAATGGGACTTGGATAAACATTCCGAACAGCAATCCTATCGACCTGTCCTCCTATGCCAGCGCAACGGAAAACCTCAAAATTTATGTCAGAATGAAATATGTTAACAATAGTTCTGCCGCATCTAAGAGCGTAGAATTTGTATTGCCCAAAAAGTAATTTGGCAGACGGTGCGGCGAACATCATTATAGACATTGGCAGCATAATTGCATTTACAGCGGTGAGATTATAAAAAAAAGACTTTTTCCGATTGCCTTAGCCTGTATTTTAGCTATTGGCACACCAGCAGCGGCTTTTGCAGAAACAGGAAATGATGTAAATACAGAACAGCAGGTTGAAGAAAATGAACAGGAACTTATTCCAGACAAGGATGACGCTGAAAACACAGAAACTGCCTGCGAAAATGAGGAAACCGAAAATATTGACGAAACGGCGCTGACTGAGGCAGATACCGCTGCGAAGACAGAACGGCAGGAAATTTCCCTGATGAATGAAAAGGATTTTGCAGCAGCAGATGCATCTCTGGTAATTCCGGAAAATTTGGAACTGCAGAGCCTTTCCGATGCTGAGATGCCTGCTTCGGAAGACATAGAGCCAACAGCCGAAACCAATCACGCGCCCATTGCCGGTCTTCAGCATGCAATTCTGAATCCGGAAAGCCTGATTGACGGAAAATGTACCAGGGAAACGGAACTGGCATTTTTCTGGAAATGGGACAACACGCTGTATACTTATGATATTGATGATGGCGATGAAATCAGCGTTTTCGTAGGCGGTGTGCCATTGGAGAACTGTGTTACGGTAGGCGGCCCTGATGACCCATATGAAGGCTTTGTTGTGCTTGGGCTTGAGCCCGGAGAATATGACTTTATTTTTTACGCGGAAGACAGCCATAATGCCCGCTCAAACGTATTGAGAATGACGATTTCTGTGGTGGAGCAGCCTTCCATAGATGATACGGATGGAATTTTTGTCCAGCTGCCCAATGCGGGAGATTCCCAGAGCTTTGACATTACGCTTGACCATTCCCAGTATCCAAAAGCGATGCTCCTTGCCTATGCAAAAGGCGGCAAAGTGGGCGACGTGGATATTGAGGTATGGAAAAATGGCACAACAAAAGTTGCCTCTACAAAGCTGCTGCTGGTACCGCCAGACGAATTGAGCAATACCTATTTCATCAGAAACTGGTGCAAAATCGAAAATGCATCAAATGAAGCGGTAGATTACACAATCGTCGCAAAAACGGAAACCGGCAATGCGGCATGTGAAATCAAATTTGTAACGGAAGATTCCTTTGCTGAAGAATTCAGCGGCAAAGAAAATGCTGCAACGCTGCCAAGGAATACGCCAATTCCTCTGACAGGGGCGAGATATGCCAAAGGCAGGCAGATGCTTCTGAACGGCGATGGGGAATGGTTCCGCTATACTGCACAGGATAAATATACCTACTTTACAACCTATGCGCTGAACCAAAGCCATCTGACATTGGAAATTGAAGATGCGGAAACAGGAAAGACATTGATAAGATCCAGACCTTCTGACCGGTTCGATGTTGAATTGTCCCCTACTCTTTACGCAGGATATGTTCAGACGGCACTTGATACTACGCCAGGGCATGACTATTTGATCCGTGTTTATTCGGATACTGTCATTACAGAAAAGGGATTCGATGATTTTTATAATATATCGGCGGGTGTTCCTTATACAAGCCCTGAAAGAATGTCCTATAAATCCACAAAAGGATATAGCATTCCTGCAAATAAGACAACTACGTTTTATATCAATGTTGATGTAGCAGCTTCAGACCGATTGAAGAAAGGCGGACATATCCGTTTTGTGCCGGAAATTAACCAGGGAAGATATGATATAACCATGATTGAGTTCAGATCTCCCAACGGGCGTATCCTGAACGGAGAATATGGTTTTTACATACATCAGGAAGACGTTGATTATGAAAACTACTTAACAAGCAGGGAAAACATTCAGTTAAAAGGTTTATGGGAAGTAAGAGTAAAATCATCAAAGGCCCTGTCAGATGTCCATTTTCATATTGTAGGAGCATATGCACACATATATGGCAACTACGGTAACTAGGAGGAATGAGTTATGAAAATTGATACCGCAAATCTGAAAGTGCGTCCGGTGCCAACTTTAGAAAAAAACAACAAAACAGAAAAGGGAGAAAAGAAGGCGGACGGTACAGGCAAAAAGAATTTTGATACGTATGAGCCTGCTGTAGTTATGAGGGACGGCGTAGTTCTACGCTCTAACCTGAAAGGGGAGTACCCCAAAAAAGAAGTAAAAGATCCTTCTAATTTGCCGCTGAATTTAGTATCAAGTCATACTGCCGATCTGCAACGGGATATAACGGCTGTATTTGAAAGATATTATACAGGGAAGGCTGATAGAACCACAGTGCAGAATACTCTGACGAATGCGGTTGAAATCCTGCGGCAAAAGTATGTTGGCGAGGGTTATGCAGAAGAAGACGTTATGCCGCAAATCATAAGAGATGTTTATGCCTCCGCGCGTTTAGAGGCCGTAGGTATGGCATATGAAGCAAGCTGGATGGAAGGGAAATCCTTAGCTGAAAAATACGGCGGCGGAGATGTGGAAAGAGGATGGATGTATTATAACGCAGATTACTATTACCGGTCTGAGGAAATGAAAGATGTTCTCATAGGGCATATGGACTCTCTGGCGGAAAAATACAATGTTTCTGACCTCAAGCTGGAACGGGATTATCCGCCGGACGACCCCAGAGCGACTCTCAGCCAGTCCTACAATTCCTATATCAGCGAAAAAGCGGGCAGGTGCGGCAGCCATTTCGGAAATATGCTCAATAAAGATATTGTCCCGCCGAAGGGCTTCCAGTTCTTCTACATATCATCGGGCGGCGCGAATATGTATCCAGGGATGCACAAAGGGATTTTCAGCGAGGAAGAAGTTTTTGAAATGCTGCGGAATATCCCCGAAGGGTACCCTCCGGCACCGATGAAAAGCATGGATGAAATCAATGACGGTATTCTTGATATACGGTGTGGCGACTGGTCGTTCCAGGGACGCGTGCCTGTCAGGTCAAACGGCAATCCTGTCAGCCTGAACATGTTTGATGTTGTAAGAAAAAGCACAATGGCGTATCCGAAAGACGCGGTATCATTTATGAGGAACTGGGACTTTTTCACATCGGCTCAAAGCGGTGTATATTTCAGTTCACATTGAAAAAAGCGCATAAAAGGTGGCTTGGCCTAGATAGTGTCTACACGTGTTAAGCACGGATAGCAGCCCAAATAGCGATACAACGGACGTGTACCGCAGCGATAAAGGCATCAGAAGTCTTGGCATAACGAGTGGCAATCCCTCTCCAGCGTTTCAGGGTAAGGAAACAGTTTTCTACCAAATGACGCAGTTTATAGAGATATTTATCATAGTCGCGCTGCTCTTTG
>CAJTKM010000047.1 GCA_910576545.1 Lachnospiraceae bacterium
CCTCCCTATAGATTATTTGGTGATACTGCATCAGCAGTTCTCCAAGAATAACTATAAGGAGATTTATAGTGAAATCAAATATGTGTGCTGCCACAATATGTTGTGGTGGCTCTGAAGGTGGAAAATACCATTTCCGGGTGGCTCTGAAGCGGGAAACTGGTGGCTCCCAAGGGGGATAATATTCAAAATGAAACATAACAAAAATCAAAACTAAGGTCGAGAATCCGCAGATTACCAAAATAGGTGCGGGTTCCCTTTTTTTAATCCAGTAATATGCCATCGTTATGACTTCCGCCATAGCAAAAGCTAATGCAATCCATTGAAACATTTTATCTCTCCTCTTTCAACCTATGATTTTACCATTGTGTTGTTTTTACAGAATATTTACGGTTTTGTCGTAATCCAATGGCAAAAAAATAATTTTGTCATAGGTAACCCCATACACACTTTCTATTTTTTTCAGAACCGGAATATCGGGATAGCTTTTTCCTCTTTCATAATTTCCAAGTGTATCCACACTTATCCCGATCAGCTTCGCCGCTTCTTCTTGTGTATATCCTTTTAGGTTTCTTATGGTTTTAAGTGTAAACTTCATTGTATCGCCATTCAATTTTAGCACCTCCTTCCTGTGGTTTTTATGTTACTACGATTAAACCGTAATATCAACGGTTTTTTCGTATTTTTTTATAAAGCTCTTGATTTTTTTACGGATTTAACGTATAATCCGATTAAAAGAGGTGATTCCATGAGTAATCTCGGTAACAAAGCAATTATGGCAAAAAATATTCAATATTACATGGACTTAAATAAAAAATCACGCAATGATATCTGTAAGGCATTAGGAGTAAAGTATACGACATTTACTGACTGGGTAAAAGGTAATTCCTACCCTCGGATTGATAAAATTGAACTAATGGCTAATTATTTTGGGATAGAAAAATCTGACCTTGTTGAGGATCGCAAGAAACTTCCTGACGGTGCTTTCCCATATATTCCAAGCCAGACAACCCAAATCCCTTTGATTGGCTCTATTAATTGCGGTGTACCGCTTTTTGCGGAAAGCAACATAGAAGAATACATCGAAACTCCTATTGAAGATATGACACATGGAGATACCTATTTCTGGCTTCGAGCAATGGGCGATAGTATGATAAATGTTGGTATCCATAAAGGTGATTTACTTTTAATCCGCCAACAGAATGATGTAAACAGTGGTGATATTGCTGTAGTTTGTGTTGATAACGAGTCGGCTACATTGAAAAAAGTCATAAAAAAAGATAATGCCATTATTCTTCAGCCAGAAAACTCTGCTTACGAACCACAAATATATGTCGGAAAAGAAATAGAGCATATCAATATACAGGGACGGTTAATGCAAGCTAGAAAAAATTTCTAAGTTTTGGTTAAATAAAGGGGGAATTGCCATGACAGACGAAACCAAGGAAATCATCGGCGCAGTACAGGAAATGTTTTTGGATATGAAGCAGGAAATGAAACAAGAAATCGGCGAAATAAGGTTAGAACTCGCCGAGGTAAAGCAGCTTGCCACAAAAACCGCTATGACGTTGGAAAACGAAACCAACAAAAATGTCCAACTCCTTGCGGAGGGCTACCTTCCTTTGACTGAAAAGGTCGATACTTTAACAGAAGATATGGAAATCGTAAAATTCAATGTAGATATTATCAAAAAAGTTGTTACCACCCACTCTAAAGAATTAGACCGGCTTGGAAAGGCTAGATAAATACATAAAAAATCCCCCTCCCTGTTGGCGCAGAAAAGAGGATTCCATAGCAGCGGTAAAGCCGCTATACAGGCGGTCTTGTGACACACCCAACACAATGATATTATACCACAAGACCGCTTTATTTGCCATACCTAAAATAAAGGAGGTCTTATTTTTATGGCATACATTACGAAAAAAACGAATAAAAACGGCCGCGTTTCTTATCTGATTCGGGTATCCGAAGGTTACAGGAGCAACGGAACCCAGATTCGACGCTCCATGACTTATACGCCAGAACCAGGAATGACAGAGCGGCAAATAGAAAAGGAACTAAAGCGGCAAGCCGTTTTATTTGAGGAAAACTGCAATAATGGCCTTTACATTAACCAATCTATCACCCTTGAAAAATTTATTGAACTATGGCAAAAAGAATATGCCGAAAAACACTTGAAAGAAAAAACCCTGCAGGGTTACCGGCAATATCTGAGCCGCATTTTGCCAGCGCTGGGACATCTTAAAATTGGCAAAATCACCCCCGCCCACCTTATGAAATTCTATGATAATCTTGCAGAGGAGGGTATCCGCAAAGATACAAAATATGTTTCCGTAATAGATTTGAAAAATGCAATACTTGCCAAATATGGGACAAAAGCAGCTTTTTCTGAACAATCAGGCGTATCACTTTATACACTCAACAACGCAATAAAAGGATTAAATATCACCCTTTCCAGCGCGGAAAAAATATGCACTGCTTTGGAAATCAGTTTTTCCAAAACCTTTCGCCCAAACAGTGAAAAAACAACCCTGTCCGGCAAAGTTCTTTTGCACCATCACCGACTGCTTTCCTCCATATTTCAAACAGCCGTTCTCTGGCAGGTTATTCCGAGTAATCCATGCAGCCGCATCAAGGCTCCACGCTCAGAACAAAAGGAAATCCAGTGTTTAGATGATAAAGAAGTTCTTTGTTTCCTTTCCTGCCTCGAAAAAGAACCTCTCCAATATAAAACATTGTTTTTGCTTTTGGTATACTCCGGTATGCGCCGTGGGGAGGTCTGCGGCCTGAAATGGGCAGATATCGACTTCCGCAATAAATTAATCCATATTCAAAGAACAATCCTCTACACGCCGCAGAGAGGGGTCTATGAGGATACACCCAAAACAAAAGGCTCAAACAGAATCATAAAGCTAGCTGATATGGTATTTATCGAATTGGAAAAACATAGAAAACAGCAGAATGCAGTTCGTTTGAATCAGGTTTTTCTACTGTCCATATCAGCAATATTGAAAATGGCAATGCAAAAATGAGTTTAGCTTCTATCATTCGTATTGCAAATGCACTTTCTGTATCGGTCGATGAATTGCTTTGTGATAATGTGGTACATTCCAAGCATGTTTTCAACAAAGAAGCGCAGGAAGCTCTTGCAGACTGTTCTCCTTATGAAATACGAATTTTAGTGGATATTTTGAAATCATCGAAAGACGCATTGCGAAAAGACGAGCGTTTCAGGGGAAATGTGACGCAGAAAAGGGATTAAAAACCCTTGCGTTTATCCTACAAAAAGGCTATAATAAGAGCAAGAAAAGGATTGCCGCCTTTGGTCTGGCAGCCAGTCCTAATTGGGTTTGACCGCTTAACTCATCAGGTTAGGCGGTCGTATTTTATATCACTTCTTATGCAGGCATAAGGTGATAATTCCAATAATCACTAAGCAAAATTGAAACAATTCGCTATATGTAACCATGGTATCACCTCCCCTCAAAGGCAAGTGACTAACCGCCAAGTGGCAATCCTCGAAGCTATTCTACCATATCAGCTATATTCCGGCAAGCCTTCTCCAGCTAAGAGGTCAAATTTGCAAGAAAAAACAGCCTGCAAAGGCTGTTTCTTTGGCGAATAACTATTTAGGGCTGTAAAGTGCTTGACAGGTCAAAGGCATTTTATCATTTCGCCCTGCCAAGTTTATTAAGTTCCGTGGAATGTGTTGTTACAACCTTTTTTACAATGTCAACGTCAAATTTGACGATTTCCACATCTTTCGACAGGGAATGGACTTCCTCGGATAATTCCGGCACAGACTGGAAGCCTTCCGCGAGCATCTGCAACTTTTTGTTGGTTTCGTTTTCCAACGTAACCTTAATACCGGACACATCTGCTGTAAGCCTATTTATCTGCGAGGAAAGATCATTCTCCATGATCTTCATCTGCGAGGAAAAATCATTCTTCATGCTACTCATCTGCGAGGAAAAATCATTCTTCATGCTACTCATCTGCGAGGAAAAATCATTCTTCATGATCTTCATCTGCGAGGAAAAATCATTCTCCATGCTGTTCATTTTGGCTTCCATGTGTTCCAGTTTTTCCGAAATTGCAACCAGAAGATTTTCAATCTTATTTTGTTCCACAATAATGCCCTCCTTTTTATCTGCTGTGATTAGAGCGAAATTTATTCATAAACCATAAATAGGATTTAATAAAATCAGGCTCAGCAGTTTCCATAATTTCAAGTAATAAAGACATTTCTTTTTCAGAAAGTTTATTCAATTCTTTTAGTATATTCCGTGCCAAAGGGGGATTTTCAATTTGTTCATCAAAAAAGTCAGACGGAGTAATTTCAAAATAATCGCATATATCTAGAAAACTTTCCATCGTAGGCAGGATTTTACCTGATGAAATACTATAAATATAGTTATGAGCTTTGCCAAGATTCAAACTCAATTCCCGCTCAGATATATCCTTTTGCATTCTTAATTTGGTAATTCTTTCACCAATGAATTTCTTATCCATCGCCCGACCTCTTTCAAAACATCTACTATAATTATAAAGTATTCGTTTTACCTAAGCGTAATTTATAAAATTGTGTTTATTAAATTTTATATTGATTTATAATTTTATAAATGTTATTATTGGATTGATATAATTTTTTTATTTATGAAACTGTTGCCAGAAAACAAAATCATAATTTTTGAAACTAATATGAAAGACAGCTAGACTTTATAAAATAGATTCAACTAAACAAAAAACTTCCCCACTTTTGGAGAAAAAACGAGGCAATTTATGAAACACCCTAAACTAACAAATTCGGAAAAAAGATATATCTCAATCCTCTACCTGATGTACGGCAAGCTGCTGTGGTATGTATCCGTAAAAATCCTTAAAGACCGGGATCTGGCGGAGGACGCCATGCAGCAGACTTTTGAGAAGATCATAAAAAAGGTTTCACTGCTCCAGGGCTTCCGGGATTTGGAGAAAGCAAAGCAATATATGTATGTCGTGGCACGCAATACGGCGCTGGCGATGCTCCGGGTACAGCAAAAGGTTCTGCTGTTTGACGAGCTCTTTCCGGAATCGGGGACATCTCCTGACCCTGTGGCGGAAACGATGATAAACCGTATCGAGGCGGAAGAGTTAAAGGAGCGTGTGCAGAACATGTCCCCGACCTATGGTGAGGCGTTCTTTTTGAGATATTTCCTGGAGCTGGAATATGGGGAGATTGCGGACGCGCTTTCTATTTCCGTTTCTGTTGCGCAGCACCGTGTTTCAAGGGCAAAGGCGATTCTTCGGGCAGGAAAGGCTGGTGATGATGATGCCTGGAAATAAATTGGATGATGAAATGCTGAAACAGGCAGCAGAAGAATATTCCAAACTGTTAGAAGCTGCAACCCATGAAATGGACAGGGAAGCAGAAGCGTTTGAAGTCGAGATTCCGGACAGGCTCACAGGCAGGCTGTCAAGGAAATACAGGTTGAAATTAGAAAAATCAGAACAGCATAAAAAACGTACCTTGAATATCGCGGCCGCATTTGCTGCCATGATATGTATTGGCATATGGTTCCCGCAGACGGTTACTGCTGTGGTGAATGTGTTCCGTGAATTGGTATTCGTGGACAACGGCAGGTCTATGGAAGTCCATTCCAGAACCAGGGTCGATTCCAGCTTTGAGATAGAGCTTCCAGAGGGGTTCGTTTCCGAAGGCACGTTCCTGATTGGAAAAAATGCTGCGCGGACACGATACCAAAGCCCGGAAGAATATATTGAAATTACAGAGTATTCCGAAGGGTACAAGCTGTCCTATGACAACGAAAAACTTGACAGCATCAAAGATGTTACTGTTAATGCCTATTCCGGCAAAATTTTCCGGAAAAACGGCATTACAACAATCGTCCTGGACTATTCCGGCATAATTCTTGAAATAGAAAGCAGCCTGCCGGAAGATGACCTGGCTGAAATTGCAAAAAAAATGAAAATCAAGGAGGAAGCAAAATGAAAAAATTTATCTGTAAAACAACGACAGCCCTGCTGCTGACCGGTTCCCTGCTGTTTGGAACGGCAGTTCCCGCATATGCACAGGAAACCATGGATAGCGGCTTTGATTATGTCGCAGGGAACAGCGATATCGTATATTTCGGCGGGACAGAGGCATTGGCAGAAAATACGGCCAGATATGCCCTGATTTATAAAATAGGGATTGGGCTGACTATCGAAAACCATACGGCATATATATACTCTGAATGCAAAACCTACGAAAACTGTGATATTTCTGTTACGGCAGAATTACAAAGGCTTGATAAAGACTGGAAAACGATTAAAACATACAAAGCGTCGGAAAGCTCTTCACGGCTGTGCAGCATAGACAAATCCTATCTGGTTACGTCTGGGCATGACTACCGGGTTAAGGTCACAGTTTCCGTTACAGACGGTTCTAAAACAGAAACAGACACGCAGTATGGCAATGTCCAGACCTGTTATTCCCTTTTGGAAACGGAGCAACAATAAATATGTCACCACTGCACCGGTAGCTGTAAAAAGGAGATGAAAGTTTTTGACCACTTTTTCGGAACGTCTGAAAGAACTCAGGACAGGCCGCAGGATCAGCCAGGAACGTCTTGCAAAGCAACTTAACTATGGATATACGGCGATTGCCAATTATGAATCCGGAAGGAATGAGCCGTCTATTGCTGATTTATGCAGGATTGCAGATTTTTTTGACGTCAGCGTTGACTACCTCATAGGGCGCACAGAAAATATGATGAGCCACAAAAGCCCTGAACTGCATAAACGGCTGCACGATACCACCCTTTTAGACATCATATGTGCAGCGGAATACGTGAAAAACCAGAAAAACGCAGAGGGCTAGACTTTGCCCATTTTCCGGGCGCCGCCCTGCCCTTGCATAACTGCAACTGTAAAACTGATTTCCGCTATGTTACAATAGGCATGTAAGGTCAGGTCAGCGTATTTCAGGTCAGAGTAATCGTTTTTGGCATAGTTATCCCAAAAACAGTAAAGGAATTATCAGGCTGCGTACCTGACACAAACACAAATATCAAAAAAACCGTAAATTCTATTTCTATTTATGCGAAATATGGATTTACGGTTTTTTTATTTCCAAAGGAGGCGGTCAGACAAAAATACTTGAAAGCAGGAACAAAAATCGACAAGGAGGAGAAAATGGAACAGCAAAAGGAAATGAACTACTACGAAAGGCAGGAGCAGCGCTTGCGGCTCAATAATCAGAACCGGGCAGAAATCACAGTTTTCCATGTCCTGCATCCGGAAACCTGGCTGGGCAGAATCGGATACTTCGGCGAGGAGTGCGAAATGGTGGCGGCAGGGGAAAAATCTCCGCTGGTACGGTACGATGGCAATATGGTTTTCGACTGCCAGTATGACTTCTGCATTCCCTCAAATGACGGCGAAATGCTGGGACTGATACGGAAATGGAACGCCGGGGAAAGAAATTTGGGCATATTCAACCAAATCTATAACCGCGTGCAGGAGTTAGGCGGGATATACCTGATATGGCACTGAAATCCTAAAAGTATAACAAGTTTTTGGATTTTGATGTAGTTTTTGAAGAATTTTTCGGAAAACAAAAATTTGCCAACAAAAAAATCAAGCATCGAAAGGAGAATGCACATGAAAATTTTAATCGTAGAACCCGGAAAACACCCCTACGAAAAAGAAATCGAAGGCACATTAAAGGAAATGCAGGAGATCGTCGGCGGGCCGATACAGGCCATCTACCCTTTCCGCGACAAAGTCGGTGTCGTCTGCAACGATGAAGGGCTTTTGCTCCGAATGCCGTTCAACCGGAAGGTAGACGAGGATTGCTGCATATTCGGCACGTTCTTTGTCTGCGGGCTTGGGGTGGAAGATTTCACCTCCCTGCCAGAAAACCTGATGGGGAAATACCGGAAACGTTTCTATTCCCCGCAGATTTATACGACCAGCGGCGTGTATAACATCCCGCCGGAACGCTACCGCCTGCTGATGGAAAAATTGGGGGAATGGACATGAATGGCCAGAAAAACATCCCCCGGCTTTGGGAGCTGACTTACAAAGATATCGACAAGGATATCCGCCTGTCGGTTTATGCCGATACGCTGGCATATGATTGCGAGAATGGCAGGAGGCTGCTTGCCGCGGTGCGGTTCGGGGGCTATCCCGAACAGGTGCGCGCCATGGCGGACGTGATATACGGCGGCGGGGAGGTCTGCCTGGACTGCGACGGCACCCGGCTCTTTTTCCAGGGGCTTCCCAAACGGTACCGGCGGCTTTTCACGAATGACGGGCTTTACATGGAGGCCACGCTGGTTCTGGAAAACGATTTACAGCAGGCGGAGGAAGGCAACCAGGAAAATGCGGCAGGGAAAGCCCCGCTCTGGCGGACGGCATACCTCTACTGTGAAAAAGACAGCGCCGAGCGGCTGTTTGAGCAGATTGACGCGACGGTTTCCGTCCCGCTGATACCGGAATTCCGGGATTACGTCATTGCGGAGATGGAGCAGCGGAACTACCTGGCAAAGCTGGAAATGGTTTCGTCCTGCGCACAGTTTGACGTATGGAAGCTCCTGCTTTCAAAAGACGAGCAGAACATCATCGAAATCGTGGAGCATGGGCTGGAAACAGGGCAGATTTCCATTCCCGGCGAATGTACAGAAGCAAACGCTTTTGAGAAAGTCACGTCCGTATCCGCCTACCTGAACCGGTTCGGCAGGAGCATTGCAAGCAAAATACAGGGGCAATTCACGCCCCTGTTCGACCCGTCCAGAGAGCAGGTTTCCAAGGAAGTGCTGGCGGTCAACGCTTATATCCAGGAACAGGCGGGCTATGGGCTTTATGATGCGCAGCTTGCCGTTTCGGAAGCCATCATGCGGAGCCTGCGGAAGAACAAAACCGCCCTCTGTATTGCGGAATGTGGCACAGGCAAAACGAAAATCGGAATCACATCGCTGCACGCGTACCAGTCGCAGAAAGGCGGCAGGTATTTCAACATCGTGCTCTGTCCCGCCCATCTGCCGAAAAAATGGCTGCGGGAGATTGCGGAAACCGCGCCGGATTCCTTCGCCGTACAGGTGAAAACCGTCGGGGAGCTGGAAAAGGCGTATGAAATGTTCCAACAGCGGAACCAAAACTGCTATGTCGTGATCACGAAGGAAAAGGCGCGGGACGGCTATATGCGCCGCCCTGCTGTGACATACAACAGGCGGAAACATGCCTTTTTGTGCCCGGACTGCGGCGAGCCTGTCATGATGGATATTTTCGCCGAGGGCATCCGGTACGAAAGCGAGGCAGACCAGTTCTTTTTCCAAAAGGAGAATAAGAAGAACCACAAGTGTAAAAACTGCGGCAGCCCGCTTTGGACGGTGCTGGAAACGGAACGGCAAAGCCGGTGGGTGAAAATTGCCAATTATGGCCTTGTACACAGGACACTGGTGCAGGAGCATTTGAGCCTCATTGCCAAAAAAGTGATGCTGAAAAGCGCGCGGAGCAAAAAAGCGCCTGTATTCCCAAAGGAATACTATGAAATTAAGGCAATCGCTGACAATCCCAACATCGCAGTAAAACCCATCGGGGCGAGGCCGCAGTGTTCCCTCTCCATGTATATCAGCAAAAAGATGCGCGGCAAGGTGGACGGGCTGATTATCGACGAATTGCAGGATTACAACAACAACAGCGGCCAGGGCGACGCCATGAACGACCTGCTGGGCTGTGCAAAACGCGCAGTCGGGCTGACAGGTACGCTTATCAATGGCTATTCGCAGGGCATTTTTTACCTGCTCTACCGCGTATCGCCCCGCCTGATGCAGACAGACGACAAAAAATATACGGCAACGGCAGATTTTAACACGGAATATGGCGTAACAGAAACGGTACACAAGGATTCCGGACAGGAGTACCACTCGAACCGCAGGACGGCCAAGCGGAAGCTGCGGGAGAAGCAGCTCCCTGGCGTATCGCCGCTGGTCTATTCGCGGTTCCTGATGAATAACGCCGTGTTCCTCTCGCTGAATGACATGGGGAAACAGCTCCCGGAATATGAGGAAATCCCTGTGGAGCTGCGCCTGCCGGAAGAAGTCTGGAAGGAATATAAGCGCATAGAAGACAAATTTACAGACGTGATGAAATACCAGAGGATGATTGCCCAGAGGGTGATGTCGGCATTTATGAGCCTGCTGACGGTCTATCCTGACCAGCCCTACGATATGGAACCGGTGCTTGACCCCATCTCCGAAACACCGCTGGTGCAGCCAAAGGATACGGGCACGCCGGATACGCTGAATGCAAAGGACGTCTGGCTCCTGGAGAAAGTGAAGGAAAAGATTGCGCGGCATGAACGCGTCGTAATCTACACGAGCTGGGTGCGCATCGACACGCAGGAACGGCTGGAAAAGCTGTTCCGGGAACATGGCATTTCCGCCTGTGTCCTGCGCTCCACCGTACCTACGGCAAAACGGGAGGAATGGATCGAAAAGCAGGTCAAAAACGGCGTGCATGTGCTGATTACGAACCCCCAGCTTTTGGAAACGGGGCTTGACCTGAACGATTTCACGACGCTCATTTATTACAATATCAGCTATAAGCTGTTCACACTGCGGCAGTCCTCTAGGCGGTCGTGGCGAATCAACCAGAAAGCCCCAAGAATAGAGGTCTATTTCCTGTATTTCAAGGGCGTAATGCAGCACCGGGCAATACGCCTGATGGCGTCAAAGCTGGCGGTCGCGGGCGTGATAGAAGGCAACCTGACAGATGAAGGGCTTGCGGCGATGAGCGAGTGCCAGGATTTGACAACGCTTCTGGCGCAGGAACTGACACTGGGGCTGAAAAATGAAACAGATGGTTTAGACATCGGGGACGTGTTCAAAAATATGGCGTTTTTGAAGCCGGAAGGAGAAGCCGAGCCGGAGGCCATTGAAGGCGAAGCTGAACTGGTGGAAACGATAGAGGAAGGCATCGAGGAACCTGCACCGGAAGGCGTTCCGGCAAAAGCTGAAGCGGAACCGGGGCGCAATTCGGCGGCAGCGGGCAGGACAGTAGTTTTAGACGTGTCTGCCCACGCTGTGAACCCGAAGTCCGGTAAAAAGAAAAAAGCTGCACAACTTGAAAACCAGATTTCCCTTTTTGACTTTTTGGATACTTTATCAGCTTGAAAGAAAAAGAAAAGACCGCGGGACTCTGTCCTAATACCTCGAAAACCGCTGGGCTTTGCCCCGCACCCCACAAGGGATTTCATCCCTTGACCCATTTGCCATCGCATTTCATACGATGGAAGCATAAAAATTTTATGCCTCGGAAAACGTAGTTTTCCGCAATAAATTTGGGGATCCAACCCTTTTCAAAGGGTTGGCAGGGTGTGGGACAGCGTCCCACGGTCTTGAACAAAGGAGGAATGCAGCATGAAATTTGAAATGGAACAAAGCAGTTTGGCAGAAATGGCAGGAAAGGTGAAGAAAATCGCCAGCGACAGCCTGCCCGCGGAGATTTTGCGCGGCGTGTATCTGGAATGCGATGAGGAGGCACAGGAGGTTTCCATGATTGCGACAGACGCGTCCATGTCCGTTTTCCTGAAAGAACCCGCAAAGGTGCGGGAAAGCGGGCGCATCGTGATAAACGCGCGGCTGCTGTTCGACATTATCTCCCATGCGCCCGGCAATACGGTCAGCTTTCAGGCGGACTATAAGCGGAGCGCGGTTGAAATCAGGTCGGAGCAGTCTGCATACAATATCCTGTTCCTCAGCGCGGAGGACTACCCCAAGCCGGATATGCCATTCCCGGAGGATACCGTCCGGATTTCCGGCATCTGCGGCCTGGCGGCAAAAATTGCCTTTGCTGTGAATGAGGACAGCCCGAATAAGGCACTTTCCTGCGTCTGCCTGCATACGCGCAAAAACAGGGTGCAGGCGGCGGCAAGCAACGGCAGCTGCGTAATGCTGACAAAGCAGGACGCGGA
>CAJTKM010000048.1 GCA_910576545.1 Lachnospiraceae bacterium
TTCGCAGGCTTCAGTATCCAGCAAAATCAGTGCGGCATTCGACAGCAGCCGTTTCATACACTACATGGATATCCACAGCCATAACAACATGAACGCCTTTTTTTCCAAAACGGACGACTGCGACGAAAAGGCGGCTCGTGTGTATGCCGTAGTCGGCAAAATCTCCGGTTTTTTCCCGGAGATAAAGGTGCGGATTGCCAACTCCCGCAGCTTCGTCGAAATCGACCCTTCTGTGGTCTTTGAAAGCGTGGCTGCGGTACGGGATTTTCCGGAGGAATGGAAAAACGCTGTCCTGATGGAAAGCGACGAAGCCGACAAAAAGCTGGCATTTTTGAAACAGCTGGTAGGAAGTAAAGACCTTGGGACTCTGTCCCAAACCCCTAAGACCGTGGGGCTCTGCCCCACTTCCCCGCAAGGGATTTCATCCCTTGACCCATTATCCACCGCGCAGATGCGCGGTGGAAATTAAAGTTTAGGATCAAGCCCTTTTCAAAGGGCTTGTGGGAGTTTGAGGGCAAAGCCCTCAAGGTCTTAAAAGGAGGCACGAATCATGAAATTTTCACTGGAACGCCCTGTAAAAATCGTCATGCTTGGCGCAGGCGGCACAGGCGGCTATGCCGCACCGCATATTTACAGGCTTATCCACACTCTGAACCGCCCTGCTCGTTTTTTGGTTGCGGACGGTGACATCGTGGAGGAAAAGAACCTTGTGCGGCAGAACTTCATCCATGCGGATCTGGGGCGGAACAAAGCCGCAGTGATGGCGGAGCGTTATGCCTCTGCGTTTGGCATGGAGATTGCCTACCTGCCGGAGTTTATCGAAAATGAGGACGCCCTTGCGGCGCTGACAGCACCGGATTATTCCCGTAAAGAGCTGGCCATCTTAATCGGCGCGGTGGACAACAACAGGAGCCGCCAGATGTGCCATGAGGCATTTATGCGGGCAAAGGAACTGGTCTATATCGACAGCGGCAACGGGGAGCATACCGGGCAGGTCGTGTGCGGCATACGCCGGAACGGCAGGACGTACTATAAGCCGGTCGGCACACGGTATCCCGATGTTCTGGAGGATACTGACAAATTCCCAACGGAGCTTTCCTGCGCCGAAGCAGCTGTATCTGCGCCGCAGAGCGTAGTAGCAAATGTCATGGCGGCAACGGCAGTATTGTCCTACCTTTACGATATGCTGGTGCTGGGGGACATTACGGTGCGGAACGTCACATTTTCCACAAAGAATATTCATATGAAGCCGGAAACGGCAAAGCGGAAAACAAAGCTGCAGAAGACAAAGGCGGCATGAATGAAAGGAGAAAACCACTATGGAAAAAACATTCAAGCTGGAGCGCGAAACGCTGGCAGGCAGGGACATCATGGGATTGTACGATGCGATTGCCGCGGCTCTGGGATATGATATTTCAGACGAAAGCATCCGCTATGACTGCCGGAAGGTCTGCATTTCGGAAAACATCCCCAAAATGCTCTATGAAACCTACGAAGCACAGAACCCGCAGGCATTCCTCGCGGACAGAGAACAAGCGGCTTTTGAAGTGGCCAGGCTGCTCCTGCTGTACGGCCCGAAGGCAGACCCTTCCCTGCCGGACAACACGGTGAGGACAGAAGACGGTTTTGTGTTCTATGAAAAGGAGGAGATTGCATGAAAATGAATTTGCAAGAGAAAAAAATGAAGCGCATCGCGGAACTGCTTTCCGGGAACCTCAGCTATATTGCAGGGGAAAATGAGAACGGCGTCAACGGGGAAAAAGCGGAGTTTTTAAGGACTTCCGCGGCTTTCCTGCGGAAGCTGGGAAAAGACCTCGGTTTTACCGAAAGCAGGGTACACACGAACCCTGCGGGCATCGCGGTATCCGGCAGTGTGTCGCTCTACGGCGTATGGGGCGGTGAAAACGGCATATGCTTCGTACTGGACCAGTCGGCGTTTGCAACGCCGATGCTGTTATATCGGGAAATTGACCGCATTGACGACTACTGCGGCAAGCAGAACCTCTACTATCCCCTTTCCGATTTCACGAAAGCGGATTATGCCGGGCTGTGCAGGTATTTCCTGACATTCCGCAGACAGGGGGCGGATGCCTGTGCCGCATGAGGAAAAGCATTACGCGCTGGACGTACTCAAAGACGCTGGCGGACGGGCGGAGGCTTCCGTTTCCGAGATGGCAGCCCTTCGGGAAAAGCTGGAAAAGTACATGGAGAAAGACAGGAAGCGCGCGAAAAATATCCACACAGCATTGAAAAAACAGAAAACAGAACTTCTGAAAAGCCTGTCCGACATGCCCCTCCCCCTTTTGGAGATTGGCATGGAGGAGCTTTCAGCCTACACATGGAAACTCATCGCATCTGTAAAAGCATTCCAAATCATGACACCGGATTACTCCAAGCTGGTGAACACCGTCAAAAACCTAACCTCGAAACTTCCCCACAAAAACAGCGCCGTCAGCGCGGCGGTCATCGGCAGGCTGATGAACCGTGTCAAAATGGGCTATTACCCCACGGAAATGGAGCATCTCGCGCATATCAGGCGGAGCATCGTTTTTCCGGAAAATGCCACGGCGAACCTGTTCGACCCCTGCTGCGGGAAAGGGCTTGCCCTTGCCGCACTGGGCGAAGGCGCGGACTGCATGACATACGGCATAGAGCTTGACGAGGGACGCGCGGAGGACGCGCTTTCGCGTCTGGCACGCGTCGGCTTCGGCAGCTATTTCCATTCGAGAATCAGCAGGCAGGCGTTCCATGCCATGCTGCTGAATCCGCCCTACCTTTCCATCGTTTCGGAATACGGCGGGAATGTCCGCGCGGAAAAGCGTTTCCTGGCGGAAAGCTATCCGCATTTGATGATGGGCGGGCTGCTCATCTACATCATACCGCATTACCGTCTGACGATGGACGTCTGCACCGTTCTATGCGAAAACTTCCGGGACATTACGGTCTGGAAATTTTACGGGGAGGAATACGAGCGTTTCCGCCAGATCGCGGTGATGGGCATACGCAGGGAACGGGAAAAATGCGGCGATGCAGCCGAACGGCTTGGCGCGCTTGTTTATGACATGGCGTCTGTCCCGGAGCTGTCCGGGATACCGGACGGGAGGTATGCCCTGCCGGAGCAGGCAAAAAAAGTGGAGGTATTCAAGGGCGCGGTATTCAACAAAACGGAGCTTGCCGCACAGCTTGCGGTATCCAAAAGCTTTGCGCAGATATTTGAGAAAAACAAAATCGACACGATGGAAAAGCGCCCCCTCCTGCCGTTCGGCATCGGGCAGATTGGCCTGGTCGGCGGCTCGGGGCTCATCAACGGGCTTGTAGACTGCGGCGCGCCGCATATCATAAAGGGGCGCATCGTGAAGGAAGTCAGGACGCGGCGGGAAGACCATCTGGATTCTTCGGGAGAAGCTGTTGAGACTGTTTACGAAACCAACGTAAACAAGATGGTGTTCAATATCCTGACGCCGGAAGGTTTCCGGTCGCTGTCGTGAAAAGGAGGAGCCAATTTGAAAATCAATCGAAACAGGCTGCTGGAGGAACTGCGGAAAACTCCGGCCTATCAACTGGCGGAAAAAGGGGATGGCTGGCGTTATGTCCACGAAAGGCTGTACACCCCTTTTATGCACAACAGGGAAATATCGCTGGGGGCGCTGGATTTCATGGCATTCACGTCAGATGACGTGCTGGAGCTGCTGGAGGAATTTTACGACAGCTTCATGCGCCAGCTGGCTTTCAATGAGAACATGAAAAGTGTGCTGCGCAGTGCAGCCCCCCTGCCGTCTGCCGCCCCGTTTCTGTGAGGCGGTGGCGCTATGAATTTTGAGGAGCTTATGAATATCATCTACCTTTTGAAGCTGCTGTATGAGGTGGAACCCGATATATTCCGGGAAACGGTGAACCTGGGCGATTTGCACTTTGCGTCGGACGACGGCTATTACTATGACAGTATTTATGAAACGGCGCTGGAGATTGCTGACAGTTTGTTCGCGTATGTCCGGAATGAATTCTACGACCGGAGGGGCATCAACATTACAGTCTTTTCCGACCCGCTCATAGAGGAATATTTCCGGCTTGCCGGGGAATACGGCAAAGCAAACGGCATGGCGGAGGCGGAAAATCCTTTCTTTCAGGCGGCAAATGAGGAAATGCGCAGGAATTTCAATTTTTCTTATTCCCTGGACTGGATATTAAAAGGCTATGCAGAGCCAAAACGCCCGCACCAGAGCAGGTTTGCCCTGCTCAGCTATGAGGACGGGTATGTAGATATCTGCGGCGTGGCAGTCGGCCTGCTGCGGATATACCAGTTTTTCAAGGAAACCATACAGGAATTGAAAGAACTGCTTTCACGAAAGGAGGAATGTGCGACATGAGCGAACTGGTAATCCGGATTGGCGAAGATGAAAAGGTTATGGTTGAGGAAACAGAGAACGGCGTGAAACAGGTGAAATTTATCCTCATGGAAGATCTCATGCGGTGCATCAGCCGGAGCGTTGAGCTGAAAATTTCCAGCGGGCTGCTGCCGAACGGGTGCATTTCATACAGTGAAAATGCATCCGGGGGAAAATATGTAGCCATGCTGTACCAAGGGGAAAAGGCGGATATCAGCTATTACCAGACGGAATACCCGGATTTCCCTTTGCCCCGGCTGGTATTCGGCTTCCATATCGCGGAAAACGGGCGGATTTGCAGCGTAAAGCTGGGCATTGTGGAAAACAGCGCATTGCTGAAGCCTTCCACACAGATGTACCGGTACCCGTTTTCCAATGTCAGCCGGTTTTCCCTGTGTACGGGGAATAATGCGATGCCGCGGTGCAAAAGCCTGCACGCGCTGGCAAGTATCCCGCGTTTTATCCTGTTGATGCCGAACAACAACGATTATTTCCGTCCTGAAAATAATCAGAAGCACATGGAACTGCGGCAGCTGTTCGAGCATCTGAAGGACAAGACGCCGGAGTATTATTATTCGGATATCCTCGTGCCAATGGAGGGTGTCACGCTGAAAGACTTTATTGAATGGAAATGAAAGACCTTGAGAGCTTTGCCCTCAAACTCCTGCAAGCCCGGTCAGCACTTTGCCTGCGGCAAAGCCGCCCCGGCATACTTTTCTCCACAAAGATACGCAACGGGCGTCCGGATTTCTTTCCGGTGCCTTATAAAAAGGGCCTGGTCTACGCTTCGGTCGGCGCAAAACGAGCGTCCCTCGTATAGCGGCTCTGCCGCTGTTAGCAGCAGTCAGCTTTGCTGACCGCACGGGAGGCTCTGCGCCCCTAAACTTTAATTTCCAACCGCGCATTTGCGCGGTTGCAGACGGGTCAAGGGCTGAAAGCCCTTGCAGGGTTTGGGACAGAGTCCCAATGTTTTAAGAGAGGAGCATTTTATGACAGAAAACAAAGAAAAATGGGAAAACAGCAGAATCATTTCTTCGGACGACCCTGACGCATTGGAAAAACTGCGGAAAAAACTGGAGTCCCTGCAAAAACAGCAGGAATACATGAAGCGCGCAAACGCCTACTACAAAAAGCATCAGACGATGCAGGGCTTTGAGGGTATGAACGACGCTACGGCGGTGCATATGGACAGCTATATCCAGCTGAATTATTACGGGAAAAAACCGTTCCCATCCTTCCAGCTGGAAAACAACAACGCCAACATCAGGCGGATCAAAGAACGTATTGCGGGACTGGAAAAACGTGACAGCGCGGCTTTTGGCGAAGGCTGGGCGTTCCCCGGCGGCAGTGTCGTGATGAATGCGGAAGAAAACCGCATACAGGTGCTTTTCGACGAAAAGCCTGACGAGGAAATGCGCGGCGCATTAAAATCCAATGGTTTCAAATGGGCGCCGAGCAAAAACGCATGGCAAAGGCAGCTGAACGAAAACGGCATCCGCGCCCTGCGGCGCATTGCCCGTATCCAGCCGGAAAATGCATAACAATACATACGGAGGGAGCATGAATTTTATGAATATAGAAGAAATTTTGAAAAAACTGAAAAGCCCTTTCCCCTATGAGGATATCGACTGGAAAGTGCAGGTCACGAACAAGGACAAAACAAGGGGCATGGCAGTGCCATATCTCGACAGCCGCGCGATACAGAAACGTCTGGACGATGCGGTTGGCGCAATGAACTGGACAAACGAGTTTATGCTCTGGCAGGATAAGTCGCAAATCTGCGGTATTGCTCTGTACGATGCGGAACGCGGCGCGTGGGTCATGAAATATGACGGTGCGGAGAATACGGACATCGAGCCTGTCAAGGGCGGCCTGTCCGATTCCTTCAAGCGCGCGGCGGTACTCTGGGGCATCGGGCGGTACCTCTACGATATGGCGAGCATCTGGGTAGAAATCGAACCCTCCGGCAAAAGCAGCCAGATTAAGAACTCCGAATATGACAGGCTGCGCGGGCATTATGACAAAAGCGTTGCCGCGCTGTTTGACGATGCCCCTGCGCCGAAAGCGCAGAGCCAGGATAACGCCAAACAAGCGCCGCCTGAAACTGCAAGCTATGATTACGTCATAAAGTCAGCGTCCGATTCCGGCAAAAGCGTATGCCTGAAGCTGTCGGACAAGAATGGCAAGGAGATTTCTGTTTATGCAAAGAAAGGCGATTCAGGCCTGGCCTCTGGCACAAAGCTGAGGAGAGCGAAATTTGAGAAAAAAAAGGCGGATTTCGGCGCGTATTATACGATGTCCGAATATGAAGTCGCGGCATGATAAAGGAGGCATGAAAAATGAAAACTGACTTTTGCAGGTCTGTCCTTCATACAAAAAGCAGGGAAATCGACTGCCTGCTTTTTGAAACGAGGCATGACAGGAATCTGAAAGAGGAATGCCAACGGCTGGGATATGCCGTGTTTGAACTCAGGCACAGCAGCGAAGACTGGGGCACCCCCTGCTGCATTGAAAACAATGTGGTCGTTGATTTCTGGGGCTATATGGCAGTCGGAAATCAGGACGATGCACAGTTTTTGAGCGAATGGATTGCGGAAGATGGATACATTGGCACCAGCAGCAGTATGTTTTCTGGTTTTCCTTTTTGCGGGAATCAGGAGATACCAATGCTGTCCCCTGCAATATAAGGATAATGGATACAGTGGAGGAAGGCGTCAGCCTTCCTTTGCTTTGTATGGAAAGGAAGGCTAAAATTTATGGAAAAAATGAGCGATTTCAGGATTTTAGAACTTACGGTTTCGGGCTTTAAGGGCTTTCTCGAGCCTAAGACGTTCCAGTTTGATTACGGCATCAATTTCGTGCTGGGCGACAACGGGCTTGGCAAGACAAGCATTGCCGAAGCCATCGCTTTTGCGTTCATGGGTACAGGCTTATTCGGTGAAAAAACGCTGGACAGGCTCCAGAACGGGGACGCAAAGGAGATATTTATTTCCGTCAGATTTGTGGACGGAAACGGCGAGGTGCATGAACTGACAAAAACCAGAAAGAACAACAATAACGGCATTACCTACGACGGGTACAACGTCCGCCAGACGGACTTATATAACCTGTTTGGGGACAAGGATTTATTCCTGACCATGTTCAACCCCCTGTATTTCATTGAAACGCTGGGGGCGGACGGGAAAAACCTGCTGGAAAAGCTCCTGCCTGTCGTCAGCCATGAAGAAGTGCTTGCCGCCCTGCCGGAAGAAGCGCGGGAGGCTTTGAAAGATGAAAATATCTTTTCGCCGGAAACGTATATCCAGAACCGGCGCGCCGAGGTGAAGGAACTGGAAGAAACCCTGATTTATATGCAGGGGCAGTCTGACCTGCTGGAAGGCGGCGCAAAGAAAGCGCGGGCGGAACTGGCGGCGGCAGCCGCAGAACTGAAAGAAAAAAAAGCATTGATACAAGATGATGCACAGGAAGGCAGCCTGCCCGAAACACTGGCCGATGTAAAGCTGGAACTGCAAAAGGTGCAGGATAAAGCGTTTGTGTTCGATGGCGATACGGAAATCTACCGTTTGGAGGCGGTGCTGGAACCCCTTTACGCCAGGCATAAAGCTATTTTCAAATATCTGCACGAGGTTTGTACTGGGCAGAAATGCGCACTCTGCGGGCATGAAATGGAAGATGCAGACGTCATGGCAGCAAGGGAGGAACTGAAACGGAACCTTGAGGAATGTATTTCAGAAGGCAGAGCGGCAAAAGCAGAGCTGAAAAGGCTGACGCAGGAAAAAGAAAAAGCATTGCAGGATTTCCAAGCGGCGCAGGCGGCGGAAACTGCAAGGCTGAAAAAGAGCATTGCGGCACTGGGAACACAGTGCCAGACGGACGCCCTGCGGAAGGAATGCGGGGAGCTGGAAACAAAAATCCGTATGCTCAGGGAAACACTGGAACAGCCTGATATAAAAGGCGAAATGGAATCTATACAGCAGGAAATTGACGCGAAAAAGCTGCTCATCAGCCATGCGGTAAACTATTTGGGCAAGAAAAACGAGCTGCTTTTTGCACCCCTTAATATGAACAGGGTCAGCATCTCGCTGTCCGAAGTGAAAAAAACCACGGGCGAAGTCAAAGACACGTTCAAATTTGCTTACAATGGGAAAGATTACGCGAAGCTGTCCCTGTCGGAAAAAATGCGCGCAGGACTGGAAATCGCGGAACTGGTGAAAAGGCTTTCCGGCAGGTGTTATCCAACATTTATTGATAACGGGGAGAGCATTTCTGTGGTAGATAACGTCCGCCTTACCGGACAGACACTATTCTCAAAGGTACAGAAAGACAGGCCCCTTACGATAGTGTTCAGGGGCAGCCGTAAGAAAGAGAACTCTGAGGACGTTGGAAAGGCGGCGTGACATGATATATATGAATATCCCGATTTTACAGGCGGCGGACGCCTGCGGCATCATGTACGAGCGGAACACTGGCAGAGCGGAAGTGCGGGCGAAATGCCCTTTCTGCAATGACAGCCAGCCAAGGCTGTATCTGAATACGGATAAAAACGTGTTCCATTGCCAGCGGTGCAAAAAATCCGGCAACAGCATCACGCTGTATGCGGAGAGGAACGGCATCAGCAATGCGGCGGCATATCGGGAACTGGCGGAGGCGGCAGTCTTTGACTGCCCTCCCCTGCCGCTATATAATAGAATAGAACCTGAAACAGCCATAAAGCCGCTTGAGGAACGGAGCCGTATTTACGGAGATTTCCTGCGAATGCTGGAGCTTGCGCCGAAACACAGGCTGAACCTGCAAAACAGGGGGCTGAGCGATAAAGCAATAGAAGCCAATTTGTACCGCTCTGTCCCGAAAAAGTACGGAAAACTTTACAGCAAGGTGATGTATGAGCTTTCCTGCAAATATGACTTGTCCGGCGTGCCGGGCTTCTACCGGAAAAACGGGCAGTGGCACATGGTTACACCCGAAGGCTTTTTCATTCCTGTGCGCGATGCGCAGGGGCGGATACAGGGCTTGCAGGTCAGGCTGGACGACAGCAGAAAACAGAAATATAAGTGGTTTTCCAGCAATGGGTATCCCGATGGTACAAAGTGTGCCGCGTTTCTCCACGTGGTTAACTGGAAAACGGGAGCAAAACCTTTTATCACTGAAGGTGCGCTGAAAGCGGACACAGCCTGTTCCCTGATGGAGCAGGACGCCTGCTTTATCGCCCTCCCCGGCGTTGGCAGTACCAAAGGGCTGGAACAGCTGATGCGCGGGCTGGATATTTCCGAAGCGGCGGAAGCGTTCGATATGGATAAGGAAACCAATCCGGCAGTTGAACTTTCTGTGCAGAAGTTTTACAGGCTGATGGAAGAAATCGGCGTAAACGTGCAGCCGCTGCGATGGAATCCCATGTATAAAGGTATTGACGATATGCTGCTTGCAGGGAAAGAAAGCGAAGGGCTGGCGGCGTAGGATAAACCAGGAGAAGGTGGACCAAATGAAGGACTTAGAGAAATATATGGCAATGCCGTTCCGCATGGAAGTAGTCAAAGATTTAGACGAAAGTGGGTTTGTTGTTTATTTTCCAGACCTTCCGGGCTGTATCTCCTGCGGAGAAACCATAGAAAAAGCACTCGCAAACGCAGAGGACGCAAAAAAGGCATGGCTGGAAGCTGCACTTGATGAGGGCATCCAGATTTATGAGCCTAAGTGATTATAAGATAAAAAAACAGTTCTGCCAGTGGATAAGCTGACGGAACTGTTTATTTTTGGTTTTGCATAAATTTTAGAAATTAGATATAGGAAGATAACAACATCATACTTTCGGAATTTAGTGCTGCCAGTTCTTCTGCTTTTCGTGATTATTACCCCAAAAGTGTAGAATATATCAAAGTGGAATAAGTTTTTATAGGCTCAGATAAATATTGACAAGTTATAAGCATTAAAATAATATGTTTTTAACAAACATAAGAAATCAGGGCAGAAAGTGTTTGTAAAAAAACAGAAACATTGCGGATTTGGAAATGAAAGTGATGAATGAAAGATAATGGTGATGCTATGAGTGAAATATTATATGAAAGTTCTTCGGATATAGTGGTTCGGACAGACTACGAACGATGCAGTAAAGTAGAGCACTTTACTAAATGTAATGGCGACCATACTTTTTTTGATTCATATTGGTTTAGTCTGATACCTGACCGCTTTGATTCCCCATTTATTTCATGGGCAAATCTGGCCAACTATGACAACTACAATGATGATTACTTTGTCACAGCCGTCCAGGAGGGAAAACTTCTGTATGCCGACAGACAGCAGGACCTGAAAACCCCATATTTTCCAGATGGGCCATCAAAAAAATAAAGCCCTGAAGCAATTTCAAGAACTTATCAAAAATCTCCCAGAAGGCATTACAGGCGGCAAATACACAGAATATGGGGATGGTAAAAGTTCTTTTTCTACATTTATTTGTCGCGAAGGACGGCTTGCAGACTATTTTGATATCGACAGTGTTTTTGAATTTTACTATAAACTTGGATTGCGGTTTCCCCAACATGTTATTGACCAGGTAAAGATATGGTGCAATGTTGAAATAAAGGAATTCGGAAAAAAAAAATCCTCCGTTCTATCTATTTGAAGCAGTTTTTCCGGAGGAACTTATTACAAAAGGTTTACTTTTTGGCTTTCCGCTGGAGTCTACAGCTGATAACATTTGCGTGAATGGAAATGCTTTGCCTGTGGAAACATCAGACAGCGCAGACAGGAGCTAAAGCTGTATATCTCCTCTAGGATAGTATAAAAAAGAAGGACAAGTCCTCTTTGATTGGGCTAAAAGCTATATTTCTGGAAGACTTCCACTTTTATGAGCTTAAAATTGTTTAGAATGAGATATGGCGTAAATCAATATCAAATAAACGTGGATAAACATGAAACCATTGCAAAGGGAAGGCTTCCCTGGCGATGGTTTTTTAATTACTTTTGTATCCATGAAACGAAAAGAGAAACCTTTTCGATGTCTTCGTCCGATAAGTCCCCTAGTTTTTTGTAAAGCTCAGCGCGGGAGAAGCTGTTACTTCCCAAACCAGAAAAAAATTCAGAAGGCGTCAGCTCAAAATACATAATGATATTAAACAATTCTCTAACAGAAGGCAGTGCGTTTCCGTTTGTAATAGAACGGATATAAGAACCGCTTTTCCCTAGATAGTGTCTACACGTGTTAAGCACGGATAGCAGCCCAAATAGCGATACAACGGACGTGTACCGCAGCGATAAAGGCATCAGAAGTCTTGGCATAACGAGTGGCAATCCCTCTCCAGCGTTTCAGGGTAAGGAAACAGTTTTCTACCAAATGACGCAGTTTATAGAGATATTTATCATAGTCGCGCTGCTCTTTG
>CAJTKM010000049.1 GCA_910576545.1 Lachnospiraceae bacterium
CCTCCCTATAGATTATTTGGTGATACTGCATCAGCAGTTCTCCAAGAATAACTATAAGGAGATTTATAGTGAAATCAAATATGTGTGCTGCCACAATATGTTGTGGTGGCTCTGAAGGTGGAAAATACCATTTCCGGGTGGCTCTGAAGCGGGAAACTGGTGGCTCCCAAGGGGGATAATATTCACCATGCAGAAAATCCATAGAGAGGAGGCGAAACACCCATGCAGGACGAAGTGGAAAGCAAAACCCTGACGCTCATTGTCAGCGGCACAAAGTTCACCGGCAGGCTGTTCAAAGCGGCGATTATGAAGTATCTGGCGCACCTGAAGGAGCAAAAGATGCAGAAACAGCGGGAAAAGGGCGCGGAGGTCAAGCCCCAGGGAAAGCAGACGGTGAAGCAGCTCATCGGGCAGAACCAGGGCGTGTCCAATCTTGAGATCACAGACCCCTCCATCAAGGCGTTTGAACGGGTTGCCCGGAAGTACGGCGTGGATTACGCGGTAAAGAAGGACCGCAGCTGCTCCCCGCCCAAGTACCTGGTCTTTTTCAAGGCCCGCGATGCGGACGCGCTGACCTCGGCATTTACCGAGTACACCCAGAAGAAGGTCCGCAAGGCGTCCCGCCCGTCTGTGCTGGCGAAGCTGAACCAGTTCAAGGAGCTGGTGAAAAACGCGGTGGTGGACCGCACAAAGCGAAAGGAGCTGGAACGATGAAAAGACCATTGAACATCAAGAAGCTCGTTTTGCTGAACCTGCCCTATATCCTGATGGGGCTGTTTTCCACCAACTTCGGGGAGGCGTGGCGGATGGCCCAGGGCGCGGACGCTTCGGAAAAGGTATTGTCTTTGATCTCCGTCCTTCCGGCGGCGCTTGGAAGTTTCTGGCCCAGCTTTCACCCGCTGGACCTGCTGGTCGGGCTGTGCTGCGGCGCGGCGCTCCGGCTGGCTGTTTACCTGAAAGGCAAAAACGCCAAGAAGTACCGCCCGAATATCGAGTACGGTTCCGCGAGATGGGGAAATTCCCAGGACATCGCCCCTTATGTCGATCCGGTATTCCAGAACAATGTCATCCTTACCCAGACGGAACGCCTTACCATGAGCAGCCGCCCCAAGGACCCCAAGACCGCCCGCAACAAAAATGTGCTGGTCATCGGCGGTTCCGGCTCCGGCAAGACCCGCTTCTGGCTCAAGCCCAACCTGATGCAGCTCCATAGCTCGTATGTGGTTACTGACCCAAAAGGTACAATCCTGATCGAATGTGGAAAGCTGCTCCAACGGGGCGCGCCCAGGCTGGATAAGGACGGAAAGCCCATGAAGGATAAGAACGGCAAAACTATCTATGAACCGTACCGGATCAAGGTGCTGAATACCATCAACTTCAAAAAATCCATGAAATACAATCCTTTCGCCTATATCCACAGCGAAAAGGACATTTTGAAGCTGGTGACGACCTTAATCGCCAACACCAAGGGCGAGGGGAAAGCCGGTGACGATTTCTGGGTCAAAGCGGAAACGCTGCTGTACTGCGCCCTGATTGGATATATCCACTACGAGGCCCCGGTGGAGGAACAGAACTTCTCCACCCTGATTGAGTTTATTAACGCGATGGAGGTCCGGGAGGACGATGAGGAATACAAAAACCCCGTTGACCTGATGTTTGACGCGCTGGAATCCGAGAAGCCCAACCATTTCGCGGTGCGGCAGTACAAAAAATATAAGCTGGCGGCGGGCAAAACCGCAAAATCTATACTGATTTCCTGCGGTGCGCGGCTGGCGGTATTCGATATTGCCGAGCTGCGGGAGGTCACAGCCTATGATGAGCTGGAACTGGACACCCTGGGGGACCGGAAAACCGCCTTATTTCTCATTATGAGCGATACCGATGACAGCTTTAACTTCCTGATTTCCATGTGCTATACCCAGCTGTTTAACCTCCTGTGCGAGAAAGCGGACGATGTGTACGGCGGCAGGCTCCCGGTCCATGTGCGCTGCCTGATTGACGAGTGCGCCAACATCGGGCAGATTCCAAAGCTGGAAAAGCTGGTAGCCACCATCCGAAGCCGGGAGATTTCCGCCTGTCTGGTATTGCAGGCGCAGTCCCAGTTAAAGGCCATCTACAAGGACAACGCCGACACCATCATCGGAAATATGGACACTTCCATCTTTCTGGGCGGCAAGGAACCCACCACCTTAAAGGAGTTAGCCGCCGCCCTGGGAAAAGAAACCATTGACACCTACAACACCGGGGAGAGCCGGGGACGGGAAACCTCCCACTCTCTCAACTATCAGAAATTGGGGAAAGAGTTGATGAGCCAAGATGAGCTTGCGGTGATGGACGGGGGAAAATGTATCCTCCAGCTGCGGGGCGTCCGCCCGTTTTTGTCGGATAAGTATGACATCACCAGGCACCCCAATTTCCAGTACACCGCCGACGCGGACGATAAGAACGCCTTTGACATTGAAGCGTTCCTGTCCACCCGGCTCAAACCAAAACCCAACGAGGTCTACGATGTGTTTGAAGTTGACGTAGACGCCGAGGGCGAATAATCCTGTTCCGCGAGAAAGGAGTGATCTTATCTACCCGCCAGGGTTCCTGAAACCTGCCTCGGTTGAGGCCATTGGCGTACAAAGCGGACAGCTCAACAAAAAAATGAAGAAGGAGGATAGCCGGAATCGAGCCGCCCAAAATTCAGGGCGGTTTTGTTGTCCGGCTTTTGTATGCCTATGAACCAACACTAACCACAAAGCGATTCCGGCTAAATTAAAGTATGGAATTTTTCAACAGCGCAATCGACGTTTTGCAGACCCTCGTGATCGCACTGGGAGCCGGCCTCGGTATCTGGGGCGTCATCAACCTGCTGGAAGGTTACGGCAATGACAACCCTGGCGCGAATGCTCATGTACGGTAAGGAAGCAAGCAACCGAAAACAAGAGATAGACCGCCAGCACTACACTATTCCGAACCAAAGACCAAAAGATAAGCATTGTGGGAAAATCTAAACTTTTGGATTTTCCTACAATGCCGACTACGGCGGAATCCCTCCCACTCCTTATATCTTTCTTTCCGTATACATTGAATTTGTATTTAGTAAATGCTATAATGTCCCTATTCAAATTATAAATGTGTTGAATTAGTTACATGTACATATTTTTTGTGCCGGAGGAAGTGAAATGAATCAAAAAATTTATCTCATTACAGGCTTAATGGCTTCTGGAAAATCTACAGTTTCCGATTTACTGGCAAAATCAATAGAAAAATGCGTCCATCTTCGTGGTGATGTGTTCCGAAAAATGATTATTTCAGGCAGAGAAAATATGTCAGCTACCCCATCAGCGGAAGCAGTCCGCCAGCTGTACCTTCGATACAAATTGACTGCTGATGCGGCAAAGTCATACTTTGACAACGGCTTTTCTGTAGTGATCCAAGATAACTACTACGGTGATGAATTAAACCGAATGATAAATTATCTGCATAAATACCCTGTTGAGGTTGTCGTTCTTTGTCCAGATGTGGAAACAATAAAAGAAAGGGAACGATACAGGGAGAAAACAGGCTATTCCGGCTTTACGGTTGAAACCTTATACGATACATTTATGCAGACAACACCACGGATCGGCTTTTGGCTGGACAATTCCAACCAAACACCACAGCAGACAGCAGAAACCATTCTGAACGCCAGGAAGCCGGTATGATTGTTACATATAAGGGGAAGAAAAATTTCTTTTAGGTACTTTCTTTCCTAAAACTGATGTGATATAATAGCTTCATTCCAGAAAAGGAGTAAAAAATATGCGGCAAGGTATTCTTAAATAAAACTATAATCAAATAGTGGGAACAAAGGATTATGATAGTTCCTTTTGTGGGGGCTTGGTTTTTTGTACCCAATTTAAGAATACTTTTGCCTTATCAATTTTGACATATCCAAAAAAGCAGCAATCACAAATAGGTGTATGCTGTATATGTGTATGTCCGCAAATTATAATCCCCAGTGGTAAAAGTATTTTACTGCTGGGGATTTTTATGCCCTTTGGGGCTGTAAAGGGAGGACAATCACATGAAAATAATCAATATTGGAATTCTTGCCCATGTAGACGCAGGAAAAACAACATTGACGGAAAGCCTGCTATACACCAGTGGAGCGATTGCGGAACAAGGAAACGTGGATAAAGGAACTACAAGAACAGACACTATGATTTTGGAACGGCAACGGGGAATTACCATTCAGACAGCGGTTACTTCTTTTTGCTGGAATGATTATAAAATCAATATCGTGGACACTCCCGGTCATATGGATTTTTTAACCGAAGCATACCGCTCTTTATCTGTCCTTGACGGAGCTGTTTTAGTCATTTCGGCAAAAGACGGCGTACAGGCACAAACCCGTATATTATTCCATGCGCTTCAGAAAATGGACATTCCGACAATTATCTTTATAAATAAGATAGACCAAAATGGGATCGACCTGCGGCGTGTTTACCAAAGCATTAAAGATAAACTTACCAGTGATATGATTGTCATGCAGGAGGTTTCCCTGTCGCCAAAGATAACCATGACTGATATTTCTGATTTGGACAAATGGGATATGATTATTTCCGGAAGCGATGAACTATTAGAACGATATGTTGCAGAGGATTCTTTGGATATACAGGAATTACAATATGAAAAGTGCAAAAGAACCAGATGCTGCTCTTTGTTTCCTGTTTATCATGGGAGTGCAAAAGACAATTTAGGAACAGAAAAACTGATTGAAGCGATTACAGAAACTTTCATTACAGAAACAGACGATATTCAGTCTGAATTATGTGGATATGTTTTTAAGGTTGAGTATACAGAGCGGAAAAAACGGCTTTCTTATTTACGCCTGTATCATGGGACGCTCCATTTACGGGATACCCTGCTGCTGTCAAAAAAGAAAAAAATAAAGATTACAGAAATGTGTATTCCGTCAAATGGTGAAATCGTCCCGGCTGACCATGCCTGTCCGGGAGAAATTGTTATTTTAGCTGATGATACTTTGAAACTGAACGACATTCTGGGAAATGAAAAACTCCTGCCTCACAAAACACGGATTGATAATCCCATGCCATTACTTCGGACAACGGTAGAGCCGCAAAAGCCGGAGCAAAGGGAAGCCCTGTTAAATGCCCTCGCAGAGATTGCTGATACAGACCCTCTTTTGCATTTTGACATTGATACTGTTACACATGAGATTATGTTATCTTTTATGGGAAAAGTACAGTTAGAAGTTATTTGTTCGCTATTAGAAGAAAAATATCATGTGGGCGTGGCTATGAAAGAGCCTTCGGTTATTTATCTGGAAAGACCGCAAAAAAAAGCGAGCTGCACGATTCATATTGAAGTGCCGCCGAATCCGTTTTGGGCATCTATTGGTTTGACTGTAACACCGCTTCCTGTTGGAAGCGGAACACAATATAAAAGCGAGGTATCTCTCGGCTATTTAAACCAAAGTTTTCAAAATGCCGTCATGGAGGGTGTGCGTTATGGAATGGAGCAGGGCTTATATGGCTGGGGAGTGACAGACTGCCAAATTTGTTTTGATTATGGAGTTTATTACAGCCCGGTCAGCACCCCCGCTGATTTTCGTTTTCTTGCGCCTGTCGTGTTGGAGCAGGCATTGAAAAAAGCAGGGACACAACTGTTGGAACCATACCTTTCCTTTACCCTTTTTGCACCGCAGGAATATCTTTCACGGGCTTATAATGACGCACCAAAGTATTGCGCAATAATTGAATCAACCAGACTTGAAAAAGATGAAGTTATTTTTAAGGGGGAAATCCCTGCCCGTTGTATCGGTGAATATAGAAATGATTTGAATTTTTATACAAATGGAAGAAGTGTCTGCATTACAGAATTAAAAGGGTATCAGGAAACTTCCGGCGAGCCTGTGTTTCAGCCACGCCGCCCGAACAGCCGTTTAGACAAGATCCGGCATATGTTTCAGAAGATAATGTAACGTCTTGTGCAATGCAAGCGTTCATTGCTGGCTATTGCGAAATATCATTGATAAAATCAGCATCAGAGAGGAGGAACTATTTTGAACCAGAAACAGACGGATATTACAACAGGAAAGCAAATACGTCACCTGCGAACACAATCGGGAATGACACAGGAAGAACTGGCTGGGGAATTGAATGTTACCCGGCAGGCGCTATCGAATTGGGAGAGAGATGTTAATGAACCCGATTTAAATACGTTGAAAAAAATTTGTTTTCTTTTTGGAGTCCACATGGACGATTTTGCGAAGGAGGTAATAACAAAAATGGAAACATGTGAAAAAAAAGAGAAACGACAATTTAATAAGTATGATATGGCAATTGGACTTTTTTATGGTGTCGGGATATTTCTTGGCATTGGTATTTTCTTTGTTGGCGGTTTTATGACAATGTCGGGTGCAGGGTGGGGAGCATCACTATTTGGCGGTGGCTGTTTTTCTCTTGTATTTGGCTTGATATGCCATGCAGTTATTACATTGAGAAGAAATGACAAATGATGACATATCCTGCTTTCTAGACTTTTCGGTCATATCGCGTAAAAAAGCCGCTGCTTTTGGCTTTCCAATAGCGGCGGCTTAATGCAAGCGGCGGCAAAGGGAAATATCCTTTGAATACCTTACAGAAGAAAAGTTTTGCAGCATTACAAAAATAAAAGCCTATACCATTTTGGAAAGAAAAGATACATAATAGTCAAGACGGCAACAATCAGAAGTTATGGAGGGTAACAATGGAATATAGTAAGGAAGATTTAATGGAAGCAAAAAGGCAAATTTTGGGAGGGGGAGAGAACATGGGAACAGAGGAAAGTAAAAAAATCTGGGAGAAAAACGCACAATTTTGGGATAATGCAATGGGTGACAAATCTAATGAATTTCACAGAGAGGTAGTGCGTCCCAAAGTAACGGAACTTCTATCTCCTAATCCTGCGGATTACATTTTGGATATTGCGTGTGGCAATGGAAATTATTCTTCGTATCTTGCACAAAGAGGCGCTTCGATTGTCGCTTTTGATTACAGCAAAAAAATGATAGAATTGGCTAAAAGACGGCAATCACAATATGCAAAACAAATTGAATTTTGTGTAGCGGATGCGACCAATAGAGAAAGTATATTAGAATTAAAAAGAAATCGAGCCTTTACGAAAGCAGTTTCTAATATGGCAATTATGGATATTACGGATATTGAACCACTTCTTATGGCTGTTTATGAACTGTTGGAGGAAAGCGGAATTTTTGTCTTTGCAACGCAGCACCCTTGTTTTATCACGTTGACTGAAAAATATATGACACCGCACAGTTACTATGGTATAGCGATTGAAGGGCAACCGGAGGAGCAGATTTATTATCATCGTTCCATACAAGATATTTTTAACCTTTGTTTTAGAGCTGGATTTGTCATTGATGGATTTTATGAAGAATGTTTCAAAAACAACAAAGAAATTCCTATGGTAATGATAGTAAGGCTTAAAAAGGTAAAACGTGATAGCTTAAAATAAATTCAAGTTTGTCGGGTAAATAGCAAACCCGGCCGAGCCAGTCAACGGTCAAGATGAACGGGCTTCGCCCGCCGTTGACAGCCCCGCCCGGTTTTGCAGTTAGGCAGTCAAGGAGCGACAGCCTAAAGTGCTGCCGCCCCTTACTATCATAAAAAGCAACTACTAACCAGCCACAGCCCTTTTGGGAGGAAAGGGGGATTTTCCATGACCTGTACAGAAGAATATCGGGAACATATCGAGTACACTTTCCATGCCTTTTGCAAAGTCGTTATCCGAAATGCAACGATCAACGCAGCGAGGACACGGAGCAGGAAGCACAAAAGAGAAATATCCCTTGAATACCTCACAGATGAAAAGCACTACCCTTTAGGCACGACAGATGAATATTTCCAAGCCCCGGAGCCGGACGAGGAATACATACTTACCCTTTGCGGAGATACCGTCATTTTCAGCAGCGGCTTACTTGCGGAAGCCCTGTCACGGCTGGACGAACGGGAGCGGGAAATGATTTACCTGTCCTTTTTCAAGCGTATTCCACAGCACGAAATTGGCAGACAGTACGGGCGCAGCCGCAGCACAGCGGGCTATCATATCCGAAAAGCCCTGCGGCAGCTCCAAGCGGAAATGGAGGGAATGGCGCATGAGGAATAACAGGCTTCTCCCCTATGAAACAATCGTCCAAGCCGTCAGCGGGGAGCCGGAAGCGGTGGGAACCGTGTTGCAGTATTACAGCCGCCGAATACAATGCGCCGCCCGTGTGAATGGACGGGTAGACCAAGACACCGAGGACTACATCACCCAGACGCTTTTTGCAGCCATTTTCAAGTTCCGCTTTGGGAGATAGCTCCACCGCCTACAACTGAATAACCGCCGCTTCACCGGCAACCAGAAAGCAGTAAATCTATTCAACGGATTTGCTGCTTTTTTTCGTTCCCGTTTGGCGTTTTTGAAAATCCCCAGTATGAAAAAGCAAAGGGGAAAATAGCCGCCGCGGTTGGCAAAATCCTTTTCCTATCCGTGGAGGGTATCAAAGAAAAAATACTGCCATTGTCCGCCTTTTCCGGCTTGCGTGGTGTTGTAGGGAATAAAGGGGAATTTCTCAAAATCTCCGTCAATTCTGTTTTGAGTGGTGTTGTAGGTAGTGAACAGGAAAAGTTTCGAGATATGCCGAAAGAGCGGGCAGAAATGCCCTCTTGCACAGTCTTGTTAGCGGAAAGGATAGGAGCCGGGGAACGCCGGAGTTTTTCAGAGCAAGATTCTACCACAGTACCAAATTTCGCCTTTCGGCTCATTTTGTCCTGCGGGAATCTTGTTGGGGTTGCCACCCCAAGCCCGCCTTTTTGCGGCTTGCGCCGCTTGAAAAAATCCACCCACGAAAGGAGGTTCACAGCCATGAAGAAATACAACACACCCCACCGCCACCGGGTAATCAAAACACGCTTGACCGAGGAAGAATACGCCGAGTTTTCCGAGCGTGTTTCCCTCTGCAAAATGAGCCAAGCCGAGTTTATCCGGCAAGCACTTATCAAGTCAAGCATACGCCCGGTCATTACCGTTTCCCCGGTCAATGATGAATTACTCTCTGCCGTGGGAAAACTCACAGCCGAATATGGAAAGATAGGCGGCAACTTGAACCAGATTGCCCGCTGTCTGAATGAGTACGGCGCACCTTATAACGCCCTCTCCCAAGAGGTACGAGCCGCCACAGCGGAGCTTGCCGCCTTGAAGTTTGAAGTCTTGCAGAAAGTAGGTGAAGCCGTTGGCAACATTCAAACATATCAGCTCTAAAAATGCCGATTACGGGGCGGCTGAACAGTACCTAACCTTTGAGCATGACGAGTTTACCATGAAACCCACACTGGACGGAAACGGGAGGCTTGTTCTCCGTGACGATTACCGCATTTCCTCTCTGAATTGCGGTGATGAAGATTTCGCCATAGCGTGTATGCGTTCCAATCTGAAATACGGCAAGAACCAGAAGCGGGAGGACGTAAAGAGCCACCACTATATTATTTCCTTTGACCCCCGTGACGCACCAGACAACGGCTTGACCGTAGACCGGGCGCAACAGTTAGGCGAGCAGTTCTGTAAAGAACATTTCCCCGGACACCAAGCCCTTGTCTGCACCCACCCGGACGGGCATAACCACAGCGGAAATATCCATGTACATATCGTAATCAATTCCCTACGGATTGAGGAAGTACCCTTGCTGCCCTACATGGAAAGACCAGCCGACACAAGAGAGGGCTGCAAGCACCGCTGTACGGACGCAGCTATGGAATATTTCAAAGCGGAAGTCATGGAGATGTGCTACCGGGAAAACCTCTATCAGATTGACTTGCTGAACGGGAGCAAGAACCGCATTACCGAGCGTGAGTATTGGGCGAAGCGGAAAGGACAAGCCGCACTGGATAAAGAGAACGCTTCCCATGCCGCCGCAGGAGAGCCGCCCAAAGTCACAAAATTTGAAACCGACAAGGAGAAGCTACGGCGCACAATCCGAGCCGCCCTGTCCTCTGCCGTTTCCTTTGAGGATTTTTCCGGGAAGCTGTTGCAACAGGGCGTGACCGTCAAGGAGAGCCGGGGGAGATTATCGTATCTCACGCCGGACAGGACGAAGCCCATCACCGCCCGGAAACTGGGTGATGATTTTGACCGTGCCGCCGTACTGGAAACACTCACCCAAAACGCACAGAACGCCGCCAGAGCCACCGAAACGCTCCTACCCCAACAGGAATACCCCCACAGCATAAAAGACCGTTTACAGCGGAATAAAGCCGCCATAAACGCCCCGAAAAATGACGCTTCCCAACGGGAAGTTGTACAGCGCATGGTAGACATAGCTGCCAAGAAAGCCGAGGGCAAGGGGAAAGGCTATGAGAAATGGGCGACCTTGCACAACTTGAAGCAAATGGCGGCTACCATGAGCGTTTACGAGGAATCCGGCTTTACTTCCCCGGAGGAACTGGAAACCGCCCTTGCTGCCGCCAATACAGAACTGCATGAAACCACCGGGAAACTGAAAGCCGTGGAAAGCACTTTGCGGGAGAAAAAGGACTTGCAGAAACAGCTATTGGCGTATATCAAGACCAAGCCAGCCCGTGACGGACTGCGGGCGCAGAAAACGGAGAAAGCCCGAAAAGCCTACCGGGAGCAGCACGAAAGCGAATTTATCATTTCCGAATCTGCCGCCCGGTATTTCAAGGCACAGGGAATCTCCAAGCTGCCAGCGTCCAAAGCCCTACAAGCAGAGATTGAACAGCTTACAAGGGAGAAGAACACGCTTTACAACGAGTACCGGGAGAAGAAAGCAAGCGTCCGGGAATTGCAGACCGTAAAGGGCAATCTTGACCGAATCTTGCGCCGTGAGCCGGAACGGGGAAAGGGGCGGGAAAATGAACGGTAAACGCCCCTACATGGACTACCAACAACACAGAGCCGCCCGCCGCCTTGTGCATGAGTGCTGCAACTACGATAACGGCAACTGTATCTTGCTGGATAACGGCGAGCCTTGCGTATGCGTCCAGAGTATCAGCTATTCGCTTATATGCCGCTGGTTTAGGATAGCCGTGCTGCCGCTGGACGGGAAACTGGAAGCCGCCCTACTCCACCGGGCAGACAGGAAACACTGTACCGAGTGCGGCGGGTATTTTCTCCCCAAGTCAAACCGGGGGAAATACTGCCCGGATTGCGCCGGACGCATGAAAAGAATCAAAGCCGCACAGCGCAAGCGGAAACAGAGGGATAAATGTCACGTGAATATTATCCCCCTTGGGAGCCACCAGTTTCCCGCTTCAGAGCCACCCGGAAATTTCTTCCTTGAGAGCCACCTCAGACACAAGATATAGTAATACTGCCCCTGTCGCTTGAAAATACAACAGAGGCAATATTAGGTCTAATGATGTTCAGATGATTATGCTTCTATCTCGTCAACAAGCCTTTTG
>CAJTKM010000050.1 GCA_910576545.1 Lachnospiraceae bacterium
ATGGGGCGCTGCCGCAAGGGTAAGGAAAAGCGCATTACCATCTACTACAAATTTGTCGGGGCTATCCAATAATAGAAAAACGGCATCCCTTATGGATGCCGAAAAAAATCACTTGGCTTTACGTCTATTTGTCATATCATCATCGTTACTTAACCGGCAGTAGATACCCACGTTGTATGTTGTATCCATCATCTTTCTTTTACCTTCCGACCATCTCAGAATCCATACCTCGTGCGGCAAAATGACTCCGCGGGTTTACCTTGCATGAATATCTTACCGGAGAATCCACTGCCGCGCAAGGATACGGCAGGCCGCGAGGCTTTCTGTTATTTGGAACCGCTGGCAGCTGGAACGGCTTCTGACATAGCGCGCCTGACTGCCAGCTGTTCCAGCGTCTTTCCCAGGTCCTTTTCTCCGAAAAAAAGCTGGTGACGCGATAAATTGTTTTCCCGATCCGCACCTCTTTGTAGGAGCTTGTCGGGGTTGTCTGTTTGGCCATAAAGACGCACCTCCGTTCAAAATCTGTTTCTCACTCTATGATTAAAAAGCAGCCGTATCGACAGATTAGGGCGGCGGTTGCCGCTGGATACCATCCGGTACGGCTGCTGCAATTCTGTTTGGATGGTTCGTCATATTTGCCACGCCCCCTGACGATGGGGACATAACAAACCGCTCCCGGCAGAGCTGTCATAACTCCACAGCACCGTTTTTCTCGTGCGCCGCAGGGTTCCTCCCCAAGTCTTTGGCGGGCCGTGAGGAAGTATCTTTAAGCCTCCGCACCATCATCGCGCCCGGAACGCCATCTCCGGGTTTAAGGCTGGACGTAGATCGCTCGGATTGCCTGTCTGTCATTACCTCCTGCAAGCAACCCTCCTGGCGGCGCGCCTTTTCTGCTTCGATAAGGGTTATGTACCTGTTATGCTGTATATTCCAGTTGTCAAGCTGCAACGAGGGGCAAGAGGAATCGTCCCTTCAATGTGTAGGCATTGGGAAAGGCGATTTGTTAGTATAGTATCTACACAAAGTGAATGGGTTGTGATAAAATGGAAGCATCTTAAAGGACAGGAGAGAAAAAGGTGGATGCTTCCTGTCACCGACACGACATAAGTGGCAAAGTATGGGCGCTGCTGGAACCACATCTGTCGGGACAGCGCGGCCGGTGGGGAGGAATCGCCTGGGATAACCGCTGTTTTATCAATGCGGTGTTTTGGGTGTTGCGAACCGGGGCTCCCGATTACGGAAAATGGGGCAGCGTTCATCAGCGGTTCATCCGTTGGCGCAGAAAAGGTGTCTGGGAAAAACTTCTGGAAATACTAATCGACGAGCCGGATTATGAATGGCTGATGATCGACGCCAGCCATATCAAAGTGCATCCCCATGCGTCGGGAGCAAAGGGCGGCAATCAGGATATGTCTAGGACAAAAGGGGGCTCAACACCCAAATACATCCGGCTGTGGATGCGAATGGTATGCCAGTCCGAATCTTTGTTACAGAAGGTACCTGAGCGGATTGTAAAGAAGCTTTCCACCTGATAGAGGGTTTTTCTGCCCGCCCTGTTTTTGTGCGCCGAATAGGCAAGACAAAACCCCGGTTATACTGGGAGTAAGTAAAAAAAGCTTTAGCAATAGAATAACCCTCCTGTGTTATGATAAAGGTGGTCTGGCAACCACAAATAAAAACATAGGAGGGTTCTGCAATAAATACAGACATAAAACGTTTATCACATTCGAAATGGAGATACAAATACTATATTGTATTTGCGCCCAAATATCGAAGACAGGTAATATATGGAAAGCTAAAAGTTGATATTGGAAAAATACTGAGGACGTTATGCGGGAGAAAGGGGATAAATATCATAGCGGCGGAATGTTGTCCGGATCATATCCATATGCTGGTAGAGATACCGCCCCATACCAGTGTATCTGAATTTATGGGATACTTGAAAAGCAAAAGCAGTTTAATGATATTTGACAGGCATGCAAATTTGAAATATAAATATGGAAATCGACATTTCTGGGGCAAGGGGGTATTATGTAGATACTGTGGGAAAATACGAAAATGCAATAAATGAGTATATCAGGAAGCAACTACAAGAAGATATAATGAATGAGCAAATCAGCCTGAAAGAATATATTGACCCGTTTACAGGTAAGCCAGAGAAAAAGGGCAAATAAAAAGCCCCCGAGTAGGGGGCAGCCTGTGGTAAGAATGTGGTTGCCAGATGTTTCAATGCACTCTTTAGAGTGCTGCCACAGGAGATAGACCCTTATAGAGCCTGTTCAAACCACTCGTTCAACGGGTGGTTTTCATTTTAAGGATTCTTCCTGAAGCCTGTCAAATTCCGCCATACATTCATCGACCGTTGCGCCGTTGAGCAGTTTGCGCACAATCAGACAGGTATTGCCCCATTGTTCTACCTTCATGCCTGCATTTGAACCGAGGACATAAACATTTTCCATAATCCTGTCATTCAGCGGCTGAAGGGCGGGGGTACATTCCACCTCAACATTTTTGGAAGGGGAAATGACCTTGTTTGTCTGTGCATAAAGTTCAAGCGCTTCGTTGGAAAGCACAATATCCAAAACTTCCAGAGCATCCTGCTTATGCTCTGCGTTTGCATTCAAGCCATAGCCCGACATGGAAAGCACAGGCATCTGTCCCCGTGTGCTGGGGAAGCCGATGACTTTCATGGAGAAATCAGGCGCGCCATATGCGGTTTCTGCATTTGCCGCACTCCAGTAAGCCATAACGATAGGCGTTTTCTGTGCCAGAAAATCAGGACCTTCTGCTTCTATCGCTTCGGAAATAGATGCTTTTTCTGCATCAATATAACCTTTGTCGATCAGTTCCTGTAAAAATTCAAAGCCGGAGCGCATATAATCGCTGTATTTCTTTTCCCCGCTGTTGAGCGCGGCAATTTCAGCCTCAGTATTTCCGCCATTGTATAAATCCGCATATACCTGTGCAAATACGAAGTTTTCCAGCCACCAGCGGTTTGCGCCGACGGGCGTTTCGATTCCATTTTCTTTGAACACGCGGCAGCATTCCAGAAATTCTTCCGGCGTTTCGGGAGGGGAAAGGTGGTACTGCTCAAACAGTTCTTCATTGATAAACAGCCCGTAAGCGACAACCTCCTGCGGGATTGCCACAAGCTTTCCGTCTACCGTATTGGATACTTTTACGACGTCCCGAAGGTTTTCCACATTTTTCAATATGGACAAATCTTCCAAATAACCTTCGCTGCCCAGCGTCTGTATGGTATCGGGATTCAGCAGGTAAATATCATCCAGAGCGTTGCGCGCCCTGTCAAGCGTTACATCATCATATGTTTTTTCCTTGTAATTTTCCGCTGTATAGGTGCGGTATTCTACCCGCAGACCAAGCTGCTCCTCCGCGATGGCGATTGTCATGTCGAATGCGTTTCTTGCGATATTGTTTTTATCCGGTTTCGATTTTTCCATCGGGCCGAACAGGTTTACGATTTTTCCATTATCCGATTCAGAGGTAAAGACCTCCGGCTCCTTGGCGCAGGCTGCCATTGCGAATACTGTCATGCCTGCCATACATACTGCTGTTAGTTTTTTTATGCATCCCAGATTTTTTCTCATGACGATTCCCTTCTTTGTACAATATCTTTTACAACCTTCTTCAAAAGTTCCACATCAATCGGCTTGGAAAGGTGGACGTTCATTCCAGCCGACAGGGCTTCTTTTTCATCTTCTGCAAAAGCATTTGCCGTCATTGCAATGATGGGGATTTCTGCCGCATCCCTGCGGGGCAGGGCGCGGATTGCCCTTGTTGCCTCGTATCCGTTCATGACTGGCATCTGTACGTCCATAAGTATTGCGTCAAACTCGCCCTCTGCGGCTTGCGAGAAGCGTTCCACGGCAATCTGTCCGTTTTCGGCGATTTCGCAGTACGCGCCTTCGAGGGAGAGGATTTCCGTCAGGATTTCCGCATTGATTTCGTTATCTTCCGCCGCAAGGAACCGCAGGCCATTCAGCCCTTTGTCCTCTGCTATTACTGTATTTCTGGCTTTGCTCTGCCCGTCCTGCATTTCCAGCAGTTTTTCCTGAAGCACGGAAACGAAAAACGGTTTCATTAAAATGCCTGTATTGGGGAAACGGAGCGCTTCCTCCATGCCGTCTGCATCATAGGCAGTAAGGAACAAAAGAGGAGATGTGTCTGGCAGCGCGTTTCGCAGACGCTTTGCGGCTTCGGCTGCACCAATATCCGGTATATTCCAGTCAAAGAGCACCAGTGAATATCTTTCCGATGATTCCTTTAACCGCAGGAGGGCTTCCTCCGCACCGGCTGCCGTATCTGCTGAAACGCCGCTTTCCTCCATCATCAGGCGGATGTTTTCGCATAATGCTGTATCTGAACCTGCTATCAGTATGCGGGAAATTCCGTTTTTCTGCCAGAACTCCAGTGCCTTCCGTCCTTCGGGGATGCGGAATTCCAATTCTACACGGAACAGGCTGCCTTTGTTGATTTCGCTGGCAACATCTATCGTTCCGCCCATCAGCTCGACAATATTCTTTGTGATTGCCATGCCAAGTCCGGTACCCTGCACCTTGTTTGTCGTACTGTTTTCCGCGCGGGTAAATGCGTCGAATATCGTTTCCAGATATTCCGGCGTCATGCCGTAGCCGTTATCCTCGACTTCTATCCGAATATGCTCATACTGGCTGGAACGCTGTTTCAGCCCGATAATGCGGAACCAAATACTGCCGCCTTCCTGCGTGTATTTTACGGCATTGGAAAGCAGATTAATCAAAATCTGGTTGATACGTGTTTCATCACCTAGAAGATACTCATGGTGTACGCCCATAACATCCACATGGAATTTCTGGTTTTTCGCCTGTGCCATAGGGCGGATGATTGCGTCTACAGAGGATACCAGGTCGTTCAGTGTAAATTCCTCAACAGAAAGCACGACTTTCCCGCTTTCGATTTTGGAAACGTCCAAAATGTCATTGATTAAGCTCAGCAGATGCTGGCCCGATGCGGTAATTTTTTTTGTATACGCCCGCACCTTTTCGGGGTTTTCCGCATCTTTTGCAAGCAGTGTCGTAAAGCCCAGCACAGCATTCATCGGTGTACGGATATCGTGCGACATATTGGAAAGGAACATTGTTTTGGAGCTGTTTGCAAGCTGCGCCGCCTGCAGCGCCTCCGCAAGCTGGCGGTTGTGGATTTCCCGTTCTGCCTCGCGTTCTCTTCGGATTCTGTTCTGCTCCTTCTGTCTGAAAAAATACAGCATACAGCAGAGGAAGAATGCCCCCAGCATAACAACTACAACAATAAAGATATTCTGGTTGACCGTCCGGCTTTCCTGCTGGATGGCTTCCAGCGGCACATAGCCGACCAGATAGACAGAACCACCGTTGACAGCCCACATATAGGTCAGGGAATTTACACTGCGGATATCATGGTAAAACAGTATATTCTGGCTGTTTTTGACACACTCTGCAACTTCTGCCCGAATATTTTCCTCCATGATTTTGTTTGCATAGTAAAAATCCTCCAGATTGAGATGGCCTGCATCGCGTTCGCCCGCGCCTTTGGGTTTCAGCACGAAACGCTCGCTGTGTGCGTCCATGATATAGAGCATTGCCCTGCCGTTATAAAACCCGACCGGCAGGGATTTTTCAAAGGAATCATAAATATATTCCACATAAAGCCATGCGATCCTCTGCCCGTCCCGTTCGACAGGGCATTTCATGGTATATGCCCAGGTTCCCATATAATTCAGATATGATTTGGAAATCGGAAGTTCATCAACCGTTTCTCCGGCGGAGAAATCCAAGCCTTCTTCTGTGAAAACATCACCCGTATTGGAGATGCCTTCCGTTTCGCCTTCCATCACAAGCGAAAGCTTTACCATTGTCCGGTTTTTGTTGTAAGAGCGTATAAATTCCTTCGGGTCTTCTTTTGCCGCGATTTCCCGCGCGATCAGCAGCTGAAATTCCGCTTCTTTCTGAAGGATTGCTTCCAGCGTACCCTTTATCAGATCGAGGCTTTCGCTCAGGTTCTGAACCGCTGATTCAGACATCTCCTTTGTGATTTTCCGAGAAACCGAAAAGACAACTGCTCCCAGTACGGAAAAAACCAATATAATAGAAAGAAGCAAAGAAATTCCTTTATCTATCCTGCCTGTTTTCCATTTCTTTTTCATGCCGCTCACTATCCTGTTTCTATCCCTTTTTTGTTGTGTTCTGAAAAATTCCAAATTTAAGGATATTATACCTTTTCTGGTATTTTTATGTCAATACTGTTTCTTCTATGGTTATTATTCTATTTTTATTTCCGGAAAAAGCGTCTGTCTCAGTGTGCCAAAAAGGCTCAGGCTGCGCTTTCCGTTTAGCTGCTGCCGGCCAGCCATCGGATTTGCCGACCGCGCGGTGGATTCCACTCAGGAAACGCTTCGTTTCCCGAACCCTTCTGCGATACAAACATAGGTTTCTGACAGTCTGCTCTGACTGTGATTTCTGAAAGGAGCAGCAGTTTTTTTGTCTGCCTATCGAAATTTTCCTGAAAATGTGATAAACTGATAAAAACATCATGGTAAAGGTTAAGGGCGGCTGCTCCTGAAGGGGGGAATGACGATGAATTTTGTGGATATGATATTGAAAAAAAGGGACGGCAGAAGGCTCACACCGGAGGAAACCGCTTTTTTTGTAAAAGGCGTAACAGATGGTTCATTGCCGGATTATCAGGTTGCGGCGTTCCTGATGGCAGTGTTTTTTAAGGGAATGGACGCGGAAGAAACGGCGAGCCTGACGATGGAGATGGCACGTTCGGGAAGTATGTTTGACCTTTCCGGCGTTGCGGGCTTTAAGGCGGATAAGCACAGCACAGGCGGTGTGGGAGATACAACGACACTGGTGCTTGCGCCGCTGGTGGCGTCTGTCGATGTGCCGGTGGTAAAAATGAGCGGACGTGGGCTGGGCTTTTCCGGCGGGACAATTGACAAGCTGGAATCTATTCCCGGTTTCCGTGTAGACGTGACGGAGGAAGAAGCAATACGGTTTGCAAAGGAAAGCCGCATCGTGCTGATGAGCCAAACCGGCAGCCTCACTCCCGCGGATAAAAAGCTGTATGCCCTTCGGGACGTAACGGGTACGGTGGATAGTATTCCGCTGATTGCGGCAAGCATTATGTCCAAAAAAATTGCTGCGGGCGCGGATGGAATCGTGCTGGACGTAAAATGCGGCAGTGGAGCGTTTATGCGGGATTTGGAAAGCGCGGAACAGCTGGCGCAGATGATGGCGGAAATGGGCGAACGTGTCGGCAGAAAGGTAACGGCGGTCATCAGCGGCATGGACCAACCTCTCGGCATGAATATCGGCAACAGCCTTGAAGTGATGGAGGCGATTGACATTCTGGAAGGCAAGGCTGGGGGCGACCTGCTGGAGGTATCCCTGACGCTGGGGGCGCATATGCTGCTTTTGGCGGGCAGGGTGGAAAACGTCAGCGAAGGACGGGAACTGCTGCTGGAACAGATTCGGAACGGCAGGGGACTTGCGAAGTTTGAGGAGCTTCTGCGACAGCAGGGCGGGGATATCCGCATAATTGCAGACAGGAGCATTCTGCCGTTGTCGCCAATCCGCATGGAGGTGCTGGCGGAGCAGGACGGTTACGTGACTCATATGGATACTGCATTGATTGGGCGCGCGGCACAGGAAACGGGCGCGGGCAGGATATTTAAGGAACAGCCGCTGGACTTTGGCGCGGGAATCGTGATGAAAAAAAGGCTGGGCGATGCTGTACGAAAGGGAGAGCTGCTGGCTGTGGTTTACAGTGCGTCAGAAGAAAAATGCGGCGGAGCAGCGGCGTTCCTGCGGCAGGCCGTTTTCATTGGAAAAGAAAAAGCGGAAATTCCCCCGCTTGTGTTGAAGGTGATTGGTGAGAAAGGATGATTGTATGAAACGGGCAATTATTATTGTGCTGGACAGTGTAGGCATCGGAGAACTGCCGGATGCGGCGGATTTCGGAGATGTTGGCAGCAATACGCTTGTAAATATCAAAAAGGCAAGACCGCAGACGGAACTAAAACATATGTGTGCGCTGGGGCTGGGCAATATTCAGGGAGAGGACATTGCACTGCTCGGCAGGGTGGATTCGCCCGGGGGGGCATTCTGCAAGATGGCGGAAAAATCTATCGGCAAGGATACCACGACCGGACACTGGGAGATGGCAGGCGTAATTACGGAAAAGCCGTTCCCGACCTATACGGAAAACGGGTTCCCCAAAGAGGTGATGGAGGCTTTTGAAACGGCAATCGGCACGAAAACACTGGGGAATTACGCGGCTTCCGGCACGGAGATTATTAACGTGCTGGGGGAGGAGCATGTCAGAACGGGATACCCGATTATTTATACCTCTGCGGACAGTGTATTCCAGATTGCCGCGCATGAGGAAGTGATTTCTGTGCCTAAGTTGTACGAAATCTGCGAAATTGCAAGAAAGATACTGACAGGCGAGCATGGTGTGGCAAGGGTGATTGCGCGTCCGTTCATCGGAGAGAAAAACGGGGCGTTTACACGTACAAAAAACAGGAAGGATTTTTCTCTGGAGCCGACGGGAACAACAATATTGGATTTGGCGAAGGAAAAAGGTATGAATGTGACGGCAGTAGGCAAGATTGAGGATATATTTGAGCACCGCGGCATGACACGTACAGACCATACGACAAACAATAATGATGGAATTGAAAAAACAATACAGTATGCAAAGGAGGAATTTGAAGGCATATTGTTCACAAATCTTGTAGATACGGATATGATTTATGGGCATCGCAACGATGTGGAGGGCTATGCCGGCGCGCTGGAGTATTTTGACGCCAAACTGCCGGAAATCATGGCGGAAATGAAAGAGGACGATATTCTCTTTATTACTGCCGACCACGGCTGTGACCCGACAACGCCCAGTACAGACCATTCACGGGAATATGTCCCACTGCTGGTTTATGGCAGAAAGGTGCGTCCCGGCGTGGATTTGGGCGTGAGAAAAACATTTGCGGACCTGGGGCAGACGGTATCAGATTACCTTGGGCTTGGTGCGGCGTTTAACGCAGAGAGTTTTTTGAAAGATATTTTATTGTAACAGGCATAACACGCTGTCGTTTTGGCTATACTGCCCCTGTGAAGAAAGGAGCGGTATGATGAAAAAATACAAATGCAGTGTCTGTGATTATATTTATGATGAAGCGAAGGGCGAACCGGACCATGGGATTCCTGAGATGACGGAGTGGAAGGATCTGCCGGAGGACTATGCCTGCCCGCTCTGCGGATTGGGCAGAGAGGCATTCGCACTTTATGAGGAAACGACAACAATAAAGGCATAGACCAAAAGAAGTTCTGTGTATTCCATGGATGATGGGAACCGCAGGACTTCTTTTTTTGCGGCGGCGGTTAGATTTTTCGCAGATTCTATGGTACAATTTTTTAAGGCAGACGTTTTTTGAGAATCCGAAAGGGAAGCGGCAAAAGCATATGGAAGGTGAAAAGAATGGGCATTATGCTTGGGATTTCAGATATTATGATTGGCATTGGAATATTGTGGCAGATGAGAAGATATGCCCCGTTAAAAAAAGGAATACGCCATAGGGAGTGGAGGGATTCGCTTTCTTTTACAGCAATGTTTTTTTTCGGCTGGGGTGCTTTTCTGATTCTGCTTTGTATTCTGATGCATGGGGAAGAAGAGGTGTTGGACATTATGACGTATCTGGCGGGACTGGGGCTTTTGATGCTGTACGGCGGTATTTCCAATATACAGACCCTGCGTGCGTGCAAAATGGAAACAGATGGAATATTCGTACGGTTCCAATCTGTGCTGGGATTACCCGCCTTTTTTGAATATGAGATAGGGGGAAGGAAATACAGAGGGCTTTCGCAGTCATGTAATATCGAAAAATACAGAAATGTTTTTATACAAGGGGAATGCTATCAGATATATGTGAACAAAAAAAGCCGGAGCAGTTTGTGGCGGCAAGAAGGATAGAACCAGCGGATATTTTAACGACAGCGCTGGGGCTGGTATGTGTCTGCGGGTGGCTGGTTTTTATTGTACATAGAATACGCACAGCTTTCTGCTGAGATAAATAAAGTAGTATATTTGCAGGAGGATATAAAAAAACGGGGATATATTCTGCCTGTACAGGGCAGGATAGGGGAGGAGAAAGGCGGATTTTACGCGGGAAACAGGCATAAAATGGCTGAATTGAAAAAAACATGCAAAAAAATGAAAAAAAGGGTTGACAGGGGAAGGATTTTGAGATATAGTTAATTTCGCCGCTGAACATCAGAAATGGCACAGGAACAAAAAAGCAAAAAAAGCCTTGACAAGCTGGGAGGCATCAGATATAATGGATAAGGCGCTTTGCGAGGAACTGTTTCATGGAGAGGTGTCCGAGTGGTTTAAGGAGCTGGTCTTGAAAACCAGTGACTCCGAAAGGGGCCGTGGGTTCGAATCCCACTCTCTCCGTATAATTAAATAGGCATTGCATTGAACTGAGAGCATCTGGAGAAGTACCCAAGTGGTTGAAGGGGTTCGCCTGGAAAGCGGATAGGTCGTTAATAGCGGCGCGAGGGTTCAAATCCCTCCTTCTCCGGCATTTTTGAAAAAATTACAAAAAGTTCAAAAAAATGCTTGACAAACGAAATCACATCTGATAAGATAGATTTTGCTGCTGAGAAAGCGGAGCGGATCCTTGAAAACTGAACAATGGATAAGAACACACAACCCATAGTCAATTCAACCGGCGGAAGCCGGAAAAAGACAAGAGTTTGCCGGTTTCGAAAAAACCGGAGGAAAGCCAGGCAACTGGCTGGGAACAAG
>CAJTKM010000051.1 GCA_910576545.1 Lachnospiraceae bacterium
GATCATACTAAATGAGGCCTATCTTTCCCTTGGCGAGTATTATTCCGTTGCCATCATGCCTACAGGCATCAAAAAGCCGAAGCAGAAAGCAAGCGTTGAAGGTTCTGTGGGTAAGATCGCCACGGCTGTCATCGCAAAACTCAGGAACGATGTATTCACATCATTAGCCGAATTAAATGCTAGTATCCGGAAAGCAGTAAAAGAATTCAATGACAAGCCGTTCCAAAAACGCCCCGGCAGCTGCCGGCTCATCTGCCATTCCCGCTTCGGAAAAATCTGTCAGTGGATGCTCTGCGCGACAGGGCAAGGGAAACAGGCCCCAAAACCTTTGAAGTAATCCGCAGGATGTTTGACGAGGCAAAAGTAGAAGAACAGCCCATGCAGACAGCAGGAGCCATACTTTCCATAGCTGGCATCTATTCACCCCAGATCCTTGAAAAAACATGTGATAAAGCGCTCAGGCAATACCATATGCCTTATTATAAGACTATCTATTCCAATGCAAAGAGCATAAACAGTGAGAAGGAACTTACAGAGTTTAAGGAAAACAATAAAAAATCCGGAATTGTCAGAGGCGCGGATTACTACAGAAAAGGAGAGGCAACAAATCTGAGAAAGCTGTATGATTCAAAGAAGCTCAAAAGGCTTGTTGACGAGATAGAAGCATAATCATCTGAACATCATTAGACCTAATATTGCCTCTGTTGTATTTTCAAGCGACAGGAGCAGTATTACTATATCTTGTGTCTGAGGTGGCTCTCAAGGAAGAAATTTCCGGGCGGATCTGAAGCGGGAAACTGGTGGCTCCCAAGGGGGATAATATTCAAGTCTATGCACCTTTGCCAATCTTGTTCCTGTTTCTTTAAAATTCATCTTGAGAAGTGCATCCTCAAAAAATCTTCGCTGCATCACGAAGATTTTTTCAAAATACAACTTTCATCAAAAAATTCAAAATCAACTCATTTCATTCTATAATGAATTTGATTTGCTTTTGGAAAAATTTACTGATACTATACGTCAATTTACTCATCCAGCATTAATTTCCCCTCTTTCGCTTTTGCTTTTAAGCGAGCCATCTGTTCCTTTTCAATTTGTTGAATACTTTTTTCAGGTGTTGGTAAATCCTCAGGCATCGTTCCGCCAATTTTGTCAATCGCAGTTCTTACCTCTCGCCCGACAGAGTAATGGGCAGAAGTGGCAGTTTCTGCATTGTGTACTTTATCCTTCCGCAATTTTTCTTCTGTCTGCGAAATACGAAACAAATTAGCAATCAACTCTGTGCTACCCATGTAATCAAGAATTTTCTGTCCAACTTCTAAGCCTTTTCTAGCATGGATATCATTTACATCCAAACCACCATACAGCCCTATGTAGCCTGCATTCTGAAAAATCGCAAATTCTTCATTTGTAATAACACCCGCATTATGCGCTGTTTCTGCAAGCATTTGATTCCATTGCTTGATATCCCCTCGGACAACAAGTCTCCTACTATCCTCACTCAATTCGTTAAAATGATCTGCCACTTCCTGGCGATATGTCTGGATAGCAAAATATGTCTGCCCTAATGCAATTACTTCTTTTCTTGGATCTCCATTCTGCACAATCAAGTAACACGCATATCGTGTAAGCTCATAGTCCAGTATCGGTTTCTTCGTTACTCCGGCCTCTACGATTTTCCTGACTTCAGGAAAATCGTAAGCAACCGCATGTCCGCTGTTTTCGCAGGCAATCATTGCCCTTTTTATCACTTTTGCAAAATTTTCCCATTTATTATAGTCCAATGCCACTGCAAGTTCTCTTGCGCTCCAAAATTCCGTTCTATCGTTACGAACTTGTTTGATCTCTTCAAATCTCCTGTATTCTTTTGCTCTCAGCTCGCTCATACATATCCTCCTATAAACCCATCTATCTTTCCGACTTTCGTATCCTGATTTCCGTTATAGAATCAATGTTAATCCATATTCTGCACTAATCTTACCATCAAATAGAATTTACAGGTATAAAATTTGATATTTATTCACTATCTAATACATACATCAACTGGCTTGATAACATTATCTGCTCCATGGCCTGCCTTTTGGAACATTGCAAATTTTCATGCGCTGCCGGATTCCTATATGCGAAAAAAATCCCTTCAAATAAACATTGTATCCCCCTCCGGTAGTTCTTTCAGCTTGCCGTAGTTAAATCCGCAAATTGATATGCACCATTCTCCGAGAGCAACGCGCCTATAATATCAGTAACCTTAGTTGGCACCCCAGCCCCAGGCTTCAACTGTTGAAATAATTTTCTCAGCCTGCTTTCCACTTCTTTAACTGCCTTTTCTGCTGCCGAATCATAATACCCGTTACGAAAAAGCTCTTGAGAAACTATTGCAATGCAGGGATGTATTTCATTCCAAATAGCCATATTTACAGGTTCTCTCCCAATATGTTGAACGATAACAAACAACTCTCCAAACGCAGCCCTATTTATTATAACATTTCCATATATAGAATTCATGAAGAGATTTCCAGGAATATACTTAAGTTTTTCTGCATAAAAAGGATACTCATTCCTAATTCCGTCTTGTATAATACTGATATCATAACAAATTGCATTTGCTGAAACAACATCTATCATTACTTCTCTATAATATAACAAGCTCCTGTTAACATTATCAATCCAACTTTGTAAACTTTTCAGTTCATTCCTATATGTAATTTCCATAATCATGCAGGCTCCAGTCTATTTTTATATCTCAGCTTTATTTCCCCGCTTCTCCTTGTAGGGAAGTTTGTTATTTCCTTTCCCATTACCACGATAAACAAAGCATACCTCTAGGATTTTTTAATTTTAGTATAATCAACTTTTATTTGGGGAATTGTAATTTTGTTATCCAACGGCTCTGGCATATAGACATTCTCACTTCTTATTATCTGTTCACTCATATTTCAAATCGGAAATTCCTAATTTGGGAAACTCCGCGGTAATACAAGCCATGTTGATCGCAAACCCTTTTGACTTCCTGTTCTTTTGATTTCGAAATATATGGTGATGCTTGCACAGATTTTATATACGGCAAATAATCCCCTAGTAAATATTCCTCATCTTCCCCTATAATATTATAAGGCAATAAATACCTGGCGATATTTTTGTTTTAATTGGCCGAATTCTAACACAAATTCCTTCGCATATGGAATAAACATCATCTGGAATGCATCTGCAATACCGAATTTTGTTGCCACAATTCTAAACTCTTTTTCATACGCATAAGCATCAACTTTTTCAAAGAAAGCTGCCCTTTTGAAAAAATCCTTTTCCATCTCCCTTCCGAAAACATATCTTAGCGTCCTCATCTTTGCCCTATATTTTACATTATCTGCCACCATGCTAAGGGTTTCTTTGTTCTGCTTTTCTAAATAATCAATTAATGTTTCATCAAATTCAATCCTTACGCCTTCTTTCGCATAACCATTCCACATTGCCATACAATTTCTATTTGAAACTCTGGTTAGAGAAAGGGCATATGTTCGATATGATAAAATATAAAGATATCCCAGTTTTTCAAGGATTTGTCCTTTATCATCCCCAAAGTCACTGCATACCTTGACAAAATTGTCAAAAGCTTCTTTTTCCTCAAAACACCTCGAAAAATAATTCTCAAATGGATCTCCATTCTTTAAATCATTTTTCCATGCATTCATATTGGAAAATTTCAGCCTCCTTTGTTCCACTATATCGCAGAAACCTTCAACTGCCAAAAACTTATAGTAGCTTTTCCTTGTCATTTTGAGATCTCCTACTCCCTGTACCTGTTTTACCGTCCCAATTTTTTAATATAACTTATATTACCATATCTTTATCACCCCTACAATTCTTTATTTTTCTCCATAATTTCCACTCTATCGTTATTCCTCCGTTTCCAAATTCCGTTTTCCAAGAACAAAATGAATGGCGGGGTTTCCATCCCCCGCCATTTCCGACGCCCTGACATAGTATCCTCCCAACCGTTTCCCCCGTCATTTATTCTTCCTCCAAAATTGCGTTCTCTGCCAGACCGGACTTGAATACCACTTCCACACGTTTGGCGTTCCTCACAATGATCTTTTCCGCGATGCCATTGGGGAGGGCAGGGGCGGAGGGGACATTCATGATCTTCTCCTGCTTCAGCCTTTGGATTTCAGTATCGAGCGTGCGGTAGCGTTTCAGGAACGCCTCGTCATTGAAATCAGGGGTTTCCCGCACCATTTGGAGCATCTGCCCCTCCAGCTCCGCAATCCTGCTGTCCAGCTCGTTATTCCCGCTGTCCAGGCTGTCCGCATACTGCCCGATTACCAGAATGATGTTGTTCTGCCTTGCAAGTGACCCAGCGCACGCCCTAATGGGTTATGGAGAGCGTACCGAAATGAAAGGCTCGCCAGCTTTCGATGGGTTCCTGCGGTAGGTCGTCCTCTTTAAGCATCATATCCGCGCTGTGATTGTGGTAGAAATAGAAATCCCGGTCCCCGTTGTCTAACTTCTTGACAAAGGTCAGGGTAGTACGGACTTCTCGGTCTACTGCGAGGTAATCCATGCAAATGCCTGCCGCCTCTGCCACAGCTCGGAACTGCTGTCCAAATAAAATCGTCATCCACTTTACCCACAAACGCACAGAAGCGCCCCAGCTTTTTCAGCATCGCCAGCACATCGCAGGGCGCGCCGCCGGGATTGGCCTCAAACAGCGGGTTTCCCTGTCCGCTCAGACCGTTGTCCGTGAAGTCGACCAGCAATTCCCCCAAAGCCACTACATCAAAACATTTCTCCGTCATGTTTTACACCTCCTGACCGTCAAAGGCAAGATCATATTTCTCCACGTCTATCAGTGCGGAGCCGCTCGCCTCAAAGGTAATGGCGTCAGCCTCCTGCTGGGTGTAGATCACCGCGCTGGCCGCCTGTTCGCCGTCGTTGACAAACACCTCTAGGCTGCAACGGTCCAAAATGATCCTCAGCTTAATTTCTCCGTCCCTGGACCGCACCAGAAAGGAGCGGGTATGGACGATATCGTGAGGCAGACCGCTACGGATACGGTCCAGCTTCAGCAAGCCCTGGTCCGGGCGGTAGCGGATGATCGTCTCGTGCTCCCCATCCTTGGCTACGCAGATGCGGAACCAACGATACCGCTCCGGGCCGATGGGGCGAACAGTGACGGTCATATCCAGTACACGGCCCTGCACACCAGGGAGATTGATCTCACCACAGACGGGAATGTTTTGATGAATCACTCGCTCTCTCCGGTAAGCCTCCAACTCTCGAACGGGATTCTGAATCAACCGCCCATTCTTCAGAGACAGTTCCCTGGGCAGGGTCATTTGTCCGAACCACCGGCAATTGTACGGCTTGGAGTTGACCGTATCCCAATTCTGCATCCAAGCAATCATGATCCGCCGTCCGTCCGGAGTTTCCAGGGTTTGGGGGGCATAGAAATCCAGACCGTAGTCGATGGCCTGAGCCGCCTGCCGGGTAAAGCCTTTTTCAGTATCGTAGTCTCCGATCAGGCAGAGAGTGCCGTTTCCTGCGTGGAACTCCAGTCCCATAGGACACATATCCTGGGGACTGGTAATCAGCACCTGCCGACCGTCCAGGGGGAAGAAATCCGGGCACTCCCACATCTTGCCGTACTGGTTATGGCAGGCGTCCAGGGTACGGACGAACTCCCCCCTGTAGTTCTCAATCCCCCGGTAGAGGAGAATCGCGCCGCTGCCATCGGCGGTGCGGTTGCCGATGACGGCGTAGAAAGTGCCGTCCCTGTCCCGCCAGACCTTAGGGTCTCGGAAGTCGATGGTGCTGCCGCCTTCGGGCAGATCCTTCCCGTCCAGGATCGGGTTTCCTCCCCACTTTTCGTAGTTCACTCCGTCTCCGATAGCCACGCACTGGGTCTGGACATCCTGGATAAAACCGTCGGCATTGCGCTCCCGCTGGACACCGGTATACATCAGGAGCTGACGACCGTCGTCCAGTTCCACAGCTCCGCCAGAAAAGCACCCGGCGGAGTCGTAGTCCTGATCTGGAGCCAGGGCAGCTGGCAGGCGCTCCCAACGAAGGAAATCGCGGGTTTTCAGGTGTCCCCAATGCATTGATCCCCACTCGTTGGAATAGGGATGATATTGGTAGAACAGGTGGCACTCCCCCTTATAGAAGGAGAAACCGTTGGGGTCATTCATCCAGCCGATGGTGGGGGTAGCGTGGAACGCCGGGCGCTCGTTGTCGGGGATATGGGAACCGTATTGGACCTCGAAGTCTCGGGCCTTTTGCAAAACATCGCTGGGCATGACATCGACCTCCTGCTTGATGATTAGAGTTCCAGATTGTTTCCGTTCTTTTCGAAGACGTGGCAGACATTGCCGCTGAACGTGAGATTGAGCTGGTTTCCGGCGGAGCAGCTCTTAGCATGGGAACCGTTCAGATCCATAGAGGGAACAATTTCCGCCACGTCCCGGCTCAGGACGCTGGCGTGGAAATGGACCTCGCTGCTCATCATCTCAGAGACATCCACCGTGGCAGAAAGGGTCTCCATGCTGCCTGAAAGACTGGATTTTGTCCAGATAATCCCTGCGCCTGCTTTTCGTTATTTCTGCCATGCTCAAACAAGCCCACCGCTTTCTTTATGATTAGTATCCCATCCTGTTTATATGATACCATAAACCTATGCTTTAATCAAGCCGCCTGTCCTGCCCATCTCCAGTATTTCAACAGATTGGGCAGTCAAAAATATTACCGATGACTTCGTCAGTATTAGCATTCCACTCATCATCGTCAAAACTGCCCCTGCTGATTGGATAGCTATGGGACACACCTTTCTGGTTTTTATCGACAGCCTCCAGAAAAAAGCCCGTCAGCCCTATATCAGACCAGACAACCTCCCCAATCACGTCCTTGTTCCAAATTTCGCGTCGCACAATATCGTGTTCAAAAATCAGCCTGTTGTTCTTATCCCGCACACCTGTACAACGGCAAAGCGTATCCGGACTAATTTCTGCCCTGCATACACGTCCCGAATCAGTTTCCTGAAAAATGATATAATGACAAAAAGCGGGGCTGTGATACCCCGCCGTTTCCAATACCCTGACATAATATCCTTCCAGCCATTTCCGGCTGTTTTTTCTTCTTGCCCGGAACAGCCCGAGCCCTTTATTTTCTATCCAAATTCTTCCCATTATTTATTCCTCCTCCAAAATTGCGTTCTCTGCCAGGCCGGACTTGAATACTACTTCAACACGTTTGGCATTCCTTACGATAATCCTTTCGATGAGCTGCCCAACCAGCACCGGGTCGAACGCCATCTCGCTGCGTTCCACGCTTTTGATCTTTTCCACGATGCCATTGGGGAGGGCAGGGGAGGAGGGAACATTCATGATCTTCTCCTGCTTCAGCCTTTGGATCTCAGTGCCGAGCGTGCGGTAGCGCTTCAGGAACGCCTCATCATTGAAATCAGGAGTTTCCCGCACCATTTGGAGCATCTGCCCCTCCAGCTCCGCAATCCTGCTGTTCAGCTCGTTATTCCCGCTGTCCAGGCTGTCCGCATACTGCCCGATCACCAGGATGATGTTGTTCTGCATGATGCTGCCGAACTCCGCATCCCTCGCGATCCTCCGGATGGCCTGCATGACTGCCCTCTGGAGGGCTTCCTCGTCCAGTGAAGCCGAGTGCTGGCAGTACCTCGTGCCATGCTCTGCCCGGCTTGCACACCGCCATACGATGCGTTTCTCCCCGTTCCGCGTCCATGTCAGCCTCCGGTACGGCTGCCCGCATTCCCCACAGGCCAGAAGATTAGAAAGTATGTATTTCGAGGAATAGCCTTTCTTTTTCTCCTTTGCCCGCTTTGTAACGGTTGGCTTATGCCGTTCCGCCCGCCGCTTTTTCTCCAACTCTATTTCTGCATTTGTAACACTAATAAATTGAACATAAAAATAGACACACATACTATTTTCAGCATATGCGTCTACGTAAACATTCAAATTATTCAATTACTCCGAAATGTCTTAAACCATCCTCAACCGCTTGCCTTTTTTCTGGTGTGATTTTTTCTTTCCGATAATTTGTTTTTTCATCCTTAACATTGTAATCACCAACTTCAAGACCAAATGAGCGTTTAACCTCTGCTATCGTTGTGCTTTTCACTACAAGATCATATTTTTCCTTTACATACTCCGTTATCATCTTATATGTGATATGTCTTGGCTTTTGGTTCTGTACAATCTTATCATAGTCCATTGTAACCTCGATATAAGATGTAGGTTTTTTATGGGTTAATAAGACGCACGTCTCGACCATTGTTTCATTTTCCAAGGGCAGTTCTGTTATTTCCTGCCCATTCACAGGAACCGGAAAATTGAACACAATCTTCCGAATCCAGTTACCATCTTTCTGCTTCTTCGGATATTGAATATTATCCCCCTTGGGAGCCACCAGTTTCCCGCTTCAGAGCCACCCGGAAATGGTATTTTCCACCTTCAGAGCCACCACAACATATTGTGGCAGCACACATATTTGATTTCACTATAAATTTCCTTATAGTTATTCTTGGAGAACTGCTGATGCAGTATCACCAAATAATCTATAGGGAGGTCTTTTTATGTTTAAGAAGACAAAAGTCAGAAGTATTCTGGAACTTCTGGGAAAAAATCTAAGCGCAAGGGAGG
>CAJTKM010000052.1 GCA_910576545.1 Lachnospiraceae bacterium
CCTCCCTATAGATTATTTGGTGATACTGCATCAGCAGTTCTCCAAGAATAACTATAAGGAGATTTATAGTGAAATCAAATATGTGTGCTGCCACAATATGTTGTGGTGGCTCTGAAGGTGGAAAATACCATTTCCGGGTGGCTCTGAAGCGGGAAACTGGTGGCTCCCAAGGGGGATAATATTCAAATAGATATAACCTTTTATTTTACTCTATAATAATAGATTTAATTTAGCGTGTCAATCATAATACCCCTTTTCACTTTGCGAATATTTCATGTCTGTGAGGTACAATCTATTGTGTAATGGAGGTGAGGGCGATGTATGAAGATTTTCTCCCGGAGCGTCTTGCAAGACTTAGGACGCAAAAGGGTGTGTCTGCCCGTGATATGTCCCTGTCGCTGGGACAAGCGAACAACTATAACAACAACATCGAAAACAAGAAGTCCATGCCCTCCATGCAGGCTTTCTTCTATATCTGCGAGTACCTTGGTGTGACACCCCAGGAGTTTTTTGATGAGGGCAACGCCCGCCCGGAGGCGCTCCAGGCATTTATAGCAGAGGCGAAAAAACTGGACCCCCAATCAATGGAATACATCCTCGGCATCATGAAAAAGCTGAATAATACAAAATGAAGCGGCCAAGCGACTGGCCGCTTCATTTTGTATTGTATCCGATGATGTTCAGGATATGTCCTGTTCCTATACTGGCGATAATCCAAGAAATGTCCAAGGAATATGAAAAAAGCGGGAAACCGCTTTCGCAGACAGCTAAGGATGCAAGTGTAGCATAGCGGTTTTTACTGTGTTGACTTTCATTGTTTTTGAGTGTATGCTATTATAGTGAATAAGGCACGTTTTTTGCTCTTGCAAGTTTTTAGGGGACACTTCTTTGTGAGGTGTCCCCTAATCAATAAGCTACCTGCACCATGTGACTTTCTTTGGACAGCGGCCTATTATTTACATTCGCACAGTTGATTTACTTTCCTAAGAGAATTAAAATCTTAAAAGAATCCCCAATTCCATACACACTCCACATTGCCATGTTACACTATACCGAAGGAGGTACGCTGATGGCAACACTATTGATTGTTGAAGATGATATTGATACCAACGAAGCCGTTTGTGAATATCTGCAAGAAGCTGGACACACCACAATTCCGGCTTTTGACGGTGACGAAGCAATTACCCTTTTCTCTGAAAACAAAATTGACTTGGTTGTTCTGGATATTATGCTGCCCACCATCACGGGGCTTGCCGTCCTAAATTCCATCCGCAAGACAAGCCAAGTCCCGGTACTCATGCTCACAGCTATGGAGGACGAAGGTACTCAAATCGCCAGCTTTGACGGACAGGCCGATGACTACATGACAAAGCCATTTTCTATGGTCATCCTGGGGAAACGAATCGCGGCTCTGCTGCGCCGGAGCAATCCGGCTGAAAAGGTAGATATTTGGACATGCGGCGATCTGACTGTCAATTTCTCCGGCTACTCCGCCTGTGACGCCAACGGGGAACTGGAAGTTACCGCAAAGGAACTTGATTTGCTCAAATTGCTGGTTGAACATCAAGGGCTGGTGCTGTCTCGCACACAAATCCTGGACGGGGTGTGGGGTGATAACTCCTATGTGCTTGACCGGCTTGTTGATACCTACATCAAAAATTTACGGAAGAAGCTGCACCTTGACTGCATTAAGACGGTCAAGGGGATTGGATATAAACTTGAGGTCAGCCAATGAAAAAATTGAAGATTTTTCCGAAAACATTCCTTTACACTTTGAGCCTGATGCTGATTATTGTCCTGCTCTCCCATACGTTGATCTACTTCCTGATGCCGTGGGCCTACAATTATCAACAGGAAAAAGCCTTAGAGACAGACACCGCCCGATTGGTCGAGCAGATCACCACAACCTCGCCGGACGACCAGCTGAATTGTGTGATGGACTTTGCCACAAAATGGACTGCAAATGTATCTGTTGAATATGACGGTTTTTCTTACCACATGGACTTGCTGAAAGCAGAAACCGACGCCACTCCTTCTCCTGACGGCAAAGTGGAAGTGACGATTATTGCTACCACCACAGAGGACGGTTTGAAAATCTCCTTGGCAGAGAACCCGTTGGGTGGCGCGGATTTTTTCAAGGTAGAACAGGGCTTTGCAGACGGGGCCGGGAGTATTACCGCTGTTGTTTCCCGTCAGCACATTGAAGATGCTGTCAGCGCCGTACTGATGATATTGCCGTTTACCGCCATTCTCTGCATGGTAATCTCTGTTTTGTTCGCCCTGGCCTACTCCCGAATGTTTACTCGGCCTATTGAGCAGATTAGCGCCGCAACAGAACAAATGCGGGAATTGGAGCCTGACGCCCATTGTCCGAATGATACGCAGGATGAATTGGGGATGTTGGCTGACAATGTGAACAGCCTATATCAAACGCTTTTATCCACCATCCAGACCTTGGAACAGGAAATTGAAAAGGTAGAAGCCGCTGATATTCAAAAGTCGAATTTTCTGCGGGCAGCATCCCACGAACTAAAAACGCCTGTCACTGCCGTCAGCGCCATGCTGGAAAATATGATCCTCGGTGTCGGGAAATACAAGGAAAGGGATACCTACCTCGCCAAATGCAAAGCGTTGACAGACCGACTTGCCCAAATGATAAAGGAAATCCTTGACGCATCAAGGGCAGAGTTTGCCGAAGAACAGGAACAGACCGACTTTCTGATTGCAGATGTTCTTAGAACTGTCATGGAACCGTATCAGCTTATCGCAAAAGCCAAAGGCATTGCGTTCTCTATTGATGCAAGTGAAGCATATACCGTACATCTCCCGCAAGGCATGATTGAAAAGGCCATCTCAAATATCTTGGCAAATGCAGTCTCCTATACCAAGCCGAACGGAGTGATTCATATTTCCTGCAAGGGACGGCAGCTTATCATAGAGAATGAGTGTACCCCCATCTCCCCAGAACATCTTACCCATATTTTTGAGCCATTCTACCGGCCCGACTATGGCCGTGACCGGGCAGCAGGTGGAAACGGGTTAGGTCTGTACCTTGTTTCCACGATTTTGAAATCGCTCGATATTTCCTACACATTTGCACCGTCTGAAAATATAAATGGAATGTCCTTTCATATTCTCTTTACATGATATAAACCTAAAAGGCCTGTACCATGGTGTACAGGCCCTTTAGGTTAAATTTTATACCATTCCTCTTTAATTGATGGAATATCAAGGTCTATCCATTCCTGTTTCCAAAGATCAAAGTATGGAATGTCGTTTGATGATGGCTTAGGATCACATTCATGAATTTGCACAATAGACGGCAAAACAACTGCATCACCAATGAGAAGACATTCTCCTGCTCGTAGTATTGGCATTTTTTCTACAAGGTTTCCTAATGTATCAGGAAGGAGCCGTTTAACATAATTCTGGTCGTTGGGATTTGTCAATCTAAGTGCTAAAAAATTGTTACACTGAGCAAAAATCGTTTCTGAAATCTCGGATGGACGTTGGCTTGCTAATAATAGAGAAACACCGTATTTTCGTCCTTCTTTTGCAATTCTTTCTATAGATTGTTTAGAAGCGCGATATTTTGCCAAATCGCTATTTGGTACATATTTGTGGGCTTCTTCATAGACAAGTAATAGCGGAACATCATTGTTAATAGTCTCATCCGGTGAACGATTACAACGAAGGCGTTTATAATAATAGCCATACTCAAATAAGATACGTGATATTAGTGATACCGTAATACTCATCACATCAAATGGCACTCCGCTCAAATCTAATATTGTGACATTCGAGTTCCCCTCACCGTATCCAATGAGTTGTTTAAGCGTATCATCAAATGTAATTGTCCTCGATCTATCGCCCAATAAAAAATCTAGACGTTTATCATTTAAGCGACTTTCTAATCTGCTAATAAAATTGGTTAATTGTCCATACAAACTTCCATGTGTTGTTTTAGGCTGACCTTTTTTGGCACCACTTTGATATACTTCACCCGTATCAATTTCAAGCGTATTAATATCTCGAGCTTCTTTTAAAACGTCTCTCATATCAAAATATAGCGGAGAATCAAAATGAATACGATTTTTATTCTCCACAGGTCCCTCATAATGCTGAGTTTTACTATTTATAATGGCATTCTTGAATACATTTCTCTGGTTATGATCATTTGCTTCTGTGTCTATAAAGAGTTCTTGCAATTCATCGCTATTCAGCATCCAGTAAGGTAAAACAAGCGTAGATATGTCAATATATCGGGCGGTTGGAAAGGCAGATTTGTATTCCGAATGAATATCGAAGATTACAATATGGGAATTATTTAATCCCTCATAGGTACCCTCACGTGCGCAGACTGCCTCTTGTATAATTTTCGCAACAGAGTGGGATTTTCCTGACCCTGTTGAGCCTACAATTGCAATGTGCTTATTAAAAAACTTATTCCCATCAACAGGTACTTGGATAGCTGAATTAGTGGACAATGTTGCGAAAGTAAATTTGTCCTTATCAGCTAATGATTCTTCGAATATTTTTTGTATTTCTTCAGTCTTAGCTGGTTCCACTTTTTTTGGTGGAATAGCAATTGTATCACCGCCGCGTTCGAATTTTCCATCTCGAATTATTCCAAGCGGGTTTGCTTCTAGTATATATTTACGTGTTGGTTCTCCTTCTGCATTATGTCCCACTTCAATTGTAAAGTTTTCAATTATTGCGATTAGAACAGCATTATCATTATCAGCGATTCGCAAGTAAGAGCCGACTTTCAATTTTTCTTCGGCAAGCTGAAAATCTTCAAGATCGTCAACCGATATCTTGACTTTATCGGGAAATACGGAAATTACCTCTGCATTTATCTTTTCATGTTCCATATACATCCATCCTTTTATATCATTTTTTCTATATTTTGAGTCTCTTGAATTTTAATTGCGTGTACTTCATAGTGATTATTTTCATAAAAAGGAGTTTCTAAGTAAAACTGATATATAATCCGAGTAGTAGATATTGAATTAAGTACATCTGCAATCTGATGAATCTCAGTAATAAACTTTAATTTAATTTCATTATGTGCGGAAGGCTTTCGGACAATAGATTTTGGAGAAAAGCCTGCACCCTTAAAATCATAACCATCTACAAAATATATGCCATCATTTTGTAAGGCCCGCTTTATGTCTATAATTTCAGGTTCTGAGATACCATGCAAATAGACATATGGGCAAAATGGTCTAACTTCATTTTTAGAAAGTTTGCTCCAATTTTTGGATATTTTCAAGAGCAACGATTTTATTTGTTGTACAGAAATACGACCATCACATTCTATTAGGAAAAAACGCGCATAAGGAGAAATATTAACTTGTGAAAAATATTCTTGCTTTATGGCTCTACAGTATTCCACTAACCCTCGATATTCTATATACCATGATTCAAAAAGTGGCTGCTTTTGATTGATGGCTGATAGGAAATTCCTTTTTGAAATTGATCTTTTAGTTATATCTTGTTCTGTTGCCAACTGCTTAATGACCCGCAGAGTATTATTATAGTAATAATACTCTGCTTCAAACAGGTTGCAATGAAACATTGATTTGAGGGTCGTTATTATTTCTTTTTCTTGTGTGCTAAACTCGGCTGCATTCACATCAACGTAAAGATGGTTAACAAACTGCTGGAGTTCCGCATCTGATAATCCAAGCTCTATATGGTGCTTATGCTTAACACCATCTTTCGTGTAGGATAGAAATTTGTTTTTTAGAAATTCAATCGAAATACTATTGCTGCTTAATTTTCTTTGCCCAGTTTCAAAATGTCCGTAAAGTTTATATGTTAAAGTATTTCTTGTCGAAGGATTTTCCTTAAAATGTGATAACATTAGTCGAATGGCTGGCGCAATTACAGAATGGTTATACTCTGTCTTAGCATAATACTTACATTGCACCGCCGTAATTTTGCCTTGTGCATGTATATCCACATCTTCTATAGCCTCAATGCATACTGTATCGTCAAGATTTTCTAAACTCAACAACTTTAACGTATAATAGTTAAACTGATAGTAGTATCCTGTAATAGTGTCAACTGCTGTACGGTCTTGGCTCATAATGTCATCCCTGCCCCATTGTCTATGTTCAAGAACATTATACATCATAGATACGCAAAATTCAACAATTTGCTTGCCAAATCCGCTGTTCAAATTCCATATTAGATCCACATACCACCCATAATGGCTCCACATTAGAGTGATAAGATACCTCCATCACATTGATAGGAGGTATCTTTTTTTGAATGTTCTGAAACGGGCCTTTCTCTATGACACGCGAAAAAGAGGAAAAAGCCTGACCCTGACCCTGTTCCTGCTCTTTACGCTAATTACAATTTTCGTTACAATCAGTTTTTCCGTATTGAGCGCAACCCAGGCCGCAGCCACGAATCTGCGGGAAACGGTAGGTGCGTCCTTTACGCTGCGTGGAAAGCCGATGGAACTCAGCGCAAGCGGAGAGGACTATGCCATGCGGTTTGCCCCCATTTCCCAGCAAGACATTGACCTGATTGCAGACAGCACCGAGATCAAAGCCTGCAATGCCCAACAGTCGGCCACCGCAACGGCCAGTGGATTCATTTTCCCCTCTGGTATGCCATCCGGCGCGATTTCCGCCAATACATCATCCGTGTGGAATCGAAACTTCACCAGCGGCATTGTGACGCTGGCTGAAGGACAGCATATCGCCCAAGAAGATCAGCACGTTGCCCTAGTCAGCCGGGAGCTGGCAGAGGAAAACGAACTGGATGTTGGCAGTGAATTGTCATTAGGCCCAGCGGCAGCGGTGAAGATCATCGGCATTTATGAGAGCGACCCAAGTATGGAGTTTGACAACGACACCATTTTCACAGACCACAGCACCTATTGGGATTTGACGGAAAGTGCAGCCGGAACTTATTCGAGCCGGGTGGATTTCTTTGTCAGCGACCCGGCCAGGCTGGAAACGGTTATGGAACAAGTCAAGAAGGATGTGCCGCTCCAATGGGAGGACTACACGCTCCAGGCGGACACGGCAGAGTATGACGCTATTGCGTATCAGCTCTCGACCATCGGGCGATTAACGACCCTTCTGATCGTTTCGGCAATTACCGTCAGCATAATCGTCCTCTTTCTGATACTTGCCATGCGTATCCGGGGGCGTGTCCATGAAGTTGGCGTCCTGCTGGCAGTTGGAGTAGCAAAAGGACATATCATTGCGCAGTTTTTAGTTGAAACCACGGCGATTCTGTTGCTGACATTTCTCTTTTCCTGTCCCATCAGCTATTTTGCCGCTATGCAGATCGGGACGTTCCTGCGGGATATGATCGGCGTGGTCAGTATTGACCTTCCTGCCTGGAAATTGCTTTTGCAATACGGGATCGAGGCTTTTGCTGTGATTATCGGCGTGATGATAGCCGCATATCCAATTTTCCAGCTTCATCCCAAAGAAATCTTATCGAAAATGAGTTAAGGAGGACGCAGATATGATAAAAAGAGCATTTTTCTACACGACCAGAAAAAGAGGAAAGACGCTGATCCTGCTGTTGACCTTGTTCGTAATCTCTACATTTGTCCTGACTGGGCTTTCCATCCTGGCAGCGGCAGACCAGTCCGCATTGAGCCTGCGGCAGTCCGTGGGCGGGAGCATCAAGCTGGAGCTGGACAAGGACAACCGACAGAATTGGACATATCTGAATATTATCCCCCTTGGGAGCCACCAGTTTCCCGCTTCAGAGCCACCCGGAAATGGTATTTTCCACCTTCAGAGCCACCACAACATATTGTGGCAGCACACATATTTGATTTCACTATAAATCTCCTTATAGTTATTCTTGGAGAACTGCTGATGCAGTATCACCAAATAATCTATAGGGAGG
>CAJTKM010000053.1 GCA_910576545.1 Lachnospiraceae bacterium
CCTCCCTATAGATTATTTGGTGATACTGCATCAGCAGTTCTCCAAGAATAACTATAAGGAGATTTATAGTGAAATCAAATATGTGTGCTGCCACAATATGTTGTGGTGGCTCTGAAGGTGGAAAATACCATTTCCGGGTGGCTCTGAAGCGGGAAACTGGTGGCTCCCAAGGGGGATAATATTCAGTCTACCTCCACCGTTGTCAATATCCTCAAACGGCGGGAATACTTGGGCCATACTGTCAACTTCAAGACCCGAAAGCATTTCAAGGACAAGAAAAGCCACTATGTTGATGAAAGCGAGTGGACAATTTTCGAGAATACCCATGAGGCCATCATCGACCAGGAAACCTTCGACAGTGTGCAACGCATCCGGGGCAACGCCAAACGCTATGCGGACGGTTTTGGTGAGGCCGCGCCGCTGACCGGGCTGATCTACTGTGCCGATTGCGGCGGCAAGATGTATGTTCACCGCACCTACAACGGCAAGCGTACCCCGCAGTACACTTGCTCCCAATACAGCAAAGTCCCCGTTGGCACTCGCTGTCCTACCCAGCATCGTATCGCGGAAAAGATAGTCTTGTCCCTGGTGTCTGATATGCTCCAAGCCATCAGCGATTACGCCAAGTCTGACCGGGCGGCGTTCATCTGGGAAGTGCAGGAGGCCCAGGCCAGCCAGCAGGACAGCGACATCAGGAAAAAACGGCGGCGGCTGGCAGCGGCACAGAAACGAGCCGGAGAGCTGGAACGGCTTGTGTGTAAAATTTATGAGGACAACGCTTTGGGCCGTCTGCCGGATGCCCGGTATGCCGCTCTGGACGCACAGTACGCCAAGGAGCAGGAGGAACTTGCCGCTGAAATCACCCAGTTGGAAAAGGCCGTCAGCAGTTACGACCAGGGCAAGAAATCGGCGGAAAAGTTTATCGCTCTGATTGATAAATACCAGGGCTTCGACACCATGACGAACACTATGCTCAATGAATTTGTCGATAAAATCCTTGTCCATGAGCGCGACCGCAAAGGATGCCAGGACACCACACAGACGGTTGAAATCTACTTCAATTTTGTGGGCAGATACATACCCCCCTCTTTCCGGGAAGCAGAATTGACCCCGGAGGAACAGGAGGCGTTTCGCAGGCGGGAGGAACGGCGGGACAAGCTGCATCAGGCATATCTTCGCCGCAAGGCCAGCGGCAAGCAGCAGGAGTATGACCGGCGGTACAGCATCAAGCGCAAGCCCGTCATGGACGCAAAGAGGGCCGCTTTACGGGCCGAGGACATGGAGCGCGGTATCTTCACTACCGCCGCCAGCCTGCCCCGCCAGGAGCCGAAACGGGCGGTTATGTAAGTCTGGCCTACACTTCGAGGGAGAGAGCAAGAACATGAAAACTGATTTGACCTTTAAGCAGTATTTTTTTCGTAAATCAAAGTCTCTAACTATATAAGAGTCTACGGATTTGACTTGACAAGAAAGTGCAAACTGTGTATAATTCATACAAATTAACAAGAGAGGTGAACACAATGTTGTTCGGGAAGTTCTGTATTGGATTCGGCTCCACACAAGTTTATACCACGAAACATTGTGCGGAGCCTTTTCGGAAAGTTGATTGATATGGTGAAAAGGCCAGGGCGGATATAGACTGCCCTTGGTTTTTGTACCCTTTTATCCAACCAACGATAGACAATCGACTGTTTAGGCCACAGACAATGTTTTGTTTGTGGCCTTTTGTTATGCTTATTTATGAATGTGCAAAGGGTACACGATATGGTGTGCCCTTTTCTTTTTGGAGGAATGGATATGATAGAAAAACATAACTTATTGACCGGTAGTGTGCCAAGAAAGCTGGCCGTTTTCGCGCTCCCGTTACTTCTGGCGAATATGCTGCAATCTTTCTACAATGTGGTAGATATGCTTGTGATCGGCCAGATTGTAGGAGATGTGGGCCTTGCGGCGATTAGTAACGCTTCTAAACTGTGTTATATCATTAACTCAATTTGTATTGGTATGACAATGGGTGGAGCTGTATTGATTGCTCAATACAAAGGGGCAGACGATGCAAAGGGGCAAGCGGAGTCTTTTCAAATGTTGGCGTTACTTTCGCTGGTATCTTCTTTCCTTGTGACTGTTGTGAGCCTGGCAATTTACCGTCCTCTGTTTCAGGCACTAAATGTTCCGGCAGATGCGTATCAAGATGCCTGTGATTATATGAAAACTATTTGTTGTGGGACAGTCTTTGTGTTTGGCTATAATGCTGTTTGCTCCGTACTCAAGGGACTGGGGGATGCAAAATCCCCCCTCTGCTTTGTTGGGATTGCCACCATCATCAATGTCATTTTAGATATTATATTGGTAGGCTCCTTTGAAATGGGGACAGTAGGAGCCGCTTACGCAACAATCACGGCACAGGGAATTTCCTTTGTGATTTCTTTGCTCTATCTGCAACGACGCAAGGTGTTTTTCTCTGCGGCGGAACACGGAAAATTTACACTTCAATGGGATAAGCTGACCGCCATTATAAAAGTCGGTCTACCCACAGCAATTCAGATGGTAGTAGTCAACACAGCCTATCTGCTGGTAACAGGTATGCTCAATCAATTTGGTACATCTGTTTCCGCCGCATCTGGCGTAGGCTTGCAGATCAATACCTTTGCTGGTATGCCCTGCTGGGCTATTGGACAGGCAGTAACGGCGATGGTTGGCCAGTGCATGGGCGCAAGACAAATCGAGCGAGCCAGAAAGGTGGTAAAAATCAGTTTAGTGATGAATATTGCTGTTACGCTCGTTGTTGTAATTGGCGTACAACTTTTTGCGGAACCATTGATTTTACTGTTCGGTAGTACCAGCCCAGAAGTAGTAAACGATGGTGTTTATTACCTGCGTATTTGTTGCGGTATCAATAGTTTGATTTATGCGGCTATGTATACGCTGGATTCCTTTTCCATCGGGGTAGGTGCGGCAAATGTTGCCATGTTTAACGCCTTATTGGATGCAGTTATCATTCGTTTGCCAGTGAGCTGGTTTTTAGCTTTTACGCTTTGCATGGGATTTCCTGGCATTTTTTATGGGCAGGCACTCTCGCCAGTCCTGCCTGCTATTGTGGGCTTGCTCTATTTCAAAAGTAGAAAGTGGGAGCAAAAAAAGCTAATTCAAAAAAGTTACAAGGAGGAAAGCCTTTGATGGGTCAGATGATATGGCTTCTATGCCCCGTATGCGGAAATAAGACCAGACTCAAAGTGCGCCCTGACACAGAGCTTGTCAATTTCCCGCTGTATTGTCCGAAATGTAAGCAGGAGACTTTAGTAAATGTAAAAAAAGGAAATCTATCTGTTGTTCGCTTGAGTAGCCTAATGTCCAAATAAATATCAAAAGAGCCAGACGCATAGACGCAGAGCCGGTAACACGCAAATTAAAAATGCGGTTATCGGCTCTTCCTTTTGAAAAGGTACGACAACCGTTAGGGAGGCGTTGTCGTGTCTTTTTCTATGTTCTTATTCCCTGATTTAGCATCAAAAAAAGCCTGCCTCCCGCATTGGCATACTCCACCCAGGCTTGCGAAAATAGTCGTTTTTTGACGGCTCATACTGTTATGCCCCGCGCCCGAATGGTCTTGCACCATATGGGCGCTTTTCTATTTCCGAGCCAGTTACACCGGCCCCGCTGCCGCTCCCCGCCCCCTCCGTTCAGACCCCAAAAATCTGAACGGAGGAAAGGACGATGGAAATTACCATCAACTACTATGGACAAGCTGTGTCCATTTCGGTAGAGGTCTACGAGTATCTCACCCAGGCCGACCACAAAGCGGAAAACCTTGCCCACGAACAGCGGCGGCACTGGGACGGACGCGAGTTTGACGAGTACATAATCGCCGCCGAGGGCCGCTTGCCCTATTATACCACCCCGGAGGAATTGGTTTGCCAGCGGGAAACGCTGGATGAAATTCTGGCAGTGCTGGCCCTCTGCACCGACACCCAGCGGGAACGGTTTTTGCTCTACGCCCTGCACGATTTCAGCTATGCCGAGATTGCCGAGATGTGCGGCTGCTCCAAAGTTTCCGTTTGTCAAAGCATCGCGGGCGTTCGCAAAAAGTTTTTCAAATTCTTTGGAAAAACATACTAACGATTGACCCCCTAAGTGGCTACCAGGTGAGGGGCATTTGCTCCATCACTGGGAGGGACAAGCAGTTTCGGCTGTTTGTCCCTCCTGTCATTTAGGAGGCTATATGAAAATCATCAACCTACGGCTCCACTATCCCCACTGTCAGCAGGACAAGCTGGTGGAGGTCAGCGAAGAAGTCTTTGACGTGCTGTGCCAGTCCGTCAGGGAAATGCGGAACTATGAGCGCCGGAGGCGGTATCATCGGGCCTATTACTCGCTGGACGCTTTCGAGTGGACGGAAAACTATGCCCTGGAACACAGCCCCTCCCCAGAGCAGCTTGTCATGCTGGCCGAGGAACAGGCCGAGCGTGACCGGCTGGCCGCTGCCTTGCGGGAGGCCCTGGCCTATGCCACCCCCACCCAGGCCCGGCGCGTCTGTGCCTACTACCTGGGCGGGCTGACCCAGCAGCAGATCGCAGACCGTGAGCGCGTTCACAACAGCAACGTCTGTCTGTCCATCCACCGGGGCCTGTGCAATCTGCGCCGCTACTATGCAAACCACCCCCAAGGAAAGTGAGGACGGCATGGCAATCGTTAATCTACGTAAGCACTATTACCCGCTCTACACCAAGGACACGTTTGTGGAAGTGCCAGACGAGGTTGCCGCTGTGATGGAGGAATGTCGGCTTTATGAGAACCGGCAGGAGGGCAGGAAAAGTTACTATCACGTTTACTCCATGGATTGCAGCCCCGGCATTGAAAACCATGCCATGTTCCTTGTGCAGTCCCCGGAGGATTTGATTATTCGGGAGATTGACGAGGCCGCTGAAGAACTGCTGTTGGAGCATTTGGCGGAGGCTGTCACCCACCTGTCCCCCACCCAGGCGCGGCGGCTCTATGCCCGGTATGCCTTGAAGAAAAAGTTTCGGGAGATTGCGGCGGACGAGGGCGTAAGCGGGAGTTGTGCCACCGAGAGCGTTACCAGCGCAATCAGGAAGTTACAGAAGATTTTTGCACAAAATGGCTGGCTGGAAAAGGAGGAGTAACAGCTATGGACAAGACCCAGGAGGAACAGGAAATCGAAAAGAAAATTAGCCAATATCAGAACCGCCAAAAGATTTTGTTGAACAAAAAGCGCACCGAGGAACACCGGGCCAGAACGCACCGGCTTATCGGGCGCGGGGCCATTTTGGAGGGCGTTTTCCCTGTTGTTGTGGAGATGGAGGGCGAGGAAGTCAAGGCGTTCTTGATTGCCCTTTCCCGCCTGCCGGGGGCGCAGGAATTGACGGAAAAACCACCGGAAACTGGGGGGTGAGAAGTAATCCCCAGTCCGAATGGCGCACTTATACACCGTCCCGGTGTTGTGCGCCCTGCCGGGGGCTGTTGCGTCCTTCGGACGCGATGGGGATTGACACCCCCAAACCCCCGCACCCCCGCCGGAAAGTGACACCCGCGACCCGGCTGTCACTTTCCGGCGGGGCCAATATCCAGCACTGAAAGGAGGTGCGTTTTTACGGCAATTTTTCATTGTCCCATCCAAATCATCCAGCGGAGCCAGGGCAAGTCCGCTGTGGCCGCTGCCGCCTATCGGAGCGGCGAAAAGCTGGTGAACGAGTGGGACGGCATGACCCACGACTACACCCGCAAGGGCGGCGTTGTCCACACAGAAATCATGCTGCCTTCTCACGCCCCGCCAGAGTTTCAAGACCGCTCCACTCTCTGGAACAGCGTGGAGGAAATCGAGAAGTCCAGCACCGCCCAGCTTGCCAGGGAAATTGAAGTGGCCTTGCCGGTGGAGCTGTCCAGAGCGGAGCAGTTGGCGCTTGTCCGGGCCTATGTCAAAGACAATTTTGTTTCGGTTGGAATGTGCGCCGACTTTGCCATCCACGATAAGGGAACCGGCAACCCCCACGCCCATATCATGCTCACCATCCGCCCCATTCGGGAGGACGGCAAGTGGGGCGCAAAGTGTCGCAAGGTTTACGATCTGGACGGCCAGGGCCAGCGCATCCCGGACGGCAAAGGCGGCTGGAAAAGTCACCGGGAGGACACCACGGACTGGAACCAGCGGGGCAACGCCGAGAAGTGGCGGGCGGCGTGGGCGGCTTACACCAACAGGGCATTGGAGGACGCAGGCAGGCCGGAGCGCATCGACCACCGCAGTTACGAACGCCAGGGCGTTGATAAAATTCCCACCGTTCACATGGGGCCAGCCGCCAGCCAGATGGAGCGCCGGGGCATCGCCACCGAGAAGGGCAACATCAACCGGGAAATTGCCGCCGACAATAAGCTGCTGAAAGAAATCAAAGCCCGCATTACCCGGCTTTACAACTGGAGCAAGGAGCAATCGACACAGCCCCAGGGCCGGGAAAGCATCATGGATTTTCTTTTTCAGGCAAAGCAGGACACCGCACCGACTTCCCGCTATGGAAAGGTTAAGGCACTCAAAGCGGACGCAAAACTTTTCAATTTTCTGATGGAAAACGGCATCAAATCCATGCAGGAATTATTTGACAAGGTTGCCGCCATGAACAGCGATTACTACGACTTGCGCGGCAAAATTGTGAGCAAGGAGCGGCGCATTTCCGTTTTGACCGAACGGCTGGAAATGTGGGAGCAGTACCAAAAGTACAAGCCCGTTCGCCAAAAGCTGGACAAGGTTGCCACAGCCAAGCGGGAGCAATTCGAGCAGCGTCACAGTGCCGACCTTGCCCTGTTCGATGCCGCCGTCCGCTATCTGGACACGCTGAAATCTTCCGGCGAGGCCATCACCCCCAAGGCGTGGAGGGCGGAGGCCACAAAGCTGACCGCAGAAAAGGACGCTGATTATTTGAAAATGCGGGATATGCGTGAGGACATTAAGGCGGTTGAAACATTGAAAAAGACCGCCGAGCGCCTTGCCAGAGAGGGCCAGCCCCAGCGCAGGGAGGAACAGGAGCGATGACCTATCAGCAATATCGGACCGTCCGGCGGCTGGTGCATAGCTGTTGCAACTACCAGGACGGCAACTGCCTCCTACTGGACGACGGGGAGGAATGTGTCTGCCCGCAGAGTATTTCCTACTCGCTGATCTGTCGCTGGTTTCGGGCCGCTGTCCTGCCGTTGGATGAAAGTCTGTGCGCCGCCCTGCTCTATCGGGAGAACATGAAGAAATGCGTCCTATGTGGCGGCTGGTACATCCCCAAATCCAACCGGGCCAAATACTGCCCTGATTGCTCAAAACAGGAGCGGCGGCGAAAGACCCGTAACCGGGTGCGCCGACATAGGGCTGGTATGTAACGCTTTAGGCCCCAAACGCCCCTGATTTTTCAAGGCATTCCGGGCGTGGTCAATAGGGGGCCTGATACTTTTCATTCCCAACCCCTAAAACAGCCCTCTAAAGGCGTTACAATCACCGCCAGACACAAAGGAGTGTCCCCCTATGTCCGACTACATGAAAACCGACACAAAACTGCTGCCATATCTACCATTCCCCCGTTTCCTGCTGGGGGCCGATCTGACGCAGACCGCCAAGGTGCTGTATGCCGTCCTGCTGGACAGGGCACAGCTCTCCCAGGCCAATGAATATTATCCCCCTTGGGAGCCACCAGTTTCCCGCTTCAGAGCCACCCGGAAATGGTATTTTCCACCTTCAGAGCCACCACAACATATTGTGGCAGCACACATATTTGATTTCACTATAAATCTCCTTATAGTTATTCTTGGAGAACTGCTGATGCAGTATCACCAAATAATCTATAGGGAGG
>CAJTKM010000054.1 GCA_910576545.1 Lachnospiraceae bacterium
CATCATCAAACTGCATCCCCCTTAAAAACAAAAGTAAATTGCTTATTTTATACTCCGGCAGCATATCAATAATCTGTTTTGCCTGTTCTCTTTCACTCATTTTCAAATTGCCTCCCTTCATCGTCTTTCACATATTCCAGCAAATCACCAGGCTGGCATTCCAGCAATCGACAAATACCGTCTAAAGGTTTCGGACCTATTGGCTTACCTTCTCTAATATACTGCAATGCGCTTTCGTTCAGTAGTTTTTCCTTTCGTATTCTAGCAGTATTATATCCGGCTTCTTTCAGTTTTTCTAGGACATCTATTTTATATATCAGCATGTTTTCCCTCCTTTTTTATATTATACATCTTTTTTCATGTATAAATCAATATGTTTTACATGTTTTTTCATGTAAAATTGCACAAAATTTTTACATGAAATTTAGTGTATTCGCCAATTTACTTTACATGAAATTTCATGTATAATGAATTTAACAAATCAAACAACGGACAACGAAAGGGGACACCACAATGAAATACTTCCAGACTTGCAACACAATCGAAGAACTGAAAAAAGAATACCGCCGACTTGCACAGATTAACCACCCTGATAACGGCGGCAATCCTGAAAAAATGAAAATAATTAACTGCGAATATGAAAAAGAGTTTAACCGCCTGAAAGATATTCATAACAAAGCTGCCGCTGACGATACCACCGGACAGAAACGGAAAATGAACGAAACCGCAGCGGAATACATGGAAGTGATACAGAAAATCATTGCTTTCTCCGGCATCATCATTGAGCTTTGCGGCTCCTGGGTTTGGGTCAGCGGCAATACATACGAATATAAGAACGCTTTCAAAGCGGCAGGTTTCCGCTGGGCTTCTAAAAAGAAAATGTGGTACTGGCGCAGTGAAGCCGATGCAACCACCAGCCGCGGGAAAATGTCCATGCAACAGATCAGGCAGAAATACGGTTCCGAAATCCTCGAAACCGAAATCAAAAAAGTTACCGCCTAAACATTAAAACGGCCGCCCGCCCCACCAGGGGCGGGCAGAAAAAAGGAGGATTACAAAATGATGAAATTTATTGAAAAAGTCGGAAATATCCAAGTATTTGTAAGAGAAAACGCCACCGCTGACATATCCGTATTTTTTTACAACGGAAGTGACTGCATTTTACAGGAAACCTTTTTCACAAACGACCAAAACGCCGCCATAGAAAGGCTTTTCCTACAATGCGATATCGTCACCCTCCACTGGATTTACCAGAATATCCCAGCCGACAGAATAACCCGTTTAAGCCTCAATACCTGCAAAATGGACGCTCAGGATTACTTTTGCAGGATTGATGATACCCGCTATTTCCGCCACTACTGCAAGCCCGCCGATGAATTTATTCGGGACAAAAACGGGAAAAGAATCATCGACCGATAACAGAACAAGGCCCCACCCCTTCCGGGGCGGGCAGAAAGGACAATCCAATGTATAATGACAAAATCGAAGATTTACGTTTCACTGTTTCACTGTATCCTTTAGAGGGAGAAACCGACCTTGAAGCCCTCCGCCGCCGCGACAGCTATATCGCGGCAGACATTGCCGAAGCAAAAGCAATCATCCGCAAAATGGAAGAATACCGCCAAGAAATATTCACTCAAGCCCAGCGTATCGCCGCCGCGCCCGTTTCGCTGGAATTGGAACTTGTTCGCAGCCGCCACTTTGCCGGAGGCGGACAATACCGCCCTTTTTACTACCTCACATGCTATGAGGTTTACGCGGGTATTGGCAAAAAGAAAATCCGGCAGGAAATATTCCCCGGAAAGGAACGCTTCAAAGCTATAAAACTGCTGGAAGAATGGAAAAAGCAATACCCGTCCGCCACCATAACCGTAAGCATAAATAAATCCAAATGGGAACGCTGAAAGGAGTATGATTGTATGAAATCCATTATGCAAAACGAAAAAGCCTGTTATTTAACCGGATATACAGGCAGCCTCCACAAACACCATATTTACGGCGGGAATGGCCGCCGCCATATCTGCGAAGCACACGGTTTCTGGTGCTACCTTCGCCCAGACCTGCATAACCTTTCAAATCAGGGTGTGCATTTCAACCATGAATTAGACTTACAACTAAAACAAGAATGCCCGTATAGCGGGCTTTGCCCGCTGTTGCAGCAGCCGCGAAGCGACCACACGAGCGCATTTTTGAACAGACGCACACCATATAGCGGCTTTGCCGCTGTTGCAGCAGGAAGCGGAGCTTCCCGCACGGAGATGAATTTATGCGCATCATACCTAGCGGCTATGCCGCTGGAGCAGCCGCCAGAGGCGGCCACATTCACAGGAATTATCTTGACTTAGACTAAGATAAAGCGGGATACAGTTGTATCCCGCTTTATCTATTCTCTCCCGCTTGCGGAAGTTTGCTTCGCAAACCGGCTGAAAGCCGCCTATTTTGGTTCCGCAGCTGTCGTTTTGCCTGTACCGGAAAGTTTCCGCATTGCCGTCGTTTCCAGCATAAAGCATTTACTACGGCTGATTCCTGTTTTCCTTGCGACTGCCGACCATGAAAGCCCCTCTGCATACCGCGCCAGCAAAACGCCCCTTTCGTCCTCCGTCAAGCTCTCCGCCATGCGCCGCTCTATCTCCGCGCTCCCGCAAAGCAGCCGCCCGATCGCCGCATCATTCAGGCGGATTTCCTCCCGAATTTCGGCGCGGCGGGCAATCTCCTCGCCCACAGCATCCCCCGCCTGCCCGTCTTTCAACCGTCCGTCCGTTTTCGCGGCAGAAACCGAAATATCAGCCAGCATCCGCCGCAAAGCCGCGTTGCGTTTCCTCAGCCGTTCCGCCGCCCTGTCCCCCTCCGCCAGCTGCCGCAGCAGCCGCTTGATTTCCATTTTCTCCATTTCTCGCCCCATCGGCAGCCCCCTCCTTAGCAATCGCATCACTTTCGCTCGCTTTGCTTGTAATTGTCAACTGGTATTCCTTCAATCGCTGATAACGGTTTTCGATCCGCTCCATAAGCTCATTGATTTTCGGGCGGGTCAGCCTGACATACTTTTCGCCGCCGCCCTTCTGTTTCCGTTCTGCATCTTCGGCACAATGTAAAACCCTCTGGTATACAATCTTTGTTTTACTCTTCCTGTCTAACTCCGCAAACATACGGCACCGCCGTTTTTGTCCCTCCATCGTCAAAGCCTCCGGCGAAGCGTCAAAGTCTGCAAGCCGCTGTCTTTCCGCCTGCAATGCCCTGTCATTATTCAGGTTTACATATCTCCGCATATCCCGCAGCAGCAGCAGTTCATCAGAAGCCGTTTTCTGTAAATCCCTTGCAATCTCTCCTAAAGCCATCTTTCCTACCTCCATTCCTTGTGGCGAGGCTTTGCCTCCTGTTGCAGCAGTCGCCTGTATAACGGCAAAGCCGCTGTTAACAGCCGCCAAATGCGGCCATACTGGCGACCGCACGGCTGCACAGCCGCCTACTGCGGCCATGTTGGCAATTTCTCATTTGTCGGGCGGAAACCCGTTTTTTCCAGACTGCGGAATGTCGTGCAGCGCGGCAGCCATGCCAGTTCTACAACCCCTGTCGGACCGTTCCGCTGTTTGGCTATGTTCACTTCGGCAACGTCCTGCCGCTCCGTATCAGGGAAATAATATTCCTCCCTGTAAAGCAGCATCACCACGTCCGCGTCCTGCTCAATATCGCCGCTGTCCCGCAAATCGGAAAGTATCGGTCTTTTATCCGGCCGCTTTTCACAGTCGCGCGTCAGCTGGGAAAGTGCAAGCACAGGACACCGGAAGTCCTTCGCCAGCTGTTTCAGTTCCCTGCTGATAACGCCGATTTCCCGCGTCCGGTTTTCCGCCTTGCAGCGAATCAACTGCAAATAATCCACCACGACCAGCCGCAGCCGGAACCCCTGTGTCCGGTATCCGTGGCAGGCGGCGCGTATCCTGTCCGGCGTCATGCCGCCCGCATCGTTGAGTATCATCCGCCCAGACCCGCTTTCAAAATCCGCGCTGTTTTTCTCAATCTCCGCCAGTGTCCGCAGCCAGCTTTCATCGTTCGTGCCAACGGAAAAGCAGTCGTTCTCAACGTTGTACTCCGAGCTGTACCCGCGCCCGCCGAGTGCCTTTGCGGGCATTTCCAGCGAAAAGAACGCCACGCGCTCCCTGCCGGAAAGCGTCCTTTGCGCGTTGCGGGCAATGTCCAGCGCAAGCGCGCTTTTCCCCATCGAGGGACGCGCCGCCAGTATGTTCAAATCCCCGTCCCGCAGGCCGCCCAGCATGAAATCCAAGTCACGAAAACCCGTAGGAATGCCGACAATAGTTTTCCCGCTCATGCGAATCTCGTTCAACTCCGCTATGTATTCGCCCGTTGCGTCCGCCAGCGTTTTTACCTCCGCCGCGCCGTAGCCGTCCCCTTGTATCCCAGCGATTACGCGCCCGATTTCGCCGCTGTCCTGCCTGTATGCCGCCTGCATCATTTCCCCGCAGGCGCATATACAGCGGCGGAAATACGCAAGCCGCTTGATTTCTTCCGCGTAATGCCGCAGGTTAACGCTTGTGCTGATACTTCCGGCAATCTGCGCCAGCGTTTCAAAGCCTGCCTGTTCCGCCGTTCCCTGCCGCTCCATTTCCGCCCAGAGCGTCACGGCATCCACCGCCGCGCCCGTTTTCCGCACAGCCTCCGCCGCCTCAAATACCATGCGGTTTACGGGGTAATAAAAATCCTCTGCGCAAACCAGCCCACAGCCCAGCCTTGCCGCCTCCGCGTCCAGCATCATACAGCCCAAAAAAGCCCGCTCCGATTCAAGGCTGGAAGGCCTCACAGTTTTCTCATTCGGCAAATAAATTCCTCCCTTCTCTGCTTGCAAAGCCTTTATTTCGCCCAGAGGGGTTTGGGGCTTGCCCCAATTTACTCCGCAGGGCGGGCTTTGCCCGTCCGAGGAAAACAGCGCATCGCCGCTTTTGCGGCTCGCGTCTGTTTATTCTTCTGTCCTTCCAAGCAGGGGGCTTGAAGCCGTTTGCGGCTGAGACCCCTGCTTAATTTCTCCCCCTTCCGCCAGCCTCCGCCGCCGTTCCAGCGCATCATCGGGATGGCGGGCTTTGCCCGCTGTCACAGCCGCTCCCAGCGGCCATGCAGGCGGGGTGTGCGGCGAAGGATTCAAGGACCTGTATTCATTTTCCCAGCCTCCGGCGTTCAGCCATGTTGCAGGATGCGGGATAAATTCGCCGCCGCCCTTCGTCCATTCCACGCTGATTTTTGCCCGCTCCAACCCTGCCATAATGGCGCGGTATTTCTCCGGCGTGACTTTCAGCTTGTTCCATGCCTTTATCGCCGTCTGCTTGTTCTTCCGGTTCGGGTAAGCATCCCAAAAGGCGGCAAATTCAGCGGAGTTCCCCGAAAGAATCTTTTCTTTCTCCTTCTCCTTTTCCTTCTCCTTCTCTGTCCCAAATGTTCCCGATTGTTCCTCGTTATTCCTAAGTGTTCCCGAGTGTTCCCCGCCCTCGTTTTCCTCCGCCTCATCTTCCATAGCGGCAGCAGATTGCAGAGGCAAAAGCCCCGTTTTATTCAGCATATTGTAAAGCTGGCCAGTAAATTCAGGCGATTGCACTTTTTTCAAATCCGCAGCGATGGCGCGTTTTACGGCTGTCTTTTTCGTCCAGTTCTCCGCGCCCCAGCCCAAAAGCAGGACTTCTCCCGTTTCCGCGCAGTAGGCAATATAGCCGCTTTCTACCATGCGGGATAGCAGCTTTTCCAGCGTTTCTTTGTTGTACCCCGTTTCGTCCATTGCCCGCCGCATACGGAACGGGTAACAGCCCAGCGTGTTCACGTTCGCATTGGTACGCAGATAAAACCAGAAGTATTTTTCTTCCGGCGTCATTTCCCGCGCCTCGTCCGTTTCCCAAAAGGAACGTTCTATTTTCGTAAATTCACCCATTGCAAAACCTCCCGTTTATATTTCATCAGCAGTATGGGCTTGGTATATATCTTGGCATCCATGCGTTAGCAATCCACATCAGCCCTATACCATTCATACGGCGTAGTTTTCCGTCAACAAATATCCCTTCAATGCTTTCCATATCCCCGCCGTAATATCGGCACGAAACCCACACTAATTGTCCATTTTCCGGCATCCTGTCCTCAACTGCAATCCACCCACCACTATAATACCTATCTAACCTCTCCACATTCACCGCCGCCAGCTTTGCGGATGGGTTTCTATGGTGTCGGCGGCTTCGTTTACTATTTCAAAATACTCTTCTTTCCACCGAAATACATTATCCAAATCATATGAACTGTAGCCAATATGATATTGTTTGTCTGATAAATCGAAATAACAAGGTTCTCCGTTTTTCCCAAATCAAGCAGCCTTTGCCACAAGTCCGGATGCCTGCGCTTAAACTCCGAAAATTCTGCATCCCTGCAATTCGGGCAGAACCAACAGCCGTTTCTATTAGAAAACTGATATGCAGGACTATAAAGCCCGTATTTTTTGCATAATGCTGCCGCATCTGCCTCCGTATAGCCATACTTCTCCAGCAGGGAAATTCTTGTCTTTCCGTCCAGCCGTTTCAAACGCTTTTCTTCATCCGCCGCAATCCCTACATACTGGATCGCATCGCTAAGTCCATATGTCTTTATATATTTCTGTAACGGGCCTGATTTGCAATCGCGATTTATATTGCATTTTCCGCCAATCGGAAAGCCCTTATATTTCCCTTTGCATTCTAAAACCTTTACGGGCTTCTCAATAACATGGAAAAAACAATCCAAATACGTTTTATTTCCTCTTACCACATAAACCGGAACACCGTTCCCCTCCAGCCACGGGATCATTTTGTTATACACAAAGTCCCGATGCTCCGGCACTTCCCCGCTGGTTTCCTTATCAAACATCACCTCGCAGTAAGCCGCCATGTCCAGCGGCTCCCCATGCTCCAGCGCAAGAATAGCCGTTGCCATACTGTCCTTTCCTCCGCTGATGCAAACTATATGCTTTTGCCCTATCTTCTCGCTTTTCAAATCTCCATCCTCTCCGCTATCGCCCGTATCACAGGCACAGTCACGCCGTTCCCCGCCTGCCTGTAAAGCTGGCTGTCACTGTTCACCAGCGCGGCGCGCTCAAAATAAACGTCCTCCCATCCCTGCAAACGGAAACATTCCCTCGGTGTCAGCCGCCGTATGGCAACATAGCATCCATATTTTTCATACCATACCGCATAGGCAAAGCCGCCATCCGGCAGCCCGACCATCACCCCATGCCTGTCCTGTGCAGTCAGCGTAAACATCGTTTCGCCGTTTTCCTTGAACCGCCGCCCATTCTGCCGCTTTTTCAGCTTGTCCGGCGTAAGTACAGGGACAGCAACGCCGCTCGTTTCTCCCTTTCTGCCACATACTCCTTTATTATACCTTGCCTGCAAACTGAACGCCGTTTCCGAAACCTCAAGCCCCGCCCCATAGCTCATATCGCAGAACGCGGGCAGAATAACACTCGGCTCTAGCCCGCCGCCCTCCATACTATTAAGACACGGCGCAATCCCCGCAGGATTGTATATCCTTCCCTGGTTGGGATTTTCTCTGGTCTTTGTCGGCATGTAATTCCCTACTTGAAGAATAATATTTTCTCTGTCTGTTCCCTCGACAGGAAATACTTCGCGGGCACATCGTCCTCTAAGATGTCCAATAATGAATACGCGCTCCCTGTTCTGCGGGACGAATCCGGCAGAGTTGATAACCTGCCATTCTGCATCGTACCCGCTTTCGTCCAGCGCAGAG
>CAJTKM010000055.1 GCA_910576545.1 Lachnospiraceae bacterium
CCTCCCTATAGATTATTTGGTGATACTGCATCAGCAGTTCTCCAAGAATAACTATAAGGAGATTTATAGTGAAATCAAATATGTGTGCTGCCACAATATGTTGTGGTGGCTCTGAAGGTGGAAAATACCATTTCCGGGTGGCTCTGAAGCGGGAAACTGGTGGCTCCCAAGGGGGATAATATTCAATAAAGGCCATGGCATAGGGAACCATGACCTTTTTTTGGGAATATTTTTGCTATCTTTGCTAGATTTTTATCATGATATCTTGTGACATTTACGAAATTAGAGGGTTTGTCAACAGCTCAATATTGTCTAAAAGTTATAAAAGAGGAACGAATGAGATGGATTCCGCAGGCGTAGGCATTGTGGGAAAGTGTATAACTGCCTGTTTTATGGAGTTGTGGGTAACTGTGTTTACAGGATGTGGGAAAGCTGCACTTTGCTTTTCCATGTGCTGTGAACACAGTTATCCATGACGGAATAGCCAGTTATGCACTTTTCCATAATGCGGTCTTTAATGATAAGTCTGCAAATTTTACAAATATTTGACAAAAGTTGTGTTTTTGATTTTACAGACAGCACTTATCATAATAATCACAGAGCAAAAAATATCAGATAGAAAAGGAGAAAATGTATCATGAAAAAATTTGTCACACTTATTGCGATTGTATCACTTATGCTTACTGCTATGACAGGATGTGGGAAAACAGTCAGTGGATCGGTATCTACGGACGGTTCAACTTCTATGGAAAAAGTCATTGGCGCTTTGGGAGAAGCCTTTGAGGGAAACAATTCCGGCGTAACCTTTACATATAATCCTACCGGTTCCGGTTCTGGAGTTACAGCGGTTGCAGAGGGACGTTGTGATATTGGTCTTTCCAGCCGTAACTTAAAGGATGAAGAAAAGGCACAGGGGTTGACTGAAACGATACTGGCTCTTGATGGCATTGCCGTTATTGTAAATACTGATAATCCGGTAAATGACCTTGACCTTGAAACGATTGGCAGAATTTATAGGGGCGAAATAACGAATTGGAAGGAGATAGGCGGTAATGATTTGGAAATTGTACTGATTGGCCGTGAAGCGGGAAGTGGTACAAGAGATGGCTTTGAATCCATTACAGATACGGAAGATGTCTGCAAATACCGTCAGGAACTTACATCTACCGGAGATGTGATCACAACGGTGGCAGGCAATCCTGCGGCAATCGGTTATGCTTCCCTTGCGTCCGTAAAGGAAACTGTAAAAGCACTTTCTGTCAGCGGCATTATGCCTACGGAGGAAACAGTCAAAGATGGAAGTTATGTAGTGCAGCGCCCTTTTGTATTAGTTACAAGGAGCAATGTAGAACTTTCGGAGGCTGCACAGAAATTCTTTGACTATATTACATCATCTGAAGCAAATGAGATTATCTCATCTGCGGGTGCTGTGCCGGTAAACTAAAGGCTTTGAAAGGTGGAGTCAAATGAAAAACAGAAAACGGCTTATGGAGAATGCCATACATGGCATTTTCCTGATACTTGGTCTGATTACGGTTGGCTGTGTGCTTTTAATTACAATTTATCTTGTCATATCCGGTATTCCTGCTATCCGTAAAATAGGTGTTTTGAAATTCCTTTTTGGGAAAAAGTGGGCTTCTACGGCAGCACAGCCGCAATATGGCATTTTGCCTTTTATCCTCACAAGTATTTACGGTACGGCTGGTGCAATTGTAATCGGAGTGCCGGTTGGCTTTCTGGCAGCAGTTTACCTCTCTAAAATTGCGCCGCCAAAAGTAAAAACTGTTATAGAAACGGCGGTCAGTCTGCTGGCGGGCATTCCGTCAGTGGTTTATGGACTTGTAGGAATGATGGTGCTTGTTCCGGGGATACGGACCCTCTTTCATATTCCGGACGGGGCAAGTCTGTTTGCTGCCATTATAGTGCTTGCCATTATGATTTTACCATCAATTATCAAAGTATCGCTTACGGCGTTAGAAGCAGTTCCAAAGGAATATGAGGATGCTTCCCTTGCACTTGGAGCAACGCCGGTTGAAACATATTTCCGTGTATCTGTTCCGGCAGCAAAAAGCGGTATCGCAGCGGCTGTCGTGTTAGGAGTTGGCAGGGCTATCGGAGAGGCAATGGCTATTATGATGGTGGCAGGGAACGCACCTAATATGCCGGGGATGTTTCAAAGTGTACGTTTCCTTACAACCGCCGTGGCAAGTGAAATGTCCTATGCGGCTGACGGGAGTTTACAAAAACAGGCATTGTTTTCCATTGCGTTGGTGCTGTTCCTCTTTATCATGCTGATAAATGCCGTGTTGAATTTCTTTTTGAAACATAGTAAGGAGTAAATGAAAATGCAAAAACAATCTATTTCAACTAAAAGGAAAGCATACATTACCGTCATGCGTGTGCTGATGGGAATTTCCGTGAGCGTTACCTGTGCATTGGTATTATTTTTAATCGGCTATGTATTGTGGAAAGGACTGCCGAATGTATCATGGGAACTGATTACTACAAAACCGAGTTATCTGTCGAACCGCATAGGGATTCTGCCGGATATTCTCAATACGGTCTATATTGTGCTGGCAACTTTGGTATTGGTTCTTCCTCTTGGGGTAGGTGCTGCAATTTATCTGACGGAATATGCCAAAAATAAAAAGCTGGTAGAAATGATTGAATACACTGCTGAAACATTATCGGGGATTCCGTCTATTATTTATGGTCTTGTGGGGATGCTGTTTTTCTGCCAGTTTTTTGGTATGAAAACTTCCCTCTTAGCAGGGGCATTTACACTGGTAATCATGAATCTGCCCACGGTCATGCGTACCACTCAGGAGAGCCTGAAAACGGTGCCGCAAAGTTACCGTGAAGGTGCTTTCGGACTTGGGGCTGGAAAATGGCGTGTGATTTATACCGTTGTACTTCCCGGCTGTATTGAAGGTGTCATAACGGGCTGTATCCTGTCTGTCGGGCGTATTCTTGGGGAATCGGCGGCACTTCTTTTTACGGCTGGTTTTGCCCACGCTCTGAATGGAATCTTTGAGGGGCTTGGCAGTGCAGGGGCAACACTGACAGTTGCATTATATGTCTATGCAAAGGAAAACGGAGAATTTGGAATTGCTTTTGCTATTGCCGCTATCCTGATGATTTTGACCATGTTCATCAATTTGTCGGCGGCATTGGTGGGCAGATATTTCCAAAGAAGGAGAATTGTATGAGTAATGTTATGACAGTGAAAGACCTGTGTCTTTGGTATGGCAGTGCGCAGGCTTTGAAAGATATAAATATTGAAATTGAGGAACGGAGCATTACAGCTCTGATTGGTCCCTCCGGGTGTGGAAAATCTACTTTTCTTAAATCTTTAAATCGAATGAATGACCTTATTACTGGTGTAAGGATTACGGGAGAAGTGTGTTATAGGAATTATAATATTTTTGATGCAGATATTGATGTCAATGAGCTTCGCCGCAGCATTGGCATGGTCTTTCAAAAGCCTAATCCGTTTCCGATGAGTATTTATGATAATATTGCTTATGGACCAAGGACACATGGCATAAAAAATAAAGCAAAACTGGACGATATCGTAGAACACTCCCTGCGTGGAGCTGCAATCTGGGAGGAAGTAAAGGACAGGCTGAAAAAATCGGCATTAGGATTGTCGGGAGGTCAGCAGCAGCGGCTCTGCATTGCCCGTGCATTAGCGGTTGAACCGGATGTGCTTCTGATGGATGAGCCCACAAGCGCCCTTGATCCGATTTCCACATCTAAAATTGAGGAACTTGCAATGGAACTGAAAGATAAGTATACTATTATCATCGTTACGCACAATATGCAGCAGGCTGTACGGATTTCCGATAATACTGCATTCTTTCTCCTCGGTAGTTTAATTGAATATGGAAATACGGAAAAGATGTTTGAGCAGCCAAAAGACAAGCGGACAGAGGATTATATTACGGGGAGGTTTGGATAATGAGAAGTCGTTTTGATGAACAGCTTGCTACGCTTAATAATGAGCTTACGAGGATGGGGGCAATGTGTGAGGAAGCGATTGCAATTGCTTCAAGGGCGCTCTCTGCGGGCGATGTGAAGCTGACAGATAAGGTTATATCCCTTGACGGGGAAATTAACCATATGGAGCGCACAATAGAAACGCTGTGCCTGAAACTGTTGTTACAGCAACAGCCGGTGGCAGGGGATTTGCGGCAGATTTCCGCAGCCCTTAAAATGATTACCGATATGGAGCGTATTGGAACGCAGGCGGCGGACATTGCAGAAATTATTACATTTCTTGACGGGCGGACAGGCGGGGAATGTGAACATATCCGTTTTATGGCTGATGCGGTGAGCCAAATGGTCACAGAAAGCATTGATGCCTTTGTAAAGCAGGATGTTGCGCTGGCTGATGCGGCGATTGACCGTGACGATGTGGTTGACGATTTATTCCTGCAGGTCAAATCATCATTGATTGAACTGATAGCAGAAAAGCCGACAAATGGAGGATACGCATTAGATTTACTGATGATTGCCAAATACTTTGAACGTATTGGGGATCATGCGGTAAATATTGCAGAGTGGGTGGCTTTTTCTGTAACAGGAAAACACAAAGGAGCAGAAAATTTATGAAAATATGGTGCGTAGAGGACGATGAAAGTATCAGGGATATTGAGGTATACACGCTTAATTCTACAGATTTTGAAGCAACAGGCTTTTCGGATGCGGCGGCTTTTCGTGATGCGCTGGCCACGGATAAGCCGGATTTGATTATCCTTGATATTATGCTGCCCGGAGAGGACGGCGTGGAATTGTTGAAATTTCTGAAAGACAGTCCCGACACTTGCAGGATTCCCGTTATCATGGCAACGGCTAAGGGCATGGAGTACGATAAAATTCAGAGCCTTGATTTAGGTGCGGACGATTATCTTGTAAAGCCTTTTGGAATGATGGAAATGGTTTCCCGTGTGAAAGCTGTACTTCGCCGATGCAATCCCACAGAAGTGGAACATCTTTTGAAGGCAGGCGGCCTTGTTGTCAATTTAGACGAGCATACTGTTACCGTTGACAGAGAAAGGATACAGCTTACTTTAAAAGAGTTTGAACTTCTCCGTCTGTTCCTCTCTCATCCGGGAATTGCATTTACCCGTGACCAGCTTTTTAATGATGTATGGGGTGCGGATTATATCAGTGAAACAAGGACGGTTGATATGCATATCCGTACATTGCGTGTGAAGCTGGGAGATTATGGGAAAATGATTGAAACAGTGCGTGGCGTTGGATATAGATTAGAGGTGCAGGCATGACAAAGAAAATTTTTAAGTCTATTATGATTGTGGCGGCGGCTGTCCTGATGGCGAGCCTTGTTATCATCATGGGGTGTCTTTACCGTTATTTCAGTGATGTTCAGGGGAAACAGTTAGAAGATGAGTTGTCTTTGGCAGCCGCAGCCGTTGAGAAGAACGGGCAGGAATATCTTGAGGAATTACAATCAAATCAGTACCGTCTGACATGGGTTGCCGGGAACGGCGATGTGATATATGATACACAGTCCAACGAGGAAAGTATGGAAAACCATGCGGACAGGGAGGAAATCAGGCAGGCATTACAGAACAGCGAAGGAAAAAGCCTGCGCTATTCCACGACACTCCTGGAAAAAACGCTTTACTGTGCCAGAAGGCTTAACGATGGTTCTGTCCTTAGAATTTCGGTTAGCAGTGCTACTGTTTGGTTGCTTGTATTGGGAATGATACAGCCGATTTTAATTGTGCTTGCCGTGGCCCTTGTGTTGTCGGGAGTGTTGGCAAGCCGGATTTCCAAACATATCATGGAGCCATTAAACAGCCTTGATTTGGAAAAACCGCTGGAAAATGATACCTATGAAGAATTAGCGCCCTTATTAAACCGTATCAATAAACAGCATAGGCAGATAGATGTACAGTTGTCGGAACTTCAGAGAAAGAATGATGAGTTTACACAGATTACGCAGGGCATGACGGAAGGACTTGTGCTTTTAAATGAAAAAAACATCATTCTGAACATCAATCCCGCAGCATTGAAACTGTTCCATACAAAAAAATCTTGCATAGGTAAAGATTTTCTGACAGTGGAGCGGAACCATGATGTGAGCCATGCTATACAGGACGCATTTTCAAACGGACACAGCGAAATCCGCATAGAACGTGAGGGAAAAGAGTATCAGCTCCATGTCAACCGCATTGAATCTAATGGTACTGTAATCGGGGCGGTTGTCCTTGCCTTTGATATAACAGAAGAAGCTTTCGCAGAAAGGAACAGGCGGGAGTTTACTGCCAATGTATCACATGAACTGAAAACGCCGCTGCAATCAATCATGGGAAGTGCGGAGTTAATGGAGAATGGTCTTGTAAAACCGGAGGATATGGCACGTTTTGTAGGGCATATCCGCACAGAGGCAGGGCGGCTTGTAACATTGATTGATGATATTATCCGTTTATCCCAATTAGACGAGGGGTGCGATATGCCTTTTGAAAATGTTGACTTATATGAGGTTGCAACGGATGTGGCTGCGGGGCTGGCGGATATAGCAGCGATAAAGGATATTGAAATTGCTGTGACAGGGGAAACAGTCAGGATAAAAAGTGTCCGGCGGTTATTGACGGAAATTATATTTAATCTTTGCGATAATGCTGTCAAATATAATAAAGATGGCGGTATGGTGGAGGTTTCTGTAAGCAGGGAGGAAAATCAGGCTGTGATCTCTGTAAAGGATTCAGGAATTGGCATTCCGGCGGAACATCAGGCAAGGATATTTGAGAGGTTTTACAGAGTGGATAAGAGCCGTTCTAAAGAGTCGGGTGGAACGGGGCTGGGACTTTCTATTGTAAAACACGCCGTACAGTATTTGAATGGTCAGATTGACTTACAGAGCAGCCCTGGAGAAGGAACAATCATACAGATTTTTTTGCAAGAGGATAAAAATGATGTGATGCAGATTTCCTAAAAAATTCAAATTTTACATAAATTATACAAAACATAGCTTTTAGATTTTACAAAGAAGTCATAAGATTAGTTTTATATATTCAATACAAACGCTAATGGTGGTTGATAATGCAATCTTTATGACATAAATATGTAATTCATAAATTAGGGAATAGTGGTTTTATTTGAGTATAAAACGCTGTTCTCTTTTTTTGTAAAAGATGGCAGAGAGGGACAGGTCATGTTTAGAAAAAAACGGTAGTGTCAAGAATAATGCGCAAAATAGTTTGCAGGCTCTGGCAGAATAAAATCAGCCAGCAGTAGAGGCATCCCCCAGGGCAGCCTCTAAGTGCTTCATATTCATGTACTTCTTGTTGCCCCACTGGGTGCCAGCTACATGGCGGAGCCTG
>CAJTKM010000056.1 GCA_910576545.1 Lachnospiraceae bacterium
TTGGTTGAACACGCCATCCGTTTTGTCAAAAGATTTCGTATCCTCTCGGAACGTTACCGTAACCGGAGAAAGCGCTTTGCTCTCCGCTTTTCCTTGATTGCTGGTATCTGCAACTTTGACCGTTTAGCTTAATTTCGCAAGAGGTCTAATGTCGATCATGTTCGTAGTCAAACGAACAACAAACCTTTTTCTTGGCCATTGTTAAACCTCCTTGAGTATTTTTCTTAATCTTTTAGCAATCGCGTCTATAAATGGTATATGTCTTTTACAAAATTTTGTAATCTTAGCATGTATCTCAAAAAAATAAAACCAATCAATAATAAATATCGACAAAAATAGGACAGTATCACAAATAATTGCTATAGTAATTTTATCCGATAAAATCCATTCCTCATAAATTCGCACCATATTAATCAATGCAAAAAATATCGGCATCAACATTTTATAAAACAAATCAATAAAATTTAACACCATAGGATAATCTTTTTGATAATTCGCCCCTTCACGTGCAAATATATTTACCGAGCCCAAATTAGATATTTCTTTTTCAAGACTATCCAAATATACGTATTGACGTTCAACATATAACATATCTTGAATATACCGTATCATAACATATACAATCAATAACCAAAGCAATGTCTGAATAATCGTATTGCTCAACTGTAAAGTCATGTCCAACTCTTTATGTATTCCTTTGAGAATAAGTTCAAATGCTTTTTCCGGTCTAATTAAAAGCAGAAATGAAAATGCTTCTAATATACAAAGGACAATAAAACTTTTATTTCTTCTTGCTTGAGCTTCTTTGCTCAAGCAAAAAGTTTCTTTATAATGGTCATACAGCATTTCAAGCGCATCCATATTACCAGCCTCTTACTGCCCTCACAATATCATCATGGTTGAAACTGTAAACTCGGGTTGCACCACAATTTTTAAGTTCCTCTGGATACTCATATAAAGAGTTTAATTGTACTGCAATTATATGTTTCCTTAATTCTTTGGCCTTGGCGACCTCGAAATTCTGCCAGTTCCGATAACCAATAAGCGCCCTGTCTTTATGTAATTTGTTTGCTTCCTTTCCCACAATTACGACAACATGTGTTGCTTCATTGATTTTTCTTGACAGAACGCTCTTAACCGTTGGTATATTCCAACTTTGAATTTCACTCGGCGACTTATCATTGCATGTAAATTCAAAACTCGAATTTGCGTTCCACATATTCAATGTGTACTTATAATTTCTGTCATTTTCAAAATCAAAAGATACAAAAATTTTAGGTTTTGCCATTTCAATTCCCCTTTCTATCTCGGTCCCATAAATTTATTTCCATTTAAGTGTATCATATGCTCCGGCATTTCAGCAATCCATACTTCCGTTTCCCATGCCAATGTTTCCGAAAATTTCTTATACGTCTTGAAATCCAGAAAAGCAGTAACAAAAATTTTACCTGCCGTAACACCCTTTGTCATTTCTGTAATCTCAAGAATCCGTTTTGGGTCCATCGGTCCTACAGAAGTGACCGATTCCACAAAATAAATCCAGTTCTTGTCTGTTCTATGCAGAACAACATCTGGCATCTTATCATGTAGAGTAATTTCAAAACCCAACTCCGTTAGCTTATCAACATTCTTTACCAAATCTTTCTCTGTGGTATCGCCTACATACAGACATTCCGAATTTGGTGCGAATCTCGGCGCAAATTCTTCAATAATTGCTTTCTGCAGTTCATTATGTTTTCCTGCTGAAAATTTAAAATCCGCCCCATTGATCTTCACTGGCATCATCGTCATTTTCTTTTTAGAAGCATAAATATCAACCAGCTTATCATGATACATAAGAAAACGATTCAACGATTTCTGCCATTCTACAGATTGCAATGTTTTCAACATTTTCAGTGTTTCTTCCGTAAGGCGGTATCTATAGTTCGGGCTGTTCGTTGCCTTTCCATTATCCTCTGCCAAAGCAGCAGTGCGAAATCTATGTAACGCCTGCTTACGAAATGTTTCCCGACTGTTCTCTGCATAAGTAGTCCCATAAAAGGCATTAGAAAACTGAATGATGTCATGAATACGAATCCACTCGTTACTCGCTTCTTTCCATGACATGTCCGGTTTCACATCTGCCATTGCCAGCAGTACATAACAACATATATCCGCCTGCTGTGCTTTTGGCATACCCACCATCTTCAAAAATTCTCGTGCTTCTTCAACTTTATCCACAGTATCCCTCCAAAATCAAATTACAGTTTCTTTCCGACAAATCTTTTGATTTCATCAACTTTCTTCCCATTTCCTGTATACTCTCCATATCTGGCACAGGCATCGAATTTACTTCTGTAGAGTTTACCTGCGTTGAGCCATTTAAAATCCGATAATACTCATCATATAATGTAGAGTTAAAAAGCACATACAGACCATATACCAAGCACTCCGACATCTCACCTAAAAGTCCGTCAATAAAATTGATTTTATTCTGTGTACTAATTTTCGTATACTGTGGATAATTCTTTGCCAAATAAATCCCACATTGTAATCTTCGTGGTTCTTCCTTTGCCGTAAATCTTTTTACAAACAAATAATTCTTATTATCCTGCATAAGCCCACGCTGATCTGTCACCACATATTCATGCTCTTTCTGAATAGGGAATTGCACATTTCCCTGTTTTATGTGTTGCGAATAAAATAACGGGATTGCACCTTCCTCTTCCTCGTCACGAAGAATATCTCGGTTTCTGAAATCTACAGTTAATCCTGTTTTCATTTTCACACCAATTTCAGGTAATGTCTGATTAAACTTATGCAGCCGTTTTAATACTTTAACTTCCTCATCAACTGTTACCAAATATACATAGTAATCCACGCCAGAAACAACAAGATCATATGGTACGGTCAAGAAAGTTAATTCATTAAAATCTTTATTTGACTTAGAAGATGTAATTTTCACCTGTGCCGGCTCTACATGTGTTTTTCGAACTTTTATAATAATGGTCTCCTGCAATACATCTTCTTTGTCAAAAACTTTATTCCGACTTACAAATAAATGAATATGTTCCAATTTCCCTTCTGTCAGAAAATACTGTCGGAACCGTTTGAAATATGCTCCCGATGTCCATGAACGAGGAATAATATAAACCATTTCCCCGTCATCTTTTAAATTAAAAAGTCCCATAGCCGCAAAAATAAAGTACATATTCGGCGCACCATAGCAAACTTCCGGCATAGCTGTCGCTTCCGGCGCATCTTTCGGTATTTTCATATAAGGTGGATTTCCAATTACATAATCATATTTCATCGGATTAGAATTTCCGCCTATCATATAGTTAAAATCTAAATATTGACTTGTAATATAATTCTCTGTCTGAATATTATATTTAACTACTTTACTTGAATAATTTTTGCAATACTCCAAATTATCTTTTAAAAGCCCCAACACATTATCGTCATTCTCATAACAAGTCAATTCTATTTCTTTTACTGTGTCAAACTGTTCTAACCATTCAATAAAAGCACATGATAATATGCCAGAACCCGCCCCGGCATCCAAAACCGTTACACTCTGCTTATTGATCGGAGCGTCATACAAATTTGCCATAAACTTTGCAGTTTCCATACTTGTAAAAAACTGCCCATATTTTTTTCTCTCTTTCTTTGGCATACTATCTATATATAAATTCGTGAGTTCAATAATCTTTTCCAGCATTTTATCTCACCCCATATCCATCTATGTGTACCAATTATACTCTATATCCGCTCTATTTTCAATAGTTTTTAGAACAAATGTTCTCTTCTTTTTCAAATAGCCACTTCTATACTATACCGTATTTTCCATAAAAAATCTATCCGAATATCTGTCCCGTTCATTCTTTATCTTTACTAAAATCTTTACATTCCGATAGCAAATCCCCACCAGCCAGTCAAGAGTAAACTGAACGGCTACGCCGCTCTTGACTAACTGGCAGGGATTCGCTTCATGGTAGCTAAGAGGGCTTTAAGCAGCCCTCCGGCTATCACCGGGCTTCTTGATTCTGTTTCCTTCTTTCTGCCCGCTTTTGCTCCTTCAATACCTGCTCTCTTTGTTTCTCCATCTGAACAATGCCAGACACTTTCTCCTTTCCAAGCACCGCCTTTACACATTCATAATCCCGGACGATTTCTTTTAATTCCTGATTCTCTGTATAGATGGATCTATATTATAAAAGTGGACACATATATAAACTATCTGTTACAATTAGTTATACACATAAAAGGAGGGTCCCTATGGCTACAAATAATTACACCAAGTACGATGAAGAATTCAAGAAATCACTTGTTTCCCTTCATCAAAACGGTAAAACACAGACCCAGCTCTGCAAGGAATACGGCGTTTCCCAATCTGCCCTTGCGAAATGGATCAAGCAATACTCCACGGTTGAAATGGATAACGGCGAAGTTCTTACCGCAAAGCAGATCAAAGAACTCCAAAAACGCAACGCCCAGCTTGAGGAGGAGAATCTTATCCTAAAAAAAGCGATTGCCATATTCACGCCACACTCAAACAACGACTGAATGCTGTCCACAAACTCAGGTTTCAGCATAATATTACAACCTTATGCAGGGTTCTCAGGGTCTGACGACCAGACGAATAGACGTAGAGGAAAACGCCGAGAAAAACAGGGAAAATGCCCGATTATCTGTCAAAACTCCGACAAAAAATGTAGAAAAAGTGGCCTACTCTGGCACACACCACAAAAAAACCGAATATCGAAACCACAAGCCGCGCAGTAACTGACGAACAATCAGCTACTGTGCGGCTTTTTTGTTTATAGATAACTCTGCCCTGGTGACGTAGATCGCCGGGGCTTTTTTCATTTAGACAGGAGGCTTTGAAAATGCCGGAAACTTTGAATCTGAATTACTACTACGGGAATGAAGCCGACCAGTACAGCTTCTACCGCATCCCGAAAATCCTTTTGACCGACCGCCGCTACAAGGGCGTATCGCTGGAAGCAAAGGTGCTGTATGGCCTGCTGCTTGACCGCATGGGGCTGTCTGCCCGCAATGGCTGGCTGGACGATAACGGGCGCGTGTTCCTCTACTTCACCCAGGAGGAAGTCATGACCATGCTGGACTGCGGCAAGGACAAGGCGACGAAGCTGTTCCGCGAATTGGAGGGCATCGGCCTTGTGGAACGGAAAAAGCAGGGCCAGGGACACCCCGCCCGGATTTACGTTAAGAACTTCATTCTGGAACCGGAACCCGCCGCACCGGTTCAGACTGCGGAAAACCAGCCGTCAAGACCGCTTGACAGTGCCGCAGTCAAGACTGCTGAAAAACCGCAGTCTGCACCCCTGAAAACCAGCGGTCAAGAGTGCGGAATTTCCGCCCCTAATAATACTGATATAAATAAAACTGAAAAAAGCGATACTGATCTATCCATCACACCCCCTGCCCCCTCAGCGGTTTCTTCCCCTGCTGGTAAACGCGCTCCGCGCAGGATGGGATTGGATGAGATGGAAAGCTACCGCGAACTGATTTTAGAAAATATTGACTATGACATTCTTCTGGAACGGAACCCCTACGACAAGGACTTGCTGGACGGCTATGTGGAGTTAATGCTTGAAATCTGCTGCTCCACACGGCAATCTGTCCGTATCTGCGGGCAGGAAGTACCCACCGAAGTTGTCAAAAGCCGGTTCCTGAAGCTGAACAGCGAACATATTGGCTACGTCATGGACAGCCTGAAAAGCAATACTGCCAAGATTGGCAATATCAAGGCATACACGCTGGCAGCACTCTACAACGCCCCCGTCACGATGGGGCAGTATTACACATCCCTTGTCAGCCACGATATGGCGCACGGGCTGCTGGACGGTTAAGCCGCCCGGCGCTTTGCAATACATCAATCAAACCAAAGGAGGACTTTTGCATGGAACATGAAATCAACATTCTGGTGGTGGAACCGGGCAGACCGCCCAGACCGGCGCGGGTGGACAACTCGCTGGAAACTTTTTCACAGCTTGTCGGCGGTGAGCTGGCAATGGGCTGTTTCCTGCCCCAGCGGGTCATGCTGCTCTACAACGAGGACGCCAGCCGCCAGGGACTGCCGCCCAACCGCTGCAATCCCTTTGTGAACGAGTGCATCAGCGGTACATTCCTGCTGTGCGGGCTTTCAGACGGGGAGGGCTTCTGCTCCCTTTCCCCTGCCCGGCAAGCCGAGTTTCAGCGCCTTTTTGCCAGCCCCGGCGAGTTTATGATGCTGGGGGCAGACCACATCTGCGCTTCGCCTGCCGAGTTTGCTGAAACCGCTGGCAGGCTTTGGGGCGGCATGGCAAGCGGCGAATCCGTGGTGCTGACCAAATGGGGCGGCATGGAGGCCGGCGCATGAAATACCTGCTCCGCCGCCTGCTGGTTCCGCCTTAGCGCACACCAATTTAGTCCCAGCCTGCAAAGAGAGGAGGTTTTACCATGCAGGATGAAGTACGCGAAAAATCGGTGGCTCTCACCATCAAGGTCGGCAAAGCAGGCGGCAGGCTGACCGCCGGCCTGCTGAAATGGGCCATTCGGAAGTATATGGCGCAGGCCCAAAACCCCAAAATCCACCACGGCAAGCAGACCGTGAAGCAGCTTGTAAGCCAGGGCGCAGGTGTTCAAAATATTGAGATCACCGACAAGAACATCAAGTGAATATTATCCCTCTTGGGAGCCACCAGTTTCCCGCTTCAGAGCCACCCGGAAATTTCTTCCTTGAGAGCCACCTCAGACACAAGATATAGTAATACTGCCCCTGTCGCTTGGAAATACAACAGAGGCAATATTAGGTCTAATGATGTTCAGATGATTATGCTTCTATCTCGTCAACAAGCTTTTTGAGCTTCTTTGAATCATACAGCTTTCTCAGGTTTGTTTCATTTGTAGGGATTTCATAGGCATTATGGATAATCCTGTCCATGATGGAATCCGCCTGTGTCCCTCCGCCGAGCCTGTTATGCCATTCATCGACAGGATACTGTCCGACAAAGATTGTTGAGTTATTACCACTGCGTTGTTCAAACAGTTCATAGAGGTTCTTGGCATCCTTTTCAGTAAGTTTATAATTCAGCCATTCATCAAGGATGAGGACCTGATAGTTGCCGATCCTTTTCCTGTATTTTGTAAGCTCCCTGAGGTTGTCGTTCTGGTTCTCAAAGTTACGCATCAGGTCAGGCATCCTGATATACAAAACCCTGTAAGTCTGTCTGCATGCTTCCACGCCAAGGGCACATGCAAGGTAAGTCTTTCCCGCACCGGTCGGTCCTGTGATGATAAGATTTGTTGCATTGGCAACAAATCCCATTGTGGCGAG
>CAJTKM010000057.1:0-1720 GCA_910576545.1 Lachnospiraceae bacterium
TTAAAAACAAAAGTAAATTGCTTATTTTATACTCCGGCAGCATATCAATAATCTGTTTTGCCTGTTCTCTTTCACTCATTTTCAAATTGCCTCCCTTCATCGTCTTTCACATATTCCAGCAAATCACCAGGCTGGCATTCCAGCAATTCACAAATCGCCCCTAGTGTCCTTGTGTCTATGTGTCCTCCTTCATGTATCTTTTTCCATGTTGCCTGACCAATAATCTTATCTTTTTTTATTTTATAACTTGTTATCCCTTTTTCTTCAAATCGTGCAAGCATTTTATTATATACAATAGGCATTCTTTTCCCTCCTTCAAACTTATTATATCATACGTAAATCACTATTTATAGTGACATATTGCACAAAAAATTATCACTAATATTAGTGATTTTGCGTATTGATTATCACTAATATTAGTGATACAATAAATTCAAGAAATCAAACAACGGACAACGAAAGGGGACACCACAATGAAATACTTCCAGACTTGCAACACAATCGAAGAACTGAAAAAAGAATACCGCCGACTTGCACAGATTAACCACCCTGATAACGGCGGCAATCCTGAAAAAATGAAAATAATTAACTGCGAATATGAAAAAGAGTTTAACCGCCTGAAAGATATTCATAACAAAGCTGCCGCTGACGATACCACCGGACAGAAACGGAAAATGAACGAAACCGCAGCGGAATACATGGAAGTGATACAGAAAATCATTGCTTTCTCCGGCATCGTCATTGAGCTTTGCGGCTCCTGGGTTTGGGTCAGCGGCAATACATACGAATATAAGAACGCTTTCAAAGCGGCAGGTTTCCGCTGGGCTTCTAAAAAGAAAATGTGGTACTGGCGCAGTGAAGCCGATGCAACCACCAGCCCGTGTGGCCGCTTCGCGGCTGCTGCAACAGCGGGCAAAGCCCGCTATACGGCGGGAAAATGTCCATGCAGCAGATCAGGCAGAAATACGGTTCCGAAATCCTCGAAACCGAAATCAAAAAAGTTACCGCCTAAACATTAAAACGGCCGCCCGCCCCACCAGGGGACGGAGATGAATTTATGCGCATCATACCTAGCGGCTATGCCGCTGGAGCAGCCGCCAGAGGCGGCCACATTCACAGGAATTATCTTGACTTAGACTAAGATAAAGCGGGATACAGTTGTATCCCGCTTTATCTATTCTCTCCCGCTTGCGGAAGTTTGCTTCGCAAACCGGCTGAAAGCCGCCTATTTTGGTTCCGCAGCTGTCGTTTTGCCTGTACCGGAAAGTTTCCGCATTGCCGTCGTTTCCAGCATAAAGCATTTACTACGGCTGATTCCTGTTTTCCTTGCGACTGCCGACCATGAAAGCCCCTCTGCATACCGCGCCAGCAAAACGCCCCTTTCGTCCTCCGTCAAGCTCTCCGCCATGCGCCGCTCTATCTCCGCGCTCCCGCAAAGCAGCCGCCCGATTGCCGCATCATTCAGGCGGATTTCCTCCCGAATTTCGGCGCGGCGGGCAATCTCCTCGCCCACAGCATCCCCCGCCTGCCCGTCTTTCAACCGTCCGTCCGTTTTCGCGGCAGAAACCGAAATATCAGCCAGCATCCGCCGCAAAGCCGCGTTGCGTTTCCTCAGCCGTTCCGCCGCCCTGTCCCCCTCCGCCAGCTGCCGCAGCAGCCGCTTGATTTCCATTTTCTCCATTTCTCGCCCCATCGGCAGCCCCCTCCTTAGCAATCGCAT
>CAJTKM010000057.1:1815-6524 GCA_910576545.1 Lachnospiraceae bacterium
GCTCGCTTTGCTTGTAATTGTCAACTGGTATTCCTTCAATCGCTGATAACGGTTTTCGATCCGCTCCATAAGCTCATTGATTTTCGGGCGGGTCAGCCTGACATACTTTTCGCCGCCGCCCTTCTGTTTCCGTTCTGCATCTTCGGCACAATATAAAACCCTCTGGTATACAATCTTTGTTTTACTCTTCCTGTCTAACTCCGCAAACATACGGCACCGCCGTTTTTGTCCCTCCATCGTCAAAGCCTCCGGCGAAGCGTCAAAGTCTGCAAGCCGCTGTCTTTCCGCCTGCAATGCCCTGTCATTATTCAGGTTTACATATCTCCGCATATCCCGCAGCAGCAGCAGTTCATCAGAAGCCGTTTTCTGTAAATCCCTTGCAATCTCTCCTAAAGCCATCTTTCCTACCTCCATTCCTTGTGGCGAGGCTTTGCCTCCTGTTGCAGCAGTCGCCTGTATAACGGCAAAGCCGCTGTTAACAGCCGCCTACTGCGGCCATGTTGGCAATTTCTCATTTGTCGGGCGGAAACCCGTTTTTTCCAGACTGCGGAATGTCGTGCAGCGCGGCAGCCATGCCAGTTCTACAACCCCTGTCGGACCGTTCCGCTGTTTGGCTATGTTCACTTCGGCAACGCCCTGCCGCTCCGTATCAGGGAAATAATATTCCTCCCTGTAAAGCAGCATCACCACGTCCGCGTCCTGCTCAATATCGCCGCTGTCCCGCAAATCGGAAAGTATCGGTCTTTTATCCGGCCGCTTTTCACAGTCGCGCGTCAGCTGGGAAAGTGCAAGCACAGGACACCGGAAGTCCTTCGCCAGCTGTTTCAGTTCCCTGCTGATAACGCCGATTTCCCGCGTCCGGTTTTCCGCCTTGCAGCGAATCAACTGCAAATAATCCACCACGACCAGCCGCAGCCGGAACCCCTGTGTCCGGTATCCGTGGCAGGCGGCGCGTATCCTGTCCGGCGTCATGCCGCCCGCATCGTTGAGTATCATCCGCCCAGACCCGCTTTCAAAATCCGCGCTGTTTTTCTCAATCTCCGCCAGCGTCCGCAGCCAGCTTTCATCGTTCGTGCCAACGGAAAAGCAGTCGTTCTCAACGTTGTACTCCGAGCTGTACCCGCGCCCGCCGAGTGCCTTTGCGGGCATTTCCAGCGAAAAGAACGCCACGCGCTCCCTGCCGGAAAGCGTCCTTTGCGCGTTGCGGGCAATGTCCAGCGCAAGCGCGCTTTTCCCCATCGAGGGACGCGCCGCCAGTATGTTCAAATCCCCGTCCCGCAGGCCGCCCAGCATGAAATCCAGGTCGCGGAAACCCGTTTCCAGCCCGACAATGGCTTTCCCGCTCATGCGTATCCTGTTCAGCTCCGCTATGTATTCGCCCGTTGCGTCCGCCAGCGTTTTCACCTCCGCCGCGCCGTAGCCATCGCCCGAAATCCCCGCAGCCACGCGCCCGATTTCGCCGCTGTCCTGCCTGTATGCCGCCTGCATCAGCTCCCCGCAGGCGCGGATACACCGCCGGAAATATGCAAGCCGCTTGATTTCCTCCGCATAATGCCGCAGGTTGACGCTTGTCCCGACACTCCCCGCAATCTGCGCCAGCGTGTCAAAGCCCGCCTGTTCCGCCGTTCCAAGCCGTTCCATTTCCCCCCAGAGCGTCACAGCGTCCACAGCCGCGCCCGCTTTCCGCACAGCCTCCGCCGCCTCAAAGACGGCGCGGTTCGCGGGGTAATAAAAATCCTCCGCCGAAACCAGCCCGCAGCCTGTGTTTGCCGCCTCCGCGTCCAGCATCATACAGCCCAAAAAAGCCCGCTCCGCGCTTAGGCTTGATGGCGGCGCAGTCCTTTCCTCCGGCATCATTCGCGGTCAACTCCTTCCGCCAACTTCCGCCGCCGCGCCAAAGGGTCGTTTTCCGGGGCAGTCCGCAGCGGCGGTGTCTGCGGTGCAGATATGCAGTCACCAGAAGGTCGCAAGGGCTTATATTCATTTTCCCAGCCTCCCGCGTTCAGCCATGTTGCGGGATGCGGGATAAATTCGCCGCCGTCCTTCGTCCACTCCACGCTGGTTTTTGCCCGCTCCAACCCTGCCATAATAGCGCGGTGTTTCTCCGGCGTGATTTTCAGCCTGTTCCATGCCTTTATCGCCGTCTGCTTGTTTTTCCGGTTCGGGTAAGCGTCCCAAAAGGCGGCAAATTCGGGAGAATTTGCCGAAAGAATCTTTTCTTTCTCCTTCTCCTTTTCCTTCTCCTTCTCCGCCCCGTTTGTTTCCGTATGTCCCCCGCTGTTCCCCACTGTTTCCGAATGTTCCTCTTTGTGCTCCGGCGTTTTCGTCTGTTCTTCGGGCAAAGGTTCTCCACATATTTCCGGCAGGAAACCGCCCGCCCGCAAAAGCCCTGTCAGCCGCTCCCTGAAATCCTCCGATTTCACCCTTTGCAGGTCGGACGCAATCGCACGGAGGACGCTTGATTTCTTCGTCCAGTTTTCTTCTCCCCAGTTCATCAGCCAGATTTCGCCCGTTTCCCCGCAATATTCTATCCAGCCGCATTTTGCCATACGTTCCAGCAGCTTTTCCAGCGTTTCTTTGTTGTACCCCGTTTCGTCCATCGCCCGCCGCATACGGAACAGGTAACAGCCCAACGTGTTCACGTTCGCATTGGTACGCAGATAAAACCAGAAGTATTTTTCTTCCGGTGTCATATCCCGCGCTTCGTCCGTTTCCCAAAAGGAACGCTCTATTTTCGTAAATTCGTTCATTGCAAAACCTCCCTTTCGCCCAGTGTAAGCCCGGAAAAGTATCAGGGCGTATCAGCTGCACCTATTCAGACCAATCCAGCTTCTGGCCGCAATAAGGGCAGCAATTAAAACCGCACTCTGCTAAATCAGCTAAATCTTCCTCACAATTAGGACAAAGCAGTTTTCCGTCCTCGAAACCTCCATAAAGCTCAGGTTTCTTTTCTTTCAGTCTTTCCCTTGCCTCCCTGCATTCCTTAATCGTGCCGATTGCCCTGTATTGCTCCAATTCCTCAAACCCTTTCAGGAGCATTTCAGCTTTTTCTTTCCGTCCAACATAAAGTAAAGGGCTTACATTAGGCTCATTCTTCGCAATATGGTCTAATGTCACAACTGCATTATCCCTGATATTTTCCAGCCATTTTATAGCCTTTGTTTCCTCCTCCGTCATTTTACATCTGCCTCCTTCACTCCCACAGCCGCATCTGAGCCGCCTGCATCGAAATATCCCTGTCCACTTCTTCAATGGTCTTGCCATATTTGAAGCCATAGGAAACAAGGTTCTCCGTTTTTCCCAAATCAAGCAGCCTTTGCCACAAGTCCGGATGCCTGCGCTTAAACTCCGAAAATTCTGCATCCCTGCAATTCGGGCAGAACCAGCAGCCGTTTCTTGCGCTAAATTCATAAACAGGGCTGTATAAGCCATACTTTTTGCATAACGCCGCCGCATCCGCCTCAGTATATCCATATTTCGCAAGCAGGGAAACCTTTGTTTTCCCGTCCAGCCGTTCCAGCCGCTTTTCTTCATCCGCCGCAATTCCAACATATTGAATTGCGTCACCAGTATTTTTTAGAAATCTATTCAACGGGTCCATTTTGCACTCCCTATTGATTATACATTTTCCGCCCATCGGGAAGCCCCTGAACTTGCCATTGTATCCAACTGTTTTCGACCGCCTTATCACATGATAAAAGCGATCCAAGTATGTCTTTTTGCCCCGCACCACATGGACTGGGACGCCGTTCCCCTCCAACCATGGTATCATGCGGTTATAAACGAAATCCCTGTGTTCCGGCACTTCTCCGCTGGTTTCCTTATCGAACATCACTTCGCAGTAAACCGCCATGTCCAGCGGCTCCCCATGCTCCAACGCAAGAATAGCCGTTGCCATACTGTCCTTTCCCCCGCTGATACAAACTATATGCTTTTGCCCTATCTTCTCGCTTTTCAAATCTCCATCCTCTCCGCTATCGCCCGTATCACAGGCACAGTCACGCCGTTTCCCGCCTGCCTGTAAAGCTGGCTGTCACTGTTCACCAGCGCGGCGCGCTCAAAATAAACGTCCTCCCATCCCTGCAAACGGAAACATTCCCTCGGTGTCAGCCGCCGTATGGCAACATAGCATCCATATTTTGCATACCATACCGCATAGGCAAAGCCGCCATCCGGCAGCCCGACCATCACCCCATGCCTGTCCTGCGCAGTCAGCGTGAACATTGCTTCTCCATTCTCCTTGAAACGCCGGCCGTTCTGCCGCTTCTCCACCCTTTCCGGCGTAAGTACAGGGACAGCAACGCCGCTCGTTTCTCCCTTTCTGCCGCATACTCCTTTATTATACCTCGCCTGCAAACTGAACGCCGTTTCCGAAACCTCAAGCCCCGCCCCATAGCTCATATCGCAGAACGCGGGCAGAATAACACTCGGCTCTAGCCCGCCGCCCTCCATACTATTAAGACACGGCGCAATCCCATTAGAATCATATATCCTTCCCTGGTTCGGGTTATCCCGCTTCTTCGTTGGCATAAAATTCCCTATTTGAAGAATAGTATTTTCTCCGTCTGTTCCCTCGACAGGAAATACTTCGCGGGCACATCGTCCTCTAAGATGTCCAATAATGAATACGCGCTCCCTGTTCTGCGGGACGAATCCGGCAGAGTTGATAACCTGCCATTCTGCATCGTACCCGCTTTCGTCCAGCGCAG
>CAJTKM010000058.1 GCA_910576545.1 Lachnospiraceae bacterium
CAAAGAGCAGCGCGACTATGATAAATATCTCTATAAACTGCGTCATTTGGTAGAAAACTGTTTCCTTACCCTGAAACGCTGGAGAGGGATTGCCACTCGTTATGCCAAGACTTCTGATGCCTTTATCGCTGCGGTACACGTCCGTTGTATCGCTATTTGGGCTGCTATCCGTGCTTAACACGTGTAGACACTATCTAAGTTCCGCATTTCCTTTCAGCCCATTCTGACCACTTCCTTTCCATAAAATTATTGTGACATACTTTCCCTGACCAAAAGGCGGAATGTCAGGTATATAACCTGCATCCTACCTATATGGTATATAATTGTCCGCATCAATTTTTTCTGTGGGTTCCGTAAGCGTAGGACTTTGAAAATATAAACCATATCAGTGAAGGAGGTTATAGCAGCATTTACCATGAGAAGGTAATGCAAAATAAATTAGCAGTTTAATTTTTGTATTGATGTTGTGAATCAGATGTGCTGTACTTGATATTTCAATGGATTTATGATACGCTATGGTAAAATAGATTGTGGGTGGCAGCCTGTCTGGAGATAAATGGATGTTACACTCCATGTATAAGACGGAGGTGATATGATATGGGCGAAACAGAGGAGAATGTGCAGGAATTGCTTTCTCAGGAAGAAGTGAATTATACCCATGTGGATATTACAGATGATTTCATGTTTGCATACGTCATGCAACGCCCGGATATTTGTATTGAGCTGTTGGAATATCTGTTTCCCGGACACGAAATCCAAAGAGTGGTCTATCTTGCGGCTGATGAAAAATCGGAAGCAGACATAACAATTGTAGTGGAAAATGGGGTAGCTAAAACCTATCCTGTTACGCAGAAAACATTGGCGGTCGCATTTGGCAAGAAAGGTATCCGTATGGATGTCTATTTGGATGATGGAAACGTTGTTTATAATGTCGAAATGCAAACCACAAGGTCAAGGCATCTTCCAAAGCGGTCACGTTATTACGCTGGACAGGTGGATATAAACCAGTTGAGCCGGGGACAGGAATATGACCAGTTGAAACCCACGTACATTATTTTCATTTGTAAATTTGATCCATTTGGCAAAGGCTTATACCAATATACATTTTGTAATAAATGTAATGAAGTGGATGGACTGAAGCTGGGAGACGAATCATATAAATTATTCCTTAACACTGCAGGGACAAAAGACCGCCTTGACAGTGAGGATAGTCCTGATACAGTAGAGGTGGGTAGTAGCAAAATTAGCGATGGCCTGAAAGAGCTGCTCAAGTATATGAACAATACAAAGGATTATCCAGTGGAATCCACACAATATGATTTAATAAAGAAGATTGACGAGGCGGTTGCCCATGCAAAACGGGATGAAGAATGGAGGCTGGCATATATGACTTATCAGGCAAATCAGAGAGATGCTGAATTACGAGGAGAAGCCAGAGGAGATGAAAGACGGGCGAAAGAATCAGCGCTTAGTATGTATAGCGATGGACTGACAGTGGAAAAAATTGCTAAATATGTAGGATACGCTGTTGATGTCGTAAAAAAGTGGGTGGGTGTATCTGTATAGACCGTCGCCTTCGAGGAAGATTGAAAAATTGGTTCTCTAGTTGGTATAGAGATAGAACCAGAGCGGTTCTAAAATGGTTCTAAAAATTTTAAAACTACACAAAATGAGATGGACAGACAATGAAGAAATCCCTGAAAACCGTCTTATAAGGATATAAAAACAGGTGGTTTACACCTGTTGGATATGAGTTCGAATAGTAAACAGAAAGCCGGGAAGCCGCATAAACAGCGGACTTTCCGGCTTTTGATGTGGGGCGTGATACCTTTTTGATACCTAAATTATGAATTAGTAAATTTTTTCCTAAAAGCTGGATGAATATCAAAAATGGACCTACTATTAGCCAAAATAATTCATATAATTTAAGGGATTTACTTTTGACGAAAATATGAAAAAGGGCAAGCGTTTAATAAATCTAAACGCTCACCCTTTTTCATTTTGTCGATTAGTTATTTAGAATTATTCTTTAAGCGAAGCAATCCATTTTTCGATAGCTTCTACAAGAACAAATTGTTGATGCAAAACAGCCATGCCTGTTTCTGGAATTTCTGGTACGTTTTCTTTTTCGCGGAGATTTTGTTCCAGATAGGATTTTAACGAAGTTACATTTTTTTCAATACTTTCAATACACAATTTTTGACTGTCCGAATTTAGGCTATCTAAATTCACAATTACAGCGTTAAAATCCAAAAAGAGATGAATGGGTTTGGTTGCAATTTCAAACATAAGTCTTTCAAATTCTTTTTCTCCCGCACTTGTCAAAGAATAAACCGCCTTTTCCGGCATTTTTCCCTCTTTGACAATATCTGCTTTAATAAATCCTTTTTCCTCTAACTGGATTGCTTTTTTATAAATAGAGGGAGTGCTGATTTTCACCCATTTAGATATGTTCCGGTATTCCACCAACTTTTGAATATCATAAGCTCCCATAGGCTCTTTCTTCAACATTCCCAGTACAATCAAATCAATCGTTGCCATGCTGCCCCGCCTTTCTTGAGTTTTTGTGCGGAAACTATCCCCACACTGTAATTTATAGTATTCGATTTTATAGTTCCTGTCAAGAAATCAAAGAAATTTTTTACGCCACCTTGACAACCGCTATAATTTATAGTAGTATTTCTATTGCGGTGGTATACTATACTTTATACTACTATAAACTATATTATCCATCAAGAGAAAGGAGTATTCACAATGAGTGAACGTAACAACAAAATGGAGCTTTTAGGGAGTGCGCCTATCCCCAAAGCTCTTATGGCTCTCGGCGTTCCGATTATGATTGGTATGTTGATAAATGCCCTTTATAATCTGGTGGACGCTTACTTTGTAGGAGGTTTAGGGGAAAGCCCTATGGGAGCAATCTCGATTGTATTTCCATTAGGGCAGGTGGTTGTCGGATTAGGGTTAATGTTTGGTAACGGGGCAGCTTCCTACCTTTCAAGGCTGTTAGGACGCGGCGATAGAGAAACCGCTAACAAGGTAGCCAGTACCGCATTATATAGCAGCGTGATAATCGGCGCAATCATCATTATATTTGCTACTATTTTTATCCAACCGATTTTAGCTTTATTAGGTGCAACAGAAACGATTATGCCCTACGCATTGACGTATGCAAGAATATATGTGATTTCGTGCATTTTCAATGTGTTCAATGTAACAATGAATAATGTTGTAGCAAGCGAGGGAGCCGCAAAAACAACTATGTGTGCCTTATTATTGGGGGCTATTTTGAATATCGGTTTAGACCCGGTTTTCATTTATGGGTTAGACATGGGAGTAGCAGGTGCGGCGACTGCTACGGCTATTTCTCAATTTGTATCTACGTTAGTATATCTGATTTATGCAATCCGAAAGAAAAGTGCCTTTTCATTCAGCTTCAAAGACTTCAAGCCAACAAAACAAATTTATACAGAAGTCCTAAAAATCGGTGTGCCTACGCTGACGTTCCAACTTCTTACCAGTCTTTCCATTGCCTTAATTAACAGGGCGGCTAATGGCTATGGCGACGCAGTTATCGCCGGAATGGGGGCTGTTACCAGAGTTACATCTATGGGAACCTTAGTTGTCTTTGGATTTTTGAAAGGTTTTCAACCGATTGCCGGATTTAGTTATGGGGCAAAGAAATTTGACCGTTTACGCGAAGCAATCAAGACTTCTATTCTGTGGTCAACTATTTTCTGCGTGGTCGTTGGATTGCTTATGGTTTTATTCTCAACACAAGTTATTTCGCAGTTTGCAAACGGAAATGTTGACATGATTGCTGTTGGAGAAAAATCTCTTATGGCAAATGGTTTTTCGTTTTTCCTGTTCGGATTTTACACTGTTTATTCTTCTTTGTTTCTTGCACTTGGCAAAGGGACAGCGGGCTTCATTCTTGGAGCTTGCAGACAGGGAATTTGTTTTGTGCCTGTTATTCTAATTCTCCCTGTAATCTGGGGAATGAATGGAATACTTTATGCTCAACCGATTGCTGATGTTATTTCAGCTATTATAACCGCATTTATGGCATTACATCTTCATAGAGAATTGGCGGAAGCAGAAGCCCTTATCGGCTTAGAAAAAGCAGATAAATAGGAGCAGAAACAAAATTCATGAAATAGTATATGGGAAATAAATGCAATCTGCCGCACGACGGCAAAAGAAAAAAAGCCGTCGTAAGTTAGATACTCGTAAGACAGTATTAGATTTGTTTTTTGGAAACGGCGTAGCGTTGGCTATGCCGTTTCCCCGTTTTATAAGTTGTTCAGCAGGGACGCGGGGAGTATTCCCACAAGGTCATAGGATATGTCAATCTGCTGTTCCCTGTGTCCGTTTGAAGTGTCTGGCATATGGACGTAAACTGCTTTCACCATGTCATTCAATACGGCGGGGGTCAGTTCGTCCATGTCGAGATACTCATGTACCTTGCTGATGAACCGTTTAATGTTCTCTGCCTGTTCTTCCTGTTGGTTAATTTCCTCATTCAGTTGCAACAGCTTTTCCCGCAGTTCTTCCTGCTCCTGTTCGTAATCGTCAGAGAGCATTTGAAATCTGCTGTCAGAAAGTTTACCATTTGCGTTATCTTCATAAATACGCTTAAACAATCGGTCAAGTTCCGCAATTCGGCGTTCTGCTTGCGTCAGTTGCCGCCGCTTTGCTGTCAACTCCCGTTTTGCGTCTGCTTTCTGTTTTGCGCCCATAGCCTTACGGAATTGTTCTTCATGGTTGGCTACACAGGCAATCGTCAGCCGGAGATGAGCAAGCACACCCTGTTCCAAAACTACGGCGCGGATATAATGCGTCGGGCAGACTTCCTTTCCTTTGAGCCTTGAAGTGGAACACACAAAATGGTCTTGCCGCGCTTCAAAATTTTTACTTGTGCAGTAATACAGCTTTTCGCCGCAGTCAGCACAGCGGACAATGCCGGAAAACATATTTGTCTTTCCCGTTCTTGTAGGGCGGCGTTTGTTTTTCCGTAATTCCTGTACCCGCGCCCATGTGTCAGCGTCTATGATTGCTTCATGGGTATTTTCAAACACAAGCTGCTTTTCCGCCGGATTGTAGCATTTCTTTTTAGTCTTGTAAGACTGGACAAAAGTTTTGAAGTTTACCGTATGCCCTTGATACTCTGGGCGTTCTAAAATAAATGTTACCGTTTCGGCACTCCAACGACAGGGGTTATTTTGCGGGGCGTTTCTCGTTGCGCGTCCATTCTGCATGAAATAGACTGTCGGAGTGACTATTTTTTCCTCTTTCAGAATACGGGCAATCTGTGTCGGTCCGTACCCCTCTAAGCATAAGCGGAAAATCCGGCGCACTACTTTAGCGGCTTCTTCATCTACAATCCAATGCTTTTTGTTGCCAGGGTCTTTCATGTAGCCGTAGGGCGGGTTACTGCAAAGATGTTCCCCCGCTTCCCCCTTTGACTTCATCACAGAGCGGATTTTCTTACTTGTGTCCTTTGCGTACCACTCGTTGAACACAGGTTATTGGGGAAAGGGAAAGCAAACAGGCAAAAACCCAGTATTCATGCGGGTTTGCGGCGAGATGGCTCTCAAAAGCTAACCTCACAAAAGACAGATTATTGCACAATCACATATCGTTTCTAAGGGAGAATGTTGATTCCGGTCACATTCTCCCTTTTTTCATACCAAGAAACGAGGTGATTATCTTGAACACGCAAATCATCGCCATCGCCAACCAAAAGGGAGGTGTGGGCAAGACCACAACCTGTGCCAACTTAGGGATAGGACTGGCGCAGGCCGGAAAGAAAGTGCTTCTCATTGACGGGGACCCGCAAGGGAGCCTGACCATCAGCCTGGGCAATCCCCAGCCGGATAAGCTGCCCTTTACCCTCTCTGACGCGATGGGCCGTATCCTGACCGATCAGCCGGTCCGCCCCGGCGAGGGGATTCTGCGCCACCCGGAGGGTGTGGACCTGATGCCGGCGGATATTCAGCTGTCCGGCATGGAGGTGTCGCTGGTAAACGCTATGAGCCGGGAAACGATTCTGCGGCAATATCTGGACAGTGTAAAGGGGCAGTATTCCCATATCCTCATAGACTGCCAGCCCTCCCTGGGTATGCTCACCGTCAACGCGCTGGCCGCCGCCAACCGGATCATAATCCCCGTCCAGGCGGAGTATCTGCCCGCCAAAGGGCTGGAACAGCTGCTCTCTACGGTAGCCAAAGTCAAAAGGTGGTAGAAATCCCTTTAAGCGAGCTGCACTCGTTCAAAAGACGAGCCGGCGCTGTTTGCAGGACTGTTTTACTGCGAAGCCTGCGGAACATCCATGAAGTTGGGTGTCAGCCAGCAGAAGTATTTTTACTATATGTGCGGGCGCAGTCAGGCGATAGGGACAGTAGCTTGTTCCAGCCACTATATTAACCGTGACACGCTTTATCAGG
>CAJTKM010000059.1 GCA_910576545.1 Lachnospiraceae bacterium
CCTGTAATAGTCTTTGGGAGAGGGGCTGGAGTTAGCCGATTTGTTTTGCTGAGAAAGTGTTCAAAAAACCTATTGATAATCTAAGCCCCCTGTAATAGTCTTTGGGAGAGGGGCTGGAGTTAGCTGATTTTTCGTCAGGGAGGGGTGTTATATATGGCGGTTTTAGATGCCTATGATGAGATTATAACTATGTTGGGAAGCCAATATGCAGAGATTAATGGTTGCGATTTTTATCAGTATATCTTTCCAGATAATGAGGAAAGCGGGAAGATGTATATGGATTTTTCCCATCCGAATGCGGTTTACCTTTACCAGGACGCGCGGGACGTAGGGACAGATCGGCGGCTGCGGCGACGGATCATGCTTGCGGATACTTGGGAAAACGATTATATGGAGTATGTGGAGGGGAATCCCATGACGTTGTGTAGTGGTCTGTCCTACCGTGGTAGGCGAAACCGGTTGGAGGACGCACAGAGTATGAATGCCCTTGTATTTGACTTGGACGGTGTCGGGGGACGTGAGTTGCGCAATTTGTTCCTTCGGTTCGGCGCACCCGCGGGGCGGATTCGTACGATGCCGATGCCAACGTTTCTGGTTGCCAGTGGCGGGGGGCTGCATGTGTACTATGTCTTTGAGCAGCCCATAGATCTTTTCCTGAATATCAAATTGCAGCTCAAAGCGTTGAAATATGATTTGACGTTCCGTTTGTGGGAGTACAAGGCAACGTCAAGGAACAAAGAAATACAGTACCAGTCCATTAACCAGGGTTTCCGCATGGTTGGCAGTATGAACAGTAAGTATGGGAATATGCTGCGAGCTTTCCAAACAGGCAACAGGGTCACTTTGGAGTATCTGAATGAATATGCAGATCCCATTAGCCGTGTTAATACTGCAAGACCGTTTTGCCCGTCCAAATTGACGCGAGCGGAGGCAAAGGAGGCATATCCTGAGTGGTATCAGAGGGTTGTCGTAAAGCGACAGAAGCAAAGAAAGAAGTGGGACATCAAGGGGAAGCAGGGATATGCTTTATATGAATGGTGGCTGCGGCAGGCCGGCAAGGTTAAGGGCGGCCACAGGTATTATTTCATGATGTGCCTTGTAATTTATGCCTGCAAATGCGATGTGCCGAAGGATAAGTTGGAAAAGGATTTATATGACGTGTATGAGGAGCTACGCCGTGTGAAGCATGACAATCCATTGACGGAGGAAGATGTGCGGAATGCACTGGAAATCTATGACAGGGAATATTATAATTTCACGATTGCCGATATTGAGAAGTTGACGGACATTAGGATAGAGCGGAATAAAAGAAACCATGGTGTTACGCAACAGCAACATCTTTACCTTGCACGAAGCAGGAAAAAAGAAATGAAACATATTGGGTTGCCTATGAAAGCTCCAGAAGGCAGGCCGCGGGGGTCTGGAACGAAAGAGGAACTGATAAAGGAGTATATAAAAAATAATCCAAATGCAAATATAACAGAAATTGCCAAGACATTAGGAATCAGTAGAACAACAGTCTATAAATATTACGACAAAATTTGGCAGGAGTTGTTTGGGATATTGGTGCAGTCAGATAAACAGACAATCCTCTAAATCGCATATTATATTTGCATTGCATTTGCAGATGTGGGCATTTATAATATAATAAATTATTAACCCCAAATGGAGGGATTGTATGGCAAGCAAAGGGAACATGACATTGAGGATTGAACCAGAATTAAAGGCACAGGCTGCTGAGCTTTTCAAGTCTCTGGGGCTTGACTTAAGTACGGCCACAGGGATTTTTTACCGCCAGGCTTTAAGGTGTCGTGGTTTGCCATTCGAGGTAAGGCTTGATCCAAATGAGGAAACATATGCAGCAATGGAGGTAGCAGAGAATGACAAGGACTTGGAAGGGCCGTTTGACAGCGTGTCGGAGTTGATAGAGGCACTCAATGCTTAAGCCGGGATTTACAGGGCAATTCAAGAAGGACTATAAACTCGCAGTAAATAAGGGGGTTTAACCCTGAAAAGCTGGAGAAGGTTGTTTCCCTGCTATGCAGCGGGGTCACATTGCCGCCAGCATATAAGGATCACCTGCTTTATGAATTCAAGAAATTATAAAGGCATGAGGGAATGCCATATTGAACCAGATTGGCTGTTAGTATACAAAATCAGGAAAGATATCCTGGTTTTGCAACTGATTAGGACAGGCACTCATAGTGATTTATTTTAGGGGATTTTGATTGTGGGGATAAAATGGCGAAGACGATAAAGGAAATTGCGGAGGAAATTGGCGTATCTAAGCAGGCCGTATTCAAAAAAATAAAACAGGTGCCGTTGTCAACGGAAATAGAAAAGTTCATATCAACGGTTGACGGTAAAAAGTTGGTAAGTGTTGATGGGGAAAATTTGATAAAACAGGCATTTCAGCGTAAACAAAAAACAGCTAATGTGAATGTTGACGCAAAAGATGATGGTAAAATGTTTACGGTTGGCGGCAATGCTGGAAATACGGTTGATGGTATTCCTTATGCAAGCCAGGAACGGGAAAATACGCTTGTTGCCACATTTCAGACTGCGATAGATGCCCTGACAAGTCAGCTGGAGGCGAAAGACCAACAATTAGCGGCTAAAGACCGGCAGCTTGAGGAAAAGGATAAACAGCTGGAGAGGCAGACAAAAACGATAGAAGAACTTGCAACATCACTTGCTGTTGCACAGCATACGGCACAGGCTGCACAGGCACTCCATGCTGGGACAATCCAACGTCAGATCGAAGATGTTCCAATAATTCAGGCAGAAGAACTAAAGGCTGTAAAAGAAACAGCAGAAAAAATTATGCCGGAATACGAAAAAAGAAGGAGCATTTTTTCTCGAATTTTCGGAGTAAGATAAGAGTATTTTGTGTACCATTTATGAAGAATGGGAACAAAAAAGAGTGGCAGAAAATGCCACTCTTTTTGTGTATTAGATATAATATTAAATTATCTTTTGTTTATGCGTGTACCAGTTTCTTGGTTCTGTGTTCTGCCCAGCTCAGGCTAATATCGCAGAGTACAACGAATACAGTAGCTGTCAGAAGTACACCAGCATAGATGACAACCTGTCCGGTTACAGTTGCTACACCAAGGAATGCTGTGTAGCAAAGGATCGCAAACAGTACAAGATCTGCAAAGATAATGCTGTTCCTAAAAAGTTTATCGTTTTTCATACTTCATACCTCCTTAAAGAGCCTATATTTTTTTCTTTTTGGAGATCTCCCTTTCATGGCTATACTATAACACAACCGTTTTCATTTGTGAAATTCAAAGAATCTAAGTGTCATATTGGAATTTTTGATAATGAAAAAGGCGGAAAATAACAGTTTACCCGTTAGTGCAACGCATGAACGGGTAAACTGTTATATGATTAATTTTAATAATAAGTTGACCAATTTTTTTAATTATGGTAACATGCATGAAATGCTCGTCTAGGCGAGGATAAATAGTAATTAGGCCTAGAGCGTCTTGCCTGATAGATTAACCAGGTAGGGGTTTAGCGATTTGCTAATTAGAAGCCACTAATAGGATTGATGCTCCTGTATGATGTGTAGGCTTGCCGTAGTAACCTTTGTGAACTGGAAAGCACATTATGAACCTTGTGCAAGTAATCTTTTTGAAAGCATGAGTAAATAAATGCATCATGTTGACAGTAGCCAGAATACTGTAAATTTTCTGGAGAGCTACATGCTCTACAAACATGTTGGAAGAATCCTAACTGCCAGTTGAAATAAATAGGGCTGCACACATAAGCAAGACAAAAAGTGTGGGAAGATGTTCCTAAACCAGTCATACATAAGACGTTAAAAAGTGTATTTGCCGATTGTCGGATTCCTTAATGAGATTGACAGGAGGCGGCTTGGCTTGAACAAATTGGTTTACCGGAAAAGCATGTTTTTTTATAAATTTGGGAAGGAGGGGCATCTGGTGGGAAGAAGAAATAAGTCATATTCAAAGGATTTGCATCAGCAAGCCTATGAGTGTTTTATAAAAATGCAGGCTTTTGGCGAAAGCAAAAAAGAGGCTATAGCCAGTGGAACAGAGAAAAACAAGATTTTTTCTTTTAACACCTACAAAAGTTACTGGAAGCATACGAAATATTTTATCAAGTACATCAAGGAAAATCATCCAGAGTGTTCCACTCTGAAAAGTGCCAGAAAGTATGTCAATGAATGGTTGCAGTTCAGAGTGGATCAGGGGCTTTCCGCCTGGACAGTACAGCTTGAGGCTAAGGCCATGGGGAAGTTATATAAGATTGATCCAGATGATGAAAATTATTTTAAGCCTCCAAAACGAAACAGGGAGGATATTAAGCGGAGCCGAGGTGACAGGGTAAGAGATAAACACTTTTCAATAACTAACAATGATGAGCTGATTAAATTTTGCCAGGGAACAGGCTTGCGGAGAAAAGAATTACAGGAATTGCGTGGAAAAGATATAGTATCAAAAGAGCAAATTGAGGCAGAAATTTCTAAAATGGAAAGCCTTCCAGGGGAACAGCGGTTGCCAATGGCCGTAAAACGGCTTGAGATGCTCTGTGACGCGCGTAATTTTGATAATGGGTGGTATATCCATGTCCGCAATGGAAAGGGCGGACGTGAGCGTTTAAGCCCTATCATCGGCAAGAACGCAAAGCAGATTATTGAACGGATTGAGAATACTCCAGCAGAAGAAAAGGTGTGGCAGCATATTCACAACAGTGCGGATATCCATAGCTATCGTTCAGACTATGCTACAGCTATTTATAAGGCTTATGCTAGGGATATTCAAGACATTCCATTTGACAAGATAAATCGTGGGACAGGAAATAGGTATCAAAGCGATGTTTATGTTTGTCGGAAAGATGAAGCTGGAAAGAAACTGGATAAGGCGGCTATGCTGATCTGCAGTAAGGCTCTTGGTCATAACCGTATCAGTGTCGTAGCTGATAACTATATTCGTGGTTTGTAAGGAGGTGCTGCCGTGGCAGAGTTTGTAAGAAAAGCGGCAATTGGCTTCAAAGAGGTTCATGGTGGACAATCTAATCCAGATTGTACCCATGTTATTCTGACAAAGGAGGAATACAAAGAGCTGATTGAAAAGATTTCCAAGGCAGAAAGAGGAGCGGAAGAAGCGATATATCTCGCTGAGAGGAATGTACAAGACGAAAAAAGAAAGATTCAAGAAAGAGTTGATGAAGTAGAAGCGATATTTGTGCAAAAAGAGATAGAGTTAAAAAATGTATTAGATGCCGAACGAAATGAATGTGAGCTGCAACGAAGATTGAACGTAAATTTATTGAGGATTGCGAGAGAAAGAGCAAATGCTGATCGAAAATTGAGGCCCAAAAAAGAGCACACAGGATATGTTGTGGTTGCATCTATGGAGAAGGAACATCGCTATAAAGGCAGTGATGGATATTGGAAGCATGTGGTACTCTGGGAAACTATTTTAGAAACGCCATATATTGTACGTTTTGAGGAACCGGAGGTTAAGAATCTTACACAGGAATTGTTTCGATATGATGAAGAAAATGAGAAATGGATGATTTCGCGGATTGGAATTAACGCAAAATATGAAAGAGGATATGCAGATATGGTTAGGAATAAAGGCTGGAAAGAGTATGCTCGATATAATGTGATTGTGGATCGACGTTTAAAAGCAAATTATAGGACCGGTTATTGGGAGATAATATTTCTGCATACGAAGCCATTGGTATCTGTTCCGGTGGACATGATGCCAAGAATGCAATAAAAGTTGTAGTAGTGTGGTAACGTGGAAAATGAAAAAAGGTAAAAAAATGTATTGATAATCTAAGCCCTCCTGTAATAGTCTTTGGGAGAGGGGCTGGAGTTAGCCGATTTGTTTTGCTGAGAAAGTGTTCAAAAAACCTATTGATAATCTAAGCCCCCTGTAATAGTCTTTGGGAGAGGGGCTGGAGTTAGCCGATTTGTTTTGCTGAGAAAGTGTTCAAAAAACCTATTGATAATCTAAGCCCCCTGTAATAGTCTTTGGGAGAGGGGCTGGAGTTAGC
>CAJTKM010000060.1 GCA_910576545.1 Lachnospiraceae bacterium
CGGATACCTGAGGTTTGCTCAGGCAGGTTTCCCCATTCAGATATCTCCGGATCGATGGCTGTTTGCGCCTCCCCGAAGCTTTTCGCAGCTTACCACGTCTTTCATCGGCTCCCAGTGCCAAGGCATTCTCCTTGTGCTCTTTCTTGCTTGACCAGTCTTGCTTTATAGCTTTTCTCTGGAATGTTTGCAGTAGCGATACTGCAAATCTTTTATCTTTAAGAATTTTTGCTTTTCTCGATTGACTCTTTTTTGCTTTCTTGTATTCAGTTTTCAAGGTGCGTGTTTCCTTTTCTGGAATTTCCCGACCATCTCTGGCCGCCTAAGTATATTATCATGCCATCCAAATGTTGTCAACAACTTTTTTCATTTTTTTCAAAAAAATTCTCAAAACATCTCAAACCCGTTGTTTCCGAAGGCTGTACGGGTGGTTTTCAAGTGAAAATCGTCAGTATCAGATACAGCAGGATATTGTTTTCATACGCCAGTTTTGCAGCATGAGATGCGTCCAAAGCAGCAAACAGCCCCGAAAATTTCGCGCTGCACTGAAAAAACGTCAGTATCGTACATGCCACCCAGACGACAGAAAGCCCTTTCGCCCCGCCGACCAGAAGCCCGCAGAACCGGTTGAAAAAATTCAGCACAGGCAGACGGCTGATCAGGTTCAACGCGTTCAGCACCAGCCGCACACCAATAAAAATCAGGAGGAATGCCAGAATAACGCTCACAACATTGATGCAGATATTTGCCAGAAACCCGGCAATGTATTCCTGTAACCCCTCCACATCGAACAGGCGGTAAATAACCGGATTGTTATTTTCCAGCAGTGCATCCCGCAAAAATCCCGGCAGCTGCATCCCCTCTATGATTTCCGTCTGCGTGCGTGCCGCACCCTCCCCGATAATCTCGTCCAGCTTCATGGAACTGCTGATGCTTTCAGCCAAGGAACCGAATACAGGCGTCCCCCTCAGAAACCTGCTGACATACGGGCTGAGAAAGCGCGCGCCAATCAGCGCCGCAGCCATCGGCAGAAACCCCAGTGCGGCTATGACAAAACCCTTCCGAAACGCAGCAGCAGCGCAGCCCAGCACAACCGCCACTACCAGAATATCCAATAAATATGGCAAATAAGAAACACTCATTTCCGTTCCTTCTTTCCTGCAAATTTTCATTATTACCATGTAAATCCTGAATTTTATTTTCCGCTGCACGAATGTATGCCTGAAAGTGGGTCATGTGCCGGAAGCCCCTGCATGGTACAGAACAGCGCCCCATGCCTGCTTTATGGTTCTTCCGGCTCGTTCCCCGGCTCACCGGTCTGCCCGCCTGCTTCCTCCGGCTCTGCCTCTCCCGCATTGTCAGGCTCTTTTTCAGGCCCCTGTCCATCCTCTGGTTCCCCAGCCTGGCCGCTTTCTGCGTCCTTTGTGTCTTCCGGCTGGCCCTCCGGCGTTTTTTCCGGCTCCGTCTTTACAGACGGCTCTGTTTTCCCTGCCTGCGCCTTCGTCATATCCAGTATTTCAATATTTTCCTGTGTCACCGCCATCACGCGGCTCAGCTTTTCCATCGGCGCAAGGTCACTTGTATCCGTTGTTGCGGTATATTCCCAGCTGAGATTCCCGCCGTTTGTCAGCCCTTTATAATCCCTGCCGTTCCCGATTACAACGCCCTTTTCCCCTGCGTGGAGAAATGTCACCGTTTCCCCGCTCTCAAAGGATGCCGTTTCCTTCCCCGAAGCGTTGATCCAGCAGACCGTTCCTTTTTCCCGTCCATCACGGTTTGCCACACTGTCCCCCAGCGCAACCACCACAAAATCCCCTGCACCGAAGGAAGCGTAATCTACTGTATTCTCCAGTTCATATTTCCATTCTTCCTGCCCATCTTTCGCGCCAATACCGTAGATATTCTTATCAGAAAGGACACCAAGCGTACCATCGTTCCAATAGCTGATAACAGGGATTACTTCGTCCTTTTTCTCTACCGCCGCAAACATACTGTCCGTATATTCCTCACTTTCGCCGGTGCTGATAAAGAAGGACAGCACCCGCGCCGTTGGTGTGATATCCGCCGTGTCCAGATAGCTTACCGCAAACATCCTGTTATCGTCAGAAATATCGGAAGAAAGCGGATAAATGCCAATGCTTTCCTCTACACGCTCCTTCAGCAGGTTTCCCTTTGCATTGTAAACATAGATACGGTAAGCTGTCGAATCCTTTGTAATCAGCGAAAGGTATCCGCTTTTGTTCAGTGCGAACTGCATCAGTGAGCCTTCCGTCTGGAGAGAATACAGCAGCCCCGAATCATCATACACACGAAGGGTCTTGCCGCTCATATCACCCACCGCAATATATTTTCCTTCGGAAACGACCAACGGGCTTGTCATATTAAATGTGTCGTTCCATTTCTGGTCGCCCATGCCCGCATAATATTTTACGCCGTCCTTCGTACAAAGCGCGAAGCTCGTACCAAATGTGGCAATCGTTGTTTTGTTCCCGCTGTCAATCTGCATGCTTTCCCGCGGACGCGCCGCGCGTTTGTCCTCCGAATCTTTTTTTGAAATCTGCGTCATGAACGTTTTCAATCTGCCGCCGCCGTAGAACGTATCAATATACAGCCCGCCCGCCAAAAGGCAGACGACTGCCAAAACGAAAACCACTATCATCAGCCTGCTGTCATTTTCCTTCCGCTGCCTGCCCATGTCTTTTCCTCCGTTGTCTTTCTTTATCTCAGCAGAAAAACGACTGCTTCGTCCCTGCGTGCCAAAAAGGCTCAGGCTTTGCCGACCGCACGGCGGATTCCCAAACAGTCCGCTTTGCAAACCAGACCAGAGGCCTGCCGCCAAAGGCGGTGCCAGAGAAACGCTTCGTTTCCCGAACCCTGCCGCAGCACGGAAGGGGGTCTGGCAGTCTGAAACGGCTGTGCCGTCTTTCTGCTATATAGAAAAGCCCGTTTGCCCTCTCCCGCATGTTTCCCCCATCATACTACATCCGGCATGTTTTTGCAAACCCTCCGGAATTTTGTTTTTCGTCCAAAAGCTGTATATTATGGAAATTTCCATCAAAAAACGTCCGGAAGCGCAGCACGCCCCCGGACATCAAAAATCTTAATATTATTTTGAATTGCCTGTTTTCCCGCCGGATTTCAGTTTGTTATACAATGTGATATATTTCCCTGCGGAGCTTTCCCATGAATAATCGCAGTACATCGCATTGCGCACAACGTTTGACCATTCTTCCCACCCCATATGGTAGGTATGCAGGGCCTGATCTACCGCCCAAAGCAGGCCGTTTCCGTCATAAGTTTCAAAAACGAAGCCATTCCCCTGCTTTGTTTCAGGGTTATAATGCGTAATCGTATCTGCAAGGCCACCCGTTTTGCGCACGATTGGCACAGTGCCGTAACGCAGGCTGAACATCTGCCCCAGCCCGCATGGCTCAAAGCGCGAAGGCATCAGGAACATGTCCGAAGATGCATATATTTGCTGCGCAAGCGCTTCGTCAAAGAAGATATTCGAGGAAAATCTTCCGGCATACGCCGAGCCCAAATGATCGAAAATATGCTCCAGCCAGCGTTCGCCGGTTCCCAGCAACACAAACTGAATATCCCGCCGCATCATTTCATCTATTACCTGTGTCAGGATATCAAAGCCCTTCTGATCGGCCAGCCGCGTAATCATGGAAATCACAGGCACATCGCGCGGCTCCAGCCGCAGCCATTCCTGCAAAGCGCGCTTGTTTTCGCGTTTCCCCTCCAAAATTTCAGGGCTGAAATTTTTTACGATACGCGGGTCTGTCACAGGGTCGTTCATGGAATAGTCAATACCATTCAGTATACCGTAAAGAGAATCTCTGCGGCTGTACAAAATGCCTTCCATGCCATAGCCGAATTCCGGCGTCTGAATTTCCCTTGCGTATGCCTCGCTGACCGTTGTCACGCAGTCCGCATAATGCAGACCCATTTTCATGTAGCTGGCACAGCCATAAAACTCCGCTCCCCCGTTCCCATAGCAGGCAGGCACGCCCAGCATATCCACTGTCGCAGGCTCGAAATTTCCCTGATACTGCAAATTGTGAATGGTGAATATCGACTTGATTTTGGAATAGCTCACCATTTTACTGTAAACTTCCTTCAGATACATGCAGACAGGGCCTGTCTGCCAGTCGTTACAGTGGATGATATCGGGATAAAAGTCCAGCATCGCCAGCATATCCAGCACAGCCTTGCAGTAAAACCCAAAGCGTTCGTTGTCATCGCCATGGCCGTACATGCCGCCGCGCCCAAAATAATTGTTGTTTTCAATGAAATAGATCGGTACGTCTCCTTTTTTTACCAAAATCTTCGCCGTCTGCACCCGCCACTGCAAATGGACGTCAAACTCTCCCAAAAACTCCACGCCGTACATCGCTTCATTTTTGATAGACAGATATCTGGGAATCACAACGCGCACGTCTACCCCTTTTGCCCGCAGCGCCTTTGGCAAGGAACCGATGACATCGCCTAATCCGCCGCTTTTGATGAACGGCGCAGCCTCCGACGCAACTAACAGCACCTTTAAGTTATTCTGCATCTTCTCTCACCTCTTTACTACTAATCATACTATGAAATCAAACGTTCATCAAGTAAATTTCTTTTATCTGACAAAATTTTTTCCTAGATAGTGTCTACACGTGTTAAGCACGGATAGCAGCCCAAATAGCGATACAACGGACGTGTACCGCAGCGATAAAGGCATCAGAAGTCTTGGCATAACGAGTGGCAATCCCTCTCCAGCGTTTCAGGGTAAGGAAACAGTTTTCTACCAAATGACGCAGTTTATAGAGATATTTATCATAGTCGCGCTGCTCTTTG
>CAJTKM010000061.1 GCA_910576545.1 Lachnospiraceae bacterium
AAAGACTGGGGGCTTCGAGAAAAGCCCATCGCGCGCGGTTTCTGCGTCCTTTTCCGCCGCCGCCGAAATTTCAGCTTCCAGAGGGTTGGAAGGGGTTTCTTCCTTGCTTTCGGCCTTTTGGGGCGGCTTCTTCTCCGCCAGCTTCTTTTCCTTCGCCTTCTTTTCTTCTGCCTTCTTTTCCTCGTGCTGTTGGCTCTCCAGTTCAAAATCATCGTCGCCAAACGGGTCGAAATCGTCTTCGTCCACACTGCCGATGTCCAGTATTTCATCGTCGTTCCATTTTTTCTCTTCACTCATTGTTGCTCCTCCTTTTTTGCAAAAAAAGACCGCAGGACAGTGTGTATCAAACACAGTGTTCGCAGTCTTTTAAGATAAAATATTTTGTTCATGTCAAGCGTACTGCCTGATGATTCCTTACCAGGCGGTCAGTAAAAACCCACCTCCTTCATCGCCGCTTGCGGCTGTGCAGAGGGCAAAGCCCGCCGCATTTACTCTGACCTGAAATACGCTTACCTCTCTTACGCTTTCATTGTATCAGATTGACGCGTTCTTTAACAGTTGCAGTTTTGCAAGGGTGCTTTTCCTGTGGAATGCAACAGGCTACCCTTCTAAACCCTCGCTTTCAAAAAATTGCGCGGCTGTCATATATTTAGGATGCTCCGCTGCGTGCAGGAGTGCCTGCGCCGGCTTGGAGCGCGGAAAAAGCAACGCGGAAAATAAAATGTTTGTGTCAACTAATATCCTCATTTTACATTTCCTTTCCGTACCGCATTTCGTCCACAAGTGCCTGCACATCATCTTCATCAGAAACGCCCATATCTTCAGCGGCTCCGGCAAAAGCAGCCTGCGCTTTGCGGATTGCTTTTGAAGAAGCGTTGCTTATAACAATCTCCCCATCCCGTTTTTGCAGGAACAGGATTTTATCCCCGGATTTTAAGCCAAGCAGCCGCCGTATTTCCACAGGCACCGTAATCTGCCCGTTTGCAGAGATTTTTGCTAAATTCATGAGATCACTCCTTCTATTCTTGAAATCTAAAGAAACCTTGAGATTACTTATAGTATATCCTGTTATGGGAAAAAAGTAAACCAGGCATAGAGGAGATACTGCTCCAATTTCGTCGGCTTCTATAAAAGTCAATGCTGCCCAGTCCCGTTTTCCCTGCGGACGCCGTATATATCGTCAACATAATACATTCCATCGAAAAAATTAAAAATGGCAGTGCAAAGGACTCCGTTATACTCCGCCAGGTATTGGTTGCTGCCGATACATTCCAAAATTTCGGCTTCACCAATGACATTGCGGTCGTTTTCCCTATCTTTCAAGCTGTGTATATATGCGTGTACTTTCATAAAACTCCTACCTCCTCATTCATTCGGCTGCTCTTTCCCTTGCTTCGGGGCAGAGGGATTGTTGTAAGGGCATAAGGCACTCCCTTTGGTATCTTTCGCTGAGATTTTCCCTTGCCGCTTCAATGGTATCGCAGTAAGTCCCCCAGAAATAATTGCCGCCGCCTTTGCAGTACCAACACACATAAGGGTTGGGGGCTTTGGGGTTATGCCCGATGACAAGCTCCGTACTCCCGATAGTACAGCTCTCTATGATTTCATAGCCACCATTGGAACGTTTTTCTTCTTCCATCTTCATTGTATTCCTCCTTTTTGAGCTAAAAAATAAAAGACTGCAAAACAACGTTCCAAACGCTTTTTTACAGTCTTTCTAAATCGGTTTTTATGTCGGGTGCAGTGCCCGATGGTTTTCTTTTGCAGGCGGTCAGTTATAACACCGTCCCTCCTTTACTCTGACCTGAAATACGCTTACCTCTCTTACGCTTTCATTATAGCAGGTTGGTTTGTCCCTTTACAGTTGCAGTTATGCAAGACTCTACAAAACCACTATATTGTTTTTATCAGAGAATACGGTAGTGTTTATTACTTGCCTAATTTTAATAAGCAATGGCACTGACATTATAAGTCAATTTTATTATTATCCATTTGAATTTTTATTTCTCCATTCAAAAAATCAGTTGTTTTCATAATCTGGCTATATTGAAATGGCGATGTCTGCAAAAGGAAACCTCTGTCACAATTTATTTTTAACTCCTCCCTTTCGCCGTCTATAATAACCCTCCATTCATTTTGATTTTTATATAGCAATCCTTTTACAAAATATACATCAAGCGGGCTTCCGGTTATCCTATATTCATGTGTATTGTCAAAATCCTTTAAATCTCTATATAGAATTCGTCTGTCAATAAACCCAATCTTTTGTCCGGTTATATCTGTAGCCTTTGCTATATGCTCTAATAATTCCAAAGACCAAATCAGCAAAACATGATCTCCAAATTTCTGCATTTCTGACTTGAATTCTTCTTTAAATTTCCATATATCATTTGCAACATAATCCATAATTTCCGTAGTAATGGCTGATGCACAAAACATCATAAGATTCTCGTCACCAACCAATGATTCAACGATTGTATTAGGGCGTGGAATTGTTTCAAAAATATCCCTTCCTGCTTGATCATATAATTTTATCTTTGCTGGATCAATTGGAATTTTACCCTCCATTGGATCTCCCCTATATACTGTTCCATCATCTCGATACGCTTGAACTGCATTAAAATATATTTCTCCATTTTGAAGTTGCTTCAAATGTTCTTCTCTTCCAAATTTAGCAATTAAAAAATTACATGAATTATCCATCCTTCACCTCTTATTCTTCACTTTGCTGTATAAAATTTATAAATTCCTCTGGCAATATAGCCCGCACCTTAGACACCGCGTAATCCTTGATGTTCCTCGTGACAATATAGTCAACCTGGCTGCGGTATGCACAGCAGGTTATAACTGCGTCCTCATAATCCTTCATTTCAGATGCCAACGCATCCATGCAGTCACCGGAAGTAACGTCGAGTATATAAAAAAGCTCAAACAGCTTTGACATGACATCTTTTGACTGTTCTGTACTGTGCAGGTGTTTCCTGACCAGATAATAAATATCTGTAACAGAGCTTGCGGCAATATACATATCTTCCGCCCGATTTGCCGCGATAAGGAAGACCTGTTCTGCCGCCTCGCGGAAAGGTTCCCTTCCGGTCAGCGCATCAATGATGATATTCGTGTCAACCAGTATCCTCATGATTTAGCCGCCAGCCTTTCCTCCCTTGCTTTCTCAATGTCAGCATCTTTTGGCAGTATCCCAAACAGGGACTTTGCCGTATTCACTTTATCCTGATACGGATTTGTCAGCTTTGCGATTACTTTTCCATTTTTCGTGATATAAATATCCTCATGTGCGGAAAGCATGAGATATTTTCCAAGGTTTTGTTTGAGCTCTGTCGCTGTGATAGACATATCCTCGCTCCTCCCATCTCTATTTTCGTACTATTATTATATAATATTCGTATGATTTTGTAAATAAATTTGCACGGACTCTGGAATGAAATAAAAAAGGAACGCTCCTGCCAAAAATCAGCAGAAGGTTCCCTTTTTGTTCAGATTGCGCTATAAGGCGCCCTTGTTCTGTTCCCGCTATTCCGCAAACGGGTCGAAATCATTTTCATCATCGAACGGGTCAAACCCGCCGGGAGCAGGGCTGTCATCCTCCGGCTCGCCTTTCTTGCCTTCCGCAAAATAGATGCTTTTTGCTTCTATATAATAGGAAAAACGTTTCTCGTCTGTTCCCTGCTTTTTCCATTCGGAACGGCGCAGCTTGCCCTCCAGTCCGATGAGCTGTCCTTTTTTCAGGTATTTCCCGGCAAACTCGGCAGTTTTCTGCCATGCTTCTATCTCAAAAAAATCTGTGAGTTTCTCGCCCTTTGCGGTGTAATCGCGTTCTACGGCAATCCCGAACTTCGCAACCGTTTTCGGCTCATCGCCTTTTGTCTGCCGTATTTCGGGATCTTTTGTCAGCCTTCCCATCATTGTGCAGTTGTTCATCATAACTATCATCCTCCTCATTATATTTGTAAGTTTCTATGCCGCTTTCTTTTTTGCTGCATGGGTTTCCGGGCGTTTTGGCAGCTGGAAGAACAGCTCGTCCCTGCTCCGGAGCAGCATCACGCCATTCTTGTCTATCTTTATCTGCGCCATGCCATGGATTACCCGGGCCAGCTGATAAAAATCCGCGAGGGAATAGTGGAAGCCGCCCTTTGGCGTTTCCACGCTGACCTTTGCGGGCAGGGCTGTTTCCGCGGACACCTTCCCGCCGCACTTCACCACGACAGCATTTTCCTGAAACAGGATATTCACCGACAGGGTTTCGCTGTCCAATGTCATCATATCCAGTGCGTTTTTCAGGTCACTGGCTTCCAATGTCGCCATGTATTGCAGCGTGACGGACTGAATGACCTTGTCCGTATCCAGAAAGGTGACGTCCCGGAAGGTTTCGAGGGATACCATCATGCCTTTTTTCATGAATACTACGCGGTTCTGTATCGCACCCATGCTGTATTCGTCCTCGTCTGTGGACATCGCCGCGAGCTTCAAAAACTGTTTCTTGGGCAGGAGGAACTGCTTTTCCTCCCCGGCCTCCGCGTCCTGCTTTGTCAGCATTACGCAGCTGCCGTTGCTTGCCGCCGCCTGCACCCTGTTTTTGCGCGTATGCAGGCAGACGCAGGAAAGTGCCTTATTCGGGCTGTCCTCATTCACAGCAAAGGCAATTTTTGCCGCCAGGCCGCAGATGCCGGAAATCCGGACGGTATCCTCCGGGAATGGCATATCCGGCT
>CAJTKM010000062.1 GCA_910576545.1 Lachnospiraceae bacterium
GGTGCTTTTCCGCATATCCTTTCCGTAAAATCTCTACCATCTTGTCAAATGTTGCCCGCTTTACCCCTGTGATCCTCCGGAATTTTGCGTTTGAATATTCTGCTATCTTTTCGTATTTCATACCCCTATTTTATCACTGACCCTTATTTTCGCAAGAGGTCTATTATTATAATTTATTGGAGGCATGGAATAAAAACAAAGACATAGATTTTTCAATCAAGGATTGTACGCCGAGTGAAATACAAAGCGAGTCGGTTGCGACCATTAAACAAGTTTTAAGCACAAAGATAGGGGATGCAAATTATATGATTGCCATAATTGGAAAACATTCTGATGATACGCATCCAGATAGTGCGGAAATTGGATATAAGAATTGGCAAGCATATGAGATAGCTAAAAATCATGAAAAAGGAAATGGGTTAGTAGTAGTCAAATTGGATAATTCATATAGTGCGCCAGTTGAAGCATACGGTATTGGTGCAAAATGGGTGTATTCATTTAATCTGGAAGATATTTTATCGGCTTTAAATGAATTAGCAAAGTAAATTTTTTATTGGTGTGGCAACATTTTGACAACAGAAAATCAGCAAGCCATAATAAATGATGTAATTGATGTAAAAATGGGTATGTATTTGTATTAAGCTTAAACAAATATAGTTAAGAAAAACAAAGAACACGCCGAGTTCGAATAGTCGGAGCTAAGCCGCAAAGCCCGTAAACACTAGGGTTTGGCGGCTTTTTCTCTTTCTCATTGCATTACGATTGCATTTTTCTATTCAACCTCTCTGTGATAGATTGCGGTGTGCTGATTGCTAGTGTAATCTGCAATGCTGTGTGAAGCGGGTGTGTATGTCAGCACGCCCGTTAATTTATTGGCAACTTCAAGATTGCTGTTCGGGTACAAATGTCCGTATGTTCCTAAAGTGGTCTGTATCTTCTCATGCCCTAGACGCTCTTTAATCAAAAGCGGGTTTTCTCCCATGCTGATTAAGAGGGAAGCGTGGGAATGTCGTAACGCATGGATTTTGATACGGTGTACGCCTGCAAGCCCGGCAAGTTTCTCTAAGGCTCTTGGAAGCGTGTGCTTACTGGTCGGAATACTGTTGTAGCTCAACACCAGATTGCAGCCTTTCAGTACCTTTTGCTGAACCTCACGCCACGCCTGCAACTCTCTTATGGTGTCCGTGTCGATATAGATTGTGCGGACGCTTGCCTGCGTCTTTGGCTCAACAAACTTGTAATCGTCCATTGATTTATAGTACAGGGTTTTTGTAATGCTTAAAAGCCCCGTTTCAAAATCAATGTCAGACCATTGCAGGGCGGCGGCTTCGCCTATCCTCATGCCCGTCATAAACAGCAGCCAAAAGGAAATGAAAAGGTAGTGTTCGTAATAATCGCCTTTGTAGAGCAGGGAAATCACTTTCTGAAATTCCTCCAACGTCCAGAAGTCAACCTTTGTCTTTTTGCTCTTGATGTTCCCTATCATGCGTGACGGGTTTTTCTTTGCAATCCCTAAAACGATAGCCCGGTCAAATGCGATAGAGAGCATACCCTGTACGATACGGATATAGTTAGGGCTGAACTCCTTTGCAAGTTCCAGTTGCCAGTTCTGCACGTTGATAGGCTCTATCTCGTCCGTTGCCAGTTTGTAGAAGTATGCGAAATGTTTCTGAATGGTGGAACGGCGGTTTAAATAGGTGCTTTCCTTTACCTGCGTTTTATACCACGGCAGGTAGGTTTCTTCAATGAACGTCTGAAAAGAAATCGTTTCTTTTTTGGCGGTCAGTTCTTCGGTGGAAGTGAGGACAAGTTTTGAATATTCCTCCCGTGCTTCCTTTTTTGTCTTAAAGCCGCTTCGGTATTTCTGGATTTGTTTACCTGTTATCGGATTGTAGCCTAAGTTTGCTCTAAAATAATAAGTTCCGTTATCTGCTTTCTTGATTGGGTCTTTCGCCATAATATCACTCCTTACATTGGTGTGCAAGAAGTACATTCAGCCTGCCCGTCTTGAAATCTGATACCCAACAATTCCTCCACGGCTTCCCTCGGTACACGGTCTAATTTCCGGGACTGGTAGTATGTATGTCCTTTGGAAATCATAAGTTTCTTCGCTTCCCTTATAATGTCAGCCGCAAAAGAAGTACCATAACCCAGAGCAATTAAATCTTTTTTGGTTACGGTTATCATAGCTCTCCTTTCCTAGACCAGATAATGAAACCTCAATATCTTGTCTACCATGATAACAGATTTTTGGCAAAAATGCTCGTTAAATTTTATTATTTTTCAAAAAAGTTGAGTAAAATGGGCGAAACGGACGGCTTGGCAGCTCCACGGGACTTGCACCCCTCTCATTCCTATGAGTAGCCGTGTCATACGGGTGTATCATTATGCCAATGTGCGGGTCATGGCGGCGGCAGTTTCCACTTTGCCGCCTGCGGTTCACTGATAGTATCGCTCGCCCCTTGCCGGGGGTCTTGGCGTATCAGCCCGTAGGCTCGCCGCACATTGAACGTGTCCGTTTGCCCTATGCTGCGCCTTGCGCTTTCTTTGTCAAAGTTCCGGGGGCTTGTCAGCCCGCAAAGACACACCATGCAGATGTGCTTTTGCGGAATGGCAAGAAGCGGCGGGCGGTCAGCCCGCCCGTGCTTTCATGCTTTCAGTGGGAAAGGGGGGCGGTTACGCTACCTTAAAGGTCGGGATTTTTGCTATCAGCTTGGTTTCCAGTCGGCGGCGTAATTCTTCGTCAATGTAGACAACGGGCTTTCCCTGCTCGTCATACATGGTTCTGGTTGACAGTGCGGAGATAAAGCCTGCAAAGTGTTCCAATACCACGTTGATAGCGTCCACGTTGCCGGAAACAGCCGACACAATGACGGGATAGGGCAGCAAGCTGCCCGGCGTTTTTTTCCTGCTCTTATTCATCAGCAAAGCCCTCCATGATTTTTTTCAGTTTCCGCAGGGCGTTTTTCCTGCGGTGTGCTACAGTCCTGCGGATAAGGTTCAAATGCCCCGCTATCTCCTTGTCGGTCATATCCGCAAAATAAGATAACAGGATAATTTCAAGCCTGTCCTGTGGCAAGGCTTTCAGTGCTTCGGCTAACAGTTCATCAGCAACGGCAATCTCAAAGCCCATAATCTCAAAAAGGTATGTATCTTGGAAATATTTATCCCACATGGCGAACCGTTCTACGGTGTGCGGCGGCAGTTCGCAAAATAAAACTTCACGCTCCCCCTGTTGGTTCAGCTCCCTGTGGTAGTCGTTCTTTTCATTCTTCAATATCTGCTTGCAGAAATATTCAAATGTTTGCTGCTTGTGTTCGTCCTGTGAATGGGGCTTCATGTTTCCACCTCCCTCTTGCCCTTGCCAGAGCCGGGAATTTTTACCCCTCTATTACTAACTACGGGAAAAATGAAAATTTTGGCAATGTTTTTGAAAAAAACTTTAAAAAATTTTTTCAAGGCATAAAAAAGCCCGGCTGTGGTCTGTGTTCAGTCGGGTGTGCATTGGGTTCTTTTTTCGTTGGTGTTCTGCGTGTTCTTCCGCCGTGGCGGTCGGCGTATTGGGCGGGAAAAATCTTTCTGTGGCTTGTCCCTTTCCAGTAAAAAATGTTACAGTTGCAATATCACGTTTCTATTAGTTTTCTATCACGATTGCATTAAGGATTTCTGCAAAGAAAGACATTTTCCGCATAGAGGAAATGGAAAAATTGTTGTCATGGGGAAGCTGTCAGACGGCAGCGTGTAGCAGGAACAGGCGGCAGCCGCAAGGGTAAAATGCACGGGCAAAAACGCCCGCCCTTGCCCCCGCCGCCCGTTCCCGCTTATGGGTCAGTCAAGAGGGAAAGCCATAAAAAAATCGGCTTCCCTCTTTTCTTTTGATTATTTTTAAAAACTTTTCTAAAAGGTTGCCATTTTTTGATTTTTTCCCGTAGTAAGTTATAGGGGGGAAGAATAGCAAGCATAAGATTGCGTTTTATTAGGAAAACACACTGTCAAAAGGATTTCATGCTTTGGCGGGGGTCAGCCCGCCTCGGCGGTGTCGGTGGTGTTGATTTCAATGTACTCGGCAATCCTGCGGAACTCGTCCGCAAACTTGAAATGAACGCTGATATTGCCGTTTTCGTAAACCTTGATATGGTCTACCAATTCAATCAGGATTTCGCGGGTCAGCTTTTCGATGTTCTGATATTTCGCAAAGGCTACCAGCGCGGGATGCTGCTGGTCAACGCCGTTTGAAAGCTGTTTCCGTTCAGCCGTCAGCCGGGCCAGCAAATCCGAGAGCCCGGCGGCCTGCCGCTCATAATCGGCTTTCATTTCCCGGTATTCCTGCTGGGAGATTTCTCCGTCTTTCCAGTCTTGATACAGTGACTGTTTGTAGCGGGTGATTTTCGTCAATTCCTTTTCCTTTGCGGCTATCTGGTCGTTAAGGCGGTGGGATTGACTTTTTTTCAGCGGGGCCGCATTGTGAATATTATCCCCCTTGGGAGCCACCAGTTTCCCGCTTCAGAGCCACCCGGAAATTTCTTCCTTGAGAGCCACCTCAGACACAAGATATAGTAATACTGCCCCTGTCGCTTGAAAATACAACAGAGGCAATATTAGGTCTAATGATGTTCAGATGATTATGCTTCTATCTCGT
>CAJTKM010000063.1 GCA_910576545.1 Lachnospiraceae bacterium
AAATTTGCCAACAAAAAAATCAAGCATCGAAAGGAGAATGCACATGAAAATTTTAATCGTAGAACCCGGAAAACACCCCTACGAAAAAGAAATCGAAGGCACATTAAAGGAAATGCAGGAGATCGTCGGCGGGCCGATACAGGCCATCTACCCTTTCCGCGACAAAGTCGGTGTCGTCTGCAACGATGAAGGGCTTTTGCTCCGAATGCCGTTCAACCGGAAGGTAGACGAGGATTGCTGCATATTCGGCACGTTCTTTGTCTGCGGGCTTGGGGCGGAAGATTTCACCTCACTGCCGGAAAAGCTGATGGAGAAATACCGGCAACGTTTCTATTCCCCGCAGATTTATACGACCAGCGGCGTGTATAACATCCCGCCGGAACGCTACCGCCTGCTGATGGAAAAATTGGGGGAATGGACATGAATGGCCAGAAAAACATCCCCCGGCTTTGGGAGCTGACTTACAAAGATATCGACAAGGACATCCGCCTGTCAGTATATGCGGATACGCTGGCATACGATTGCGAGAATGGCAGGAGGCTGCTTGCCGCAGTGCGTTTCGGCGGCTATCCCGAACAGGTGCGCGCCATGGCGGACGTGATATACGGCGGCGGGGAAGTCTGCCTGGACTGCGACGGCACCCGGCTCTTTTTCCAGGGGCTTCCAAAACGGTACCGGTGGCTTTTCACGAATGACGGGCTTTACATGGAGGCCACGCTGGTTCTGGAAAACGATTTACAGCAGGTGGAGGAAAACGACCAGGAAAATGCGGCAGGGAAAGCCCCGCTCTGGCGGACGGCATACCTCTACTGTGAAAAAGACAGCGCCGAGCGGCTGTTTGAGCAGATTGACGCGACGGTTTCCGTCCCGCTGATACCGGCATTCCGGGATTACGTCATTGCGGAGATGGAGCAGCGGAACTACCTGGCAAAGCTGGAAATGGTTTCGTCCTGCGCACAGTTTGACGTATGGAAGCTCCTGCTTTCAAAAGACGAGCAGAACATCATCGAAATCGTGGAGCATGGGCTGGAAACAGGGCAGATTTCCATTCCCGGCGAATGTACAGAAGCAAACGCTTTTGAGAAAGTCACGTCCGTATCCGCCTACCTGAACCGGTTCGGCAGGAGCATTGCAAGCAAAATACAGGGGCAATTCACGCCCCTGTTCGACCCGTCCAGAGAGCAGGTTTCCAAGGAAGTGCTGGCGGTCAACGCTTATATCCAGGAACAGGCGGGCTATGGGCTTTATGATGCGCAGCTTGCCGTTTCGGAAGCCATCATGCGGAGCCTGCGGAAGAACAAAACCGCCCTCTGTATTGCGGAATGTGGCACAGGCAAAACGAAAATCGGAATCACATCGCTGCACGCGTACCAGTCGCAAAAAGGCGGCAGGCATTTCAACATCGTACTCTGCCCTGCCCACCTGCCGAAAAAATGGCTGCGGGAGATTGCGGAAACCGCGCCGGATTCCTTCGCCGTACAGGTGAAAACCGTCGGGGAGCTGGAAAAGGCGTATGAAATGTTCCAACAGCGGAACCAAAACTGCTATGTCGTGATCACGAAGGAAAAGGCGCGGGACGGTTATATGCGCCGCCCTGCTGTGACATACAACAGGCGGAAACACGCCTTTTTGTGCCCGGACTGCGGCGAGCCTGTCATGATGGATATTTTCGCCGAGGGCATCCGGTACGAAACCGAGGCAGACCAGTTCTTTTTCCAAAAGGAGAATAAGAAGAACCACAAGTGTAAAAACTGCGGCAGCCCGCTTTGGACGGTGCTGGAAACGGAACGGCAAAGCCGGTGGGTGAAAATTGCCAATTATGGCCTTGTATACAGGACACTGGTGCAGGAGCATTTGAGCCTCATTGCCAAAAAAGTGATGCTGAAAAGCGCGCGGAGCAAAAAAGCGCCTGTATTCCCAAAGGAATACTATGAAATTAAGGCAATCGCTGACAATCCCAACATCGCAGTAAAACCCATTGGGGCGAGGCCGCAGTGTTCCCTCTCCATGTATATCAGCAAAAAGATGCGCGGCAAGGTGGACGGGCTGATTATCGACGAATTGCAGGATTACAACAACAACAGCGGCCAGGGCGACGCCATGAACGACCTGCTGGGCTGCGCGAAACGCGCGGTCGGGCTGACAGGCACGCTCATCAACGGCTATTCCCAGGGCATTTTTTATCTGCTCTACCGCGTTTCTCCCCGCCTGATGCAAACGGACGGGAAGGAATACACGGCAACGGTCGATTTCAACCGGGAATACGGCGTGACGGAAACGGCGTATGAGGTTTCCGACCAGGGCTACCACTCGAACCGCAGGACGGCCAAGCGGAAGCTGCGGGAGAAGCAGCTCCCTGGCGTATCGCCGCTGGTCTATTCGCGGTTCCTGATGAATAACGCCGTGTTCCTCTCGCTGAATGACATGGGGAAACAGCTCCCGGAATATGAGGAAATCCCTGTGGAGCTGCAACTGCCGGAAGAAGTCTGGAAGGAATATAAGCGCATAGAAGACAAATTTACAGATGTGATGAAGTATCAGAAGCTCATTGCCCAGAGGGTGATGTCGGCATTTATGAGCCTGCTGACGGTCTATCCTGACCAGCCCTACGATATGGAACCGGTGCTTGATCCCATCTCCGAAATACCGCTGGTACAGCCTTTGGATAGATGGGACGCAGACTCTTTGAATGCAAAGGACGTTTGGCTCCTGGAGAAAGTGAAAGAAAAGATTGCGCGGCACGAGCGCGTCGTAGTCTATACAAGCTGGGTACGCATCGACACACAGGAACGGCTGGAAAAGCTGTTCCGTGAGCATGATATTTCCGCCTGCGTCCTGCGCTCCACCGTACCTACGGCAAAACGGGAGGAATGGATCGAAAAGCAGATCGAAAACGGCGTGCATGTGCTGATTACGAACCCCCAGCTTCTGGAAACGGGGCTTGACCTGAACGATTTCACGACGCTCATTTATTACAATATCAGCTATAAGCTGTTCACACTGCGGCAGTCCTCCAGACGGTCGTGGAGAATCAACCAGAAAGCTCCAAGGATAGAGGTTTATTTCCTGTATTTCAAAAATGTGATGCAGCACCGCGCGATACGCCTGATGGCGTCAAAGCTGGCAGTCGCGGGCGTGATAGAAGGCAATCTGACAGATGAAGGGCTTGCGGCGATGAGCGAGTGCCAGGATTTGACAACGCTTCTGGCGCAGGAACTGACACTGGGGCTGAAAAATGAAACAGATGGTTTAGACATCGGGGACGTGTTCAAAAATATGGCGTTTTTGAAGCCAGAAGGAGAAGCCGCGCCGGAGACCATTGAAAGCGAAGCTGAGCTGGTGGAAACAATAACGGAAGGCATCGAGGAACCTGCACCGGAAGGCGTTCCGGCAAAAGCTGAGGCGGAACCGGGGCGCAATTCGGTGGCAGCGGGCAGGACGGTGGTTTTAGACGTATCCGTCCAGACTGTAAAGCGGAAGCGTGGTGCCAGAAAAAAAGTGCTTGCTCTCGAAAACCAACTCTCACTGTTTGACATTTTAGACACAATATCAGCTTAGAAAAAAGCAAAGACCTTGGGGCACTGCCCTAATACCCCGAAAACCGCAGGGCTTTGCCCCGCACCCCACAAGGGATTTCATCCCTTGACCCATTTGCCATCGCATTTCATGCGATGGAAGCATAAAAATTTTATGCCTCGGAAAACGCAGTTTTCCGCAATAAAGTTTGGGATCCAACCCTTTTTAAAGGGTTGGCAGGGTGTGGGACAGCGTCCCACGGTCTTGAACAAAGGAGGTTGCAGCATGAAATTTGAAATGGAACAAAGCAGTTTGGCAGAAATGGCGGGAAAGGTGAAAAAAATCGCCAGTGACAGCCTGCCCGCGGAGATTTTGCGCGGCGTATATCTGGAATGCGACGAGGAGGCACAGGAGGTTTCCATGATTGCGACAGACGCGTCCATGTCCGTTTTCCTGAAAGAAGCCGCGAAGGTGCGGGAAAGCGGGCGCATTGTGATAAACGCACGGCTGCTGTTCGACATTATCTCCCATGCGCCCGGCAATACGGTCAGCTTTCAGGCGGACTATAAGCGGAGCGCGGTTGAAATCAGGTCGGGGCAGTCTGCATACAATATCCTGTTCCTCAGCGCGGAGGACTACCCCAAGCCGGATATGCCATTCCCGGAGGATACCGTCCGGATTTCCGGCATCTGCGGCCTGGCGGCAAAAATTGCCTTTGCTGTGAATGAGGACAGCCCGAATAAGGCACTTTCCTGCGTCTGCCTGCATACGCGCAAAAACAGGG
>CAJTKM010000064.1 GCA_910576545.1 Lachnospiraceae bacterium
CCACAATTAAAACATCGTGGATTATTCCCATAATTGTATCGCGCAATGCGGACACCTCCCTTTGTTTTCAAACATTATACTGTTTTTTTATTCAAAAGACAAGGGTTGAAAATAGGTTTAAGGAAAACAGAACTGGAAAGGAGGCGGGCTGATGGACAAGCGTTTCAGACACCCTTGGTTCGGGGTGCTGGCAGACATCAAGAAAAAGGCTGCGGCGGCGGGCTTGACGGAAAAGGAAATCATTGAGCTGCCCCATATGATTATTGGGGAAATCAACAAGGAAATCAAACCGCGCGGAAGGAATATGCTGAACCTGAAAGGAAAGGATATTCCAGCCGCGCGGGAGATTGCCGAAAGGGTTTTGGCGGACTGCATTTCTGCATGAATAAGAGGGAGGAAACCATGGGAGAAAAAACAGATTTTGAAGCAAGCGGCGGGTCTTTTCATGAAAGGACAGGCCGGAGGCGTATCAGCGAGATTTACGAAACGGATAATTTCCAGACGGCAAACAATAAGCTACATGATGGCTGGGATTTGCTGAAAGCCATTGTATCCAACAGGAGAGGTTTTTACATACTGGTGAGATATGAGGAGGAAGCCGCGAGGGCGGAACAAGAGGTTATTCCGCCCGGCTGAGCTTCAAAGGCTTTTCAAGGCATCTAACGAAATGGAAGGATACAAGGACAGAGAATTTTCTGCTTCGTTATACTCTATTTTTTCAAAAACAACAGGGAGAAACGACAGAAAAAGCGGGAAATTATCTTCCAGCTTCAGGTTTTCAAAATAAGGAGAGATATTTTGCAGGGTTTGAATGATTTCGGACTGCTTTCCTATGACAGCGTTCCAATCAGCAAAAACCCCGCGGCCGACAAGGAAATCCAGCGGAACATCGAAAAAATCAGCAAGGGCAACAAGGTTTTCATAGCTTGGCTTGGCATCATTCGCTTCGAAACGCTGGTACTGCCTATCTGTGAAATGCAGGGCATCTGCAACCTGCACCTGCGTACATTTTTTGTATTTGCGGAGCCATTTCAGGCGGTCATGAAATTCCATAGATTTCTCCTTTCATAAAACAATATTGACACGAATTATTATTCGTGTTATTCTGTCAAAAAGAAAACTCGACTTAATATTCGTGTCAACGTATGGAGGTGACACGAAATGAACGAACGTTTGAAAGCCCAGCGGAAAAAAGCAGGGCTGACGCAAAAGCAGACGGCCAAACTGGCAGAGATTACCGAACGAGCATATCAGCGGTACGAGGCGGGGACGGTTTTCCCAGATGTCCGTATTGCTAAAAAAATTGCAAAGGCTTTGAACTGCCTGATAGAAGATATTTTTTAATCGTTTTTCACATTATAGCGGGAAAAGAAGGAAAAGACAAGTATGAGCAAAGCAACTATCACAAGCAAAGCAAGCGTAGGCGGGGCAGATACAGCAGCGTGCGAAGCCCACTACATACATAACGGACAAAATACTATGCATAGGCTGAAAAGAGGTGATATGAATGGGTTTGGCTCGGGAATTTATGATAGGGAACACGAAAATTAAGATATGGGACGATTATTGCAGTGCGCCAAACCAAGCGGAGAAGGACGCGGAAATACGAAAACGTTTTTATTCTAACGCGCTGGCGGAAATCCGGGCGAACCCTGAGAGATACTATGCAGTGCTGGAAATGAAGGAGCGGGGGGAGGAATGGCCGGACGAAAAATGCTGCAGGGCGGAAATGGTCGAGCGATACATAGAGAGAAGGAAGAAGGAGCGAGGCGCAGATGGGAAATTTTAATATACAGTCTTTTGCGGGCGGCGCAGTTGCCGAGCAGATTTCAGCGGCAATACAGCGGGTTTATGAGAATATCGCAGACCCGAACACTGAGCCGGAAAAGGCGCGGAAATTGACGGTTGAACTGACATTCAAGCCGAGCAAATCAGACAGGACGGACGTGGATGTTTTCGCGATAGTGAAAACCAGCTTGCAGCCACGTGCGGCGATTACAAGCCGTATGATTGTTGAGGGTGACGGGCAGGGCAATGTCCGCGCGGCGGAATGGGACAGGAACGCAATGAAAGGGCAGTTACCATTGGAAGAAGCGGCGGAGGACAAGCCCAGTGTAATTGATTTACAGAAACAGAGGCAGAGTGCAACAATCTAAAGGAGGACATACTATGATTAAAAAAGCATTAGAGTATCTTATTGATTTAGGCGGGGCAAACATTTTGACAGTTGGCGGAAGGGAATACGCGGACAGGGAGGTTTTCCCTGTGAAGCCGCCGATGGTTCCGACGCTGAAAGTACAAAACCTTGAAAGCATAGTGACGTATGTAAAAGAGATCGACGATTCAGAGAATGACAGTTGCGGCGGGCCGTTGCTGGTACATATTGAGGATTACAAGACGGTTTCCATTAAGGGCCTGGCTTTGGGTGAATGGAAGGACAGGGAGATTTTCATGCTGGCAAAGGCGGAAACACCTGATTTCACGTCCGGAGGGTATTATGATGCGGAAAATTTCAATATCGCGCTGCAAAGTATGTTCCTTCAGAATGAGGACAGGGACATTATGCTGAAGGTTGTGGGCAATCTGAAGGATGAGGCGGTACGGAATACATCGGACGATGGAGTGAGCCAGGTGACAACGGTGCGGACAGGCATTGCAACGGTGGCAGATGTCAAAGTTCCTAATCCGGTTACGCTGAAGCCCTACCGCACATTTATCGAAGTGGAACAGCCGGAAAGTATGTTTGTGTTCCGCATGAAGGCGGGCGGGATGTGTGCATTAGTAGAGGCGGACGGCGGCGCATGGAAACTGGATGCGCAGAATGCTGTTTATGAATACCTGGAAGACAGGCTGAAAGAGGAAATTGAGAGCAAAGCGGTTATTTTAATGCAGTAAAGGAGGGGCGCGCATGAATACGGTTCAGTTGATAGGCAGGCTGACGCGCGACCCGGAAGTGAGGTACAGCCAGGGGAGTGTTCCCCTGGCTGTTGCCCGTTATACTTTGGCGGTCAACCGCGCGGTGAAGAAAGGCGATGAACACCCGGAGGCAGATTTTATCAGCCGTGCGGTTCGCTCCGCGAACTGCTGGCCAACAGCCGCAAAGCGGCCATACGGCTGCGTTGCCTTTGGCAAGAGCGGGGAATTTGCGGAGAAGTGGTTAAAAAAGGGTATGCGGATCGGCATTGAAGGGCGCATACAGACAGGGATATTCACAGACAAGGACGGGATAAAGCGCAAGAGCTTTGACATTATCGTAAGCAAGCACCATTTCTGCGATTCTAAGGACGTGAGCGGGGCGGGGGAGGCTCCAGCGGCGCAGAATACGGGAATGAAGGAAAATACAGACGGCTTCTATGAGATTGATGAGGACATGGAAGACGATGATTTACCGTTCTGATACAGGGCGGTGATGATATGCTGACATTTATTGATTTCTTTGCCGGAATTGGAGGATTCCGGCGAGGAATGGAGCTTGCAGGGCACAAGTGCATCGGCTTCTGTGAATTTGACAAGTTTGCCATGGCAAGCTATACCGCGATGCACTGTATGACGGACGAGGACAGGGAGCGGCTTGCCGCGCTGCCGAAAAACAGGCGTGTGGCGGAGGCGGGGAAGGAGGAGTACCGACATGGGGAATGGTACGAAAATGATGTTAGACGGATTTTCGCAGAGGACATACCGAGGGCCGACTGCTGGTGCTTTGGATTTCCCTGCCAGGACATCAGCGTTGCCGGAAAGCAGGCAGGATTCAAAGGAAACAGGAGCAGTCTTTTTTTCCGAATTATCCGGCTTATTCAGGACATCGAAGAAAAAGACAGACCCATGTACTTATTCATTGAAAACGTTAAAAATCTGCTTAGTATCAACGGGGGATGGGATTTCCTTGCCGTTCTCTCTGCGCTGGACGAAAGCGGGTACGATGCAGAATGGCAGGTTATCAACTCTGCCGGATTCGTCCCGCAGAACAGGGAGCGCGTATTCATTATTGGACATCTTAGAGGACGATGTGCCCGCGAAGTATTTCCTGTCGAGGGAACAGAC
>CAJTKM010000065.1 GCA_910576545.1 Lachnospiraceae bacterium
CCCCGCCCTGCTGATGTTCAGTCCGTTTTTGCTCATGCTCCTCACCTCCTAAAACCGCAGATTATTGATTGCCTTTTCCTTCTTCTGCTGGTCGATACCGATGTAGCGTCTGGTTATGCTTGGGTCGTCATGCCCCAGAACCTCCTGCACCATCACAATATCGCCGCCAGTATCCATATACAGCCAGTAGGCAAACGTCTTTCTCAGCGTGTGGCAGCTCAGGCTGTCCTTGTAGCAGACCGCCTCAGCCGCCTGATTCAGTATCTGCCATACCCGCACGCGGGAAATCGGCTTGTTCTGCCTGCTCCTGCTGTTCCGGAAAGCAAATTCGTAGTCCTTCCGGCCCTTGAAATACTGCCTGTATATCTTCTGCAAATGCGGGTTGATTGGCAAAAGCACCGTATCACCCGTCTTGCGCTCCGGTATGGCAATGCGCTCCTTCCCCCGTAAATCGCGCACGCGGTACTGCAAAATGTCACTGATACGCCGCCCCAGATAAATACCAGTCATAAACAGCACATAATCCCGTTCATTGTGTCCCATGAGGTAATCTCCGATATCTGAAATGATTTTTTTATCTTCAATCGGCATCACATATTTCAATTCATTCACCACCTTCCTGTCACGCTGTCTTGTGTCATTGATGAAAACTAAGTTTGTTGTTGGGGTGCTGGGGGCGTTTAGCCCCCGCCTTAACTCCGCAGGATGGGCTTTGCCCGTCCGAGGAAAACAGCGCGTCGCCGCTTCTGCGGCTCGCGTCTGTTTATCCCTCTGTCCCTCAAGCAAAAGCCTTGAAGATGTGCAACATCTGAGGCTTTTGCTTAACTGGGCTCTCCCCATTTCATGATAAGCCGCTTTTTCCCTTCCTCATTGGCGTTATAATAATCCTCCCACATATCCGCGTGCCATTTCACTTTTTTCCCGCCAGCGTCCGCCGCCTTGCCTGCCTCCGCCTGCATCGTCTGCTGTCCCCGCGCCATAAGCGCGATCCCCAGCCCCAGCAAAAGGTCGTCATGCTCGTTTATTTCCGCCTCAGCACGTCCCTTTTCATTGCGGATAAATGTTAATGCCTCCGCCAGTGTGTCCCTGTCATGTATACTGCCGATGTTATCCCGCATAAACTCAACCAGCTTTGCTACCAGCACAGGCCGCGTTATGCTGTCTGTGCGGAAACCGTAGGACTGCCGAAACTTTCCGGTGTATGTGTCGAACACTTCGCGGACATACAGCCGCGGGTATCGCAGGTACTCCAGAACCTTCTGCGGGTGCGTGGAGAAATTGACTTCCAGCGCGACAAGGGCAGTATTGTAGTACATTCCCAGACAATAAACCTGCTTGGAATATTCATCTTCATCGCAATCCTGCCAGCGCAGCCGTGCTACCTGTTCCCCTGTGATATTGTCAATGACCTGTGCTGTAAAGTAGTCGCTGCCCTCTCCGGCAGTATCCCCGCCGATAGTGTACGGTTTGCCCGCCTCCGGCTCTCGGAACAGCAGCACTTCCCCACGCTCGTTCTCTGCAAAAAAACTGTCCCAAATCAAAATATGGTTCAGTCCCGCCGCCTTTTCCTTGTATGTAAAGCGTCCCCGGCGCGGATACTGTCGGCACGCTGCGCCTCCGTCTTGTACCGACTCCTGTTCCACCGCAGCCATACGCAGAAGTACCGCCGCACGGTCGAACACTGCCGCGCCCGTTGCAATAAATGCTTCTTCCGGCGTTGTGGGATACTCCTGGTGGAATTTCTCCAAATCCCCGCCGCAGTTGTTTCGTATGCACCACCGCCGCCACATGATTTGTTCATTATCCAGCCCGAAAGCGGCTTTCAGCTCCGTTTCCTCGGTCGTCAGTTCTTCCCCGTGGTAAGGCATACGGTACTCGTCCATTTCATACCATGCCGCAAAGAACGGTACAAAATCATTCAGCCCCGCGGCGGCATCGTCCCAAAGTTTCTTAAAAAAGTTGAAGCCGTTCGCCGTACTTTCAATGATGACAAGGCTTTCCGGCGTGTTGGGGACTGCCTGCATTAACCCTGAAAGCGTTTCCGCAATATCCCCTGGCCAAAAGGCAAGCTCGGAGGCGTGGACATTCGTCAGCGTATCCGAACGCCCTACCCCCTGCCCGCCTGCCGTGGCGCATTTTATGCGGCTCCGCAGTCCTGGCTTTCTCTCTTTTTCCCGCGCGTTTTTGGTAGGGTTTTCAAAGATAAGCTCTTTTGCGTTGCTGTTCTTCAGCATCGGGCGGACAGGGTTTTTCTCCTGATACAGCTTTGACATACGGAAAAGGTTCGCAGTCGCTTCGTCCTTGTGCGTAATGATAAAACTGCTGACATTCTTTCGCGTGGCTGTCCGGTGATAAATGAGTGCCTCCGTCAGCGTGGAAAAGCCCATTTGCCGACTTTTCAGTATGATAATGCGGATCGGCTTTCCTGCCTTTTCCTGTTCGCAGATGGTTTCATGGAGCCGCCTTTGCGCACTGTTCAGCCGCAGAGGAACAATTTTCCCATCTTTCCGCTTAATTTGCAGAAACGCCTCCATGTATTTTTTCGCGTCGCGCAGCACATCATACTGTTTCACTTGCATCCCTCTTTTCCGCAGCATCCAAAAAGTCCTCGACCGTTGCGCCCTCCGCCTGCCCGCTGGCGGCGTTCTCCGCTATCTTTGTGCGCTTCGTGTCGTTCGCAAGCCGCTTTTTCTCAATTTCCAGCCTGTCAGGGTCGTTCTTCCAGTCCTTCCGCGCCTTGTTCAACAGGTAAAACTTCATTGCGGGAACGTCTGCGGGGACGTGGGTTTTCTCCGTCACCTCAACCAGCTGTTCCTCTGTAATGGGCTTTCCTTCTTTGGAAAAAAGAGGCGCGCCCTCTGCCGACCTCGCGATGACTTTCACCTTGTAATGCTTTGTAACAAGTGCATCGTATCCAAGGCACCGCTGGAACAATGTTTTTTCTACCTCCGCGACCTGCTTCTTTTCCTCGCTTTTCAGAAAATCGGCACTTTTTTTCAGGAGTGCCGAAAGTGCCGGAATTTTGCTTTTCAGCTCCCGAAAAGCCGAATAACTCATATCCAGCATTTCCGCCATTTCCTTCTGTGGAATCCCCGCAAACGCCCATTCTTCAAGGCTTTTCATGTTGTTGTAAATCTTTTCCTCGTTCCTTCCCGCCACGTTTCCACCTCCCAAAAATCCGGCACTTTGCCGTTTTCAGTGCCAGAAAATTCCCGTTTAAAATTCCGTCCCCATTTTTCGGGCAAAAAGGAAAAAGGCAGCAAAAAAGCCGGAAAATCAATGTTTTCCGGCTCTTTCCCCGCGTTTTTCGTGTTTTACATATTACTATATTGTGTTAAATTTCTTTTTTCCTGCCCCTTATAAGGAAACTTCTTTTTTCCCGCCTGCCCTGCTTAACACTTCCTCAATGTGTAAAACAGGCGCAGTCCGCCCCCTTTTGGGCATAAAAAAAGCCGCCCACATACCCGGCAGCATTTCAGCCCTGACGACTAAGCGGCAGGACAACGCCCCGCCGCCACATTACGTACAAATTTTCACTTACTTATAGTGTATCACCAAATTTCCGAACTGTAAAGTCCAAAACAGTCCAAAAAAGTCCAAATTCGTCCAAACTTTTAAGAACAGCCGGAAAAAGTCCCTGCGTAGTGACTTGCCGCCAGCAGATTTATCTATACCTGTTATATATCTGCCCCCTGTTCCCCGCATCTATAACGCAAATAATC
>CAJTKM010000066.1 GCA_910576545.1 Lachnospiraceae bacterium
CGGCAAATTGATTATTTGCGTTATAGATGCGGGGAACAGGGGGCAGATATATAACAGGTATAGATAAATCTGCTGGCGGCAAGTCACTACGCAGGGACTTTTTCCGGCTGTTCTTAAAAGTTTGGACGAATTTGGACTTTTTTGGACTTTTTTGGACTGTTTTGGACTTTACAGTTCGGAAATTTGGTGATACACTATAAGTAAGTGAAAATTTGTACGTAATGTGGCGGCGGGGCGTTGTCCTGCCGCTTAGTCGTCAGGGCTGAAATGCTGCCGGGTATGTGGGCGGCTTTTTTTATGCCCAAAAGGGGGCGGACTGCGCCTGTTTTACACATTGAGGAAGTGTTAAGCAGGGCAGGCGGGAAAAAAGAAGTTTCCTTATAAGGGGCAGGAAAAAAGAAATTTAACACAATATAGTAATATGTAAAACACGAAAAACGCGGGGAAAGAGCCGGAAAACATTGATTTTCCGGCTTTTTTTCTGCCTTTTTCCTTTTTGCCCGAAAAATGGGGACGGAATTTTAAACGGGAATTTTCTGGCACTGAAAACGGCAAAGTGCCGGATTTTTGGGAGGTGGAAACGTGGCGGGAAGGAACGAGGAAAAGATTTACAACAACATGAAAAGCCTTGAAGAATGGGCGTTTGCGGGGATTCCACAGAAGGAAATGGCGGAAATGCTGGATATGAGTTATTCGGCTTTTCGGGAGCTGAAAAGCAAAATTCCGGCACTTTCAGCACTCCTGAAAAAAAGTGCCGATTTTCTGAAAAGCGAGGAAAAGAAGCAGGTCGCGGAGGTAGAAAAAACATTGTTCCAGCGGTGCCTTGGATACGATGCACTTGTTACAAAGCATTACAAGGTGAAAGTCATCGCGAGGTCGGCAGAGGGCGCGCCTCTTTTTTCCAAAGAAGGAAAGCCCATTACAGAGGAACAGCTGGTTGAGGTGACGGAGAAAACCCACGTCCCCGCAGACGTTCCCGCAATGAAGTTTTACCTGTTGAACAAGGCGCGGAAGGACTGGAAGAACGACCCTGACAGGCTGGAAATTGAGAAAAAGCGGCTTGCGAACGACACGAAGCGCACAAAGATAGCGGAGAACGCCGCCAGCGGGCAGGCGGAGGGCGCAACGGTCGAGGACTTTTTGGATGCTGCGGAAAAGAGGGATGCAAGTGAAACAGTATGATGTGCTGCGCGATGCAAAAAAATATATGGAGGCTTTTCTGCAAATCAAGGACAAGACTGGAAAAATCGTGCCTTTCCGGCTGAACAGCGCGCAAAAGCGGCTTTATGAAACCATCTGCCAGCAGGAAAAGGCGGGAAAGCCGATCCGCGTTGTCATACTGAAAAGCCGGCAAATGGGCTTTTCCACGCTGACGGAGGCACTCATTTACTACCGGACAGCCACGCGGAAGAACGTCAGCAGCTTCATCATCACGCACAAGGACGAAGCAACGGCAAACCTTTTCCGCATGTCAAAACTGTATCAGGAGAAAAACCCTGTCCGCCCGATGCTGAAGAACAGCAACGCAAAGGAGCTTATCTTTGAAAACCCTACGAAAAACGCGCGGGAGAAGGAGAGAAAGCCGGGGCTTAGGAGCAGAATGAAATGCGCTACGGCAGGCGGGCAGGGGGTAGGGCGTTCGGATACGCTGACGAATGTACACGCCTCCGAGCTTGCCTTTTGGCCCGGTGATATTGCGGAAACGCTGGCGGGGTTAATGCAGGCAGTCCCCAACACGCCGGAAAGCCTTGTCATTATCGAAAGTACGGCGAACGGCTTCAACTTTTTTAAGAAACTTTGGGACGATGCCGCCGCAGGGCTGAATGATTTTGTACCGTTCTTTGCGGCATGGTACGAAATGGAGGAGTACCGCATGCCCTACTACGGGGAAGAGCTGACAGCAGAGGAAACAGAGCTGAAAGCCGCTTTCGGGCTGGATGACGAACAAATCATGTGGCGGCGGTGGTGCATACGGAACAACTGCGGCGGGGATTTGGAGTATTTCCACCAGGAATATCCCGCAACGCCGGAAGAAGCATTCATTGCAACGGGTGCGGCGGTATTCAGCAGGGCGGCGATACTGCTGCGGCTGGCGGCGGTGAAGCAGGAGCCGGAGCCGCGCAGAGGACGCTTTGCATACAAAGAGAAAGCGGAAGGATTGAGGCACATTTTGATATGGGACAGTGCTTTTGCGGAAGATGAACGCGGGGAAATTCTGGTTTTCAAGGAGCCGCAAGCAGGCAGGCCGTATACCATCGGCGGGGATACTGCCGGAGAGGGCAGCGACTACTTTACAGCACAGGTCATAGACAACATTACTGGGGAGCAGATGGCGCGGCTGCGCTGGCAGGACTGCGATGAAGACGACTACGCAAAGCAGGTCTATTGTCTGGGCATGTACTACAACACTGCCCTGATTGCGTTGGAAGTCAACTTTTCCACGCACCCGCAGAAGGTTCTGGAATACCTGCGGTACCCACGGCTGTATGTCCGCGAAGTGTTCGACACATACACCGGAAAGCTGCGGCAGTCCTACGGTTTCCGCACAGACGGCATGACGCGGCCTGTGCTGGTGGCAAAGCTGGTTGAGTGTATGCGGGACAACATCGGCAGTATCCATGACAGGGATACGCTGGGGGAGGCACTGACCTTTATCCGTAATGAAAAGGGACGCGCCGAGGCGGAAATAAACGAGCATGACGACCTTTTGCTGGGGCTGGGGATCGCGCTTATGGCGCGGGGACAGCAGACGATGCAGGCGGAGGCAGGCAAGGCGGCGGACGCTGGCGGGAAAAAAGTGAAATGGCACGCGGATATGTGGGAGGATTATTATAACGCCAATGAGGAAGGGAAAAAGCGGCTTATCATGAAATGGGGAGAGCCCAGTTAAGCAAAAGCCTCAGATGTTGCACATCTTCAAGGCTTTTGCTTGAGGGACAGAGGGATAAACAGACGCGAGCCGCAGAAGCGGCGACGCGCTGTTTTCCTCGGACGGGCAAAGCCCATCCTGCGGAGTTAAGGCGGAGGCTAAACGCCCCCAGCACCCCAACAACAAACTTAGTTTTCATCAATGACACAAGACAGCGTGACAGGAAGGTGGTGAATGAATTGAAATATGTGATGCCGATTGAAGATAAAAAAATCATTTCTGATATCGGAGATTACCTCATGGGGCGCAATGAGCGGGATTATGTGCTGTTTATGACGGGTATTTATCTGGGGCGGCGTATCAGTGACATTTTGCAGTACCGCGTGCGCGATTTACGGGGGAAGGAGCGCATTGCCATACCGGAGCGCAAGACGGGTGATACGGTGCTTTTGCCAATCAACCCGCATTTGCAGAAGATATACAGGCAGTATTTCAAGGGCCGGAAGGACTACGAATTTGCTTTCCGGAACAGCAGGAGCAGGCAGAACAAGCCGATTTCCCGCGTGCGGGTATGGCAGATACTGAATCAGGCGGCTGAGGCGGTCTGCTACAAGGACAGCCTGAGCTGCCACACGCTGAGAAAGACGTTTGCCTACTGGCTGTATATGGATACTGGCGGCGATATTGTAATGGTGCAGGAGGTTCTGGGGCATGACGACCCAAGCATAACCAGACGCTACATCGGTATCGACCAGCAGAAGAAGGAAAAGGCAATCAATAATCTGCGGTTTTAGGAGGTGAGGAGCATGAGCAAAAACGGACTGAACATCAGCAGGGCGGGG
>CAJTKM010000067.1 GCA_910576545.1 Lachnospiraceae bacterium
GCGGTATATTTCCCCATCGCCGCCTCTGACCTTCATTCCGCCCCATACCAGCATACCGGACACATAGGGATAAACCCCGTCCCTGTCCGCCGAAGGGTAAGGACAGTAGTTATTCGTTGCCGCGTCCGGCGTCCAGTGCGCAAGCCGCTGAATAGGGTTGATGCAGATATAAGCCGTCCCATTGTATTCTGCAATATGGTTCAGCCCCTCCGTCCCTCCGTCCGCGATCCATGCAGGATAATGCCCCGTAAATGCCGCAATGCTCCGCGTAACCTCTGTACCTGTGCTGTCGGCGTGTCCCGCCTCCGCTTTGTAACTTACCGCAAGCTGCATTGCCGCCGCGCCGGATTTCCCCAGGGCGTCAGCCCGTTGTGCTGTTTCCTTCATATCCTCCGTCAAAATCCGCTCAATCCTTGCCCAAGGCTCCTCTGTTTCCGCTTCCGGTATTTCAGGGTTAAGCCCGCAAATCTGCCTGATTTGTATTATGGCGTTTTCCTCATATCCCAGCCATGGGTATGGAATATCCGGCTCGCGCTGTGCCAGCCTTGGACTTTCTTCCTCTCCCCAGAAAATTTCATACCCATCTTTCAAAAGCTCATAAGACAGCTCTGCTTCGTTCAAAAATAACCCGCTTTTTCTCATATCTCTCTCTTTTTCCCCCTGTAAAAAATTGTCATAAACCCGTCTAAAAAACTGGAAATCGCAGTTGCTGTACGCAATACCATGCCGCCTAAATCAAAATTCCAGGATTTGTCGTGCTGACACAGCAGAGTCACTACACCATCTTCCTTTTGCTCATATTCATAGATGTTATTTCCTTTCGACTTTCCTCCAACAATGAGAAAAGAACCTTTATAATAAATACAAAAATCTTTCGGCAGCCAAAATTCATAGCCAAACTTCGGCACAGATATATTTGAGCCGTGAAATTTTACCATTGCCTGACCATATGTATACCGCCAGATATCCGAATTCGTTCCATTCCCGTTGTCATCTCCCGCTATCCTTGTGGATACAACAGCTTCCGCGCTGTTAGATGCAAAACGATATGCCTTATTCGTATTTCCCGACTGTGCCCGAAAAGAACGGATATATAAACCATAATCAAAAGCGTAATCGCCGTTGATACGGTTAAACGGAACCGGGAGTGCCGTTGCCGCTGTTACCGTTCCACTGCGCAGGTCAACAAAATCATGCATCGTCCCCGCCGTTTCTGTATTTCCGCCAAAAATATGGAGGTTATTGCTCCATACAAACGCGCCAAAATAAGCCGCAGAATAGTTCCTGCCGGATGTAATAATGCTGTACTGGTCTGTTCCCGGCTCCCATTTCGTAATATATCTGCTGTTTGGTTCTACAAGAATAATCGAATTGTTCCATACGGCTGCAACACCGCCTGTCATAGCACGGGGCGTATCTTTTTTCGCTGTCCATTCCCCATTCTCACAGGTATAATGCTTATATGTTCCGCCGCGCCCTCCGAATAAATGGATACCACCCGCGAAAGCGACAGCACAGCCTTCCGTGGTGTCGCAGGGTGCATCCGGCATTTGGGTCCATTCAAATGTTTCCATATCAAACACAAAATGCTTTACTCCCTGAAAAATATGTACATCTTTGCCAATCGCCGCAAAGCAGCAGGAATACTGCGCATTCCATGGCATACCTGATGCTGTATAGACCGATAAGCGATATTTTGCCGGAAATGAAATTTGAAGCCCCAGCCCTGCCGTTTTCAGTTCTTCTGTATCTTCTTTTACTGCATCCAAAACCTCTTGCGCTGTTTCCTGTCCCCTTTGCAGTTTCTCTGTATCCGCTTTCACCCCCTCCAAAGTATCCTGTCTTGCTATAAATACCCTGTCGCCCATTTACTCTGTCGCCTCCTCATAAAAAAGCCCGCCGTCCGAAACGCCCAGAAAATAGCGTTTCCCCGTCACATCGTCAGTCATGTATTTTGCATCGTCTGCTTTCCTGTCTGTGTATGCGAAAATGTCCGTTGCCCTGCTGTTCGGGTCGTAAACTGCTTTTGTCATATCCGCCGCACCAATCGCTACTACTTTTTTATCCACATAATCCACAGTTGCGGGGTGAAAAGGCAGTGTCGGGTGGTATTCCTCCGTGTTGTCGCGCGGCAGCGTATTGTCCCGCACAAACCGGACCGTCGCAGGGTGAAATTCACTTTCCGGGAAATATTCCGCTGCATTATCTGTCCGCAGCGTTTTGTCCCATAAGCACTGTACCATTTCCTTTTCTTCATCGCTGTAATTGTTGTCGGAAAGCACTTTTTCCTCCGTTTCGCTCCCCGTCCGCTTTTCGCGGTCTATCTTCCTGTCCAAAGCCTGCTGTACCGCCGTTGATATGGGCTTGTCCGCATCCGGCGTAATGTCCAAATCCGCCAGCGCGTCCACAAATTCATTGAATTTCGGTGTTATGACTTCCTTTGCAAGCTGGTCGAATACCGCTTTTGCTTCGTCCTCCGGCAGCTCCATGGGGTTGCTCTGTGCGCTTACTCCCTTCCCAGTGAAGTCCTCCGGCGTAATTTTATATAAATCCGCGTCCATGCTTTTCCTCCTTCTTTCTATATTTGGAATCCGCAGGGCGGGCTTTGCCCGTCCGAGGAAAACAGCCGTGCGGTCGCTTCGCGACTGCTGGCCAACAGCAGGCGTAGCCTGCCATACGGCAGGTTTCAAGGCATAGCCGCTGGAACCTGTCTGTTTATTCCTCTGTCCTCCAACGCAAAGGCTTGAACGTAGTGAGCCTTTGCGTTAAATCCCTAGTCCAGATATACCTTTGCCGTTTCCAAAACCTTCCCAAACTCCGGACACTGCGGATTCCTGCACTTATATGTCAGTTCATAAAATGCCCGCGTCCCTGTATCGGGGCTTTCGTCCCCCTCAAAGCAGAGTTTTTTGTCCGCAATCATCGCTTCCAGCCCGCAGCCTTTACATTGCATTGTTCAAACCTCCCATCATATCCATCTTTCCCATGTCAAAGTCCGTTTCCGCCTGCGGCTGTCCCATGCCCGCCGCGCCAGGCGGCATCTGCATCTGTGCCTGCTGCTCCATCATCTGCCTGCGCTGTTCCAGTTGTTCCTTGATTTCTGCCGCATAGGGGTAATGCTGTCCCGCCATCATGCCCCAGAACAGTATCAGCGTTTCAATGTCAGCAGGGTCGCCGAAAGCCCCCGTCTGGAGGTTCATGCGTATCTCCTGCCACATCGCTTCGCGGTTCCCCGCCAGACTGCTGCTGTTGTCCACGCTGAAAAGGAAATCATCTATCCAGTACCATTCTCCGGCATCATCCTGCGCCAGATAGTCGTATTTGTTAAATTCTGAATAGCTGGTACTTCCGTCCACATTTTTGTGACGCACCGCCCGCGGCTCATCGGAATAGGCAAGCAGGAACCGGAACATCACCGCGTACAGGTCCGCATACATGGCATTTTTCATGATACGCTTGCTTTCCAGCCTGCCCGCGCTCTGC
>CAJTKM010000068.1 GCA_910576545.1 Lachnospiraceae bacterium
GCGTTCCTGATCTCTCTGACGCTTTTTCTGCCACTGTTCCAGCAGTTTGATGATGGTTTCCTGCATCCGGGCAGGGGTGTAGCTTTTGGGAAAATACTTCCGCAGGGTGTCGGAGGTAAACGTCACCTTGTCCAGATCGCTTTTCTTTTCCTCGCCCATAATCGCCCGCATTACATCTATGGATAAACGCCCCTCCTGGCTGAATTTCTTGAGCCGCTGGGCTTGGGAAAGGGAGGGGGTGGCCTGTTCGCTGTCCATCGCGTCCAAAAGCTGGGTCTGTTCTTCTTTTTTGAGAAAGGACAGCTCATAGGCCGGGTTCAGGGCAATTTTCTTTTCGTCCACCATGTTCAGCAGTTCGGGGATTAACTCGGTCAGGCGAATGTAGCGGAAAATCTGGTTTTTACTCTGACCGACCTGTTCCGCCAGAACCTCGCTGGACTTCTTCCCAAAATCGTTCCCAACTTGGGAACAATTTTCTTTGGAGGGCCGACCTGCTTGCCGTTTCATAGCTTCTAATTTCATCTTGTAGGCAAAGGCCCTCTCGCTGGGGAGCAGGCTTTCCCTTTGCAGGTTGCTGTCAACCATGATAATCGTGGCGGCGTCATCGTCCAAATCCCGGACAATGACCGGCATGGTTTCTTTCTCTGCCAGTTCACTGGCCCGATGCCGCCTGTGTCCGGCTACCAGCTCATAGCCGCCGCTGGGGTCAGGACGGGCGATAGCAGGAACAAGAACGCCGTACTGCCGGATGCTGTCCGCTGTTTCCATCATGGCATCATCATCTTTGACCTTGAAAGGGTGGCCCTTGAACGAGTGCAGCTCGCTTAAAGGGATTTCTACCACCTTTTCCCGCCTTGCATCGGCGCGGCTTTCCTCGGTGGAAAACAGATCATCGACCGATGCCAGCTCTACTTTTTTCGCGCTGCTTTTCAAGTTTCAACACCTCCTTAGTCAGATTTGCGTAACCCTCCGCTACTTTGCCGCCTGGGTCATGGGAGAAAATGCTCTTGCCCTCTGCGCTGATTTCCTTTGCCCGGACAGAATGGGGAATCTCGGTTCCGAACACCTTGATTTTACTGCCGTAGGTTTCCCGCAGCAGGGCGGCAATCTCTTTGGCGAAGTTAGTGCGGTTGTCCACCATTGTCAGCAGAATACCGTCTATTTGCAGTTTCGGGTTGATCTGCCGCTTGACCTTGTTCACCGTAGAGAGCAGCTGTTCCAGCCCTTTGGCGGGCAGGTACTCCGCCTGGACGGGAATTATAATCCTGTTGGCAGCGGCCAGGGCGTTGACGGTGAGCATACCCAGGGAGGGCTGGCAGTCTATGAGGATATGGGAATACTGCCCCTTTACACTGTCCAGGTACTGCCGCAGAATCGTTTCCCGGCTCATAGCGTTTACCAGCGATACCTCCATGCCAGACAGCTGAATATCCGCTGGCATCAGATCCACGCCCTCCGGGTGGCGAAGAATCCCCTCGCCGGGGCGAACCGGCTGATCGGTCAGGATGCGGCCCATTGCGTCAGAGAGGGTAAAGGGCAGCTTATCCGGCTGGGGATTGCCCAGGCTGATGGTCAGGCTCCCTTGCGGGTCCCCGTCAATGAGCAGCACTTTCTTTCCCGCCTGTGCCAGCCCAATCCCTAAGTTGGCACAGGTTGTGGTCTTGCCCACACCGCCTTTCTGGTTTGCGATGGCGATGATTTGCGTGTTCAAGATAATCACCTCATTTCTTGGTATGAAAAAAGGGAGAATGTGACCGGAATCAACATTCTCCCTTAGAAACGATATGTGATTGTGCAATGATCTGTCTTTTGTGAGGTTAGCTTTTGAGAGCCATCTCGCCGCAAACCCGCATGAATACTGGGTTTTTGCCTGTTTGCTTTCCCTTTCCCCAATAACCTGTGTTCAACGACCAGTACTGTTATCAGACCTCAAAGAAAATCCGGCAGGTATTTGATTACAAGCGGCGCAACGGCCAGTACATCGGCTCTTTTGCTCCCTACGGCTACATAAAAGACCCCAAAGACAAACACCAGCTAATCGTTGACCCGGAGGCCGCTGAAATCGTCAAAAAGATTTATGAGATGTGCCTGCAAGGAACCACCAAACACGCGATTGTGCTTTATCTGAACGAACACGGCATACCCAGCCCAACGGCCTATCGGATGGAAAAGGGCCTGCCCTATTCCCCCGCCGTGGCCGACAATCCCATGTGGGGAAACAAGATTGTCAACGACATTCTGAAAAACCCCATCTATACCGGGGATTTGGTACAGGGCCGCCGCCGGGTGAAAAGCTACAAGGTACACCAGATAGAGGCTGTGCCGGAGGAGGAATGGGTGCGCGTACCCAATACCCACGAGGCCATCATCACCCATGAGACCTTTGACCGGGTGCAGGCCCTCCTGCTCCGCGATACCCGGACGGCCCCAAAGGGCCGGGAGCTCCATTTGTTCAGCGGCTTTCTGAAATGCGCTGACTGCGGGAAATCCGTCACCCGGAGCCAGAGCGGGAAAAATATCTATTATGCCTGCTCCACCTACAAGAACCGTTCCCGGACGGCCTGCACGATGCACTCCATCAAGCACAACCGTCTGGAGGCCGCCGTTCTGTTCGCTATCCAGTATCAAGTGGGAACCGCCGTTTCCTATTCGGAAATGATAGCCCATATCAACACGGCCCCGCTGAAAAAAAGCCAATCCCACCGCCTTAACGACCAGATAGCCGCAAAGGAAAAGGAATTGACCAGGATAACCCGCTACAAGCAGTCGCTGTATCAAGACTGGAAAGACGGGGAAATCACCCAGCAGGAGTACCGGGAAATGAAAGCCGATTATGAACGGCAGGCCGCCGAGCTTACGGATTTGCTGGCCCGGCTGACGGCTGAACGGAAAGAGCTCTCAAACGGCGTTGACCAGCAGCATCCCGCGCTGGTAGCCTTTGCGAAATATCAGAACATCGAAAAGCTGACCCGCGAAATTCTGATTGAATTGGTAGACCATATCAAGGTTTACGAAAACGGCAATATCAGCGTTCATTTCAAGTTTGCGGACGAGTTCCGCAGGATTGCCGAGTACATTGAAATCAACACCACCGACACCGCCGAGGCGGGCTGACCCCCGCCAAAGCATGAAATTCTTTTGACAGTGTGTTTTCCTAATAAAACGCAATCTTAGGCATTATGGATAATCCTGTCCATGATGGAATCCGCCTGCGTCCCTCCGCCGAGCCTGTTATGCCATTCATCGACAGGATACTGTCCGACAAAGATTGTTGAGTTATTGCCGCTACGTTGTTCAAACAGCTCATAGAGGTTCCTGGCATCCTTTTCAGTAAGTTTATAATTCAGCCATTCATCAAGGATGAGGATCTGATAGTTACCGATCCTTTTCCTGTATTTTGTAAGTTCCCTGAGGTTGTCGCTCTGGTTCTCAAAGTTACGCATCAGGTCAGGCATC
>CAJTKM010000069.1 GCA_910576545.1 Lachnospiraceae bacterium
CTAATAGAGGGTATTTCTGCGGAAACCCTGCTAGCAGACCGGGGCTATGACACAAACGATATCTGGGCCTATGCGGTTTCGGCAGGAATGGAACCTGTGATCCCACCGAAGAAAAACCGCAAAGAGCAGCGCGACTATGATAAATATCTGTATAAACTGCGTCATTTGGTAGAAAACTGTTTCCTTACCCTGAAACGCTGGAGAGGGATTGCCACTCGTTATGCCAAGACTTCTGATGCCTTTATCGCTGCGGTACACGTCCGTTGTATCGCTATTTGGGCTGCTATCCGTGCTTAACACGTGTAGACACTATCTAGGAATACAGATTTTTTCGATGCTGCGAAAATAGATATACCCAAATTCCAAAAATGTATTAAAGGAGAATGAAACCATGAAAAAATTGATTACAGTTGCGATGACATTTATTTTTGCGTTTACTTGCCTTTTTTCCATTTCGGCATTTGCAGCAGAGGAACAGTTTCAGCCGCGTGCCAGCCTGTATTTTGACAAATATTCAGCGGAGGTTGATTCTGAGGGAGGCGGAGACATTACTATTACAATGTCTGTGACTACGAAAGCATCCGTTAAGGAATTGGGGTTTACAAAGGTGATTGTTCAGGAAAAATCAGGTTCTAGCTGGACAGATGTTGCAACATACACCAGCGTCAAGAACCCAGATTTCATTACAAAAAATAGTTTGGCTCATAGTGCTTCCGTTTCTTATAGCGGAACAGAAGGCAAAAGCTATCGTGCAAAGGTAACAGTATATGCAAAAGATGCAAATGGCAGCGATTCAAAAACGTTTACATCTTCCAGTGCAACTGCCTAAACTGAATTTTTGACAAACAATAAAAGATTGCCTATAATTGTCGAATAGGCAATCTTTTATTTGATATGGGAGATATTTGCTGGCTAATAATAGAAAGAAAGCGAGAGGGAGTCTTATGGATCAAATCACTTTGGATTTCATCGATAGGCTATATCGTAAAAAATATGATTTTCTGTTCAAATATGCAAAATATGCGTTTGGAGATAGCTCCATTGCAGAAGAAGCCGTTCACGAAACATTTATCGTCGCTTGTATCTGCCATGAGAAATTACAGGCCAGTTTGAATCCAGAGGGTTGGATTGTGAATACACATAAGTTTGTATGCAGAAATATACAAAAAAGCAGGAAACGCGAGATACAGAAAATACTTTCGTTGACAAATGAAAATGCCTTGAATCCATACACATATACGGAACCCGCATTTGAAAAAAAATTTGATTTGGAAGATTTCGTTTCCTCCGAGGACGTTTTTATTTTGAGAAAATTCATTCTTGAAGGGTATTCCCACAAGGACTTAGCCCAAGAACTAAACATTTCTGTTGACGCGTGCAAAAAAAGGCTGCAGCGCGCAAAAGAAAAATTCCGAAAAAACTTTCAGCCCTAATAATTTTAATTTGAAGGAGTTATTCCATATATGAAAAAACAAAATTTATCCAAAGATAAGCATACATACTTTTCGTCGCTTAGCGAACAAGAGTTAAAAAACCTCCTAATGACAGATTTTCAGTCCATTGATGGAGAAATATTAACAGCCGAGGATATAGACATGGTTTTAGGGATTATTTTGGAGCGGGAGAAAATTGCGGGCATTCCTACGGAGAATAATGTAGAAAAAAGCTGGAAGTTTTTTGTTGAGAATTATCTTCCTCTGGCTGAACAGGACATTACATTATATGATTATCCCACAAATTCATTCCAACCAAAACGCAAGGAAAAGAAGAAGATTTTTCGTGTTAAAAATATTGCTGCCGCATCATTGTTTTTTTGTATTGCGCTTGGCGCATTTTCAACGACAACAAATGCGAAAGAATTATTTGCACATATGGCAAATTGGACGAAAGATACCTTTTGGTTCTCTCACTCTGAAGAACCAGATGTTTCCTTAATAACTGAATTTGAAACTGCATTTTCACCGACGGAAATCCCAGAATATCTTTTGCCTACATGGCTGCCGGATCATTTTACAAAGACAATAGAGGGAGGATATGAACAAAAAACAGAAATATTTAAGAAGATTTTGTATGAAAACGATTCCTCGCCTGAATTCTTCAACATATCGGTTTCTTATTTTCTCTCAAATCCTACTGTAATCTATGAAAAAGATGCAGGAGACGTAGTAATTTATCAAAAAGACGGGATTGACTATTATATTATGAGTAATCTGAATACCATCACAGCAATCTGGAAGGTTGATTCGTTTGAATGTCAAATATCCGGAAATATAGAAAGAGAAGATTTGATAAAAATGATAGATTCTATTCCTTCTTTGTAATAAATATAAATTTCTGTCACTTCCTTGCGTTTTATATACATAATAATAAGTGGTAAGGGTATCTGTGTATACGATGTTGCCGCAGACACTAAGTATCTGTTTTGCCACACATTCATGATATGTGAGATATAATGGAGAGAAGTGATAATAATGAGAAAAAGATGGAAAAAAATTCTTTGCATAGGAAGTATAATAATGGCAGCTACTTTGCTTGTAATCAAAAAATATATTAACCATTCTATCCTTGAACCTGTAAATACGATACAAGAATGGCTTGACGTATCGTTGTGGAGAAATATTTCTTCTGGGATATATATAATTGCGCTTAGCATTCTGCTCATAAATATGGCATATTTTCTAATTCAAAAAAAATATAAATGGTTAGCAGTAATACAAATCATTTTATTTTTTAATTTTGCTTTTCTTGTCTGACAGTTAAGTATAGAGGGTAAAAAGTTTCTACAATAAAATCCCTAGTAGATGATACAATGAATTTGCTGATTTTGTGGTTTACAAACCAGATTAAAATTCCTCTTTCTGTATGAGAGTTAAAATCAACTTAAAAATACAACATTATGGAGGAGGAATTATTATGGCAACATCTGAACGTTTGGATTCTGCGGAGAACACATTTGATATGCATGGTCTTCTGACGTATGTCAATAAAAAGAATCATACAAATTTTAATTCTTTAACAAACGCAGTTGCTAGTCTTGGCGCCAGTGCAGTTGGCGCGGCAGCAAAGGCGGAAATAGCCCTCACACTTGGATAAGGTACAATAAGTTGCGCAAATAAAAAAGACAAGGTTTGCAGCCTTCTGGTAGAATGAAGTAGCGACACACCATTCAGAGAGGAGACAGCAAACCATGTCAGAGAAGATTGTACAGCTAAATGAAGAAGTAATCAAGGGTCAACTTAAAGAGCTGGTTCGCGGGAGCG
>CAJTKM010000070.1 GCA_910576545.1 Lachnospiraceae bacterium
GGTGAGCCGTTCCGTCTGTGTCAATGGGATATTGTTCTCAAATACCGGGTCTGTGTACGGCTTTATATCGTCGGCGGTTCCCCAACGCGCGGAACCGTACTCAATGCCTTTGCGGTATTTCTTCGCGTTCTTGCCTTTTAGGTAAACGGCAAGCCGGATAATCACCGCCCCGGCAACGCCGATCAGCAGGTCGGCGGGGTGGAAGCTGGGCGCGGCACTGGCAAAGGCGGCTGTGAAGCCCTCCCCAAGATGTAAAATCTTTTGGCTTGCGTCCATGCCGGGGGAAAGCCGGACAGCCGCGCCTACCTTGTCAAACAGGTACACAAAGAGCAGATACGGGAGATTGAGGATAAGCAATTTCTTTACTTCCGGCTTCATAGCGATACCTCCCTGTCCTTGTGTTTGGTCTGCTGGCGGCTGGCGTTCAGCTCCTTTGCCTTTTCCCGGAAAGCGGCTAATGCCTTTCGGATTGAGGGCTTTTTATCCTGCGTCAGCTTCTTTGCGGAAAACTCCTTGAAAGCGGCGGTCAGCGCGTCCGCGTCCCTGCCCTTGAAGAATACAAGGTAGCGGGGCGGGGTTTCCGTCGCGTCCTTTTTCAGCGCAAAGTCGATACCATATTTTTTCGCTGTACTCTCAAAGGCTTTGATGTTGTCCTTTGTGATCTCAATGTTGGAAACGCCTGTATTCTGCTTCATAAGCTGCTTTAGGGTCTGCTTCCCGTGGGGGATTGCCTGTCTGTCAAGCTCTTTCTTTGCCTGTGAGAGCAGCTTTTTGATTGCCTTTTGCAGCACTTCGGCGGTCAGCTTCCCGGTCTTGATATACAGGGCAACGGTTTTTTCGTTGATTTCGTCCTGCATGGGGTCTGTCCCTCCTTTCGGGGTAGTCTATGGGGCGGCGGTCAGATACGCACCCGCAGCCCGTTTAAGTCGTCGGCTCTGATACCCACCAAGTACCATTCCTGCGCCATATTCATTTCAATACGGGTCGGCTTCCACTTGCCGCGTGTGAACACGTCGAAACAGTCCCCGCAATGCAGCCCGCCGTAATAGCTGGCAAGGTCAAAGCGAATGTCGTAGCGGTCTGTGCGCTCGTCAAATACCAATGCTCCCGTCATTTTCTGTGCCATAATAAAATCCTCCTTTTGTGGTTGTGGGTGGTTACAGGCTTTCGCCCGGTTTGAATGAATAGGGGTCGTGCGGCTCCTGTGGCGCAAGTGCGCCGCTTGCCATGTCGTGAGCCACAAGGGACGTGTAATAATTGCCGATTGTGGACGGGGCATTGAAAAGCACCGCCCGTAAATACTGCTTGATGTTGCGGATTTTGGTTGTGTTCTCTTTCATGCAGTCCAGCACAAAGCGGATATGTTCAGCGTCCAGCTTCATAAACTTTGCTTTTACCAGCTCGGCGGGGTAGTCGTCCCCGGCAATGCGGATCGTCTTTCTCCGGGTACAGACGGTTTCCAGCATGAGGTCTACAATTTCATTCAGCCTGTCCCCGTCAAACTTCATATCCTGTATGAGAATGTCATAGTCGATATTTTCCTTGATGATCTCCCGGTAAATCTCAAAAGCGGTCTGTGCTTCCGCTTCCTTTCGTTTCCGTTCCGGCGGCGTAGCCGCTTCCTGCTCCAAAGGAGAGGGGTTAGGGGAATGGATAGGAATGGAATAGGTACTTTGTAAATCCGTATTTCTTTTTTCTTTTGTTGGTAAGTCAGTTCTTTGTATATCTTTATTTAATTGCATTGGATTTTCCGTCGTCGGTTTACCCGGTGTCGGATTTTCCAATATCGGATTGCCCGGTGTTGGATTTTCCAATGTCGGGTTATCCAATCCCGGCGGGGTGTCGTCCGGCGGCTGGGGCTGTTCATAAATGGTGTATTCAATGGCGGTCATTTTGCCTTTCTCGTCCCGTCCCTGCCGCCGCTTGATATATCCGGCTTTTTCCAGCTCCCATACGGCGGTACGGATAGCGTCGATACTTTCCCGGTTGATCTGTGACAGCCCCGCAAGGGTGTAGTCCCAATCTTCGGGCAGGGAAAGCATTTGCGACAAAAGCCCCTTTGCCTTTAATGTCAGTTCCTTGTTGCGTAAATGGTGGTTGCTCATAACGGTATAGCCCTTGTTGCGCTCCACTCGGAAAACTGCCATAGCTTCATCACTCCTTTGGTTGTGGATTTGTTACGCGATAGAACGCCATTTTGCCGGGGTTAGGTATAAATCCCTGTCCCCAGCAAAAGTGCGCCCGCAAAGCCGCATATAGCAAGGCTCTTTTCGCCCCTACTGCGTAACATGAGGGCATAAAAAAAGCGGCGTTCCTGTTCTCCCGTGTTGGGATAGAGAAACGCCGCGTATGCGTCGTATTCAGTTTTCATTTATTCTTTCTCAATGCTGTGTGCTGGTGGCTGGGCTGGCAGGGTTGTGGGGGGCGGCATATCAAGGCTCTTTCCCTCAAAAGTAGTAAATTGGTAGTAAATTCAGCTTGAAATCCTGCTTGTATGCCCGTAAATCAAGGCTTTTTTGAGATAATCAACCATTTTTCGGGTAAAATATCTGAAACAATAATGAGGTAAGTTAATGAGGGATGTTAGTGGGGTAAGTTAATGGGGGATGTTCCCCATCAGTTATGAGGGCGTTCTGTCCGGCTTATGAAAATGCCAGACACCGTCTGTTAAATTGTCATGGTCCCATTACTGCGGGCTTTTGACGCTCTCCAATGAGAACAAACGCAGCTTTTATGAAAAAGACAGCAAGATATTTGGTGCATTTGTTTTTTGGTGATTTCGTGGTATAATCGTCCATAGGTGAATATTATCCCCCTTGGGAGCCACCAGTTTCCCGCTTCAGAGCCACCCGGAAATGGTATTTTCCACCTTCAGAGCCACCACAACATATTGTGGCAGCACACATATTTGATTTCACTATAAATCTCCTTATAGTTATTCTTGGAGAACTGCTGATGCAGTATCACCAAATAATCTATAGGGAGG
>CAJTKM010000071.1 GCA_910576545.1 Lachnospiraceae bacterium
AGCTTGCCATGGCAAACTTGTCAAATTCACAGAAGCCGATGCACTTGTGCCCTGCAAGCTCCATTCCTCGCCGGAATCCTCCAATTCCGGCAAAGAAATCAATAAATGTCAGCATATCATCACCGCCCTGTATCAGAACGGCAAATCATCGTCTTCCATGTCCTCATCAATCTCATAGAAGCCGTCTGTATTTTCCTTCATTCCCGTATTCTGCGCCGCTGGAGCCTCCCCCGCCCCGCTCACGTCCTTAGAATCGCAGAAATGGTGCTTGCTTACGATAATGTCAAAGCTCTTGCGCTTTATCCCGTCCTTGTCCGTGAATGTCCCTGTCTGTATGCGCCCTTCAATGCCAATCCTCATACCCTTTTTTAACCACTTCTCCGCAAATTCTCCATTCTTGCCAAAAGCAACGCAGCTGATAAAGTCTGCCTCTGGGTGTTCATTGTCCTTTTTTACTGCACGGTTGACCGCCAAAGTGTAACGGGCAACAGCCAGGGGAATTGTCCCCTGGCTGTACCTCACTTCCGGGTCGCGCGTCAGCCTGCCTATCAACTGAACCGTATTCATGCGCGCCCCTCCTTTACTGCATTAAAATAACCGCTTTGCTCTCAATTTCCTCTTTCAGCCTGTCTTCCAGGTATTCATAAACAGCATTCTGCGCATCCAGTTTCCATGCGCCGCCGTCCGCCTCTACTAATGCACACATCCCGCCCGCCTTCATGCGGAACACAAACATACTTTCCGGCTGTTCCACTTCGATAAATGTGCGGTAGGGCTTCAGCGTAACCGGATTAGGAACTTTGACATCTGCCACCGTTGCAATGCCTGTCCGCACCGTTGTCACCTGGCTCACTCCATCGTCCGATGTATTCCGTACCGCCTCATCCTTCAGATTGCCCACAACCTTCAGCATAATGTCCCTGTCCTCATTCTGAAGGAACATACTTTGCAGCGCGATATTGAAATTTTCCGCATCATAATACCCTCCGGGCGTGAAATCAGGTGTTTCCGCCTTTGCCAGCATGAAAATCTCCCTGTCCTTCCATTCACCCAAAGCCAGGCCCTTAATGGAAACCGTCTTGTAATCCTCAATATGTACCAGCAACGGCCCGCCGCAACTGTCATTCTCAGAATCGTCGATCTCTTTTACATACGTCACTATGCTTTCAAGGTTTTGTACTTTCAGCGTCGGAACCATCGGCGGCTTCACAGGGAAAACCTCCCTGTCCGCGTATTCCCTTCCGCCAACTGTCAAAATGTTTGCCCCGCCTAAATCAATAAGATACTCTAATGCTTTTTTAATCATAGTATGTCCTCCTTTAGATTGTCGCACTCTGCCTCTGTTTCTGTAAATCAATCACGCTGGGCTTGTCCTCCGCCGCTTCTTCCAATGGTAACTGCCCTTTCATTGCGTTCCTGTCCCATTCCGCCGCGCGGACATTGCCCTGCCCGTCACCCTCAACAATCATACGGCTTGTAATCGCCGCACGTGGCTGCAAGCTGGTTTTCACTATCGCGAAAACATCCACGTCCGTCCTGTCTGATTTGCTCGGCTTGAATGTCAGTTCAATCGTCAGTTTCCGCGCCTTGTCCTGCACAGTGTTCGGGTCAGCAATGTTTTCATAAACCCGCTGCATTGCCGCAGAAATCTGCTCGGCAACCGCGCCGCCCGCAAAAGACTGTATATTAAAATTTCCCATCTGCGCCTCGCTCCTTCTTCCTTTTCTCTATGTATCGCTCGACCATTTCCGCCCTGCAGCATTTTTCGTCCGGCCATTCCTCCCCCCGCTCCTTCATTTCCAGCACTGCATAGTATCTCTCAGGGTTCGCCCGGATTTCCGCCAGCGCGTTAGAGTAAAAGCGTTTTCGTATTTCCGCGTCCTTCTCCGCTTGGTTTGGCGCACTGCAATAATCGTCCCATATCTTAATTTTCGTGTTCCCTATCATAAATTCCCGAGCCAAACCCATTCATATCACCTCTTTTCAGCCTATGCATAGTGTTTTGTCCGTTATGTAACACCCGTTTGTCAGCTTTTCAGGCTAATATAAAAACCCGAAAAAGCCACCCTGCCGCTTCTGTAATGAAAAGAACCAGAACCGCCGCCCATGCCATACGCATGTAAATCAGCCTGTCCGCAATCTTGTCCTGGATATATTCCGGCAAGCCCCGCTGGAGCTGTCCCATCCGTCCCAACTGTTCCGCTTGGTATTCCTGTTGTTCGGCCGCTGTCATTTCGGATAAACCTTTGTATCTCTCCATTCTCCCGCCCCTTTCCGCATGTAATATGGAAAACGCTCAAAAAATATCTTCTATCAGGCAGCCCAGAGCCTTTGCAATCTTTTTGGCAATACGGACATCTGGAAAAACTGTTTCCGCCATAGCTTCGTATCGTTGATATGCTCGTTCGGTAATTCCTGCCTGTTTCGCAACCTGCTTTTGCGTCAGCCCTGCCTTTTTTCGTTGGGCTTTCAAACGCTCGTTCATTTTTCAACCATCCTTTTCTTTATCACCATTTTTTTGTATCAGGGCATCATTGCTCTCCTCCTCAAATGGAGGAAATGGAACTTCACTGCCTTCTTTTGCAAATAAATACTCGTAACCGAGGTGTGGAAATAGTTTTATAATCAAGCCTATCTCGTCTATATAAAATTTCCCGTTCCGCAGTTTCGTTTCATAACTTCCTCTGCTCATTCCAAGGAATTGCCCCATCTGTTCATTTGTATATCCGTATCGTGCTTGCTCTGCCTTTAAGTTTCTAAATTTTATACCCATGTCCACGCTCCTTCTTTTCATCACCAACACACAAATTATTTACCTGTAATATTGCCATTTAGACAATTTAAGTCTTGAAAATTAGCATTTTGACAAATTCCATTGAAAACCGCATTGCCCTCCTGTACAATATTGGAGAAAGGAGGTGAAACCTATGAAAAAATTTGCAGAACGTTTGCTT
>CAJTKM010000072.1 GCA_910576545.1 Lachnospiraceae bacterium
GGTCAAGCAAGAAAGAGCACAAGGAGAATGCCTTGGCACTGGGAGCCGATGAAAGACGTGGTAAGCTGCGAAAAGCTTCGGGGAGGCGCAAACAGCCATCGATCCGGAGATATCTGAATGGGGAAACCTGCCTGAGCAAACCTCAGGTATCCGTACGTGAATCCATAGCGTGCGGAGGGGAACGCTGTGAACTGAAACATCTAAGTAGCAGCAGGAGGAGAAAGAAAACTCGATTTCCTGAGTAGCGGCGAGCGAAAGGGAAAGAGGCCAAACCGAAGGACCTGGTTCTTCGGGGTTGCGGACTGCGGACAGCATTGGAAGAAGATAGCCGAACGGTTTTGGGAAAGCCGGTCAGAGAGGGTGAAAACCCCGTAGGCGAAATCGGAAGCCAGCGAGCAGGATCCAGAGTACCACGGGACACGAGAAACCCTGTGGGAAGCCGGGGGGACCACCCCCCAAGCCTAAATACTCCCCAGTGACCGATAGTGAAGCAGTACTGTGAAGGAAAGGTGAAAAGAACCCCGGGAGGGGAGTGAAAGAGAACCTGAAACCTTGTGCTTACAAACAGTCAGAGGTCTTCGGACTGATGGCGTACTTTTTGTAGAACGGTCCGGCGAGTTGCTAATGCCAGCGAGGTTAAGCGGTCACAAGCCGCGGAGCCGAAGGGAAACCAAGTCTGAACAGGGCGTCTAGTTGGTATTAGCAGACCCGAAACCGGGTGACCTATCCATGTCCAGGTTGAAGGAGCCGTAAAAGGCTTTGGAGGACCGAACACACATCTGTTGAAAAAGGTGGTGATGAGGTGTGGATAGCGGAGAAATTCCAATCGAACTCGGAGATAGCTGGTTCTCCTCGAAATAGCTTTAGGGCTAGCCTCGAGAGGAGTCTAACGGAGGTAAAGCACTGAACTGACGCGGGGCCCAAAAAGGTTACCAACTCATATCAAACTAAGAATGCCGTCAAGATACCCTCGGGAGTCAGTCTGCGTGAGATAAGTCGCGTGGACAAAAGGGAAAGAGCCCAGACCGACAGCTAAGGTCCCAAAGTACGTGTTAAGTGGAAAAGGATGTGGGATTTCATAGACAACTAGGATGTTGGCTTAGAAGCAGCCATTCATTAAAAGAGTGCGTAATAGCTCACTAGTCGAGAAAACCTGCGCCGAAAATGTAACGGGGCTAAAACACGACACCGAAGCTACGGATTTCTTACAAAAGTAAGAAGTGGTAGAGGAGCATCCTGCGAGGACGAAGCCAAAGTGAGAGCAATGGTGGACGAAACAGGAGAGAGAATGCCGGAATGAGTAGCGAGATAACTGTGAGAAACAGTTAGGCCGGATATCTAAGGTTTCCTGAGTAAAGCTAATCTTCTCAGGGTTAGTCGGGGCCTAAGGCGAGGACGAAAGTCGTAGTCGATGGATAACAGGTTGATATTCCTGTACTGCACATAATCAGAAGTGTGGGGACGCAGGAGGATAAGAAAACCGGGGAATGGAAAAACCCGGCCAAGCGCAAAGGCATGCGGGGGAGGCAAACCCCTCCCGATAAGCTGAAGCGTGATGGGGACTGAAAAAAAGTAGGGAAGTTTCTGAATCCACACTGCCGAGAAAAGCCGCTATTGCATTATGTGTACCCGTACCGTAAACCGACACAGGTAGATGAGGAGAAAATCCACAGGCCGACGGGAGAAGTGTTGTTAAGGAACTCGGCAAAATGACCCCGTAACTTAGGGATAAGGGGAGCCACGCAAGTGGCCGCAGAAAAGAGGCTCAAGCGACTGTTTAGCAAAAACACAGGTCTCTGCGAAACCGAAAGGTGAAGTATAGGGGCTGACACCTGCCCGGTGCTGGAAGGTTAAAAGGAGAGGTTAGGAGCAATCCGAAGCTTTGAATTCAAGCCCCAGTAAACGGCGGCCGTAACTATAACGGTCCTAAGGTAGCGAAATTCCTTGTCAGGTAAGTTCTGACCCGCACGAAAGGTGTAACGATTTGAGCACTGTCTCGACAACACGCCCGGTGAAATTGAAGAACCAGTGAAGATACTGGTTACCCGCAACAGGACGGAAAGACCCCATGGAGCTTTACTGCAGCCTGATACTGGGATTCGATGATATATGTACAGGATAGGAGGGAGGCTGAGAAGCCAGGACGCCAGTCTTGGTGGAGCCGCCGGTGGGATACCTCTCTTATGTCATTGGGTTTCTAACCAGTACCCATTATCTGGGTATGGGACAATGTCAGGCGGGCAGTTTGACTGGGGCGGTCGCCTCCTAAAAGGTAACGGAGGCGCTCGAAGGTCACCTCAGAATGATTGGAAACCATTCAAAGAGTGTAAAGGCAAAAGGTGGCTTGACTGCGACACCGACGGGTGGAGCAGGTACGAAAGTAGGACTTAGTGATCCGGTGGTAATAAGTGGGAATGCCATCGCTCAACGGATAAAAGCTACCCTGGGGATAACAGGCTTATCTCCCCCAAGAGTTCACATCGACGGGGAGGTTTGGCACCTCGATGTCGGCTCATCGCATCCTGGGGCTGAAGTAGGTCCCAAGGGTTGGGCTGTTCGCCCATTAAAGCGGTACGCGAGCTGGGTTCAGAACGTCGTGAGACAGTTCGGTCCCTATCCGTTGTGGGCGCAGGAGATTTGAGAGGAGCTGTCCTTAGTACGAGAGGACCGGGATGGACGTACCTCTGGTGTACCGGTTGCAGACCAGCTGCACAGCCGGGTAGCTATGTATGGAACGGATAAACGCTGAAGGCATCTAAGCGTGAAGCCGGCCTCAAGATCAGATTTCCCATTCTTCGGAAGTAAGGTCCCTTGAAGATAACGAGGTAGATAGGTTGGAGGTGTAAGCATGGCAACATGTTCAGCTGACCAATACTAATAGACCGAGGGCTTGACCAATAAA
>CAJTKM010000073.1 GCA_910576545.1 Lachnospiraceae bacterium
TGAACATCATTAGACCTAATATTGCCTCTGTTGTATTTTCAAGCGACAGGGGCATACTATATCTTGTGTCTGAGGTGGCTCTCAAGGAAGAAATTTCCGGGTGGCTCTGAAGCGGGAAACTGGTGGCTCCCAAGGGGGATAATATTCAGCCGGGTATGTAGAGATTTACAATAGCAGAAATTGTCTGAATGTGCTTGAGATTGATGCTGAAAACTGTTATAATCACTTCCGATACCACCTAATGCAACAACACTCTAAGCGAAAGGGAGTGGTGCTTATGAAGCAACTTGTTCGGATACTGTCTGTAGTGTTGGCTTTGACTTTTTTAATGCTCTGTCTCACATCCTGTACGGGACATCAGATGTCCCAAATTCAAGGCTTCTTGAACAGTTTTTCAGAACATACAGACCTGGTTGAAGACGGGGAATATAAGCCTTTCAATGTCCCAAGGATGACGATGGAAAAGCTGATGGAGTACGTCGAAGATGAGAATATTGACATAATCTACGAGGCGTTTTCCCCGGCTGTGAAGGAAGAAACGGACGATCTCTATGAAAAGATCCGGGAGTTTATGCGCTTTTACGAAAATACGGTTACATCCTGGGAGTATACCAGTGGGTCTCAGCCCGGAAAACGCATCAATGGAGTTGTGCTTGTAACACAGACTATTTTTAATGACTTTTTCGCGGACAACGGAACCTATAGATGCGATTTTAGCGATGTGACAAGAAGCACGGAACAACCGAAAACGGTAGGCATTTCCAGTATCATGCTTTATCCGGAGGAACTAAGTCCGGAGTACGCTCCCAAGAAACCATCGGGCATTTATATCGTTTATCGGGTGGAGGATATCCCGGAAGATATCTCCATTGGGCTGTCCTCCCTGGAGACACTGATGGAGCTTTCGCAGGCAGAAAACACGGATGGCATCTACGAAATGTTTTCTCTGACAGCAAATAGGAATGCCAAAGGGTTACAAGAAAAAACATCAGAATTGTTGAGCTTTTTGTGCGAGCGCGTTACCGCCTGGGAGCCATACACATGGACCCGAAATGTAGAGAAGTTTGATGAGGACAGTGCCACAACACAGGAAATGTTCTTCTATCTCCATACAGACGATGGGTTGTATCGTTGCGATATCCGAGAGGTACTGGAAAGCACTAATCAAGAGGATGTCGGTTTTTCCAGCATTTCGATTTTTCCCGCACTGTACCCCGGAGAGAAGCCAGCATACGAAGATGATGTCTATAAAGGATACTGCACCTGGGGCCGGGAGAATATGGGCATTTCTATTGTGTATCAACAAGAAGATTAAGCCGACTAAATATCCATCAGTGGATAGTTGATCTTTTTGCTGCCATATAGCGGAAAACAACGAGTATGTAGAGGACGCGGATCATTCTGCGTCCTCTTGCTATGCTTTAGAAGCCTATGCCATTCAGCGGATATTGGCAAGATGGGCAAGGGACTGTCTGGACAATTCCCATATCTCCTCCAGCCGGGAGCGCAGGTCCTCAATGTCGGCGGCGTAGACGCTCCCGGTCTCGTTCGCCCTCTTTGCGTACTGGTTCAGATTGTTGCTGCACCGCTGGAGCAGGACGATGAGCTGGCGCACCTCTGCTAAATCCAGCCTCACACAGATACCGTCCAGCGCCATCTTTCGGATATAGGCGCTCATGTTCAGGATGCCGGCCTCCTCCATTTTGGCCTGAATCCGCTCTTTATCCGCATCCGAGATACGGACCAATAATTGCTTTTCCTTTTTCATCACCGCTCCGGCTCCTTTCCGGGCTTTTTGTCCGGGGGTATCTCCGCCGCCCTTTTTTTCAGGTCCTCCAGAACAGAGGGACGCTCACCCTCGCCAACTTCCCCGCTGACCTCCTCCTCGTTCTGGGAAATGCTCTCGTCCATACTAAGAGCGGCGTCCAGTTCCGCAAGTCTGGCGCTCTTTTCGGCAAGCTCCGCCTCCTGGGGGAAAGGTTTTGTCAATTCCACCTGTGCGGCGGCCTGCTGGTTCCGAAGGTTCTCCAACTGCTCCTGTCCCCGCTCCAGCCGTCCGGGGATACCGGCAAGGGCATTGTCCAGACGGGTCAGGTTGCCCCTTGCGTCCGTACCCAGGCTGACGTGGTGGCTCATCTCGCCCTTCATCGTGATCTGGAACTGCTTCTCAAAGGTGTTGTAGGAAAGCTCCATCTGAAAGCCCCGGTAGCTGCCGATGGGGATGCCCTCGGTGCTTTTGATCTCCTTGCAGAGGGCAAGGAGCGCCTCGCCAGCGTCCGCCTTTTCCGCATAATGCTTTCCGGCCAGCTCTATCCCTACAAAGCCCTCCTCCGGGAGCGGGTGGGCCTCCACCATCTGGATGTCAGCCTCAAAGCCCTTGTTGCGGCTCTGCTGTGCCTCGATCTCGGCGGGGAAGTATTTCAAAAGCTGGTCCTCCAGCCGGAAGTGCTTGCTCTGGTAGTCGGCCCGGAGGACTTTCAGCTTCGCCACATCCACATCAAGGTCCATCTTCTCACGGATCAGCGGATTGCCGGCGCACAGTGCCTTGATCTCCGCGTAGGAGAGCGCCTGCTCGTCCACATCGTCACAGCTTCGGACGGGCGATTTGCTCGTCATGATCTGCGAGATGAATTTCTGTTTGTTTTCCAGCGTCTGATAGAGGTAGGCGTCAAAGGTCCCCTCGGTTGAATATTATCCCCCTTGGGAGCCACCAGTTTCCCGCTTCAGAGCCACCCGGAAATTTCTTCCTTGAGAGCCACCTCAGACACAAGATATAGTATGCCCCTGTCGCTTGAAAATACAACAGAGGCAATATTAGGTCTAATGATGTTCA
>CAJTKM010000074.1 GCA_910576545.1 Lachnospiraceae bacterium
TGAACATCATTAGACCTAATATTGCCTCTGTTGTATTTTCAAGCGACAGGGGCATACTATATCTTGTGTCTGAGGTGGCTCTCAAGGAAGAAATTTCCGGGTGGCTCTGAAGCGGGAAACTGGTGGCTCCCAAGGGGGATAATATTCAAAAAACCGCGTTTCTCCGGCAGGAATACGGAACCGGCGGACGCTCCCACGCACTGTCCGGTGCAACGCACAGTGGCGAAGATCACGATGGAAAGGGCCTGCGCTACCAGAAAAACGGCTGTGACGATGTACGCCTGACCTGGGATAAGGTCGTGAAGCTGGTTGCCGGCCTGATCCAAAAGGATCGTTATCTGACCGAAGCAGAACGGGAACAGTATGAGAAAATCCAGGCAGAAAAGGAACTGGCAGAGGCGGGCATTGTAGAATCACAGAGCCAGCCTGCTCCTGTCCATGAAACCGAAACAGAACCGCCCCAGCCCGCGCTGGAAGAATTGCTGGAACAGTACAAGCCGGTTGTGACCGCCGCCATCATGGAGGATACGGCATACCGCAACGCCTGCGGCCATACTGACCATGAAAACGCTGTGATTGAGGGCAACGCCGCTGTACGCCGCGCGGTTCTTGGCTCCGGTGATTTGCAGCTTCTCAAACAGTATTCGGATGTGCCGGAGTTCCGCCACCGCCTGCATCAAGAGGTGATTGCCGAAACCTATCCAAAGCTCCATGAGCTTCTGCGCCCTCTCTCCCAGGACGATATTGACGAAGCCCTCTGTGCATGGAACGGCGATATGGACAGCAAACGGGCCGTAGTCCGCTATATGAAGGAGCATGGGCGGGAAAAAGATACCGCCGCATGGCTGTCCAGGGAGTACGGCGGTCCTGAACATACAAACCTGTTCATTGTCCGCGCCGGAAGCCCCGAAGAAATGGAACTGCCCTGGCCCAAGGTACAGCGCCGGATCGCCCAGCTTATCAAAGAGGACCGCTTTTTTACAGAGGCAGAACGGGATAATCTGGACGATATAGACCCTATCGCAATCCGGGAAAATCTGGCCCAGCGCGGCATTGTAAACGGGCAGGTAGTGGAACCGGAGAAGCTGGACAATGACCCCTTTATTCAGCAGGTCATGGCTGATGTGGAACAGATTGCCGCCGATGAAGCAGAACCACGCTTTTCCGTTGTTATGACCAGCGATGCATTTCCCGACCCGGAAGATGCGTTTGCTGTCTGGGATAATCAGACCAATGATTACTATACCGCCTCTGATGGAACGGTACGGACATTTTCAAGAGAAGAAGCTGCGGAGCAATTCCTGGCTGGGCTGGAACCACAAGAGATAAAGGCGGACCGGCAAGAGGAACCGGCACAGGAAACAGCCGCACCCGCTGCGGACGAACCGGGAACACTTCCCCGCGACCCGCTGGCATCGGCCTATGGCGTAGGGGATTTTGTTTTTCTGGAAGATACCGAGTACCGCATCACCGATTTGCAGCAGGGCTATGTCCAGCTGAATGACCCCGCGCTGGCCTACCCCATTTACCGGACGGAAAGCAAAGAACAGTTTGAACGCGCCATCCGGCAGGACCCGCGCAACAGCGCCATCACCGACTATCTCCCCGCCGATCTGGACCAGTTTTCCCCGGATTTACGGGAGGCTCTGACCGGGGAGGGCGGTTTGCTGGACGGGTTGGCAAAGGAGGATATAGCGGCGCTGCTACGAAGCGGCGCAGGCAATCCGGCTGTCGCCCAGCATCTTTCCCAGCGGTTTTCCGGTACAGTGGAAACCATGCAGCTGGAAACCGGAGATACGGCGGATTACCGGGCCTCCGCAAACGGCATGGAAGTGGAGATTCTGCGGGAAGATGAAACGGTGCTGGCAGCGATGTATGAAAGCTGGGAGCCGCTTGCCGCTGCCCTGCGCGCCCTCTACCAGCAGGAGCTGGATGGATTCTCCCACGAACCGGCACAGCCAGAAGAACAGCTGGCAGAGGAACAGCCGGATTTTGGGAATCCCCCTGCGCCAGAGCCGGAGCCGCAGATCACCATCACCCCCGTCACCCGTTATCCGGGCGAACAGAACCATCTGCCCTACGATATAGAGATTCATACGCTGCGCTTTGATGAACCGGAACCCACCCCTCCCCAGCCGACTGCCGGGAACTTCCGTATCACCGACATTCACCTGGGCGAAGGAGGGCCAAAAGCAAAGTTTCGGGCCAATATGGACGCAATCAATCTCCTGAAAGAATTGGAGTTTGAAAACCGGCAGGCCACGCTGGAGGAACAGGAAACCCTTTCCCGGTATGTGGGCTGGGGCGGTCTGGCAGACGCTTTTGACGAGAGTAAGCCCGTCTGGGCCAAGGAGTTTGCGGAACTCTACGCAACGCTGTCCCCGGAGGAATATGAAGCCGCCAAAGGGACCACCTTAAACGCCCATTACACCAGCCCTACCGTTATCCAGGCCATTTATGAAGCGGTGGGGAAAATGGGATTCCAGACCGGCAATATCCTGGAACCCTCCTGCGGCGTGGGCAATTTCTTCGGTATGCTGCCGGAGGAAATGCGGGGCAGCAAACTGTACGGCGTGGAACTGGATTCCATCACCGGACGCATTGCAAAGCAGCTCTATCCAAAAGCAGACATCACCATCGCGGGCTTTCAAACTGAATATTATCCCCCTTGGGAGCCACCAGTTTCCCGCTTCAGAGCCACCCGGAAATTTCTTCCTTGAGAGCCACCTCAGACACAAGATATAGTATGCCCCTGTCGCTTGAAAATACAACAGAGGCAATATTAGGTCTAATGATGTTCA
>CAJTKM010000075.1 GCA_910576545.1 Lachnospiraceae bacterium
CCGTTGTGTTTCCTTGCAAAGTCACTGGAAAACATGAGTCTTTGCCACGCGGCATATTTCTGCAAGGGCTGGGATACCGCCCGTGGATGCCGTTTGGAGCATGAAGCGGCGAAAGCCTACGGTGTGCAGATTATTTACGAAACCTGATATACAGGTTAGCCGGAAAGGGTGGTACTATGGGCAGATTTTCAATCCCTTCCAGCCCTGCGCGGAGCGTAGTAAAGATTGATGAATTTAAGGGCGTGGACTTAAATTCTTCCCCTTCCAACGTGGCAGTTACAAGAAGCCCGAACGCACCGAACATGATGCGCGATGTTCCGGGGAAGGTACGCAAGCGGCAGGGCTATGAAAAGACGGGAACATATGGAGGAAGGATTAACGGCGTCCATCGTCTGTTGGTGTCTGTACCGGACAAAGAGGCGGACAGCGAAAGCACAGAAAAACCGGAGGGCGGCGGAGAAACACCGGAAAAGCCGGAGAGCAGGGAAGGAACACCGGAAAATCCAGACAGCGGCGGCGGAACCCCTGAAACACCAGAGGGGGACGGGCAGACACCCAGCCCTCCTAAAATGGTTGAAAAAATATTGGTTCATGCGGGGACTGCGTTATATTTAGACAGTCAAAAAATCTATGAAGGTATGGCAGATGAGCGGAGCTGTGGCAGGCAGTTTTACGGCAAGCTGTTCATATTCGATGGGAAAAAAGCCCTCTGTTACGGCGAATTTGAAAAAGAAAAAACAGAGGAAACACCGGAAAAAACAGCGGCGGACGGCGACGCAGAAAAAGAGGAAAAGCCGGAAAAAGAATTTATGGTAAAAACGCTGGAAGATGCTGCGTATATCCCAACAATCATTGTTTCCAGAAACCCCAGCGGCGGCGGTGAAACGCTGGAACCGCTGAACCTTTTGGGACGGAAATGGAAAGAAAGTTTTTTGAGCAACGGGAGTGCGACAGTTTATCAGCTTACGACAAAGGACCTGGACGCTGACGCTGTGGAAGTGCGCATTATGACAAAAGAGGGCGAATGGACGGACAAAAAAGAGGGGTCGGATTTCACAGTAGACAGGAAAGCGGGAACCGTCACTTTCAAAACCGCACCGGGGAACAGCCCGGTAAAAGGCTATGACAATGTGGAAATCACAGCGGCAAAAGCCAGAGAAGGTTATGCGGATAAAATCAACAAATGCCGTATTGTATCGCTTTTCGGTGTAAATGGCAGTATGGACAGAATGTTTATCAGCGGGAATCCCGATTTTCCCAATCAGGACTGGTACTGCCGGATGGCGGACGGGTTTTTCTGGGGCGACCTCTGGTACAGCGTTTTGGGACAGGACGGCAGCGCAATTGTCGGGTACAGCATTATCAACGACCGCCTTGCCGTACATAAGAACATCGCCGAGGAAGGGCGCAACGTGATACTGCGCAAGGGCGAGATACAGACGCAGGCAAGCGCGGACGGCAAAAGCACTACGGAAACGGCGGTATTCCCCATTGTGGGGACGCTCTCCGGCAGGGGCGCGCTGGGAAAATATGCGTTCGGCTATCTGGGCAGTGAACCGCTGTTCCTGACGGACGTTGGCGTTATGGCTATCACAGCGGCAGACCTGACGGGCGAGAAATACAGCCAGAACAGGAGCTTTTTCATCAACAACGCACTGGCGGCGGAAAAAGACCTTGCGGACAGCTTCGCGTTCGTATGGCGGGATTTTTACCTGCTTTCCACAGGCAAAGGGCGGGTTTACCTTCTGGACGGGCTGCAAAAGCAGTATGAGAAAAACAGCCCTTACAGCCATTTCCAGTATGAATGCTACTTCTGGGAGAACGTCCCCGCGCGGGTGTTCTGGGAGGACGCGGAGGGACGGCTCTGCTTCGGCGATGAGAAGGGGAACACATTCCGTTTTTATGACGATGTAACCAACCAGAAAAGCTATAACGATGACGGCGCGGCGATACCCGCCAGATGGGACACGCCGGAGCTGATGGGCAAACTGTTCTACAAGAATAAGAACTTCCGGCGCGTGGACGTGATGCTTGCGCCTGCCATTGCAACGGGCGTGAGCGTCTATGCGCAAATCAAAGGCGTTTGGGGAGAGATTTTCAACAGCGGCGCGCGGGCGATGTACTTTGATTTTACGCATATCAATTTTGAATTGATAAACTTTTCAACGGACGATACGCCCCGCACGATGGGGACGAAAATAAAAATCAAGAAGGTTGACAAGGTGGCGTTCAGTTTGCGGAATGAGCGGTACAACGAGCCATTCGGGATATATATGCTTTCACTGGAATATACGGAAAACGGAAACTATAAGGGCTAAAGCCCTAACGCAAAGGAAGGAGGATACCCATTGCAGAAAAAAAAGGACGGCAAAACGGCAGGGCAGAGCCTTGCTGCACAGCCGCCAAAAGCGGCCATGAAGATTGACATATGGAACGAGCGGCTCAGGAAAAATGAAGCCGCGCTTGCCGAAGAATTTACCAGAATGGACCAGCGGGCGAACCTGTATAACGGTACGCGGGACATTGAAGCCACGCCTGCCGCAGCAGGGAAAAAACGAGGGAAAAAGCCGCCTGACAAGGCAAGCGGCGTGCGGAACATCGTTGCGGAGCTGATAGAGGCACAGGTAGACAGCTCTTTCCCGCTGCCGAAGGTAACGGCAAGGCGGCAGGAATACGA
>CAJTKM010000076.1 GCA_910576545.1 Lachnospiraceae bacterium
GAAGAAAAGAATTTCACGACGCTGCTTGAAATGATAAACGCCAGCGAAGCCCGCGAGGACGACCCGGAATTTCAAAGCCCGGTTGACCTCATGTTTGAACGGCTGGAAGAAAAAGACCCGGAGCATTTCGCTGTCCGGCAGTACAAAAAATTCCTGTTATCGGCGGGTGATATATGCTCTAAGTGACTTGTTAATCAACTGATTTTTCAGTGATTGGTGAGGACAGCTTAGAGCATATTTTCATTCAAGGAGGTCTGTGCTATGGCAAAAACCAAGATTGCGCTGCTGTACGAGAGGTTGAGCCGCGACGACGAATTGAGCGGGGAGAGTTTTTCAATCCAGAACCAAAAAATCATGCTGGAGGACTTCGCCCGCCGGAATGGGTATCTCCGTTTCAAGCACTTCACTGATGACGGCGTTTCCGGCACCCGCTTTGACCGGCCCGGCTTTATGGCGATGATGGAGGAAGTTGAGGACGGCGGCGTGGAGGCCATCATCGTCAAGGATGATTGTGTTATTTTAGAACTAAACTCAGAAAGCCCTGAAAACACGGGACTTTGTGATGTTAGTTCTGTTTTTTGACCCAAAACAGAGGATAACAAAAGCGCAGGGCGGCGCAAGGAGGGTAGGACGCCCATCAGACAAAGCAAGACTTCATAGAGCGGGTATCGCTGTCGGAGAAATCCGGCGGTCGGTATCCGCTCTTTTTTTGCGTCCGCAGACGGTTACATAGGCGTGTATCCTGCCCCATCTTGGGGGCTGGGTACACGCCTTTTTTCTTTTTCCCATAAACCCACATTGAGAAAGCGAGGTGAACACAAATGCCTAAAGCAAAGCCCAAAGAGCCGGAAGCGCAGACCGTGGCTGCGGCAGAAGCCGTGACGGAAACGGTACAGCGGTTCCCCCTCTCCGAGCTGCACCCCTTTGAGGGGCATCCCTTCAAGGTGCTGGACGATGACGCTATGGCGGAGACCGTGGAGAGCATCAGGATGGTCGGGATCGCTAATCCCCTCATCGTGCGCCCGGACCCGGACGGCGGGTATGAGATCATCTCCGGCCACCGCCGCCACCATGCCGCAGAACTGGCGGGACTGGATGCCATCCCCGTCATTGTCCGAGAACTGGACGATGACGCCGCCGTTATCATGATGGTAGACTCCAACCTCCAGCGGGAGAACATCCTGCCCAGCGAGAGGGCCAAAGCCTACAAAATGAAAATGGACGCCCTCCGGCATCAGGGACAGCGCACAGACCTAACTTCGCCGCAAGTTGCGGCGAAGTTCCGCGCCGATGATGAAGTGGGAAAAGGTGCGGGCGTGAGCGGCGATACCGTCCGGCGGTTCGTCCGCCTGACGAACCTGATCCCCGAAGTGCTGGACATGGTAGATGAGAAGAAGATCGCCTTCAATCCCGCCGTGGAGCTGTCCTATCTGAAGCCGGAGGAACAGCGGAACTTTCTGGAGGCTATGGACTATGCCCAGGCCGCCCCGTCCCTGTCCCAGGCCCAGCGCATGAAGAAAAAGAGCCAGGAGAGCGGCTGTACCCTGAAGGATATGTGCGGCATCATGGACGAGGTGAAGAAGGACGACCTGGGACAGATCGCGTTCAAGACCAGCGACCTTCAGAAGTTCTTCCCCAAGTCCTACACGCCCAGGCAGATGAGCGATACCATCCTCCGCTTGCTGGAGCAGTGGCAGAGGCGGCGGCAGCGGGACCAGCAGCGGTGACACGCCTCATCTGCGGGCGCATTTTTATGAAAAAAAGGAGGGCTTAACGCCTATGAACAGTATCCATTTTCACTTCAACGGTGATGTGAACATCAACCTGTCCCTGCCCGACAGCGCGGACAGGCTCGGCTACAAAAAGCTGGTGGACTCCCTGGAGGACTATCTGCACGACGCGGCGGAGGAGGCCGCCGTCACGGAGGCCGAGGCGGACTCCATCGTGATGGTGATGCGCCCGGACAAGACCCCGGAGGTCATGCAGGAGACCCAGTGCTGGGACGAGATCGAGAGCCGCGGCAGCTATGACTGCCTGGAGGTCGTGTCGGATGACAGCCTGGATGTGGAGGGGCTGGCTATCGTCTTTGACGGGCGGCGCGTCCTGAACCTGGGCAGGGAGCGGTATCTGCTCGGCCCCGTGATCGTCTACAAGACCGATGAGGACGGGGACGGCGTTTCCCTCTCTGCGGAGGATGTGATCGCCGCCGTGGTCTACTTTGCCGACCATACCGTGACCCTCTACGCCGATGGGAAGGACTTCCCGGCGTTCCACATCTGAAACCAACGGCATCATACCTCCGGCGCCGTTTCCGAAGAAAGGGGGAATGAGATTTGCAGGAGGAAGTTGAAAACAGGACAGTGAACCTGATGATAAGCACCAGCAAGCTGACCGGGCGGACGCTGGTGGCGGCATTCCGCAAGTACGCCCAGCACCGGGCGCGGGTGAAGGCCGGCAGGGCGGCGGAGGGCGACCACGTGAATATTATCCCCCTTGGGAGCCACCAGTTTCCCGCTTCAGAGCCACCCGGAAATTTCTTCCTTGAGAGCCACCTCAGACACAAGATATAGTAATACTGCCCCTGTCGCTTGAAAATACAACAGAGGCAATATTAGGTCTAATGATGTTCAGATGATTATGCTTCTATCTCGTCAACAAGCCTTTTG
>CAJTKM010000077.1 GCA_910576545.1 Lachnospiraceae bacterium
CATGAAAAATGCCATGTATGCGGACCTGTACGCGGTGATGTTCCGGTTCCTGCTTGCCTATTCCGATGAGCCGCGGGCGGTGCGTCACAAAAATGTGGACGGAAGTACCAGCTATTCAGAATTTAACAAATACGACTATCTGGCACAGGATGATGCCGGAGAATGGTACTGGATAGATGATTTCCTTTTCAGCGTGGACAACAGCAGCAGTCTGGCGGGGAACCGCGAAGCGATGTGGCAGGAGATACGCATGAACCTCCAGACGGGGGCTTTCGGCGACCCTGCTGACATTGAAACGCTGATACTGTTCTGGGGCATGATGGCGGGACAGCATTACCCCTATGCGGCAGAAATCAAGGAACAACTGGAACAGCGCAGGCAGATGATGGAGCAGCAGGCACAGATGCAGATGCCGCCTGGCGCGGCGGGCATGGGACAGCCGCAGGCGGAAACGGACTTTGACATGGGAAAGATGGATATGATGGGAGGTTTGAACAATGCAATGTAAAGGCTGCGGGCTGGAAGCGATGATTGCGGACAAAAAACTCTGCTTTGAGGGGGACGAAAGCCCCGACACAGGGACGCGGGCATTTTATGAACTGACATATAAGTGCAGAAATCCGCAGTGTCCGGAGTTTGGGAAGGTTTTGGAAACGGCAAAGGTATATCTGGACTAGGGATTTAACGCAAAGGCTCACTACGTTCAAGCCTTTGCGTTGGAGGACAGAGGAATAAACAGACAGGTTCCAGCGGCTATGCCTTGAAACCTGCTGTTTTCCTCGGACGGGCAAAGCCCGCCCTGCGGATTCCAAATATAGAAGGAGGAAAAGCATGGACGCGGATTTATATAAAATTACGCCGGAGGACTTCACTGGGAAGGGCGTAAGCGCACAGAGCAACCCTATGGAGCTGCCGGAGGACGAAGCAAAAGCGGTATTCGACCAGCTTGCAAAGGACGTAATCACGCCGAAATTCAATCAGTTTGTGGACGCGCTGGCGGATTTGGACATTACGCCGGATGCGGACAAGCCCATATCAACGGCGGTACAGCAGGCTTTGGACAGGAAGATAGACCGCGAAAAGCGGACGGGGAGCGAAACGGAGGAAAAAGTGCTTTCCGACAACAATTACAGCGATGAAGAAAAGGAAAAAGTACGCGAAAACGCGGAGGCGCGGCATACCCACGAAAACAAGGCTTTACTGGACGAAATCAGGCAGGAGGATATTGAGAACTGGAACGGCGGGAACGTGCTGACGAAGGACAACGAAACGCCATACACGCCGGAGGGACCTTACCAGCCTGTGACGGTGGAATATCTGCGGGCGCACACGCTGCCGCGGGATAACGATGATGTTTATGTGCCGACAGGAAATTACCACCCTGTCACGGTGCAGTATTTACGGGAAAAGACGCTGCCGAGGGACAATGAAGCGGAATATTTCCCAGAGGGGGATTTTCACCCCGCGACAGTCCGGTTTGTGCGGGACAATACACTGCCGCGCGACAACACGGAGGAATACTACCCGACACTGCCTTTCCACCCCGCAACAGTGGATTATGTGGATAAAAAGGTTCTGAATACAGGCGCGGCGGATATGACAAAGGCAATCTACGACCCGAACAGCAGGGAAACGGACATTTTCGCATATATAGACAGGAAAGCGGACGATGCAAAGTACATGACAGACGATGTGACGGGGAAACGCTATTTTCTGGGCGTTTCGGACGGCAGGCTTTTTTATGAGGAGGCGACAGAGTAAATGGGCGACAGGGTATTTATAGCAAGACAGGATACTTTGGAGGCTGTGCAGAGGAACACAGACGGGGAAATCCTCCCTGCATTATGGATTGCGGAATACAAGCTGCATGGAGAAAACAGCTATGTATTCCGCGATGCGGATGTGCTGGCACGAATGTACAGGAGTACGGCTGCGGTCAACGACCCGCAAATCAACGGGGAGGCTTTGGAATTTGTGCTGACCCACCCGGGGGCAGCCAGTTTATCTGACTGGCTGGCGCGATTTTCCGACGCGAGGGCCGCGGGGCAAGACCTGTTTACAGGGCTTGAGACGGCGGCGGAGCTGGCGGAAAATCGCGCCGCCATGACAGCCCTGTCCGCAAGCGAAACCGCCATGACAGCCCTGTCCGCAAGCGAAACCGCCATGACAGCCCTGTCCGCAAGCGAAACCGCCATGACAGCCCTGTCCGCAAGCGAAACCGCCATGACAGCCCTGGGAGAATCAGGAACGGCGATGAACGCCGTATGTTCGGTTGAAATGGCACTTGATAAGGCGATGAAATCCACGCACTACGAGAAAACAATGCGTGAGAAGGGTATGCCGATTGCGAAAATCGTGGCTGCTTTAGCTGGCATCGAATTTGAAACGATTTCCGGCATGGCCGGAATCGTTTCAAATTCGACCGCAATGACAGCGATTGCCGCGAGCGGCACCGCAATGACAGCGATTGCCGCGAGCGGCACCGCAATGACAGCGATTGCCGCGAGCGGCACCGCAATGACAGCGATTGCCGCGAGCGGCACCGCAATGACAGCGATTGCCGCGAGCGGCACCGCAATGACAGCGATTGCCGCGAGCGGCACCGCAATGACAGCGATTGCCGCGAGCGGCACCGCAATGACAGCGATTGCCGCG
>CAJTKM010000078.1 GCA_910576545.1 Lachnospiraceae bacterium
GTGATACTGCATCAGCAGTTCTCCAAGAATAACTATAAGGAGATTTATAGTGAAATCAAATATGTGTGCTGCCACAATATGTTGTGGTGGCTCTGAAGGTGGAAAATACCATTTCCGGGTGGCTCTGAAGCGGGAAACTGGTGGCTCCCAAGGGGGATAATATTCAACCGGCCTGCCACTGGAAAACGCAGAATTTTCTGTTGCAAAAAAAGGCGGCTCTATTGTGTATGAGGGCATGACAGACAAGGCAGGGCAAATCAGGCTGGAAGGGCTCGACCCCGGCTGGTACACCATAACCGAACTTGCACCGCCGAAAGGGTACCTGATTGCGACAGAAAGCAAGGACGTATATCTGGAACCGAATAAATGCGTTGAGGTGAAGTTTGACAACCGCCTCCGCCCTTCCCTGCAGATCATGAAGATTGACGCGCAAACAGGCGAACCGCTGAAAGACGCAAAGTTCAAAGTAACAAAAACAGAGGACAAGACCGTCAGCGAGTATGTAACAGACGAAACGGGTATAATCCTCATTCATGACCTGGACGAAGCTGTTTACACCGTAGAGGAAATCGAGGCACCGGAGGGCTACCGCATCGACCCTGACAGCCATAAGGATATTGCGCTGGAATGGGGCAAGACGAAAACACTTGTTTTCAGTGATACGAAAAACCCTGTGCTGGAAATCCAGAAGATAGACAGTCAGACGAAAAAGCCGCTTGCGGGCGCGAAGTTTAAGGTAATCCACACAGAGGACAACACCGTCAGCGAATATCTGACAGACGAAACAGGAAAAATCGTAATCAAAAACCTGACGGAAGGGATTTACACCATCGAGGAAATCACCGCACCGACAGGTTTTATTTTGGATACTCAGCACAAGGAGATTGAACTTGAAGCCGGAAAAACCAAAACGCTTATCTATGAGAATACGAAAAAACCTACGCTTGTCATTACGAAAACGAACGTACTGACGGAGAAGCCTGTTCCCAATACCGTTTTCAAAATCCAGAGGGAAACGGAGAACGGCGGCGTTATCACGCTGGGGACATATAAAACGGACGCAAACGGGCAGATTATTTTGAAGGACGTTGACCCCGGCTGGTACGTCATCACGGAAATCCGTGCGGCACAGGGCATGAGCCTGCCGAAAAATCCCGTGACAAGGAAATACCTTGCTCCGGGCGAAAACGCTTATTTGGTGGGCATTCAGGACAGCGATTCAACTGCGGCTGAATCAAACGGCTCTGGCAGCAACGCAAATCAGGGGACAACTGGCGGCGGCACTGCCAATGACGCCGTTTCCAATGGAACAGTAACAAAACCTGCCGGAAACGAAATCAAAGTTACATACGGCGGCGATTACGGTATTGGCGAGGAAATCTCGAATTACCCGCTGAACAGCATCGTAATCAAGAAAACAGACGCGAATACGTCCGAACTGCTTGCGGGCGCGGCATTTGAGGTACGGAAAGTCAGCGAGGACATTTCCGGCAATTCCGGCACGATTATCGGCAGATATACCACCGATAAGTCTGGCATTATCGTAATTACGGGATTAGAGGCCGGAGCCTACATCATTGAGGAAGTCAACCCGCCGACAAACTATTTATTGAGCGAAAATTCGCAGCAACAGGCGTGGCTGAAAGCGGACGGGACTTCCGTTGTTGAGGTTGTATTCGCGAACTACCCGTATGGCTCGATTTTGATTACCAAGGTAGATGCAGAAACAAACAAGCCGCTTGCGGGCGCGAGGTTTAAGGTTACAACAGGCGATGGCGCAGCGGCGGGAAACAGCAACGGGGAATTTACGACCAACACAAACGGCGAAATCCTTGTGCCGAACCTCAAACCCGGCAGTTATGTGGTGACAGAACTGGAAGCCCCTGCGGGATATGTCCGTGACACCATTCCGCAGACCATCGAAGTCGGCACAGATGGCGGGACGTATAAAGTCAGCTTCAAAAACCAGCCGATCGGCAGTCTTGTCATTTTGAAAAAGGACGCTGACAGCCGCGAACCGCTGGCAGGAGCACAGTTCAAGGTGACAACATCAAAGGGTGAAGTCGTTGGGACAACAAACGGGCTGTTTACGACCGACGTGCGCTTTGTTCCTTGACAATCTGCGTAGAAATACGCAATAAAACAAGGCAGATTTCTATGAAATCTGAACTCTATGCTTGATTGGGCAGGGGAAGAACCTGCTAACCCCGGTGTGACGGGTAATCAAAACTCTAATGCTCCGACGTGCGCCCATAGTG
>CAJTKM010000079.1 GCA_910576545.1 Lachnospiraceae bacterium
TTGTTGACGAGATAGAAGCATAATCATCTGAACATCATTAGACCTAATATTGCCTCTGTTGTATTTTCAAGTGACAGGGGCAGTATTACTATATCTTGTGTCTGAGGTGGCTCTCAAGGAAGAAATTTCCGGGTGGCTCTGAAGCGGGAAACTGGTGGCTCCCAAGGGGGATAATATTCATACATAAGTCCGTGTCCAGAAGTGGCGGCGTTCAAACTCGCCATCCCGTTCAGGATTGTGCTTACGGAAACGTGTATATTCCTTGGGGGATAAGATACCCTCGTTGTTCAGGGTTGTTGCAATGCTCCTTGCCCCAATCCCTGCCGCGCACATTTCAAACATCCGCCGGACAACCGGCGCGGTTTCCTCGTTGATAATCAGCTTGTGCTTATCGTCAGGATGCCGCAGGTAGCCGTAGGGGTCGAGTGCGCCAAGGTATTCACCGCGTCTTGCTTTGGTATGGAGCGTGGACTTGATTTTTGTGGAAATATCCTTGGCGTACATATCGTTGAACACAGGTTATTGGGGAAAGGGAAAGCAAACAGGCAAAAATCCAGTATTCATGCGGGTTTGCGGCGAGATGGCTCTCAAAAGCTAACCTCACAAAAGACAGATTATTGCACAATCACATATCGTTTCTAAGGGAGAATGTTGATTCCGGTCACATTCTCCCTTTTTTCATACCAAGAAACGAGGTGATTATCTTGAACACGCAAATCATCGCCATCGCCAACCAAAAGGGAGGTGTGGGCAAGACCATAACCTGTGCCAACTTAGGGATAGGACTGGCGCAGGCCGGAAAGAAAGTGCTACTCATTGACGGGGACCCGCAAGGGAGCCTGACCATCAGCCTGGGCAATCCCCAGCCGGATAAGCTGCCCTTTACCCTCTCTGACGCAATGGGCCGCATCCTGACCGATCAGCCGGTCCGCCCCGGCGAGGGGATTCTGCGCCACCCGGAGGGCGTGGACCTGATGCCGGCGGATATTCAGCTGTCCGGCATGGAGGTGTCGCTGGTAAACGCTATGAGCCGGGAAACGATTCTGCGGCAATATCTGGACAGTGTAAAGGGGCAGTATTCCCATATCCTCATAGACTGCCAGCCCTCCCTGGGTATGCTCACCGTCAACGCGCTGGCCGCCGTCAACCGGATCATAATCCCCGTCCAGGCGGAGTATCTGCCCGCCAAAGGGCTGGAACAGCTGCTCTCTACGGTAGCCAAAGTCAAGCGGCAGATCAACCCGAAACTGCAAATAGACGGTATCCTGCTGACGATGGTGGACAACCGCACCAACTTTGCCAAAGAGATTGCCGCCCTGCTGCGGGAAACCTACGGCAGCAAAATCAAGGTGTTCGGCACAGAGATTCCCCATTCTGTCCGGGCAAAGGAAATCAGCGCAGAGGGCAGGAGCATTTTCGCCCATGACCCAGGCGGCAAAGTAGCGGAGGGCTACGCAAATCTGACTAAGGAGGTGTTGAAACTTGAAAAGCAGCGCGAAAAAAGTAGAGCTGGCATCGGTCGATGATCTGTTTTCCACCGAGGAGAGCCGCGCCGATGCGGGGCGGGAAAAGGTGGTAGAAATCTCTTTGAGCGAGCTGCACCCGTTCAAGGGACACCCCTTCAAGGTCAAAGATGATGATGCCATGATGGAAACAGCGGACAGCATCCGGCAGTACGGCGTTCTGGTTCCGGCGATTGCCAGACCCGACCCCAGCGGCGGCTATGAGCTGGTAGCCGGACACAGGCGGCATCGGGCCAGTGAACTGGCAGAGAAAGAAACCATGCCGGTCATTGTCCGGGATTTGGACGATGAAGCCGCCACGATTATCATGGTTGACAGCAATTTACAACGGGAAAGCCTGCTCCCCAGCGAGAGGGCCTTTGCCTACAAGATGAAATTGGAGGCCATCAAACATCAAGGAGAACGGTCGGATTTAACTTCTCGCCAAGTTGGCGAGAAGTCCAGCACTTCTATTCAGCTTGTCGCAAATCAAGCTGGTGAAAGTCAAAGGCAGGTGCAACGCTACATCCGCCTGACCGAGTTAATCCCCGAACTGCTGAACATGGTGGACGAAAAGAAAATTGCCCTGAACCCGGCCTATGAGCTGTCCTTTCTCAAAAAAGAAGAACAGACCCAGCTTTTGGACGCGATGGACAGCGAACAGGCCACCCCCTCCCTTTCCCAAGCCCAGCGGC
>CAJTKM010000080.1 GCA_910576545.1 Lachnospiraceae bacterium
ACGATTCGCGGAAGGAAATACAGGGGCTTTGTGGAGTGCCAGAACAGCTGGGGGAAGGATTACGGGGACAACGGTTTCCTGTGGATTCCCTACGAATACTTTACATACCGGACGAAGGATTTCGGCATTGGCTTCATCATGGATATGTACGCCGCAGTCGACCTCAAGCGGGAAAATCTTTCCGGAACGGCGGTGGAGCTTTTCCTTGGCAAGCCGTTTGCCTATGACGATGGGAAGGAAGTCCGGCTGGAACAGCCGCCTATTTCGGACGAAAGGACGGGGCGGACGCTTGTGCCGCTGCGCTTTATCGGCGAGGCTTTGGGCTGCGGGGTGGAATGGAACGCCGCAAGAAGGGAAATTTGCGTGAGGAAAGGCAAGCGGGAAATTGTATTGCAGATCGGGCAGGAACGCGCCCTTGTGGACGGCGTGCGGAGGGATATTGAGCAGGCCCCTGAAATCGACCAGAAAACAGGGCGGACACTTGTACCGCTGCGGTTCATTGCGGAAACCCTCGGAAATACAGTGCTTTGGGACGGCAGAAGGAGAAAGATTATCATTTTGAAAAAATAAGGGGGCGTATGAAGAATGGCAGTAGAAAATTTCAAGGCAGATCATTCCTGGTCCACAGGGGGACGGAACGGGAAAGGCTCCACGACCAGCAACAAAAGCTCCGGCAATAAAAACTCCGGCAGTTCCAGCAATTCTTCAACGAGCTTTGACAAAAACAAGGACTATGCGGCGGCTATCAAGGCGGCGACTTCACAGGCGGAGAAGAACAGGCTGATTGCGGAGCGGCAGAACAAAATCAACTGGATGAACTCCACAGGGAACAACAAGAATGGCTATACCAACGACATCTACAAAAACAATACAGGGACTTCCTCCTTTGGGGGGAGTTCCTCGAAGGGCGGCACATCCTACGGCGGCTTTGACCCCAACAAGGACTACGCAGCGGCCATCAACTCCGCAAAGAGCCAGATCGAGCGGGACAGGCTGATTGCAGAGCGGGAGCTAAAGATAGCATGGCAGAACGCGACAGGACAGAACAAGGGTTACACCAACGATATTTACAAAAAGCCGACTTACAGTTTTGGCGGGACTTCCAGCTTTACGCCGCCGAAAATCGTAGACACGCCGAAAGGGCGGTATACAGACAGCTTTCAGGATTTCAGCATAGGCATTGACGCGAAAGACCCACAGCAGAAGAAGGCGGCGCAGAACAGGATCAACAGCGCGATCGCGGCGATGCAGCAGAATATTGAAGCATATGGAACGGCTACGCCGGAGATGCAGGATATTTTCATGCGGGAAAATCAGGACTATGCAGACCAACTGCGGCGTATGGGCGTGGAGCCTTACCAGACGGGCGGGCGGCTATATTACAACCGTCTGCCGAGTGGAGAACAGAAGGAGCCGGAGGGGGCTTATACAGGCGACCACGCTATGAGCCTGCCGGATATTGCGCTTTTGCGGCAGTACAAAACGGCGTACAATGACGCAAAAGCCAGAGGGGATGAAACTGCAATGAAAGCCGCTCATGAAATGGCGGAGAAGGTACGGGACAATTACCGCTATTATCCCCTGAAAGACAGCAACGGCTACGGGCTGGGAGAAAATGACATTGGTTTTATCCGCGATATGACGGTGCGGACAGACGCATTAGGAGGGCGATTTGTGGACGAATACAACCGGAACAGCGTAACCACGCGGAAATATGACAAGGACGGGAATCTGCAATACACCCATACCGGGAGCATTCCCCGGCATGATGCGCGTGTCGCAAAGGATTTTTCCGAAACAAACAGGAGGCTTGCTTTGCAGGGGAAGGACAACAACACATTTTATTCGCGCGTGGCCGACCCGAACGACCTGAGCCTGAGCAACGGCGATTTTCGGACGAAATACGCGCTTGCGGGCAGTATTGACTTAGGCGGCGGCCCGACAAACGCGTTGGAGGCTTTATTTTCCAGCGCGGATATTTACAACGCTTCACAGCTCAAGCCGGAATATGCGGGGAATGCCTTTGAGGGCATTGACCCGGGGAATTATAACGGCATGACGAAACAGGAGATATGGGACGCTTATAATGGCATAGCCAAAAATCAGGCGGACCAGAGAAATTCCATGCTCAGCCAGCTTCTGGCGCAGTACGATGCGCAGAAAGCGCAGGGCGAGGAGAGTTTTGACGACA
>CAJTKM010000081.1 GCA_910576545.1 Lachnospiraceae bacterium
CCTCCCTATAGATTATTTGGTGATACTGCATCAGCAGTTCTCCAAGAATAACTATAAGGAGATTTATAGTGAAATCAAATATGTGTGCTGCCACAATATGTTGTGGTGGCTCTGAAGGTGGAAAATACCATTTCCGGGTGGCTCTGAAGCGGGAAACTGGTGGCTCCCAAGGGGGATAATATTCATGCATGGGTGTTTCGCCTCCTCTCTATGGATTTTCTGCATGGTTTCTCTATCGGAGCTGGTCTTGCCGGTCATAGCGCAGGTTTCCGTTTCGGACCTTCGCATGGCTCACAATCCTGATATACCCCTGTTCCTGGCGTTCCAGGGACTTTTTATATCCCTCCTCGGTGAGAAAGGCGCGGCTGCGTTCCCCTTTCCAGCCAACAGGGGAATCAGCGGTCAGGGTATCAAAAATAATCATGTGCCGGGTGTCCTCCGCGAACCGGTTTAAGTCCATGTAACTATGGCCGGAATACTCCCGCGCCCCGGCTTTAAGCCGCATTTCCTCCATCAGCTGGCCGATGGTCTTTTGCTCAGGCATGGTGTGCGCCCCCTTTCTCCCGGCCCTGGCCTTTCACCGTCAGAATCCCGTCCAGCGTGGTGGCGGTGATCCGCAGGCGTTCAGCGGTGGCAATATCGTTTTTGACCGTTTCATCGGTCGAGTGTCCGCAGACCACTAGCACATGGGAGCGGCGCAGGTAATCTCTGGCGATGTCGATTCCGTCCTTGTGTTCCTGGGGGATTTCATCCTTCAAAAACAGCGGCAGGAACAAAACAGGGCAGACCGGGGAATATCCGGCGTCATACACCTGGCGGCAGTAGCTGGCGGCGTTTGCCGCGTTTTCATGGGGGTTCTTGCTCCAGGGAGCGGTGATATACGCAAGCGGTCGTTTCATAACAGATTCCTTTCTCCCGGCAGTTCCGGGCAGACAAAAACGGCCAGCTTTCAGAAGCCGCCGTACATATCGTGGTTGACCTGTGAGGTGTAATGGTTGCTCATGGTGGTGGGCGCGTTGAACAGCACCGTCAAAAGGTATTGTTTCATGTTCCGTACCTCGGTGGTGTTCTTTTGCAGGCAGTCCATGACAAACTCGATGTGGGAGCTGTCCAGCTTCAGGAAGCGGGAACGCACCACCTCATGGGGGAAGTCCGCCCCGGCAATCCGGGTGGTCTTACGTTTCGCGCAGACGGCTTCCACCAGAAGCTCCACGATCTCGTCCAAATCCTCCCGGTAGGTCCCAAACCGCTGTTTGAGGCAGTCATACTCGATATTCTCCAAAATCAGCTCCCGATAACTTTCCATCTCTGTCAGTGACATCGTTTCCCTTCGCTTCGGTTCCGGTGGCTTTGCCGCCGTTCCCCGGAAGGGAAGGGAATCGGTAATTGATCCGTCAGTAATTGATTTTTGGGTATTTAATTTCTCTATATTTATTTGCGTTGGATTTTCCGTTGACGGTTTTCCCGTTGACGGATTATCCGTTGTCGGAAAACCCGACAACGGTTTTTCCAACAACGGTTGGGCGGGCGGTTCCTCTGTTACCGGACGCTCATAAATCACATACTCGTTGGCGCTGAACTTGCCGCCCGCGTCGGTGGTCTGGCGGCGCTTGATGTACCCCGCCTTTTCCAGCTCATTGACTGCGGAGCGGATGGCGTCCTTGCTTTCCCGGTTGATAACAGCCAGACCGGAAAGGGTGTAGTCCCAATCCTCCGGCAGCGAGAGCATCTGGGACAGCAGGCCCTTTGCTTTCAGGCTCAGGCTCTTGTCCCGCAGATGATAGTTGCTCATAACGGTGTATCCCTGTGTGCGTTCTACTCGAAAAACGGCCATTTTCTGCACTCCTTTCGTTTCCCAGGGCATGAAAAAAGCCACAATCCCGTAAAAAGAATTGCGGCGTTCATTTGCTGGCTGACTTCTGCCTGTACCGGTGAAAAAACGGCGGCATGGGCGGTTTGTCAAACAGGCTCTCTAACTGCGGAAACGTCAGGGTTTGAAAAATCCGGTCAATCTCAATGGTTTCCATGTTTCGCTGGGAGCGGCAGTCCTCCCGGATGGCTTCTCTGATTTCCTTAACGGTACACATATTCATTCCTTCCTCTCAATTTGTCGGGTTTACGGGTGGCGTTTCTTTTTGGGCTTGAAGTCCAGGATATGCCCCTCAATGACGCGGGCATACCGTTTG
>CAJTKM010000082.1 GCA_910576545.1 Lachnospiraceae bacterium
CAAACGGTATGCCCGCGTCATTGAGGGGCATATCCTGGACTTCAAGCCCAAAAAGAAACGCCACCCGTAAACCCGACAAATTGAGAGGAAGGAATGAATATGTGTACCGTTAAGGAAATCAGAGAAGCCATCCGGGAGGACTGCCGCTCCCAGCGAAACATGGAAACCATTGAGATCGACCGGATTTTTCAAACCCTGACGTTTCCGCAGTTAGAGAGCCTGTTTGACAAACCGCCCATGCCGCCGTTTTTTCACCGGTACAGGCAGAAGTCAGCCAGCAAATGAACGCCGCAATTCTTTTTACAGGATTGTGGCTTTTTTCATGCCCTGGGAAACGAAAGGAGTGCAGAAAATGGCCGTTTTTCGCGTAGAACGCACACAGGGATACACCGTCATGAGCAACTATCATCTGCGGGACAAGAGCCTGAGCCTGAAAGCAAAGGGCCTGCTGTCCCAAATGCTCTCGCTGCCGGAGGATTGGGACTACACCCTTTCCGGTCTGGCCGTTATCAACCGGGAAAGCAAGGACGCGATCCGCTCCGCAGTCAATGAGCTGGAAAAGGCGGGGTACATCAAACGCCGCCAGACCACCGATGCGGGCGGCAAGTTCAGCGCCAACGAGTATGTGATTTATGAGCGTCCGGTAACAGAAGAACCTGCATCCCCGACACACACACCGTTGTTGGAAAAACCGTTGTCGGGTTTTCCGACAACGGATAATCCGTCAACGGGAAAACCGTCAACGGAAAATCCAACGCAAATAAATATAGAGAAATTAAATACCCAAAAATCAATTACTGACGGATCAATTACCGATTCCCTTCCCTTCCGGGGAACGGCGGCAAAGCCACCGGAACCGAAGCGAAGGGAAACGATGTCACTGACAGAGATGGAAAGTTATCGGGAGCTGATTTTGGAGAATATCGAGTATGACTGCCTCAAACAGCGGTTTGGGACCTATCGGGAGGACTTGGACGAGATCGTGGAGCTTCTGGTGGAAACCGTCTGCGCGAAGCGTAAGACCACCCGGATTGCCGGGGCGGACTTCCCCCATGAGGTGGTGCGTTCCCGCTTCCTGAAGCTGGACAGCTCCCACATCGAGTTTGTCATGGACTGCCTGCAAAAGAACACCACCGAGGTGCGGAACATGAAGCAATATCTCCTGACGGTGCTGTTCAACGCGCCCACCACCATGAGCAACCATTACACCTCACAGGTCAACCACGATATGTACGGCGGCTTTTGAAAGCTGGCCGTTTTTGTCTGCCCGGAACTGCCGGGAGAAAGGAATCTGTTATGAAACGACCGCTTGCGTATATCACCGCTCCCTGGAGCAAGAACCCCCATGAAAACGCGGCAAACGCCGCCAGCTACTGCCGCCAGGTGTATGACGCCGGATATTCCCCGGTCTGCCCTGTTTTGTTCCTGCCGCTGTTTTTGAAGGATGAAATCCCCCAGGAACACAAGGACGGAATCGACATCGCCAGAGATTACCTGCGCCGATCCCATGTGCTGGTGGTCTGTGGACACTCGACCGATGAAACGGTCAAAAACGATATTGCCACCGCTGAACGCCTGCGGATCACCGCCACCACGCTGGACGGGATTCTGACGGTGAAAGGCCAGGGCCGGGAGAAAGGGGGCGCACACCATGCCTGAGCAAAAGACCATCGGCCAGCTGATGGAGGAAATGCGGCTTAAAGCCGGGGCGCGGGAGTATTCCGGCCATAGTTACATGGACTTAAACCGGTTCGCGGAGGACACCCGGCACATGATTATTTTTGATACCCTGACCGCTGATTCCCCTGTTGGCTGGAAAGGGGAACGCAGCCGCGCCTTTCTCACCGAGGAAGGATATAAAAAGTCCCTGGAACGCCAGGAACAGGGGCATATCAAGATTGTGAGCCACGCGAAGGTCCGAAACGGACATCTGCGCTACGACCGGCAAGACCAGCTCCGATAGAGAAACCATGCTGAATATTATCCCCCTTGGGAGCCACCAGTTTCCCGCTTCAGAGCCACCCGGAAATTTCTTCCTTGAGAGCCACCTCAGACACAAGATATAGTATGCCCCTGTCGCTTGAAAATACAACAGAGGCAATATTAGGTCTAATGATGTTCA
>CAJTKM010000083.1 GCA_910576545.1 Lachnospiraceae bacterium
GCATAAACCCGGATTAGAGGTTGAAGTCGACTGGTCAGGTCCGTCAATGAACTATATGGACCCTGATACCGGTGAGCGTGTAACGGCATACCTGTTTGTTGCAACAATGCCATACAGTCAGATGATCTATGTGGAAGCCGCAACAAGCATGAATGAAAAAGCATGGCTTTCCTGTCATGTGAACATGTTCCAGTTCTTTGGCGGCACACCAGTAAAGATTGTCTGTGATAACCTGAAAACCGGAGTGACCCTGCATCCTAAAAGAGGCGAGATCATACTAAATGAGGCCTATCTTTCCCTTGGCGAGTATTATTCCGTTGCCATCATGCCTACAGGCATCAAAAAGCCGAAGCAGAAAGCAAGCGTTGAAGGTTCTGTGGGTAAGATCGCCACGGCTGTCATCGCAAAACTCAGGAACGATGTATTCACATCATTAGCCGCATTAAATGCTGGTATCCGGAAAGCAGTAAAAGAATTCAATGACAAGCCGTTCCAAAAACGCCCCGGCAGCCGCCGGAGCATCTTTGAAATGGAAGAAAAGCCATATCTGAGAACCCTGCCGCTTGTCCCCTATGAAGTCTGTGAATGGTCTTATGGGCATAAAGTTGGCAGCAACTCCCATATATGGTGGAACAAAGGCCAGTACTCCGTTCCATACAGATATATCGGCTGCAAGGTGGATGTCAAATTTAACAGCCATCTTGTATTTATCTATTATAACAGAACAGAGATAGGAAGACATCAGATACTTCCCAGACATATGGCAAACGGCATGCGGACAGAGCCAGCTCATCTGCCATTTCCGCTCCGGAAAAATCTGTCAGTGGATGCCCTGCGCGACAGGGCAAGGGAAACAGGCCCCAAAACCTTTGAAGTAATCCGCAGGATGTTTGACGAGGCAAAAGTAGAAGAACAGCCCATGCAGACAGCAGGAGCCATACTTTCCATAGCTGACATCTATTCACCCCAGATCCTTGAAAAAGCATGTGATAAAGCGCTCAGGCAATACCATATGCCTTATTATGAGACCATCTATTCCAATGCAAAGAGCATAAACAGTGAGAAAGAACTTACAGAGTTTAAGGAAAACAATAAAAAATCCGGAATTGTCAGAGGCGCGGATTACTACAGAAAAGGAGAGACAACAAATGAACATTGAAATAAAAAAGAGTTTATCGGTATTGGAACTTGGCGACCTTGCAAGGATCATAGAAATGCAGGAAAAAGATATAAAGCTTGTGGATCTAAGCTACGAAAAGCGTTTGGAACTGCTCCTTGAAACACTGATACAGGAACGGGAGAACAGGCTCATAAACCGGCTTATCAAAAATGCCTATTTTAAATATCCTTCCGCAAGCATCGAGTCACTGGATTATGATGCAAGGCAGATAAAAAAGTCCACGATTCTGAATCTCGCCACAATGGGATTTGTTGCCAATGCAACAAATCTTATCATCACAGGACCGACCGGTGCGGGAAAGACTTACCTTGCATGTGCCCTTGGCGTGGAAGCATGCAGACAGACTTACAGGGTTTTGTATATCAGGATGCCTGACCTGATGCGTAACTTTGAGAACCAGAGCGACAACCTCAGGGAACTTACAAAATACAGGAAAAGGATCGGTAACTACCAGATCCTCATCCTTGATGAATGGCTGAATTATAAACTTACTGAAAAGGATGCCAAGAACCTCTATGAGCTGTTTGAACAACGCAGTGGTAATAACTCAACAATCTTTGTCGGACAGTATCCTGTGGATGAATGGCATAACAGGCTCGGCGGAGGGACGCAGGCGGATTCCATCATGGACAGGATTATCCATAATGCCTATGAAATCCCTACAAACGAAACAAACCTGAGAAAGCTGTATGATTCAAAGAAGCTCAAAAGGCTTGTTGACGAGATAGAAGCATAATCATCTGAACATCATTAGACCTAGATAGTGTCTACACAAGGTGAATGGATTGTGATAAAATGGAAGCATCTTAAAGGACAGGAGAGAAAAAGATGGATGCTTCCTATCACCGACACGACATAAGTGACAAAGTATGGGCGCTACTGGAACCACATCTGCCGGGACAGCGCGGCCAGTGGGG
>CAJTKM010000084.1 GCA_910576545.1 Lachnospiraceae bacterium
ATTTTTGCTTTCCCACCGTCTTTATAATAGTAATAGATAGAAATGAAAAGCCTATTACTAATATTAAAACAGAAAGATGAAGGTTTGTCAAGAAATGGGGGAAAGAAAAATGAAAAGTTTCAGCAAGGAGAAGGTTTCAAGGAAAATGTTTTCGGAATATCCGGACGTAGTCAGCCCGGAACAACTGCAAAAAATGCTGGGCGGGATTGGAAAAACAACGGCTTATAAACTCCTGCGCGTCGGCAAAATCAAATCGGTCAGGCTTGGGAGGAAATACTTGATTCCGAAAATTTGTGTAATCGAATATCTTTGTGAAGATAAGGGAAACGACTTGAACTGACGGGAAACCAATGGTAACATACCCAAACGGTTTGGCGTTTGGGTGTTCCGGAGGAAGGAGGATGCGATGATTAAGGGAAACCTTTACGAGAGGAACGGCATTTATTACGCCGTAATCAGTTACTATGAAGATGGGAAACGGAAGCAGAAATCCGTCAGCACTAAGTTGCCGGTCAAGGGAAACAAAAGAAAAGCAATAGAGTTTTTAGAAAATCTGAAGCAGGAATATGAGAAGAAAGAGCAGATGGAAAATCTCGAAGGGGACGGTATTTTGTTCGTTGATTTCATGGAGGAGTGGTTCAAAACTATCCGCCCGACCATCGAGCGGGCGACCTATGGGAGCTATGAACAGCTATATAAAAGCCGTATCAAACCGCATTTTGAAAAGCTGAACCTGGCGATTTCGGAGGTGAAGCCGCAGCATATTCAGGCGCTTTATGATGAAATTTTGAACGAATCCTGCGGACTTGGTGACAAGGCCCAAGAAAAACCGGCACATTGCGCAGTATTATGCGAAAGAGGAAACGGCTGCCCTGCTGGAAATGGCGAAGGACGGCCCAATCTACGTCCCGATTTTGCTGGCGGCATACTATGGCTTACGGCGGAGCGAGGTGCTTGGCCTGCGCTGGAGTGCGGTGGATTTTGAGAAAAAGATCTTGATGGTCAACCACAAGGTTGCCCAAGTCAGGGAGGACGGAAAACCCATTGTTTATGCGGAGGACAAGTTGAAAACGAAGTCCAGCTACCGGACGTTGCCGCTGGTCCCGTTTGTGGAAGGAGAGCTTTTGAAGCTGAAACAGTGGCAGGAGGAGCGACGGAGGGTGTTCGGGAAAAGCTATTCCAAGGAGTATCTGGATTATATCTGCGTAAACGAGAAGGGGGAGCTGTTCAAGCCGAACTATATCAGCGGGCGTTCCAGCTTTCCCACGACTGCCGACATCTATTCACACATTGATTTTAGCGCGAAGCTGCAATCAGCGGAGGCGATCGGGAAGGCGTTGGGTTGTTAAAGAAAAAAACCTCGGGGCTTTGCCCCGAACCCCACTGGGGCATCATGCCCCAGACCCCGATTTCCAACCGCATTCCATGCGGTTGGGGGAAAAAGAAAAATCCTGCTAATACAGCAGGATTTGAGAATACGGAGACGGTGGGATTCGAACCCACGAGCCCCGGAGGGCTACCTGATTTCGAGTGCGTCTGGTCGAGTGTTATGGAGTGTTGCCTAGTGTTATCTAAGGTTTCCCAGAACGCCGAAAAAGCCTGCAATCATGGGCTTTCTGGCTGAAACACATTGAAATATCAGGGTTTTTTCCAAAATGATGTTTTGGCACGTTTTCCGGAAGTTTGTTAGCATTTTGTTAGATAGTGTCTACACAAGGTGAATGGATTGTGATAAAATGGAAGCATCTTAAAGGACAGGAGAGAAAAAGATGGATGCTTCCTATCACCGACACGACATAAGTGACAAAGTATGGGCGCTACTGGAACCACATCTGCCGGGACAGCGCGGCCAG
>CAJTKM010000085.1 GCA_910576545.1 Lachnospiraceae bacterium
TCAGGTTTCGTAAATAATCTGCACACCGTAGGCTTTCGCCGCTTCATGCTCCAAACGGCATCCACGGGCGGTATCCCAGCCCTTGCAGAAATATGCCGCGTGGCAAAGACTCATGTTTTCCAGTGACTTTGCAAGGAAACACAACGGAATCTGCACAACTCCCCGCTTTTCCATGTTCTCCTTGTCGTACCATTCGTCAGTAAAAAGCGTATTGACAATTTCATATCCCATTCCTTCAAGGGTTTTTATTGCCTTTTCCCGCGTTGCAATAATTTCTTCATCTGTCTTTCCCGCCATCGGCTGGCTTAACATAGCTTGCCTTTTTCTGATTTCTTTGCACATATTGTTTTCCCCCTTCATATTCAAAACCATCCTTTCTGGCTGTAAAACCCTCCGCCATTGCCATTGTTCCGGCTGTCTGCCGTCCTGCCGCTCTGCTTCAGTTCTTCCAGCCATGTCATAAATTCATTCATGTATATCTGGGCTATGCTGATGTCATCGTCCTTGTAAAGCTGACCCGCCATATAGAGCGCGATCATGCTTGCCTCCTCCGGGTGCAGCTCAATCACAGTATTCCCCGGCGTTTCCTTCGTTACCTTCGGCGGGTATGCGTTATACCATATGCGGAATGTCCCGCCCGCCCCCTCCGGCAGAAGCAGAACGCCCGCACCTTCCGTCCGGTAATCCTGATACAGCCCATAGCTGTCCGCCTCGCCGTGATAGATTTCCTCCAGGCTGTAAAAATCCGGCGCAAGCCTTTTCAGGTCGTACCCGTTCCAGCCGCCCATGCTGAAATCCGCTTTCGGTGCGTCTGTACTTCCAAAATCCAGCGTTGTACATTTGCGTATGTACCGCCCCGCCGTTGCCAGAATCAGCATTGCTTCATTCGCGGCGGCAGGCATACTCTTGATGTACTGTTGTGTGTTGCTGTCCTGCGTCAGCGTGTCGCCCTTTATTTCAAAAATCTTTTGCAGGCAGGTAATGCGCAGGTCGTCCCAAGTCATGTATAGTCCGCCTCTCTTTCGTTTGCGAAACCGCGGAAGGGTTCGGGAAACGAAGCGTTTCCCGAATAAAATCCGCAGAAGGGGCTTTGCTCCTTCGAGGAAAACAGCCGTGCGGTCGCTTCGCGACTGCCGGCCAACAGCAGGCGTAGCCTGCCATACGGCGCGTTTCAAGCGGTTTCACCGCGCCGGAACGCGTCTGTTTCCACCTTTGCATTACGCGAGGGTGATTCCCTCCGTAAAGCCCTCCCCGCAAAGCGCGATCCCGCGCCAGTTGTTGAACCCTGCCGCAAATCTCGCCCTGCCGCTGAATACATTCGCGTCTGTGTTGTTGTCGATGTAGCTGCGTACTGCCAGCGGTACCCTGTCAATCCAGGGCAGGCACATATAATCCTGCAAAAACTGGCTGTCCGCCATGAAGAAATACGGCTTTCCGTTCAGCGTTGCGGGCAGGTAATTCCATACCAGCACATTCCAAAGCCCGACCTGAAAATTCCACGCATTATTACTGCTGTCAGGGTCAAGCTCCGAACCGACCGCCGCAAATACCGCTCGTTTCAGCGCGCCGGAATTGGGAATGATAATCGTATCCGGCATCACGTTCAGCAGGTTCCCGTCATCGTCCGTAAATTTCTGCATCATTTCCTGCATCGTATCCATCACGCCCTGGCTGAACGCCGCCTTGAACAGATTGCTCTGCGTCAGCTTGCTCCCCTTTGTCGCGCTGGGGTGCGCCGCGTTAAACAGCGCGGTCTTGTCCGCACAGGTCGCGTCATACGTCTTGCCGCCGAATGTAATCATCTTTTGCGTGCCAAGAGC
>CAJTKM010000086.1 GCA_910576545.1 Lachnospiraceae bacterium
TCGTATTCCTGCCGCCTTGCCGTTACCTTCGGCAGCGGGAAAGAGCTGTCTACCTGTGCCTCTATCAGCTCCGCAACGATGTTCCGCACGCCGCTTGCCTTGTCAGGCGGCTTTTTCCCTCGTTTTTTCCCTGCTGCGGCAGGCGTGGCTTCAATGTCCCGTGTTCCGTTGTACAGTTTCGCCCGCTGATCCATTCTGGTAAATTCTTCGGCAAGCGCGGCTTCATTTTTCCTGAGCCGCTCGTTCCATATGTCAATCTTCATGGCCGCTTTTGGCGGCTGTGCAGCAAGGCTCTGCCCTGCCGTTTTGCCGTCCTTTTTTTTCTGCAATGGGTATCCTCCTTCCTTTGCGTTAGGGCTTTAGCCCTTATAATTGCCGTTTTCCGTATACTCTAACGACAACATGTAAATCCCGAACGGTTCGTTGTACCGCTCATTCCGCAAACTGAACGCCACCTTGTCAACCTTCTTGATTTTTATTTTCGTCCCCATCGTGCGGGGCGTATCGTCCGTTGAAAAGTTTATCAATTCAAAATTGATATGCGTAAAATCAAAGTACATCGCCCGCGCGCCGCTGTTGAAAATCTCTCCCCAAACGCCTTTGATTTGCGCATAGACGCTCACGCCCGTTGCAATGGCAGGCGCAAGCATCACGTCCACGCGCCGGAAGTTCTTATTCTTGTAGAACAGTTTGCCCATCAGCTCCGGCGTGTCCCATCTGGCGGGTATCGCCGCGCCGTCATCGTTATAGCTTTTCTGGTTGGTTACATCGTCATAAAAACGGAATGTGTTCCCCTTCTCATCGCCGAAACAGAGCCGTCCCTCCGCGTCCTCCCAGAACACCCGCGCGGGGACGTTCTCCCAGAAGTAGCATTCATACTGGAAATGGCTGTAAGGGCTGTTTTTCTCATACTGCTTTTGCAGCCCGTCCAGAAGGTAAACCCGCCCTTTGCCTGTGGAAAGCAGGTAAAAATCCCGCCATACGAACGCGAAGCTGTCCGCAAGGTTTTTTTCCGCCGCCAGTGCGTTGTTGATGAAAAAGCTCCTGTTCTGGCTGTATTTCTCGCCCGTCAGGTCTGCCGCTGTGATAGCCATAACGCCAACGTCCGTCAGGAACAGCGGTTCACTGCCCAGATAGCCGAACGCGTATTTTCCCAGCGCGCCCCTGCCGGAGAGCGTCCCCACAATGGGGAATACCGCCGTTTCCGTAGTGCTTTTGCCGTCCGCGCTTGCCTGCGTCTGTATCTCGCCCTTGCGCAGTATCACGTTGCGCCCTTCCTCGGCGATGTTCTTATGTACGGCAAGGCGGTCGTTGATAATGCTGTACCCGACAATCGCGCTCCCGTCCTGCCCTAAGACGCTGTACCAGAGGTCGCCCCAGAAAAAACCGTCCGCCATCCGGCAGTACCAGTCCTGGTTGGGGAAGTCAGGGTTTCCGCTGATGAACATCCTGTCCATGCTGCCGTTTACGCCGAACAGTGAAACGATGCAGCATTTGTTGATTTTGTCCGCGTAGCCCTTCCGCGTTTTCGCCGCCGTAATCTCCACATTGTCATAGCCTTTTACCGGGCTGTTCCCCGGTGCGGTTTTGAAAGTGACGGTTCCCGCTTTCCTGTCTACTGTGAAATCCGACCCTTCTTTTTTGTCCGTCCATTCGCCCTCTTTTGTCATAATGCGCACTTCCACAGCGTCAGCGTCCAGGTCCTTTGTCGTAAGCTGATAAACTGTCGCACTCCCGTTGCTCAAAAAACTTTCTTTCCATTTCCGTCCCAAAAGGTTC
>CAJTKM010000087.1 GCA_910576545.1 Lachnospiraceae bacterium
CTCTTGGCACGCAAAAGATGATTACATTCGGCGGCAAGACGTATGACGCGACCTGTGCGGACAAGACCGCGCTGTTTAACGCGGCGCACCCCAGCGCGACAAAGGGGAGCAAGCTGACGCAGAGCAATCTGTTCAAGGCGGCGTTCAGTCAGGGCGTGATGGATACGATGCAGGAAATGATGCAGAAATTTACGGACGATGACGGGAACCTGCTGAACGTGATGCCGGATACGATTATCATTCCCAATTCCGGCGCGCTGAAGCGTGCGGTATTTGCGGCGGTCGGTTCGGAGCTTGACCCTGACAGCAGTAATAATGCGTGGAATTTTCAGGTCGGGCTTTGGAATGTGCTGGTATGGAATTACCTGCCCGCAACGCTGAACGGAAAGCCGTATTTCTTCATGGCGGACAGCCAGTTTTTGCAGGATTATATGTGCCTGCCCTGGATTGACAGGGTACCGCTGGCAGTACGCAGCTACATCGACAACAACACAGACGCGAATGTATTCAGCGGCAGGGCGAGATTTGCGGCAGGGTTCAACAACTGGCGCGGGATCGCGCTTTGCGGGGAGGGCTTTACGGAGGGAATCACCCTCGCGTAATGCAAAGGTGGAAACAGACGAGTTCCGGCGCGGTGAAACCGCTTGAAACGCGCTGTTTTCCTCGAAGGAGCAAAGCCCCTTCTGCGGATTTTATTCGGGAAACGCTTCGTTTCCCGAACCCTTCCGCGGTTTCGCAAACGAAAGAGAGGCGGACTATACATGACTTGGGACGACCTGCGCATTACCTGCCTGCAAAAGATTTTTGAAATAAAGGGCGACACGCTGACGCAGGACAGCAACACACAACAGTACATCAAGAGTATGCCTGCCGCCGCGAATGAAGCAATGCTGATTCTGGCAACGGCGGGGCGGTACATACGCAAATGTACAACGCTGGATTTTGGAAGTACAGACGCACCGAAAGCGGATTTCAGCATGGGCGGCTGGAACGGGTACGACCTGAAAAGGCTTGCGCCGGATTTTTACAGCCTGGAGGAAATCTATCACGGCGAGGCGGACGGCTATGGGCTGTATCAGGATTACCGGACGGAAGGGGCGGGCGTTCTGCTCCTGCCGGAGGGGGCGGGCGGGACATTCCGCATATGGTATAACGCATACCCGCCGAAGGTAACGAAGGAAACGCCGGGGAATACCGTGATTGAGCTACACCCGGAAGAAGCAAGCATGGTCGCGCTCTATATGGCGGGTCAGCTTTACAAGGACGATGACATCAGCATAGCCCAGATATACATGAATGAATTTATGACATGGCTGGAAGAACTGAAGCAGAGCGGCAGGACGGCAGACAGCCGGAACAATGGCAATGGCGGCGGGTTTTACAGTAAATCCGGTTGGTGGTAATAACGAGGAGGAAGATATTATGTGTAAAGAAATTGGAAAAAGGAAAGCAATGTTGAGCCAGCCGATGGCAGGACAGACAGACGAAGAAATTATTGCAACGCGGGAAAAGGCAGTAAAAGCCCTTGAAGAAATGGGCTTTGAGGTTGTTAATACGCTTTTTACTGACGAATGGTATGACAAGGAAAACATGGAAAAGAGGGGCGTTGTACAAATCCCGTTGTGTTTCCTTGCAAAGTCACTGGAAAACATGAGTCTTTGCCACGCGGCATATTTCTGCAAGGGCTGGGATACCGCCCGTGGATGCCGTTTGGAGCATGAAGCGGCGAAAGCCTACGGTGTGCAGATTATTTACGAAACCTGA
>CAJTKM010000088.1 GCA_910576545.1 Lachnospiraceae bacterium
CTGAACGCCGCCTTGAACAGATTGCTCTGCGTCAGCTTGCTCCCCTTTGTCGCGCTGGGGTGCGCCGCGTTAAACAGCGCGGTCTTGTCCGCACAGGTCGCGTCATACGTCTTGCCGCCGAATGTAATCATCTTTTGCGTGCCAAGAGCCAGAAGCCCCGCGCCGTATTTTTCACGCGTCCTGTTGTAGGAAAGCGTAAACTGCTTGACGCGGCTCTTGATTTTACCGATTTTCGCGTCCTCAATCATTTCCTGTGTCACCGCAAACTGGGATTTCCATGTATCCGGCTCAATAACCTTCGCAAAACCTTCCTGAAATCCCGTCACAGGGTAAGCCCCGTTTTCCCCTACGGGCGAAAAGTCGCCCAGCGCGGTTTCAATGGTGTATTTCTCCGAATGGTTCTTGCTTTTGTCCATGTAAAACAGCTTGTCAATCAGGCTCTTTTCCTGAAAACTTTCTACCGCCTGCATGATGATTGCCTTAATAGGCTCCTGGCTTTTGCCGAAAATCGAATCATTCACGCCGCTTGATTTGCTGAAAATAATTCCCGCCATGCTCATTCACTCCTTTTCTCGCTCTAAGTCGGGGTTCTCAGGCTTTGCCTTCAAGCCCCCGACTTGTTTTCCGTTTGTATGAACAGATACGTTCCGCTATTTATGCCGTTGCCATTTCTACAAATTTCCCTGTTGCCGTTTGTGCCGTTTCGTCAACGCCCAGCACTTCAAACGCCCCGCCTGCCGTTGCTGTGACCTGCAATCCGTCTGTATGCAGCGTAACCTTTGCGCCGACCGCGGGCTTTGCCGTATATTCCGCTTCAAATACGGTTGTCTTATGTACCGGAAACGCCGGAACATAAAGTGCATCGCAAGGGCCGGCACAAATATACTCCGGCAGCTCCGCCGCGCCGCATTTCGTTGCCCTGCCCTCCGCAAGTTTCAGGGCTTCGCCAAGGCTGTAAGCCTCGCCCTCCGTAATGGGGAGCAGTAAGAACGGCTCCACATTGTCAATCTCCCTGTGATGAATTTTGAACATTTCCGTTTCCCCCTTTATCCTTTTGCATTGACGCGTTTCCAAATTTCAAGGCGTTCTGCATCGTCTTTCCCAATGCCGAAAGTCCTGTATTCTTCCATAGTTTCCGCGGGCATTTCCGCCCCTGCCTGTCCGCCGTTGTTTGTCTGCCGCAGGTGCGCCCTGCCGTTTACCTCGTTCATAACGCCCTGCCGCACAGCTTTACTCTGCTTTGCCTTGATTTCATTCAAATGCGTTGCCGCGTATGCCGTTTTTAAGCTGATGGGGCCGCTCTGCCAAAGGCGCAGCGTTTCCATGCCCTCGGGCGTGTTCATAAGTTCCCGCGCCTCTTTCAGCCCGCAGTCCGGGAACTCCTGCAAAAGCGCGGCAAACTCCTGTGCCATAAAATCGTTTGCCTGCCTCTGCTGCTGTTCATGCAGCATTGCATTAGCCTGCTGCACAATCGGGTGCCCGCTGATTGCGTCATTCAGGATATTCCTGTCAATGCCGCTTTCCCTGAGCCGTCGTTCCTGTTCCTCCGCCGCAAATGCCTGCTGGTAGGCGGCAAGCTCCGCCTCCGTTGTAATCGGCCGCCCCGTATAAGGGTTTGTCATGCCGCCGAACTGGCGGGCAATCGCCGCATCAATCCTCTGTTGTACAACCGCGTCAACATCAGGGAGG
>CAJTKM010000089.1 GCA_910576545.1 Lachnospiraceae bacterium
GAGCAAAACTCGTTCCGGCTGTGGGTATGGTAATATATCTTGCCGCAATGTTTGCAGACGCGGAGCGGGTGGGTATTGGCAGTCAAAAAAGCGCAATATGCAGTTTCGACAGCAGCTTTTAAGCTGTCAAAGCACCAGAACATTTCGGGGGAATCCCCAGACCACATTTGGAGCGATAGGCCGGAATTGTTGGATGCGATCGCCATATGCTCAGATGACAGCCGTTTGCTGGAAGGGGTTCTGCTATCGCCGTTGTCCATGATAGATGTAAAATGCGCATAAAGGATAGCTGCAAATATCGTACTCCATAGAAAAGGTTCACGGTAGCGGCTGGAAAAGACGATGTTGTATATATCTTCCCGATGCATGATATATGCGATTTTGGGATCATCTTCATAAGGATCATGCGCAGTAAAGCATTGGATGTATTCTTTTGTCTTCATATTGTTTCCTTTGCCGAAAATTTTGCCGCTGGCACCCAGATAGGTTTCTTCGTAAGAAGAGAATTTTCTGTCTTTTGGCAAGGCGACCATCCAGCCGGCCAGACCATATTTGGAAGCAATTTCCATAGCAATTTTATCAGTGGGTTCATCAAATTCATTTCCATAAAATCTTCTTCCCCAGTTTAGGAAGTCGGTAACCAGCTCTTCGGCATCCGCGAGCGGGTCGTATATGCTCATGCGGGAACCGGGGGCGGGAGAGATGTATTTCTTGCCATTTTGTTCTAGGATGATGTAATCAGAGTATTTCACCCATTGTGAGATCCTATTTTTGAACATAGCCATTGCATTTGAATTTTCCATTTTCATTCTTCCTTTCCCGATAAGTATTTTCGGATATTTTTGAGTGCGCGTTCCTTGTGCTTGCGGATATTCCTCGCGCTGCTGCCCAGCATGGCGACAGCGTCCTCTGTAGAAAAACCGTGGACATAGAGCAAAAATAAAACCTGTTTTTGCCGATATGTAAGGTTTTTCAGGGCGACAGAGATACATTTACTGCCGACAAGCTGATGCAGGTCAGAACATTTTTTGGAGAAAATCCATTCCAGCCAGCCGGTATCGGAGCGGCAGATCCTCAGCAAAATTTTCGTGGCAATATATTCTTCGCTGTTTTCGCACTCCATTAAACCCAAGTCTAACAGGTCGCGTTTTTCGCTGTGCCGCCGCTCGTTGAGTTCATCTTCATGGTCTAGTTCGTCCAATACAGTTTCCCATTTTAATATTTCATTTCGCTGGGCGTGGGTTAAATTTTTTTGCCTCAGCAATGCTTCTACTGTCTTACGCAATGGCATTTCTCCCTGTAATATTTACTTTTCAACGAACCACAAGCCCAGACTTTCTGTCCGTGCCCGAATTTTTTCTGTTTCACAAAATTTTTTTGCAGGGTGGTACCGATTTTTGCTTTCCCACCGTCTTTATAATAGTAATAGATAGAAATGAAAAGCCTATTACTAATATTAAAACAGAAAGATGAAGGTTTGTCAAGAAATGGGGGAAAGAAAAATGAAAAGTTTCAGCAAGGAGAAGG
>CAJTKM010000090.1 GCA_910576545.1 Lachnospiraceae bacterium
CGCGGTCATTGTGGAATGCGGGTTTATGACGAACCGCGAGGAGGCGGAACTTCTGAAAAGCGAGGATTACCGCCGGAAATGCGCGGAGGGCATATGCAAGGGCGTATGCGCGTTTTACAAGATGGAATACATATCGCCAGAGAGGCAGGAGTCGGAAGATGCAGAGCCGCCAACAACGGCAAAGCCGTCATACAGGTACCAGACTTTACAGGAGATTCCTGTATGGGGACAGGATTTGATTGCGGAGATGGCGGAAAATAAATGCTTCGGGGATGCGGAAAAGATGGATTTAAGTGAGGATATGCTGCGGGTGATGGTTTTAATGGAACGGTTCATGAAAGCCAGAGATGCAAAATAGGACTCGAGAATTGTGTAAATCGGGAGTATCCCTCCGGGGGGCTACTTTTGGAGCAAAAGTAGCCAAAACGCGGGGGACCGTTTCGGAATGGTCCCCCGCACCCCCCGCAGTCGAAACAAGGGGAACAAAGTTCCCCTTGTTAATCCCCTCCCTTCAAGCCCATTCGGGCATAAAAGGGGGGCGGTGGCTGGACTTTGGACGATGTAAACCCGAAGGTTGGAAAAGAAGTATACAGACAGGAGGACTTCATTATGGAAAACAACAGAAATTTTGGAAATACACCGTTGACATTGGTAAAAAGCCCGCGTGACGGGCGGGACTGGAAATATGGGGAGATTGTAGCAACAAGGGTTTCCCTGCCGGAAAAGGTAAGCCTGCGGGCAGAGTGCGGCCCTGTCAGAAGCCAGGGCGAAGCGGGTTTCTGTCACAGTTTTGCGGGGACCGCATTAAAAAATATGCAGGAGCGGCAGGAATACGGCGACAGGGGCTTTGATTTCTCCCCGCTGGGGCTGGCAAAGGACGTAAAGGCGCGGGACGGCCTGACATTTACGGAAGGAAGTACCCTGCTTGCGGTCTGCAAAGCATTATGCGAAAACGGCGTTTTTGACGAAACACTTTACCCCTACGGGCAGTATCAGGCGGGGAGCATGGATTTCCCGCCGCTGGGCTTGCAGGAAGGGGAAAAACTGCCGCGCTATTACTGCAAAAACTACGCAAGGCTTGAGGATTTGGAGGATTTGAAACGCTGTGTGAGTGAAAGGAATCCCGTCTTGCTGGGGATTACCTGCACGAAGGAAATCTATGCGCCCACAGACGGGTGTATTGGGCTGCCTATTGGGGAATATCTCATCGGCGGTCACGCGCTCCTTGTTGTTGGCTACGATGATACGAAGGAAAATACGATTCGCGGAAGGAAATACAGGGGCTTTGTGGAGTGCCAGAACAGCTGGGGGAAGGATTACGGGGACAACGGTTTCCTGTGGATTCCCTACGAATACTTTACATACCGGACGAAGGATTTCGGCATTGGCTTCATCATGGA
>CAJTKM010000091.1 GCA_910576545.1 Lachnospiraceae bacterium
GATAAGGTACAATAAGTTGCGCAAATAAAAAAGACAAGGTTTGCAGCCTTCTGGTAGAATGAAGTAGCGACACACCATTCAGAGAGGAGACAGCAAACCATGTCAGAGAAGATTGTACAGCTAAATGAAGAAGTAATCAAGGGTCAACTTAAAGAGCTGGTTCGCGGGAGCGTGGAAGAAACGCTGAATGCGCTGCTGGAGCAGGAGGCGGAGAAACTGACTCAGGCAGCCCGGTATGAGCGAAATGAGGCTCGCCAGGGGTACCGTAGTGGTCACTACAGCCGAAACCTTACCACTACCTCCGGCGATGTTACGCTCCATGTGCCCCGCCTGAAGGGAGTCTCGTTTGAAACGGCCATTATAGAGCGGTATCGCCGGCGCGAAAGCAGTGTGGAGGAAGCTCTCATCGAAATGTACCTGGCTGGCGTCTCGGTGCGCAGGGTAGAGGATATCACCGAGGCACTATGGGGCAGCAAAGTGTCCCCAGCGACCATCAGCGAGCTGAACAAAAAAGCGTATGTTCACATTGAGGATTGGCGCAACCGGCCTTTACAAGGCGGACGCTATCCGTATGTCTATGTGGACGGGATCTATCTGCGGCGGAACTGGGGCGGAGAGTATGAGAATGTAGCCGTTCTGGTGGCGATTGCGGTAAATGAGGACGGATACCGTGAGGTTTTAGGCGCCGCTGAGGGTATGAAAGAGGACAAGGCCAGTTGGGTCAGCTTCTTCCAATGGCTGCGAGGCCGTGGCCTGGACGGGGTCAAGCTGGTGGTTGGGGACAAGTGTTCTGGTATGCTGGAGGCTGTGGGAGAAGTGTTCCCGGAGGCCAAATACCAGCGGTGTACCGTCCATTTCTACCGCAATGTCTTTTCTGTGGTTCCCCGTTCCAAGGTGAAGCTGGTGGCCAAGATGCTTAAGGCGATCCACGCCCAGGAGAGCAAAAAAGCTTCCCGTGAGAAAGCTAAGGCCGTGGTGGCCCAGCTACGGGAAATGAAGCTGAAGGAGGCGGCCAAGAAAGTAGAGGATGGCATTGAAGAGACGCTGACCTATTGCGACTTTCCCAGCGAACACTGGACTCGTATCCGCACCAACAATGTCATTGAACGGCTCAACCGGGAGATCCGCCGCCGCACCAGAGTAGTGGGCTGCTTCCCGGATGGCAATTCTGCTTTGATGCTGGTCTGTGCCAGGCTCCGCCATGTAGCTGGCACCCAGTGGGGCAACAAGAAGTACATGAATATGAAGCACTTAGAGGCTGCCCTGGGGGATGCCTCTACTGCTGGCTGATTTTATTCTGCCAGAGCCTGCAAACTATTTTGCGCATTATTCTTGACACTA
>CAJTKM010000092.1 GCA_910576545.1 Lachnospiraceae bacterium
CAAACGAGAATCATTCTGATCTCCAAAATTAACCCGCCTCCTTTGTTAGTAACTTAATCCTGCCGGGCTTCACAACCCCTTATAACTGTTTTTTCTGTTTTGAGAATATCACTCCGAGTAATCCCAGCCCCAAAAGCCCGCATAATCCCGCAAGCCCCACGCAAAGCATCTGGTATTTCCATATCTTTTCACTGTCACGCACGCTGAACGCGTTTAGCTCCGCAACTTTGCTATTCAAAAGTTCATTTTCAAATTGCAGGTGTCGCATTACTTTGTCTTGTTCTTCCATCATTCAACCATCCTTTTCTTTATCACCATTTTTTTGTATCAGGGCATCATTGCTCTCCTCCTCAAATGGAGGAAATGGAACTTCACTGCCTTCTTTTGCAAATAAATACTCGTAACCGAGGTGTGGAAATAGTTTTATAATCAAGCCTATCTCGTCTATATAAAATTTCCCGTTCCGCAGTTTCGTTTCATAACTTCCTCTGCTCATTCCAAGGAATTGCCCCATCTGTTCATTTGTATATCCGTATCGTGCTTGCTCTGCCTTTAAGTTTCTAAATTTTATACCCATGTCCACGCTCCTTCTTTTCATCACCAACACACAAATTATTTACCTGCAATATTGCCATTTAGACAATTTAAGTCTTGAAAATTAGCATTTTGACAAATTCCATTGAAAACCGCATTGCCCTCCTGTACAATATTGGAGAAAGGAGGTGAAACCTATGAAAAAATTTGCAGAACGTTTGCTTGCCGCCCGCAAAAGCCGAAACATCACACAAGATAAACTTGCAGAACTCCTTGGCGTTTCTCCCGCTCGTGTCAGCTCTTGGGAAAAAGGGGAAGAAAAACCTGATAATGAAATGACCGAAAAATTATCTCAGGCTCTTTCTGTTAACCCTAATTTCCTGATAGGTATGGAAGAATGGGAGGCAGATAATTATGAAGATTTAGAAAATGCCAGCTCTCATGATGTAGAACTGCGCATATTTGCCAAAAACGGTGTACCCGATGACTGTGTCGGCCTATATCTTCACCTTTCCGCTCCACAGGCAGAAACAGAAACCGGGGAAATCTATCCCACCGAATGGGAAAAATCCCTTATTTTGAAATCCAGAGCCTTAGACGCAGCCGGGAAAAAAGCCCTTACAGATTATCTGGATTCGCTCCTTTCCTCCTAAAAGCATTGTTCTAAATAATCTGTCAACTATCCAGCATCTCCCATGCAATCCAGATTAACGCAAGAACCGTGCTGTCAATGTTTGTACTGTAAAGCTCCGCCTCCGCCGAAAGCCGTTTTATGATGTGCTCCGGCAGGCGGAGC
>CAJTKM010000093.1 GCA_910576545.1 Lachnospiraceae bacterium
TGTCGTCAAAACTCTCCTCGCCCTGCGCTTTCTGCGCATCGTACTGCGCCAGAAGCTGGCTGAGCATGGAATTTCTCTGGTCCGCCTGATTTTTGGCTATGCCATTATAAGCGTCCCATATCTCCTGTTTCGTCATGCCGTTATAATTCCCCGGGTCTATGCCCTCAAAGGCATTCCCCGCATATTCCGGCTTAAGCTGTGAGGCGTTGTAAATATCCGCGCTGGAAAATAAAGCCTCCAACGCGTTTGTCGGGCCGCCGCCTAAGTCGATACTGCCCGCAAGCGCGTATTTCGTCCGGAAATCGCCGTTGCTCAGGCTCAGGTCGTTCGGGTCGGCCACGCGCGAATAAAATGTGTTGTTGTCCTTCCCCTGCAAAGCAAGCCTCCTGTTCGTTTCGGAAAAATCCTTTGCGACACGCGCATCATGCCGGGGAATGCTCCCGGTATGGGTGTATTGCAGATTCCCGTCCTTGTCATATTTCCGCGTGGTTACGCTGTTCCGGTTGTATTCGTCCACAAATCGCCCTCCTAATGCGTCTGTCCGCACCGTCATATCGCGGATAAAACCAATGTCATTTTCGCCCAGCCCGTAGCCGTTGCTGTCTTTCAGGGGATATTCGCGGTAATTCGCCCGCAGCTTTTCCGCCATTTCATGAGCGGCATTCATGCCTGTTTCATCGCCCCGCGCTTTTGCGTCATTGTACGCCGTTTGGTACTGCCGCAAAAGCGCAATATCCGGCAGGCTCATAGCGTGGTCGCCTGTATAAGCCCCCTCCGGCTCCTTCTGTTCTCCACTCGGCAGACGGTTGTAATATAGCCGCCCGCCCGTCTGGTAAGGCTCCACGCCCATACGCCGCAGTTGGTCTGCATAGTCCTGATTTTCCCGCATGAAAATATCCTGCATCTCCGGCGTAGCCGTTCCATATGCTTCAATATTCTGCTGCATCGCCGCGATCGCGCTGTTGATCCTGTTCTGCGCCGCCTCCTTCTGCTGTGGTTCTTTCGCGTCAATGCCTATGCTGAAATCCTGAAAGCTGTCTGTATACCGCCCTTTCGGCGTGTCTACGATTTTCGGCGGCGTAAAGCTGGAAGTCCCGCCAAAACTGTAAGTCGGCTTTTTGTAAATATCGTTGGTGTAACCCTTGTTCTGTCCTGTCGCGTTCTGCCATGCTATCTTTAGCTCCCGCTCCGCAATCAGCCTGTCCCGCTCGATCTGGCTCTTTGCGGAGTTGATGGCCGCTGCGTAGTCCTTGTTGGGGTCAAAGCCGCCGTAGGATGTGCCGCCCTTCGAGGAACTCCCCCCAAAGGAGGAAGTCCCTGTATT
>CAJTKM010000094.1 GCA_910576545.1 Lachnospiraceae bacterium
AGGGGCATAGTCAGTACAGATTGTATGTGAACAGAAAGTTGAGGAAGCCGTAGGCATACCTGACTAACACCAGAAACACCAATTCCAGAAGGGAGGCGGTGCGTATGGCACAACAATTCGACTGCCCGAAAACTGAAACACAACTGCGCGAGACTATGGACAAGCTGTATCAGCACAGCAAGGAGGCTTACAACGTGGGCAAACGCCCAGCGTTCAAGGGCCTGCTGGAAATCATGTCAGCAGAAGCGACCATTATCACAGCAATTCACAATATCAAAAGCAACCACGGCAGTGAAACACCCGGTGTCGATTCCAAAACAATGCGTAAGGATTATCTTCAAAAACCCTTTCCATGGGTAATTAAGGATATCCAAAAAGCCTTTCAGCACTTTGAACCGCAACAAATACGCCGGGTGTATATTGACAAACCAGGAAAAGCCGAGAAGCGTCCGTTGGGTATCCCTACCATACGGGACAGAATCGTACAAGAGTGCATGAGGGTTGTGCTGGAACCTATCTTTGAGGCACAGTTTTTCAAACACTCCTACGGTTTTAGACCCATGCGGGATACTGCGATGGCGCTGGAAAGAATTGTATCCAACACGCATGACACAGGCTACCACTGGATTGTCGAGGGCGACATCAGCAAATGCTTTGATTGTATCGACCACACCATTCTCTTGAAACGTCTTTATCATATGGGCGTGAAGGACAGACGGGTACTGCAAATCATCAAGGCTATGCTGAAAGCGGGAATTATGGATGAATGCGAGGTAAACGAGGAAGGCACACCACAAGGGGGACTTATCAGTCCTCTATTGGCAAATGTCTACCTGGATATCATGGACGAGTGGGTCTCCAAACAGTGGGAAAACAAGAAAACACAGTTTCCTTACGGACGCCAAGACAGCAGATATAACGCGCTCCGCAAGAGAACAAATCTAACCCCTGGATACCTCGTCCGCTACGCAGACGATTTTGTCATCATCACAGATACCCGCGCTCATGCGGAGGACTGGAAAGTCCGGCTGCAAAATTTTCTCCAAAGCAAAATGAAGCTGACATTATCCAAAGAGAAAACGCTGATTACGGATGTTCGGAAAAAGTACACCAAATTCCTTGGCTATCAATTCAAACTTGTCCCAGGCAAAGCAAGAAAAGGCTATATTTCAAGAACAATACCAGACAAAGACAGGTTGAAGCGGAAAGTCTACACTATTGCGGGAAATATCAAGAAAATCCCGAATCATTACAGCAAAG
>CAJTKM010000095.1 GCA_910576545.1 Lachnospiraceae bacterium
TTCGGCGATGAGAAGGGGAACACATTCCGTTTTTATGACGATGTAACCAACCAGAAAAGCTATAACGATGACGGCGCGGCGATACCCGCCAGATGGGACACGCCGGAGCTGATGGGCAAACTGTTCTACAAGAATAAGAACTTCCGGCGCGTGGACGTGATGCTTGCGCCTGCCATTGCAACGGGCGTGAGCGTCTATGCGCAAATCAAAGGCGTTTGGGGAGAGATTTTCAACAGCGGCGCGCGGGCGATGTACTTTGATTTTACGCATATCAATTTTGAATTGATAAACTTTTCAACGGACGATACGCCCCGCACGATGGGGACGAAAATAAAAATCAAGAAGGTTGACAAGGTGGCGTTCAGTTTGCGGAATGAGCGGTACAACGAGCCATTCGGGATATATATGCTTTCACTGGAATATACGGAAAACGGAAACTATAAGGGCTAAAGCCCTAACGCAAAGGAAGGAGGATACCCATTGCAGAAAAAAAAGGACGGCAAAACGGCAGGGCAGAGCCTTGCTGCACAGCCGCCAAAAGCGGCCATGAAGATTGACATATGGAACGAGCGGCTCAGGAAAAATGAAGCCACGCCTGCCGCAGCAGGGAAAAAACGAGGGAAAAAGCCGCCTGACAAGGCAAGCGGCGTGCGGAACATCGTTGCGGAGCTGATAGAGGCACAGGTAGACAGCTCTTTCCCGCTGCCGAAGGTAACGGCAAGGCGGCAGGAATACGAAGGGCTTGCGAAAACGCTTGAGGATTACCTGTGCAACGAAACGGACAGGCAGCCATTTGAAATGATGAACGATATGGACGAAAGGATTTCCCCTGTACAGGGCGGCAGCGTATTCCTTGTGGAATGGGACAGCGAACGGCACACCCACCAGACGCGGGGCGAGCTTTGCGTGAGCATCCTCCACCCGAGGCAGGTCATATTCCAGGACGGGGTAAAGGACATAAATGATATGGACTTTGTTATTGTCAATATGGGCATGACGAAAAAGCATGTTTACGCGAAATACCATGTCAGCGTAGAAAACGAAACGGAGAGCGACCCTGCCAGCAGGGGCGGAACGGGCGTATCTGACGATATAGTGACGGTGCATTTCGGCTATTTCCGCAACGATAAGGGCGGAATTGGGCGTTTTACATGGGTCAATGACGTTGTGCTGGAGGATTTGGAGGACTACCAGGCAAGGCGGGCAAAGAAATGCGCGGACTGCGGCGCGGAATGGCAGGAGGGCGCGGCGGCTTG
>CAJTKM010000096.1 GCA_910576545.1 Lachnospiraceae bacterium
CTCCATAGAAAGGAGGTGATCCAGCCGCACCTTCCGATACGGCTACCTTGTTACGACTTCACCCCAGTCGCTGGCTTCACCTTCGGCGGCTCCCTCCTTACGGTCAGGTCACCGACTTCGGGTGCTTCCAACTCCCATGGTGTGACGGGCGGTGTGTACAAGGCCCGGGAACGTATTCACCGCGACATTCTGATTCGCGATTACTAGCGATTCCAGCTTCATGCAGTCGAGTTGCAGACTGCAATCCGAACTGGGACTGGGTTTTTGTGATTTGCTTAACGTCGCCGTCTCGCTTCACTTTGTTGCCAGCCATTGTAGCACGTGTGTAGCCCAAGACATAAGGGGCATGATGATTTGACGTCATCCCCACCTTCCTCCGTGTTATCCACGGCAGTCCCCCTAGAGTGCCCAACTTAATGATGGCTACTAAGGGTAAGGGTTGCGCTCGTTGCGGGACTTAACCCAACATCTCACGACACGAGCTGACGACAACCATGCACCACCTGTCNCCGATGCCCCGAAGGGAAAGCATATCTCTACGCCTGTCATCAGGATGTCAAGCCTTGGTAAGGTTCTTCGCGTTGCTTCGAATTAAACCACATGCTCCACCGCTTGTGCGGGCCCCCGTCAATTCCTTTGAGTTTCAACCTTGCGGTCGTACTCCCCAGGTGGAGTGCTTATTGCGTTAGCTGCGGCACCGGGGATTCCTCCCCGACACCTAGCACTCATCGTTTACGGCGTGGACTACCAGGGTATCTAATCCTGTTCGCTCCCCACGCTTTCGTGCCTCAGCGTCAGTTTCAGTCCAGAAAGCCGCCTTCGCCACTGGTGTTCTTCCTAATATCTACGCATTTCACCGCTACACTAGGAATTCCGCTTTCCTCTCCTGTACTCTAGCTTGATAGTTCCAAATGCAATCCTCGGGTTAAGCCCAAGGCTTTCACATCTGGCTTACCATGCCGCCTACTCACCCTTTACACCCAGTAATTCCGGATAACGCTTGCCCCCTACGTATTACCGCGGCTGCTGGCACGTAGTTAGCCGGGGCTTCTTATTCAGGTACCGTCATTTCTTTCGTCCCTGTTGATAGAAGTTTACGAGCCGAAACCCTTCTTCCTTCACGCGGCGTTGCTGCATCAGGCTTTCGCCCATTGTGCAATATTCCCCACTGCTGCCTCCCGTAGGAGTTTGGGCCGTGTCTCAGTCCCAATGTGGCCGGTCACCCTCTCAGGTCGGCTACTGATC
>CAJTKM010000097.1 GCA_910576545.1 Lachnospiraceae bacterium
ATATCCATGATGAAGCCAATGCCGAAATCCTTCGTCCGGTATGTAAAGTATTCGTAGGGAATCCACAGGAAACCGTTGTCCCCGTAATCCTTCCCCCAGCTGTTCTGGCACTCCACAAAGCCCCTGTATTTCCTTCCGCGAATCGTCTTTTCCTTCGTATCATCGTAGCCAACAACAAGGAGCGCGTGACCGCCGATGAGATATTCCCCAATAGGCAGCCCAATACACCCGTCTGTGGGCGCATAGATTTCCTTCGTGCAGGTAATCCCCAGCAAGACGGGATTCCTTTCACTCACACAGCGTTTCAAATCCTCCAAATCCTCAAGCCTTGCGTAGTTTTTGCAGTAATAGCGCGGCAGTTTTTCCCCTTCCTGCAAGCCCAGCGGCGGGAAATCCATGCTCCCCGCCTGATACTGCCCGTAGGGGTAAAGTGCTTCGTCAAAAACGCCGTTTTCGCATAATGCTTTGCAGACCGCAAGCAGGGTACTTCCTTCCGTAAATGTCAGGCCGTCCCGCGCCTTTACGTCCTTTGCCAGCCCCAGCGGGGAGAAATCAAAGCCCCTGTCGCCGTATTCCTGCCGCTCCTGCATATTTTTTAATGCGGTCCCCGCAAAACTGTGACAGAAACCCGCTTCGCCCTGGCTTCTGACAGGGCCGCACTCTGCCCGCAGGCTTACCTTTTCCGGCAGGGAAACCCTTGCTGCTACAATCTCCCCGTATTTCCAATCCCGTCCGTCACGCGGGCTTTTTACCAGCGTCAGCGGCGCATTGCCAAAATTTTTATTATTTTCCATGTAAATTCCTCCTTCGATATAAAACGATAGAAACTTTCTCTTTCCAACCTCCACGCTTGGAAAGCCTGAAACCCTACCTTTCTTTCCTGGCTTTCGCCAGCCTGTCAAGCAGTACCATTGTGCGCAGCATATCTTCGCTCAAATCCATCCGCCCCGCATCCCCGAAACATTTATTCTCCACCATTTCCGCAATCAAAGCCTGCCCCCATACGGGAATGTCGCGTATGGACTGGTATCTAAATGACGGCTTTGCCGTTGTTGGCGGCTCTGCCTGCTCCGGCTCCTGCCTCTCTGGCGATATGTATTCCATCTTGTAAAACGCGCATACGCCCTTGCATATGCCCTCCGCGCATTTCCGGCGGTAATCCTCGCTTTTCAGAAGTTCCGCCTCCTCGCGGTTCGTCATAAACCCGCATTCCA
>CAJTKM010000098.1 GCA_910576545.1 Lachnospiraceae bacterium
GTATATTTCCCCATCGCCGCCTCTGACCTTCATTCCGCCCCATACCAGCATACCGGACACATAGGGATAAACCCCGTCCCTGTCCGCCGAAGGGTAAGGACAGTAGTTATTCGTTGCCGCGTCCGGCGTCCAGTGCGCAAGCCTCTGAATAGGGTTGATGCAGATATAAGCCGTCCCATTGTATTCTGCAATATGGTTCAGCCCCTCCGTCCCTCCGTCCGCGATCCATGCAGGATAATGCCCCGTAAATGCCGCAATGCTCCGCGCAACCTCTGCTCCTGCACTTGCCGCAAGCTGCATTGCCGCCGCTCCGGCTTTCCCAAGGGCTTCAACCTGCTCCGCCCTTGCCTGCCCTTCGCCGAGTTCCGCCATTCCGGCAATCAGGCTTTCCGTCTTTGCCGATAAAGCCTCCGTTTTCTGCCCTGCCGCGCCGATAGCAAGGCTCATTACAGCATCCGCAGCCTGCCTTTCCTTCCGCAGCGTGTCCATCTCAGTGGAAAAACGCGCCTGCTGTTCCTCCGTTTTGCGCTGTGCCTCCTGCATTTTCTCAAAAAAACCTTTCATTCTGTCCCCGCCTCCTATCTGATTTTTACAATTTTCGCACCGTTCCAGTGTCCTGTTGCCGTTCCGCCCCATGTGCTGGATTTAATCTCTATGCTGCTTGCAAACCTGTTGATTCTTTTGTTATAGCTATTGAAGTTATAATAGGTATCCTCTGTTGTCGTTGTTGGAGAATCCATGTAGTTGCCTATCACATTTGACTGCTTTCCTGCCCCGCCGCCATTGCTCCATTTCTGGCTGATAGCAACAACAAAACATTTCCCGTTATATAAATACGGGTTTGTTGTAGGCGTAACAATAGTTGCCACTTTCTCAAGTGCTGAACACGCAACTGAGGATTGCTCTATTTTTTTTCTTGCCGTTGCAGAGGCGGCAATCGCTGTCATTGCGGTGCCGCTCGCGGCAATCGCTGTCATTGCGGTGCCGCTCGCGGCAATCGCTGTCATTGCGGTGCCGCTCGCGGCAATCGCTGTCATTGCGGTGCCGCTCGCGGCAATCGCTGTCATTGCGGTGCCGCTCGCGGC
>CAJTKM010000099.1 GCA_910576545.1 Lachnospiraceae bacterium
CAAATTCCTTGGCTATCAATTCAAACTTGTCCCAGGCAAAGCAAGAAAAGGCTATATTTCAAGAACAATACCAGACAAAGACAGGTTGAAGCGGAAAGTCTACACTATTGCGGGAAATATCAAGAAAATCCCGAATCATTACAGCAAAGAGCAGCTGATTGGAGAAATCCATCGTATCAACAGCCAAATCAGAGGGCTTATACAGTATTACCAGTGCTGTACATGGGTGAATGTCTCTATGAAGAAATACAGCAGGTGGCTGCACCTTACAGCTATGCACCGCCTAAAGCAGTATAACGGGAAATGGATTCTAGCGAACAGAGTACAGAATCTTCCCCGCGTCCATGAACAGTACACACAAAAGATACCCTCTGTGCGATACCGCGATATATACGTAGGCTTCACCGCACTTACCTTCTGTAGATGGGAGAAAACTTTTACCAAAAATCAGGCGGAAACACCTTATTCGGTAGAAGGCCGGCAACTGTATTTTGAGCGTACAAAAAAGAAACGCATTCAAGCAAGACTGGATGAGGCGTTTTCTGACAAAGCAGTTCAGGCCGCGAGCGGCAAGTGGGCAAGGCTTAACAATTTTGAGTTCGTTATGAACCGGGCGTATGCACTCAACCGTGACAAACTCAAATGTAGGGTCTGCGGCGGGTGGCTCATCCGCCACGTCCCCCATACCCACAGAATCAACCCTAATCTTCCGCTGAACAAGGTAAACCGTGTCAACAATCTGGTATCAGTACACAAACAATGCTTTGACGCAATACACACGCCTGGGATGGACATAAGTGGATTTGATAAGAAAGCGCAAAAGAAAATACTCGGTTACAGGGAAAAACTGATTACTTCACATACATGCAACAACAAATCTGTATTGATGGAGCGCCGTGTGCGGTGAAAGTCGCATGCACGGTGCGAAGCGGGGGAAAATCCGCTCTGACTGCTGAACATCATCGGTTCAGTAAAAGCGGCGGATTACCTATCGCTATAGCAACGGCAGCAT
>CAJTKM010000100.1 GCA_910576545.1 Lachnospiraceae bacterium
GTGCCGTTTCGTCAACGCCCAGCACTTCAAACGCCCCGCCTGCCGTTGCTGTGACCTGCAATCCGTCTGTATGCAGCGTAACCTTTGCGCCGACCGCGGGCTTTGCCGTATATTCCGCTTCAAATACGGTTGTCTTATGCACCGGAAACGCCGGAACATAAAGTGCATCGCAAGGGCCGGCACAAATATACTCCGGCAGCTCCGCCGCGCCGCATTTCGTTGCCCTGCCCTCCGCAAGTTTCAGGGCTTCGCCAAGGCTGTAAGCCTCGCCCTCCGTAATGGGGAGCAGTAAGAACGGCTCCACATTGTCAATCTCCCTGTGATGAATTTTGAACATTTCCGTTTCCCCCTTTATCCTTTTGCATTGACGCGTTTCCAAATTTCAAGGCGTTCCGCGTCGTCCTTCCCAATGTCGAAAGTCCTGTATTCCTCCAGGATTTCCGCAGGCATTTCCGCGCCGCCCTGCCCGCCGTTGTTCGTCTGCCGCAGGTGCGCCCTGCCGTTTACCTCGTTCATAACGCCCTGCCGCACAGCTTTACTCTGCTTTGCCTTGATTTCATTCAAATGCGTTGCCGCGTATGCCGTTTTTAAGCTGATGGGGCCGCTCTGCCAAAGGCGCAGCGTTTCCATGCCCTCGGGCGTGTTCATAAGTTCCCGCGCCTCTTTCAGCCCGCAGTCCGGGAACTCCTGCAAAAGCGCGGCAAACTCCTGTGCCATAAAATCGTTTGCCTGCCTCTGCTGCTGTTCATGCAGCATTGCATTAGCCTGCTGCACAATCGGGTGCCCGCTGATTGCGTCATTCAGGATATTCCTGTCAATGCCGCTTTCCCTGAGCCGCCGTTCCTGTTCCTCCGCCGCAAATGCCTGCTGGTAGGCGGCAAGCTCCGCCTCCGTTGTAATCGGCCGCCCCGTATAAGGGTTTGTCATGCCGCCGAACTGGCGGGCAATCGCCGCATCAATCCTCTGTTGTACAACCGCGTCAACATCAGGGAGG
>CAJTKM010000101.1 GCA_910576545.1 Lachnospiraceae bacterium
AAAAGTAGAAGAACAGCCCATGCAGACAGCAGGAGCCATACTTTCCATAGCTGGCATCTATTCACCCCGGATCCTTGAAAAAGCATGTGATAAAGCGCTCAGGCAATACCATATGCCTTATTATAAGACTATCTATTCCAATGCAAAGAGCATAAACAGTGAGAAAGAACTTACGGAGTTTAAGGGAAATAATAAAAAACCGGAATTGTCAGAGGTGCGGATTACTACAGATAAACCGGCTTATCAAAAATACCTATTTTAATATCCTTCCGCAAGCATCGAGTCACTGGATTATGATGTAAGGCAGATAAAAAAGTCCACGATTCTGAATCTCGCCACAATGGGATTTGTTGCTAATGCAACAAATCTTGTCATCACAGGACCGACCGGTGCGGGAAAGACTTACCTTGCATGTGCCCCTGGCGTGGAAGCATGCAGACAGACTTACAGGGTTTTGTATATCAAGATGCCTGACCTGATGCGTAACTTTGAGAACCAGAGCGACAACCTCAGGGAACTTACAAAATACAGGAAAAGGATCGGTAACTATCAGATCCTCATCCTTGATGAATGGCTGAATTATAAACTTACTGAAAAGGATGCCAGGAACCTCTATGAGCTGTTTGAACAACGTAGCGGCAATAACTCAACAATCTTTGTCGGACAGTATCCTGTCGATGAATGGCATAACAGGCTCGGCGGAGGGACGCAGGCGGATTCCATCATGGACAGGATTATCCATAATGCCTATGAAATCCCTACAAATGAAACAAACCTGAGAAAGCTGTATGATTCAAAGAAGCTTAAAAGGCTTGTTGACGAGATAGAAGCATAATCATTTGAACATCATTAGACCTAATATTGCCTCTGTTGTATTTTCAAGCGACAGGGGCATACTATATCTTGTGTCTGAGGTGGCTCTCAAGGAAGAAATTTCCGGGTGGCTCTGAAGCGGGAAACTGGTGGCTCCCAAGGGGGATAATATTCA
>CAJTKM010000102.1 GCA_910576545.1 Lachnospiraceae bacterium
GGATACCGTCCGGATTTCCGGCATCTGCGGCCTGGCGGCAAAAATTGCCTTTGCTGTGAATGAGGACAGCCCGAATAAGGCACTTTCCTGCGTCTGCCTGCATACGCGCAAAAACAGGGTGCAGGCGGCGGCAAGCAACGGCAGCTGCGTAATGCTGACAAAGCAGGACGCGGACGCCGGGGAGGAAAAGCAGTTCCTCCTGCCCAAGAAACAATTTTTGAAGCTCGCGGCGATGTCCACAGACGAGGACGAATACCGCATGGGCGCGATACAGAACCGCGTAGTATTCATGAAAAAAGGCATGATGGTATCCCTCGAAACCTTCCGGGACGTCACCTTTCTGGATACGGACAAGGTCATTCAGTCCGTCACGCCGCAATACATGGCGACATTGGAAGCCAGTGACCTGAAAAACGCACTGGATATGATGACATTGGACAGCGAAACCCTGTCGGTGAATATCCTGTTTCAGGAAAATGCTGTCGTGGTGAAGTGCGGCGGGAAGGTGTCCGCGGAAACAGCCCTGCCCGCAAAGGTCAGCGTGGAAACGCCAAAGGGCGGCTTCCACTATTCCCTCGCGGATTTTTATCAGCTGGCCCGGGTAATCCATGGCATGGCGCAGATAAAGATAGACAAGAATGGCGTGATGCTGCTCCGGAGCAGGGACGAGCTGTTCTTCCAGCTGCCCAAACGCCCGGAAACCCATGCAGCAAAAAAGAAAGCGGCATAGAAACTTACAAATATAATGAGGAGGACGATAGTTATGATGAACAACTGCTCGATGATGGGAAGGCTGACAAGAGATCCTGAAATACGTCATACAAAAGGCGATGAACCGAAAACGGTTGCGAAGTTCGGAATTGCCGTGGAACGCGATTACACCGCAAAGGGCGAGAAACTCACAGATTTTTTTGAG
>CAJTKM010000103.1 GCA_910576545.1 Lachnospiraceae bacterium
CGATGATGATATGACAAATAGACGTAAAGCCAAGTGATTTTTTTCGGCATCCATAAGGGATGCCGTTTTTCTATTATTGGATAGCCCCGACAAATTTGTAGTAGATGGTAATGCGCTTTTCCTTACCCTTGCGGCAGCGCCCCATACCTGGCGTTTCGTAAATCGTAATCCGGTCAATCAGTTCATGAAGCATGAAGCGGTCGAGTTTTTCAAAGCTGGTGTATTTTCGGATAAGGTCAGCGAAGCGGTCAATATCGGCCTTGGTATCCCGAACCTTTTCCAGTGCCTTTTCCATCTCTGCAATGTTCGCTTTCAGCGTTGCCCGTTCCGTATCGTAATCTGCGATAAACATGGTAAAGATGTGGTCGGGCAGCTTGCCGCTCATATTGTCCTCGTAGGTGCGTTTCAGCTTCATATCCAAGTCAGCCAGCCGCTTCTTTGCTGATGCCAGGTCGCGCTTCATTGTCGCGGTCTGTTTCTGCTGATCGGCGCATTTCAGTTCCATCAGTTTCTGTGCTGCTTTCTCGGTGTCCTCGCTGAACAGTCTGGCATTGCGCTGAATATCCTCCTGAACCACCTGATAAAGCGTGTCACGGTTAATATAGTGGCTGGAACAAGCTACTGTCCCTATCGCCTGACTGCGCCCGCACATATAGTAAAAATACTTCTGCTGGCTGACACCCAACTTCATGGATGTTCCGCAGGCTTCGCAGTAAAACAGTCCTGCAAACAGCGCCGGCTCGTCTTT
>CAJTKM010000104.1 GCA_910576545.1 Lachnospiraceae bacterium
CGTCTTTCATCGGCTCCCAGTGCCAAGGCATTCTCCTTGTGCTCTTTCTTGCTTGACCAGTCTTGCTTTATAGCTTTTCTCTGGAATGTTTGCAGTAGCGATACTGCAAATCTTTTATCTTTAAGAATTTTTGCTTTTCTCGATTGACTCTTTTTTGCTTTCTTGTATTCAGTTTTCAAGGTGCATCCGGACTCCTTGAGCCGGTAACTGGAGAATACGAGATTCGAACTCGTGACCCCCTGCTTGCAAGGCAGGTGCTCTCCCAGCTGAGCTAATTCCCCATAATCCAATTGATAACCACACAAACATGGGCTCAAGTGGACTCGAACCACCGACCTCGCGCTTATCAGGCGCGCGCTCTAACCGGCTGAGCTATGAGCCCATAAAACTCCGGCGACCATCTACTCTCCCAGGCAGCTGCCCGCCAAGTACCATCGACCGCCCAGGTCTTAACCGTCGTGTTCGGAATGGGAACGGGTGTGTCCCCTGAGCGCATCATCACCGGAGATTTGTGTGTTTTTGAAGGCTGATCCTTCAAAACTAAACAATGGATTTTCCCACAACCTATACTCCATAGAAAGGAGGTGATCCAGCCGCACCTTCCGATACGGCTACCTTGTTACGACTTCACCCCAGTCGCTGGCTTCACCTTCGGCGGCTCCCTCCTTACGGTCAGGTCACCGACTTCGGGTGCTTCCAACTCCCATGGTGTGACGGGCGGTGTGTACAAGGCCCGGGAACGTATT
>CAJTKM010000105.1 GCA_910576545.1 Lachnospiraceae bacterium
ACAATTAAAACATCGTGGATTATTCCCATAATTGTATCGCGCAATGCGGACACCTCCCTTTGTTTTCAAACATTATACTGTTTTTTTATTCAAAAGACAAGGGTTGAAAATAGGTTTAAGGAAAACAGAACTGGAAAGGAGGCGGGCTAATGGACAAGCGCTTCAAACACCCTTGGTTTCAGGTGTTGGCGGATATTAAGAAAAAGGCTGCGGATGCAGGCTTGACGGAAAAGGAAATCGTTGAACTGCCCCAAATGATTATTGGGGAAATCAACAAGGAAATAAAACCGCGCGGAAGGAATATGTTGAACCTCAAAGAAAAGGACATTCCAGCCGCGCGGGAGATTGCCGAAAGGGTTTTGGCGGACTATCTCGGCTGAATCTTGCTTAAAACATCTTGCAGGAATTTGATATTGACGCAAAGGCGAGTAAGTATAAGAAGGAGGTGGGCTGATGAATGAAAGAGTGTTTGAATCCAGAAAAGATATCATTGCCGGAATTAAATTGGGAAGGGAAATAGAGGAAAGCGCATTAATGCTCCGCCTGCCGGAGCACATCATAAAACGGCTTTCGGCGGAGGCGGAGCTTTACAGTACAAACATTGACAGCACGGTTCTTGCGTTAATCTGGATTGCATGGGAGATGCTGGATAGTTGACAGATTATTTAGAACAATGCTT
>CAJTKM010000106.1 GCA_910576545.1 Lachnospiraceae bacterium
AACCCAATCGGCTGGATCAAGACCACGCTAAAAAACGAAATGAAAAATAGGCGCAGGGAACAGGAAAAATGGCAAAAAATCATTATAGATATCGAGATTGATACTATCGCCTATCAAGACGAATATTTCTCAGAAACCTTTTCCCACAGCGTAGATCCGGAAGCGCTGGATCTACTCAGCAAAATATACATAGAGGGTATTCCGTATCTGGAATTAGCAAATCAAATGGGCATTTCTATAAGCGCACTAAAAATGAGGGTATATCGCGCAAAAGAAAAAATAAAACGTCAAATCCCCCCAATAAAATAAATCTAAAAATATTTTTCTAAAAAACGTTACCTTTTTGCAATTTTTGACATTTATATAGTATAGGAGGTTTTCTCATGAGGGAAAAGCAACCCCAGGCAACAAAGAAATCCATACAATATGGCCTTTTGAATGATATGTCCACTGAAACACTGAAAAGTCTGATTCAGCAGGACTGTTTTGGTTCAGAAGAAGATCAGCTTGATGACGACACCATTGAAATGATCATTGATATTATTTCACAAAGAGAGCCGGAGGAGAGTGATGTTGATATAGATGCTCTCTGGAATACCTTTGTAACGGAATATATGCCCACCGTTGCATCGTCAAATTTGGCTGCTTTATCATCTGAACCTGATGT
>CAJTKM010000107.1 GCA_910576545.1 Lachnospiraceae bacterium
TCCCGTTCCTGTATCAGTGTTTCAAGGAGCAGTTCCAAACGCTTTTCGTAGCTTAGATCCACAAGCTTTATATCTTTTTCCTGCATTTCTATGATCCTTGCAAGGTCGCCAAGTTCCAATACAGATAAACTCTTTTTTATTTCAATGTCCATTTGTTGTCTCTCCTTTTCTGTAGTAACCCGCACCTCTGACAATTCCGGATTTTTTATTGTTTTCCTTAAACTCCGTAAGTTCTTTCTCACTGTTTATGCTCTTTGCATTGGAATAGATGGTCTTATAATAAGGCATATGGTATTGCCTGAGCGCTTTATCACATGCTTTTTCAAGGATCCGGGGTGAATAGATGCCAGCTATGGAAAGTATGGCTCCTGCTGTCTGCATGGGCTGTCCTTCTACTTTTGCTTCGCCAAACATCCTGCGGATTACTTCAAAGGTTTTGGGGCCTGTTTCCCTTGCCCTGTCGCGCAGGGCATCCACTGACAGATTTTTCCGAAGCGGGAATGGAAGATGCTCCGGCGGCTGCCGGGGCGTTTTTGGAACGGCTTGTCATTGAATTCTTTTACTGCTTTCCGGATACCAGCATTTAATGCGGCTAATGATGTGAATACATCGTTCCTGAGTTTTGCGATGACAGCCGTGGC
>CAJTKM010000108.1 GCA_910576545.1 Lachnospiraceae bacterium
TGGGCGGTTTGCCTGCCATGATGCCGCAGATGGAACCAACGCGGATACCCTACTACAAGCCGGATGTTTACCCGATTGTCGTGCGGCGGAACGTCAGCGCGTGGGGAAAACCGCTGGGCGACAGTGATGTGGACAAGATTGCCGACCAGCAGAACATGATTAAAAAATGCGACACCCGCGTGCAGGAAAAGCTGGACACAGGCGGGAGCGTACTCATGAAGAGCAAGCGCACGAAAATGCCCTACCATGACGGGCAGTTTAAGGTTATTGAGGTTGAAACGCCGGATGAGCTTTCCTGTTTCCGGCTGGTGAATTTGCAGGTAGATACAGGGCAGGACCAGGCTGTGTCTGATTCCAACTACCAGCAGGCGCGCAATATCCTCGGCATTACGGACAGCTTTCAGGGCAGACCGGACAGGACGGCGACAAGCGGAACAGCGAAGCAGATTGCCGTAGCGCAGAGCGCGGGCAGGCTGGAAAGCAAGCGTATCATGAAAAATGCCATGTATGCGGACCTGTACGCGGTGATGTTCCGGTTCCTGCTTGCCTATTCCGATGAGCCGCGGGCGGTGCGTCACAAAAATGTGGACGGAAGTACCAGCTATTCAGAATTTAACAAATACGACTATCTGGC
>CAJTKM010000109.1 GCA_910576545.1 Lachnospiraceae bacterium
ATGGTGCAGGAGGTTCTGGGGCATGACGACCCAAGCATAACCAGACGCTACATCGGTATCGACCAGCAGAAGAAGGAAAAGGCAATCAATAATCTGCGGTTTTAGGAGGTGAGGAGCATGAGCAAAAACGGACTGAACATCAGCAGGGCGGGGAGCATGGAAGTGAAAGCCCCGAAGGGCGCGGACAGCGGCAAAAAGCCCAAAAGCCAGACCGGAAATGATTTGAGGACAGGCAAAGGCAAGTAAAAAGGAGGACAACAGGATATGGCAGATTTTAATAGCACATCCGGCGGCATTATGCCGGAAGATACGGCTGGGATCGGCGGCATTGAGGACAATGATTTATGGGAAGGTTTTTTCGATGATGAGGGAACGGAGCCGGACGGCGGCGAAACTGGCGGGGAGCCGGACAATGGACCCGGCGCGGCTCAGGACGATGGAGGGCAGCCAGCCGGACAGCAGGGCGGGAGGGCAAGCCTCCCTGATGTTGACGCGGTTGTACAACAGAGGATTGATGCGGCGATTGCCCGCCAGTTCGGCGGCATGACAAACCCTTATACGGGGCGGCCGATTACAACGGAGGCGGAGCTTGCCGCCTACCAGCAGGCATTTGCGGCGGAGGAACAGGAACG
>CAJTKM010000110.1 GCA_910576545.1 Lachnospiraceae bacterium
ATTGCTGGAATGCCAGCCTGGTGATTTGCTGGAATATGTGAAAGACGATGAAGGGAGGCAATTTGAAAATGAGTGAAAGAGAACAGGCAAAACAGATTATTGATATGCTGCCGGAGTATAAAATAAGCAATTTACTTTTGTTTTTAAGGGGGATGCAGTTTGATGATGATATAGAAGATGATTTATATTGTCAAAAGCTGTATGAGGATTATTTGAGAAACCCTGATCCGCAAAAGCACGATACGATTACACTTGAGGAATTAGCGGCAAGGGAAGGTATCGAATTATGAAATATACGATTGTCATTGAAAAATTGGCGGAAAAATTTATCATGAAACTACCCAGAGATGAGAAAGAAAGAGTATTAAAAGCAATATACCAGTTACCGGATGGGAATGATATTAAAGAGCTGAAAGGCAGGAAGAACAAAGGGCTTTACCGTCTTAGGGTAGGGGAATACAGGATAATTTATACAATAGACAACGGCAAATTGATTATTTGCGTTATAGATGCGGGGAACAGGGGGCAGATATATAACAGGTATAGATAAATCTGCTGGCGGCAAGTCACTACGCAGGGACTTTTTCCGGCTGTTCTTAAAAGTTTGGACGAATTTGGACTTTTTTGGACT
>CAJTKM010000111.1 GCA_910576545.1 Lachnospiraceae bacterium
AAAGCAATATCTACCGAGGAATCAAATGGGTGGAAGATACACTGATTCGGGATGGAAGCTTTTCACTGCCTGGTCGGAAAGCGCCGCTGAAAAGTGACATGGAATATGAGGTGGTTCTGGTAGACGCAACAGAATCGCCTATTGAGCGTCCCAAAAAAAGCAAAAGCGATACTATTCCGGAAAGAAAAAGCGGCATACGATGAAGACGCAGCTGCTCGTCAACCTTCAGACCGGCGAGATCATTGCGTTGGCATTTTCCAACGGAAAGAAGCACGATTTCCAGTTATTCAAGGATTCTCGTTTCCATGTCAAGGCAGAAACAGAGTTGGAGGCGGATACTGGATATCAGGGACTTGCTCGGATACACGCCAATTCCCTCCTGCCTAAAAAGCGTTCCAAGAATCATCCCTTGACCAAGCAGGAGCGCAAAGATAACCGTGAGATTTCAAGAAAACGCATCTTGGTTGAACACGCCATCCGTTTTGTCAAAAGATTTCGTATCCTCTCGGAACGTTACCGTAACCGGAGAAAGCGCTTTGCTCTCCGCTTTTCCTTGATTGCTGGTATCTGCAACTTTGACCGTTTAGCTTAATTTCGCAAGAGGTCTA
>CAJTKM010000112.1 GCA_910576545.1 Lachnospiraceae bacterium
AGCCCGCCTCCTTTCCAGTTCTGTTTTCCTTAAACCTATTTTCAACCCTTGTCTTTTGAATAAAAAAACAGTATAATGTTTGAAAACAAAGGGAGGTGTCCGCATTGCGCGATACAATTATGGGAATAATCCACGATGTTTTAATTGTGGCTATTGTTACTGCAATTTTTAATTTTTGCAAAATCCTCTGGTTAAAAATCAATGCCCCTGCCATGTACAAAGAGAAACCAGAAATCAATTTGAAAAAAATTCGAAAACAATTTCTCGTATCCCTTTTCAGCCTGATACTTTCTATTATTGTTTTGGTGAATACTCAAAACCAGCTTTTAGTCGCTGCTTGTATTATTGTGATTTTTCTTTCGTTCACCATCGTCTGGGGGGCGTTTGATGCAATTTACTTTCCATTTGAAGAACTCAAATACCGCCATTCCCAAAATATAGCCAATACTGCAAACGAGAATCATTCTGATCTCCAAAATTAACCCGCCTCCTTTGTTAGTAACTTAATCCTGCCGGGCTTCACAACCCCTTATAACTGTTTTTTCTGTTTTGAGAATATCACTCCGAGTAATCCCAGCCCCAAAAGCCCGCATAATCCCGCAAGCCCC
>CAJTKM010000113.1 GCA_910576545.1 Lachnospiraceae bacterium
CCTTCCGGTCAGCGCATCAATGATGATATTCGTGTCAACCAGTATCCTCATGATTTAGCCGCCAGCCTTTCCTCCCTTGCTTTCTCAATGTCAGCATCTTTTGGCAGTATCCCAAACAGGGACTTTGCCGTATTCACTTTATCCTGATACGGATTTGTCAGCTTTGCGATTACTTTTCCATTTTTCGTGATATAAATATCCTCATGTGCGGAAAGCATGAGATATTTTCCAAGGTTTTGTTTGAGCTCTGTCGCTGTGATAGACATATCCTCGCTCCTCCCATCTCTATTTTCGTACTATTATTATATAATATTCGTATGATTTTGTAAATAAATTTGCACGGACTCTGGAATGAAATAAAAAAGGAACGCTCCTGCCAAAAATCAGCAGAAGGTTCCCTTTTTGTTCAGATTGCGCTATAAGGCGCCCTTGTTCTGTTCCCGCTATTCCGCAAACGGGTCGAAATCATTTTCATCATCGAACGGGTCAAACCCGCCGGGAGCAGGGCTGTCATCCTCCGGCTCGCCTTTCTTGCCTTCCGCAAAATAGATGCTTTTTGCTTCTATATAATAGGAAAAACGTTTCTCGTCTGTTCCCTGCTTTTTCC
>CAJTKM010000114.1 GCA_910576545.1 Lachnospiraceae bacterium
GGCTTGCGCACTGGACGCCGGACGCGGCAACGAATAACTACTGTCCTTACCCTTCGGCGGACAGGGACGGGGTTTATCCCTATGTGTCCGGTATGCTGGTATGGGGCGGAATGAAGGTCAGAGGCGGCGATGGGGAAATATACCGCTGCACGCTGACGGAAGGGACATACAAACTGGTGAATGAGCCAAAAGATGCGGCAAGTATATTCGAGATTGATTTGCCGTTTTCATGATGGAAGGAGAGAGGGCAATGAGTATAGCAAACATATTTGACAAAATCAACGTAGCAGGAGGCGTTATTATGGTGGCAGCGGCGGCGGTTTTCGGGGAATACTGGTTTCTGTTTGCGGGGCTTCTGTTCTGCAACGTGGTGGACTGGGTTTCCGGCTGGCAGAGGGCGGCGATGAAGGGCGAGAGCAGCAGTGCGGTCGGCGCGAAAGGGATCGCCAAAAAGGTCTGGTACTGGGTGATAATCGGCATGGCGTTTTTTATCGGGTTTTCTTTTGAGCAGATGGGGAAAACGATAGGCGTGCCGCTGGGCATTATGAACATGCTGGGCTGGTTTGTGCTGGCGAATTACCTTGTAAACGAAATCAGGAGCATA
>CAJTKM010000115.1 GCA_910576545.1 Lachnospiraceae bacterium
GACCCGGGGAATTATAACGGCATGACGAAACAGGAGATATGGGACGCTTATAATGGCATAGCCAAAAATCAGGCGGACCAGAGAAATTCCATGCTCAGCCAGCTTCTGGCGCAGTACGATGCGCAGAAAGCGCAGGGCGAGGAGAGTTTTGACGACATCGCACGACAGGCTTACATTGCAAAGCGGCAGGGGGAAACGGCACTGCCGCAGAGATTGGCGGCACTTGGCATCAGCGGCGGCGGGAGCGAATCAGCGGATTTGCAGTTACAGGCGAACTACCAGAACAACCTGAACAGCAACGAACAGGCCAGACAGAAGATGTTGAAGGACTATGCTTTGCAGGCGTTGATTGCACAGGCGCAGGCGGACAGCGACATCAGCGGCTATTATTCCACGGCGAACCAGAATGCCATGAGCGCATGGCAGAGCGAATTGCAGAACCAAAATTCATGGAACCAGTGGGCGGCAAACTTTGAGCTGCAACAGCAGCAGATGGCGGAAAGCATGCGGCAATGGGAACTGAACTATGCGCTGCAAAAGCAACAGCAGGCGGA
>CAJTKM010000116.1 GCA_910576545.1 Lachnospiraceae bacterium
ACGGTTAATATAGTGGCTGGAACAAGCTACTGTCCCTATCGCCTGACTGCGCCCGCACATATAGTAAAAATACTTCTGCTGGCTGACACCCAACTTCATGGATGTTCCGCAGGCTTCGCAGTAAAACAGTCCTGCAAACAGCGCCGGCTCGTCTTTGGCTTTAATGGTCTTTTTCCGCGCAATCAGTCTTTTTTGTGCTTCATCAAATAATTCGCGGGATATGATCGGTTCGTGCATATCAGGAACAACTACCCAATCTTCTTTAGGGATAGGTTCCCTTTTTTTACTTCGGTAGGATGGCGTGTACTGCCGCCCCTGCACCATGCTCCCCACATAGATTTCGTTTTGAAGCATGAAATGTACATTGAATATTATCCCCCTTGGGAGCCACCAGTTTCCCGCTTCAGAGCCACCCGGAAATGGTATTTTCCACCTTCAGAGCCACCACAACATATTGTGGCAGCACACATATTTGATTTCACTATAAATCTCCTTATAGTTATTCTTGGAGAACTGCTGATGCAGTATCACCAAATAATCTATAGGGAGG
>CAJTKM010000117.1 GCA_910576545.1 Lachnospiraceae bacterium
CCCGCATGACCCGCGTTTTCAGCGGCGTGTCGCTTTCCTCCGGCGCAACCATGAGTGTCGCAAAGCCGCAGCGCGTGAGAGCCTCCGCCAAAAGCTCCGCTGTCCTGCTGTTGAACTGGTTTTCCTTCAGCACGCTCCCGTCCGGGAATGCCGGAGAACGCTTTCCGGGCGTTTCCGCACCGTGCCCATCGTCAATGGCGATTAACGTAGCGGGCTTTGCCCGCTGCAACAGCGGCTCAGCCGCCATTAGTGTTCTTTTCCGCTCCATCTTCATCCTCCCCGACCGCTTTGTCCGCCGCCTGTTCCAGCCTGTCCGCCGTAATCTGCAAGCCCTTCACCATAAAGTCAGGCACAGGCACGCCAATATCCACAAGGTTCTCCATTATGCTCCTGATTTCGTTTACAAGGTAATTCGCCAGCACAAACCAGCCCAGCATGTTCATAATGCCCAGCGGCACGCCTATCGTTTTCCCCATCTGCTCAAAAGAAAACCCGATAAAAAACGCCATGCCGATTATCACCCAGTACCAGACCTTTTTGGCGATCCCTT
>CAJTKM010000118.1 GCA_910576545.1 Lachnospiraceae bacterium
GCGCGTGGCGTTCTTTTCGCTGGAAATGCCCGCAAAGGCACTCGGCGGGCGCGGGTACAGCTCGGAGTACAACGTTGAGAACGACTGCTTTTCCGTTGGCACGAACGATGAAAGCTGGCTGCGGACGCTGGCGGAGATTGAGAAAAACAGCGCGGATTTTGAAAGCGGGTCTGGGCGGATGATACTCAACGATGCGGGCGGCATGACGCCGGACAGGATACGCGCCGCCTGCCACGGATACCGGACACAGGGGTTCCGGCTGCGGCTGGTCGTGGTGGATTATTTGCAGTTGATTCGCTGCAAGGCGGAAAACCGGACGCGGGAAATCGGCGTTATCAGCAGGGAACTGAAACAGCTGGCGAAGGACTTCCGGTGTCCTGTGCTTGCACTTTCCCAGCTGACGCGCGACTGTGAAAAGCGGCCGGATAAAAGACCGATACTTTCCGATTTGCGGGACAGCGGCGATATTGAGCAGGACGCGGACGTGGTGATGCTGCTTTACAGGGAGGAATATTATTTCCCTGATACGGAGCGGCAGG
>CAJTKM010000119.1 GCA_910576545.1 Lachnospiraceae bacterium
CCCGCATGACCCGCGTTTTCAGCGGCGTGTCGCTTTCCTCCGGCGCAACCATGAGTGTCGCAAAGCCGCAGCGCGTGAGAGCCTCCGCCAAAAGCTCCGCTGTCCTGCTGTTGAACTGGTTTTCCTTCAGCACGCTCCCGTCCGGGAACGCCGGAGAACGCTTTCCGGGCGTTTCCGCACCGTGCCCATCGTCAATGGCGATTAACGTAGCGGGCTTTGCCCGCTGCAACAGCGGCTCAGCCGCCATTTGTGTTCTTTTCCGCTCCATCTTCATCCTCCCCGACCGCTTTGTCCGCCGCCTGTTCCAGTCTGTCCGCCGTAATCTGCAAGCCCTTCACCATAAAGTCAGGCACAGGCACGCCAATATCAACAAGGTTTTCCAATATGCTCCTGATTTCGTTTACAAGGTAATTCGCCAGCACAAACCAGCCCAGCATGTTCATAATGCCCAGCGGCACGCCTATCGTTTTCCCCATCTGCTCAAAAGAAAACCCGATAAAAAACGCCATGCCGATTATCACCCAGTACCAGAC
>CAJTKM010000120.1 GCA_910576545.1 Lachnospiraceae bacterium
TTCCCGGACGGGAGCGTGCTGAAGGAAAACCAGTTCAACAGCAGGACAGCGGAGCTTTTGGCGGAGGCTCTCACGCGCTGCGGCTTTGCGACACTCATGGTTGCGCCGGAGGAAAGCGACACGCCGCTGAAAACGCGGGTCATGCGGGCGAACGAGGCGCGGGCGGACGCATACATCAGCATACACGCCAACGCATACGGGAGCGGCTGGAACGCGGCAAACGGCGTAGAAACATGGATATATGAAAAAATAATGGGTCAAAGCAACACATACCTTTTTGCGCAGTCTGTCCATGAAGCATTTGCGGCGGCGAGCGGCAGGAAGGACAGGGGCCTCAAACGGAGCGCGGATTTATATGTGCTGAAAGCTACGGATATGCACGCGGTCATTGTGGAATGCGGGTTTATGACGAACCGCGAGGAGGCGGAACTTCTGAAAAGCGAGGATTACCGCCGGAAATGCGCGGAGGGCATATGCAAGGGCGTATGCGCGTTTTACAAGATGGAATACATATCGCCAGAGAGGCAGGAG
>CAJTKM010000121.1 GCA_910576545.1 Lachnospiraceae bacterium
ATGAATATTATCCCCCTTGGGAGCCACCAGTTTCCCGCTTCAGAGCCACCCGGAAATTTCTTCCTTGAGAGCCACCTCAGACACAAGATATAGTAATACTGCCCCTGTCACTTGAAAATACAACAGAGGCAATATTAGGTCTAATGATGTTCAGATGATTATGCTTCTATCTCGTCAACAAGCCTTTTGAGCTTCTTTGAATCATACAGCTTTCTCAGGTTGGTTTCATTTGTAGGGATTTCATAGGCATTATGGATAATCCTGTCCATGATGGAATCCGCCTGCGTCCCTCCGCCGAGCCTGTTATGCCATTCATCCACAGGATACTGTCCGACAAAGATTGTTGAGTTATTGCCGCTGCGTTGTTCAAACAGCTCATAGAGGTTCTTGGCATCCTTTTCAGTAAGTTTATAATTCAGCCATTCATCAAGGATGAGGATCTGATAGTTACCGATCCTTTTCCTGTATTTTGTAAGTTCCCTGAGGTTGTCGCTCTGGTTCTCAAAGTTACGCATCAGGTCAGGCATC
>CAJTKM010000122.1 GCA_910576545.1 Lachnospiraceae bacterium
CGCCTCTTTTAGGATGCAGGGTCACTCCGGTTTTCAGGTTATCACAGACAATCTTTACTGGTGTGCCGCCAAAGAACCGGAACATGTTCACATGACAGGAAAGCCATGCTTTTTCATTCATGCTTGTTGCGGCTTCCACATAAATCATCTGACTGTATGGCATTGTTGCAGCAAACAGGTATGCCGACACGCTCACCGGTATCAGGCTCCATATAGTTCATTGACGGACCTGACCAGTCGACTTCAACCTCTAATCCGGGTTTATGCTCTATGTGGCTCGTATAGTTTTTATCTGCCGTAAATTTCTTGTAATTTTTGGCAAATGTTATATAAGAACATGCATCCACCCCGTCTTTCTCACATCTGGCACAGTATTCTTCCCAAAGGAGCTTTTCTGTGACGCCTGTCTTTTTTAACTCTCTATGGACGTAAGAATAATCAACCGGAGCATATCTGGGTTTATATTTAAATTTATCCGGATAGAACAGTTCATAAAGCCTGTCGTCATCCCATTCAGAAATATCA
>CAJTKM010000123.1 GCA_910576545.1 Lachnospiraceae bacterium
ATAAGAACACACAACCCATAGTCAATTCAACCGGCGGAAGCCGGAAAAAGACAAGAGTTTGCCGGTTTCGAAAAAACCGGAGGAAAGCCAGGCAACTGGCTGGGAACAAGACTTTAATATAAGAGTTTGATCCTGGCTCAGGATGAACGCTGGCGGCGTGCTTAACACATGCAAGTCGAACGAAGATATTAAGAATGAGAGCTTCGGCAGGAATTTTTCTTATCTTAGTGGCGGACGGGTGAGTAACGTGTGGGCAACCTGCCCTGCACTGGGGAATAATCATTGGAAACGATGACTAATACCGCATACGGTTCCTGGGAGGCATCTTCCGGGAAAGAAAGGATTTATTCGGTGCAGGATGGGCCCGCATCTGATTAGCTAGTTGGTGAGATAACAGCCCACCAAGGCGACGATCAGTAGCCGACCTGAGAGGGTGACCGGCCACATTGGGACTGAGACACGGCCCAAACTCCTACGGGAGGCAGCAGTGGGGAATATTGCACAATGGGCGAAAGCCTGA
>CAJTKM010000124.1 GCA_910576545.1 Lachnospiraceae bacterium
CCATCCGGGAGGACTGCCGCTCCCAGCGCAACATGGAAACCATTGAGATTGACCGGATTTTTCAAACCCTGATGTTTCCGCAGTTAGAGAGCCTGTTTGACAAACCGCCCATGCCGCCGTTTTTTCACCGGTACAGGCAGAAGTCAGCCAGCAAATGAACGCCGCAATTCTTTTTACGGGATTGTGGCTTTTTTCATGCCCTGGGAAACGAAAGGAGTGCAGAAAATGGCCGTTTTTCGCGTAGAACGCACACAGGGATACACCGTTATGAGCAACTATCATCTGCGGGACAAGAGCCTGAGCCTGAAAGCAAAGGGCCTGCTGTCCCAAATGAATATTATCCCCCTTGGGAGCCACCAGTTTCCCGCTTCAGAGCCACCCGGAAATGGTATTTTCCACCTTCAGAGCCACCACAACATATTGTGGCAGCACACATATTTGATTTCACTATAAATCTCCTTATAGTTATTCTTGGAGAACTGCTGATGCAGTATCACCAAATAATCTATAGGGAGG
>CAJTKM010000125.1 GCA_910576545.1 Lachnospiraceae bacterium
AATAGATGCCAGCTATGGAAAGTATGGCTCCTGCTGTCTGCATGGGCTGTTCTTCTACTTTTACCTCGTCAAACATCCTGCGGATTACTTCAAAGGTTTTGGGGCCTGTTTCCCTTGCCCTGTCGCGCAGGGTATCCACTGACACTGACAGATTTTTCCGAAGCGGGAATGGCAGATGAGCCGATGGCTGCCGGGGCGTTTTTGGAACGGCTTGTCATTGAATTCTTTCACTGCTTTCCGGATACCAGCATTTAATGCGGCTAATGATGTGAATACATCGTTCCTGAGTTTTGCGATGACAGCCGTGGCGATCTTACCCACGGAACCTTCAACGCTTGCTTTCTGCTTCGGCTTTTTGACACCTGTAGGCATGATGGCAACGGAATAATACTCGCCAAGGGAAAGATAGGCCTCATTTAGTATGATCTCGCCTCTTTTAGGATGCAGGGTCACTCCGGTTTTCAGGTTATCACAGACAATCTTTACTGGTGTGCCGCCAAAGAAC
>CAJTKM010000126.1 GCA_910576545.1 Lachnospiraceae bacterium
CGGGGCCGCAGGACGGAAAACTCCACCATCCAGCGGGTCTTATCCTGAAACCGTTCCACAGCCAGTATGTTGTGGCCCTTTAACTCCCTGGCAACGTGATCTCTCATAGGCGCTCCTTTCAGCGTTCCTGATCTCTCTGACGCTTTTTCTGCCACTGTTCCAGCAGTTTGATGATGGTTTCCTGCATCCGGGCAGGGGTATAGCTTTTGGGAAAATACTTCCGCAGGGTGTCGGAGGTAAACGTCACCTTGTCCAGATCGCTTTTCTTTTCCTCGCCCATAATCGCCCGCATTACATCTATGGACAGATGCCCCTCCTGACTGAATTTCTTGAGCCGCTGGGCTTGGGAAAGGGAGGGGGTGGCCTGTTCGCTGTCCATCGCGTCCAAAAGCTGGGTCTGTTCTTCTTTTTTGAGAAAGGACAGCTCATAGGCCGGGTTCAGGGCAATTTTCTTTTCGTCCACCATGTTCAGCAGTTCGGGGATTAACTCGGTCAG
>CAJTKM010000127.1 GCA_910576545.1 Lachnospiraceae bacterium
AAATGATCATTGATATTATTTCACAAAGAGAGCCGGAGGAGAGTGATGTTGATATAGATGCTCTCTGGAATACCTTTGTAACGGAATATATGCCCACCGTTGCATCGTCAAATTTGGCTGCTTTATCATCTGAACCTGATGTAATAAGGCCAAAACTGCTGTTATCGAAAAAGCCTTTGCGCACTTTCCGGCACATTTTGGTTGCAATCCTCCTTTGCCTGTTGCTTGGAAACTGTGTAGCATTTGCATCGGGCGTGAATCTATTCGAGTATATTGCCCGTTGGACGGAAGATACCTTTCAATTTGAAAGAATTGAAGATGATTCGTCTAGATAGTGTCTACACAAGGTGAATGGATTGTGATAAAATGGAAGCATCTTAAAGGACAGGAGAGAAAAAGATGGATGCTTCCTATCACCGACACGACATAAGTGACAAAGTATGGGCGCTACTGGAACCACATCTGCCGGGACAGCGCGGCCAGTGGGG
>CAJTKM010000128.1 GCA_910576545.1 Lachnospiraceae bacterium
TCCCCTGGCTGTACCTCACTTCCGGGTCGCGCGTCAGCCTGCCTATCAACTGAACCGTATTCATGCGCGCCCCTCCTTTACTGCATTAAAATAACCGCTTTGCTCTCAATTTCCTCTTTCAGCCTGTCTTCCAGGTATTCATAAACAGCATTCTGCGCATCCAGTTTCCATGCGCCGCCGTCCGCCTCTACTAATGCACACATCCCGCCCGCCTTCATGCGGAACACAAACATACTTTCCGGCTGTTCCACTTCGATAAATGTGCGGTAGGGCTTCAGCGTAACCGGATTAGGAACTTTGACATCTGCCACCGTTGCAATGCCTGTCCGCACCGTTGTCACCTGGCTCACTCCATCGTCCGATGTATTCCGTACCGCCTCATCCTTCAGATTGCCCACAACCTTCAGCATAATGTCCCTGTCCTCATTCTGAAGGAACATACTTTGCAGCGCGATATTGAAATTTTCCGCATCATAATACCCTCCGG
>CAJTKM010000129.1 GCA_910576545.1 Lachnospiraceae bacterium
CCCTGCCAGCAGGGGCGGAACGGGCGTATCTGACGATATAGTGACGGTGCATTTCGGCTATTTCCGCAACGATAAGGGCGGAATTGGGCGTTTTACATGGGTCAATGACGTTGTGCTGGAGGATTTGGAGGACTACCAGGCAAGGCGGGCAAAGAAATGCGCGGACTGCGGCGCGGAATGGCAGGAGGGCGCGGCGGCTTGTCCTTCCTGTGGGAGCCGGAAAGCGGAAAGCCGGAGCGCGGACAGTTTCACGCTGTATGAGGATATTGCGAGAAGTGACGGGAGCATTATCCCTCAGTATGCGGGCATGGGTGCAGACCAGCAGATTATGCCGCAAATGGGCGGTTTGCCTGCCATGATGCCGCAGATGGAACCAACGCGGATACCCTACTACAAGCCGGATGTTTACCCGATTGTCGTGCGGCGGAACGTCAGCGCGTGGGGAAAACCGCTGGGCGACAGTGATGTGGACAAGATTG
>CAJTKM010000130.1 GCA_910576545.1 Lachnospiraceae bacterium
CCCTGCCAGCAGGGGCGGAACGGGCGTATCTGACGATATAGTGACGGTGCATTTCGGCTATTTCCGCAACGATAAGGGCGGAATTGGGCGTTTTACATGGGTCAATGACGTTGTGCTGGAGGATTTGGAGGACTACCAGGCAAGGCGGGCAAAGAAATGCGCGGACTGCGGCGCGGAATGGCAGGAGGGCGCGGCGGCTTGCCCTTCCTGTGGGAGCCGGAAAGCGGAAAGCCGGAGCGCGGACAGTTTCACGCTGTATGAGGATATTGCGAGAAGTGACGGGAGCATTATCCCTCAGTATGCGGGCATGGGTGCAGACCAGCAGATTATGCCGCAAGTGGGCGGTTTGCCTGCCATGATGCCGCAGATGGAACCAACGCGGATACCCTACTACAAGCCGGATGTTTACCCGATTGTCGTGCGGCGGAACGTCAGCGCGTGGGGAAAACCGCTGGGCGACAGTGATGTGGACAAGATTG
>CAJTKM010000131.1 GCA_910576545.1 Lachnospiraceae bacterium
ATCGTTGAACACAGGTTATTGGGGAAAGGGAAAGCAAACAGGCAAAAACCCAGTATTCATGCGGGTTTGCGGCGAGATGGCTCTCAAAAGCTAACCTCACAAAAGACAGATTATTGCACAATCACATATCGTTTCTAAGGGAGAATGTTGATTCCGGTCACATTCTCCCTTTTTTCATACCAAGAAACGAGGTGATTATCTTGAACACGCAAATCATCGCCATCGCCAACCAAAAGGGAGGTGTGGGCAAGACCACAACCTGTGCCAACTTAGGGATAGGACTGGCGCAGGCCGGAAAGAAAGTGCTTCTCATTGACGGGGACCCGCAAGGGAGCCTGACCATCAGCCTGGGCAATCCCCAGCCGGATAAGCTGCCCTTTACCCTCTCTGACGCGATGGGCCGTATCCTGACCGATCAGCCGGTCCGCCCCGGCGAGGGGATTCTGCGCCACCCGGAGGGTGTGGACCTGATGCC
>CAJTKM010000132.1 GCA_910576545.1 Lachnospiraceae bacterium
CACGCTATGGATTCACGTACGGATACCTGAGGTTTGCTCAGGCAGGTTTCCCCATTCAGATATCTCCGGATCGATGGCTGTTTGCGCCTCCCCGAAGCTTTTCGCAGCTTACCACGTCTTTCATCGGCTCCCAGTGCCAAGGCATTCTCCTTGTGCTCTTTCTTGCTTGACCTGTCTTGCTTTATAGCTTTTCTCTGGAATGTTTGCAGTAGCGATACTGCAAATCTTTTATCTTTAAGAATTTTTGCTTTTCTCGATTGACTCTTTTTTGCTTTCTTGTATTCAGTTTTCAAGGTGCAATTGAAGGCTGATCCTTCAAAACTAAACAATGGATTTTCCCACAACCTATACTCCATAGAAAGGAGGTGATCCAGCCGCACCTTCCGATACGGCTACCTTGTTACGACTTCACCCCAGTCGCTGGCTTCACCTTCGGCGGCTCCCTCCTTACGGTCAGGTCACCGACTTCGGGT
>CAJTKM010000133.1 GCA_910576545.1 Lachnospiraceae bacterium
GCGGAGGGCTACGCAAATCTGACCAAGGAGGTGTTGAAACTTGAAAAGCAGCGCGAAAAAAGTAGAGCTGGCATCGGTCGATGATCTGTTTACCACCGAGGAAAGCCGCGCCGACGCGGGGCGGGAAAAGGTGGTAGAAATCTCTTTGAGCGAGCTGCACCCGTTCAAGGGACACCCCTTCAAGGTCAAAGATGATGATGCCATGATGGAAACAGCGGACAGCATCCGGCAGTACGGCGTTCTGGTTCCGGCGATTGCCAGACCCGACCCCAGCGGCGGCTATGAGCTGGTAGCCGGACACAGGCGGCATCGGGCCAGTGAACTGGCAGAGAAAGAAACCATGCCGGTCATTGTCCGGGATTTGGACGATGACGCCGCCACGATTATCATGGTTGACAGCAACCTGCAAAGGGAAAGCCTGCTCCCCAGCGAGAGGGCCTTTGCCTACAAGATGAAATT
>CAJTKM010000134.1 GCA_910576545.1 Lachnospiraceae bacterium
TCGCGCAGCACATCATACTGTTTCACTTGCATCCCTCTTTTCCGCAGCATCCAAAAAGTCCTCGACCGTTGCGCCCTCCGCCTGCCCGCTGGCGGCGTTCTCCGCTATCTTTGTGCGCTTCGTGTCGTTCGCAAGCCGCTTTTTCTCAATTTCCAGCCTGTCAGGGTCGTTCTTCCAGTCCTTCCGCGCCTTGTTCAACAGGTAAAACTTCATTGCGGGAACGTCTGCGGGGACGTGGGTTTTCTCCGTCACCTCAACCAGCTGTTCCTCTGTAATGGGCTTTCCTTCTTTGGAAAAAAGAGGCGCGCCCTCTGCCGACCTCGCGATGACTTTCACCTTGTAATGCTTTGTAACAAGTGCATCGTATCCAAGGCACCGCTGGAACAATGTTTTTTCTACCTCCGCGACCTGCTTCTTTTCCTCGCTTTTCAGAAAATCGGCACTTTTTTTCAGGAGTGC
>CAJTKM010000135.1 GCA_910576545.1 Lachnospiraceae bacterium
GGCGGCAACATCATGGCTACGCTGATGTGCCCCAGAACAAAACCTCAGATGGCAACAGTACGTCCCGGCGTTATGAAGAGAATCGACAAGGACGAGAGCAGAAAAGGCGAGCTCATCAAATTCGACGCTCACCTGACAGATGCTGACATGAACGTTGAAATTCTGGAAGTTGTTAAGGCTGACAAGAAGTCCGTTGACCTGACAGAAGCGAAACTCATTGTTTCCGGCGGCCGTGGTATCGGCGGGCCTCAGGGCTTCGACCTCATCAGAGATGTTGCAGACGCTCTGGGCGCAGAGGTTGGTTCTTCCAGAGCATGTGTAGATGCTGGCTGGATTGAAAAAGACCGTCAGGTTGGTCAGACAGGCAAGACAGTACGCCCTGACCTGTACATGGCCTGCGGTATCTCCGGCGCGATTCAGCACGTTGCCGGCATGGAAAATTCGGAATTGGTTATTG
>CAJTKM010000136.1 GCA_910576545.1 Lachnospiraceae bacterium
AAACTTTCCTTCGGAAACGGAGGCTTCGCGCCCGCGCTGCATACGCCGCAGAATGGTTTTATATTCCCGTCTGGACATAAAAAGCCCAAATTCAAAGTATTCTTCGTCAAATTCATTATTCGGGTCGTAGGTTTTGGCGGGGGTAATAATTTTGGTATCGCTGTACTTAAAGGCATTGAGAATAACGCCCTGGTCCATGGTATCCCCGCGCGCCAGACGTTCCACCTCCATCACAAGAACGCCCTCCCACTGGCGGGCTTCTATGGTCTGCAAAAGCTCCTGCATGACGGGGCGGGCGGCTATGGTTTCGCCGGAAACGATTTCGCGGTATATTTTTGTTATCGGGAGCTTCTGCCTTTTGGCAAGGGCAAGCAGGCTTTTTTCATGGCGGGCAAGGGTTTCACCTTCTCCGGCGAGCTCCGCCTCTGCATCGGCGCGGGATTT
>CAJTKM010000137.1 GCA_910576545.1 Lachnospiraceae bacterium
AATAGACCTCTTGCGAAAATAAGGGTCAGTGATAAAATAGGGGTATGAAATACGAAAAGATAGCAGAATATTCAAACGCAAAATTCCGGAGGATCACAGGGGTAAAGCGGGCAACATTTGACAAGATGGTAGAGATTTTACGGAAAGGATATGCGGAAAAGCACCAGCGTCGAGGGAGAACGCCAAAGCTGAGCTTAGAAGATCTATTGCTGGCAACCCTGGAGTATCTACGGGAATACCGTACCTATGCCCATATAGCGGCCAGTTATGGAATAGCAGAAAGCAATATCTACCGAGGAATCAAATGGGTGGAAGATACACTGATTCGGGATGGAAGCTTTTCACTGCCTGGTCGGAAAGCGCCGCTGAAAAGTGACATGGAATATGAGGTGGTTCTGGTAGACGCAACAGAATCGCCTATTGAGCGTCCCAAAAAAAGCAAA
>CAJTKM010000138.1 GCA_910576545.1 Lachnospiraceae bacterium
CCCCGTCTTTCTCACATCTGGCACAGTATTCTTCCCAAAGGAGCTTTTCTGTGACGCCTGTCTTTTTTAACTCTCTATGGACGTAAGAATAATCAACCGGAGCATATCTGGGTTTATATTTAAATTTATCCGGATAGAACAGTTCATAAAGCCTGTCGTCATCCCATTCAGAAATATCACCCCATGATTTGTCCGATTGTAAAAATAACGCCTGTACTTCAGCGACGGTATTTCCTGATACACCTAAAGCTTTTGACACCTCCATTGCGCTTAGATTTTTTCCCAGAAGTTCCAGAATACTTCTGACTTTTGTCTTCTTAAACATAAAAAGACCTCCCTATAGATTATTTGGTGATACTGCATCAGCAGTTCTCCAAGAATAACTATAAGGAGATTTATAGTGAAATCAAATATGTGTGCTGCCACAATATGTTGTGGTGGCT
>CAJTKM010000139.1 GCA_910576545.1 Lachnospiraceae bacterium
TCGGGGCTTTCGTCCCCCTCAAAGCAGAGTTTTTTGTCCGCAATCATCGCTTCCAGCCCGCAGCCTTTACATTGCATTGTTCAAACCTCCCATCATATCCATCTTTCCCATGTCAAAGTCCGTTTCCGCCTGCGGCTGTCCCATGCCCGCCGCGCCAGGCGGCATCTGCATCTGTGCCTGCTGCTCCATCATCTGCCTGCGCTGTTCCAGTTGTTCCTTGATTTCTGCCGCATAGGGGTAATGCTGTCCCGCCATCATGCCCCAGAACAGTATCAGCGTTTCAATGTCAGCAGGGTCGCCGAAAGCCCCCGTCTGGAGGTTCATGCGTATCTCCTGCCACATCGCTTCGCGGTTCCCCGCCAGACTGCTGCTGTTGTCCACGCTGAAAAGGAAATCATCTATCCAGTACCATTCTCCGGCATCATCCTG
>CAJTKM010000140.1 GCA_910576545.1 Lachnospiraceae bacterium
GCGACAACGGCAATCGTTGTTTCTGCGCATACATCTCTCTGCGCCGGCCCCATTTACTACTTCGGTACAGAGGAACAGAAGGAAAAATACCTTGTTCCGCTGGCAAAGGGCGAAAAACTGGGCGCATTCGGCCTGACAGAGCCCAGCGCCGGTACTGACGCTTCCATGCAGCAGACAACAGCGAAGCTGGACGGCGATGAATACGTTCTGAATGGCACGAAGGTGTTCATCACAAACGCTGGCTATGCTGACACCTACGTTGTCATTGCCATGACAGACAAGAGCAAGGGCACAAAGGGTATTTCCGCATTCATCGTGGAAAAAGGCACACCCGGTTTCTCCATTGGTAAAAAGGAGAGAAAAATGGGTATCCGCGGATCGGCTACATGCGAACTGATTTTCGAAAACTGCCG
>CAJTKM010000141.1 GCA_910576545.1 Lachnospiraceae bacterium
GTCCGCCTCGCCGTGATAGATTTCCTCCAGGCTGTAAAAATCCGGCGCAAGCCTTTTCAGGTCGTACCCGTTCCAGCCGCCCATGCTGAAATCCGCTTTCGGTGCGTCTGTACTTCCAAAATCCAGCGTTGTACATTTGCGTATGTACCGCCCCGCCGTTGCCAGAATCAGCATTGCTTCATTCGCGGCGGCAGGCATACTCTTGATGTACTGTTGTGTGTTGCTGTCCTGCGTCAGCGTGTCGCCCTTTATTTCAAAAATCTTTTGCAGGCAGGTAATGCGCAGGTCGTCCCAAGTCATGTATAGTCCGCCTCTCTTTCGTTTGCGAAACCGCGGAAGGGTTCGGGAAACGAAGCGTTTCCCGAATAAAATCCGCAGAAGGGGCTTTGCTCCTTCGAGGAAAACAGC
>CAJTKM010000142.1 GCA_910576545.1 Lachnospiraceae bacterium
ACGGAGATGAATTTATGCGCATCATACCTAGCGGCTATGCCGCTGGAGCAGCCGCCAGAGGCGGCCACATTCACAGGAATTATCTTGACTTAGACTAAGATAAAGCGGGATACAGTTGTATCCCGCTTTATCTATTCTCTCCCGCTTGCGGAAGTTTGCTTCGCAAACCGGCTGAAAGCCGCCTATTTTGGTTCCGCAGCTGTCGTTTTGCCTGTACCGGAAAGTTTCCGCATTGCCGTCGTTTCCAGCATAAAGCATTTACTACGGCTGATTCCTGTTTTCCTTGCGACTGCCGACCATGAAAGCCCCTCTGCATACCGCGCCAGCAAAACGCCCCTTTCGTCCTCCGTCAAGCTCTCCGCCATGCGCCGCTCTATCTCCGCGCTCCCGCAAAGCAGCCGCCCGAT
>CAJTKM010000143.1 GCA_910576545.1 Lachnospiraceae bacterium
GATGGGTTCTAAAGCACTAAGACCTTGGGGACGCTGTCCCCAATACCCCTGCAAGGGCTTTCAGCCCTTGACCCATCTGCAACCGCGCAAATGCGCGGTTTGAAAATAAAGTTTAGGGTCAAGCCCTTTTCAAAGGGCTTGTGGGAGTTTGAGGGCAACGCCCTCAAGGTCTTTCAGAGGAGGTGTCAAAAATGCTGGAACTGCTGTTCAAGGGGCTTTTGCAGTGGCTGTTCGATATGCTTATCAACATTACGGAATACCTCGCGAACTCCCTGCTGACGATTTTTTCAATGAACTTGGCATATTTCGAGAAGGCTGTCCCCGTCACAGGCGAGATTTTCAATATCATCACCTGCCTCGGCTGGGCGCTGATGCTGGGCAACCTGACATTCCAGTCCGCCAA
>CAJTKM010000144.1 GCA_910576545.1 Lachnospiraceae bacterium
CCACAATGAAGCGGGCGGCGAAAAAGGGCATGGATATGGCGGGGAAGATGGTACAGCGCAGCCCTGATATGGCTACATACCAAAAGGCGACGCAGATGCAGGTGGATTTGCAAAGCAAGCTGAAAAGCGCGGCACTGACAGCGGGGCTTTTGGAGAGCATGGGCGGGACAGTGCGTGATCTGGCTGTAAAGGGCATCAGCAAGGCAAGCCCAGAGGCCGGGAACGCAATGCAGGCGCAGAATGAAGCAGTCAAGGCGCAGTTCCGGCAGGCACAGGAGAACAATCCCGGATATTACACAGGCGGGCAGGTTTCCGGCGAACTGGCGAAAATGGCCGCGCTTTACTCTACTGTGGGCAAAGCGGCAGAGGAAACCGCGCTGAAAGCGGCGGGGGCTTT
>CAJTKM010000145.1 GCA_910576545.1 Lachnospiraceae bacterium
GCGGCATAGCCGCCTGTGCCGCCTGCGCCAAGCATGACGATTTTTACAGGGCGTTCCAGTGAAAATTTCATGATTCGTGCCTCCTTTTAAGACCTTGAGGGCTTTGCCCTCAAACTCCCACAAGCCCTTTGAAAAGGGCTTGATCCTAAACTTTAATTTCCACCGCGCATCTGCGCGGTGGATAATGGGTCAAGGGATGAAATCCCTTGCGGGGAAGTGGGGCAGAGCCCCACGGTCTTAGGGGTTTGGGACAGAGTCCCAAGGTCTTTACTTCCTACCAGCTGTTTCAAAAATGCCAGCTTTTTGTCGGCTTCGTCGCTTTCCATCAGGACAGCGTTTTTCCATTCCTCCGGAAAATCCC
>CAJTKM010000146.1 GCA_910576545.1 Lachnospiraceae bacterium
CGGCTCAGGGAAAGCGGCATTGACAGGAATATCCTGAATGACGCAATCAGCGGGCACCCGATTGTGCAGCAGGCTAATGCAATGCTGCATGAACAGCAGCAGAGGCAGGCAAACGATTTTATGGCACAGGAGTTTGCCGCGCTTTTGCAGGAGTTCCCGGACTGCGGGCTGAAAGAGGCGCGGGAACTTATGAACACGCCCGAGGGCATGGAAACGCTGCGCCTTTGGCAGAGCGGCCCCATCAGCTTAAAAACGGCATACGCGGCAACGCATTTGAATGAAATCAAGGCAAAGCAGAGTAAAGCTGTGCGGCAGGGCGTTATGAACGAGGTAAACGGCAGGGCGCACCTGCGGCAGAC
>CAJTKM010000147.1 GCA_910576545.1 Lachnospiraceae bacterium
AATCTCCAGCGCCGTTTCATAAATACTGTCATAGTAATAGCCGTCGTCCGACGCAAAGTGCAAATCGCCCAGGTTCACCGTTTCCCGGAATATATCGGGTTCCACCTCATACAGCAGCTTCAAAAGGTAGATGATATTCATAAGCTCCTCAAAATTCATAGCGCCACCGCCTCACAGAAACGGGGCGGCAGACGGCAGGGGGGCTGCACTGCGCAGCACACTTTTCATGTTCTCATTGAAAGCCAGCTGGCGCATGAAGCTGTCGTAAAATTCCTCCAGCAGCTCCAGCACGTCATCTGACGTGAATGCCATGAAATCCAGCGCCCCCAGCGATATTTCCCTGTTGTGCATAAAAGGGG
>CAJTKM010000148.1 GCA_910576545.1 Lachnospiraceae bacterium
CGTCTGTTTCCACCTTTGCATTACGCGAGGGTGATTCCCTCCGTAAAGCCCTCCCCGCAAAGCGCGATCCCGCGCCAGTTGTTGAACCCTGCCGCAAATCTCGCCCTGCCGCTGAATACATTCGCGTCTGTGTTGTTGTCGATGTAGCTGCGTACTGCCAGCGGTACCCTGTCAATCCAGGGCAGGCACATATAATCCTGCAAAAACTGGCTGTCCGCCATGAAGAAATACGGCTTTCCGTTCAGCGTTGCGGGCAGGTAATTCCATACCAGCACATTCCAAAGCCCGACCTGAAAATTCCACGCATTATTACTGCTGTCAGGGTCAAGCTCCGAACCGACCGCCGCAAATACCGC
>CAJTKM010000149.1 GCA_910576545.1 Lachnospiraceae bacterium
GGTATTTATCTGGGGCGGCGTATCAGTGACATTTTGCAGTACCGCGTGCGCGATTTACGGGGGAAGGAGCGCATTGCCATACCGGAGCGCAAGACGGGTGATACGGTGCTTTTGCCAATCAACCCGCATTTGCAGAAGATATACAGGCAGTATTTCAAGGGCCGGAAGGACTACGAATTTGCTTTCCGGAACAGCAGGAGCAGGCAGAACAAGCCGATTTCCCGCGTGCGGGTATGGCAGATACTGAATCAGGCGGCTGAGGCGGTCTGCTACAAGGACAGCCTGAGCTGCCACACGCTGAGAAAGACGTTTGCCTACTGGCTGTATATGGATACTGGCGGCGATATTGT
>CAJTKM010000150.1 GCA_910576545.1 Lachnospiraceae bacterium
CGGCGTATCCCGCAGACGACCTGCCCGGTATACTGCCCGTTGCCGCTGTCGATGTAGACAAGTTCCTTCGCTTTCTGGAATACGCCGTGGCACATCTGGCGGCTCCTGTTGTTGTCCACCGCGCCGATTAAGATGGCCAGCTCTTTGCGGAAATAGTCCGGTGCTGTCAGCGCCGCAAGGGCGTCCTCATTTTCGATAAACTCCGGCAGGTAGGCAATCTCCATGCCAAACGCGGAGGCATAACGCTCCGCCATCACTGCGGCTTTGTTCCGCCCCAGATCCGCATGGATGAAGTTCTGCCGCACAAGGTTCTTTTTCTCCACGATGTCACCGTCCGCAACCAAAAAA
>CAJTKM010000151.1 GCA_910576545.1 Lachnospiraceae bacterium
CCGCCTTAACTCCGCAGGATGGGCTTTGCCCGTCCGAGGAAAACAGCGCGTCGCCGCTTCTGCGGCTCGCGTCTGTTTATCCCTCTGTCCCTCAAGCAAAAGCCTTGAAGATGTGCAACATCTGAGGCTTTTGCTTAACTGGGCTCTCCCCATTTCATGATAAGCCGCTTTTTCCCTTCCTCATTGGCGTTATAATAATCCTCCCACATATCCGCGTGCCATTTCACTTTTTTCCCGCCAGCGTCCGCCGCCTTGCCTGCCTCCGCCTGCATCGTCTGCTGTCCCCGCGCCATAAGCGCGATCCCCAGCCCCAGCAAAAGGTCGTCATGCTCGTTTATTTCCGCCTC
>CAJTKM010000152.1 GCA_910576545.1 Lachnospiraceae bacterium
ATGAGCCTGTTCTCCCGTTCCTGTATCAGTGTTTCAAGGAGCAGTTCCAAACGCTTTTCGTAGCTTAGATCCACAAGCTTTATATCTTTTTCCTGCATTTCTATGATCCTTGCAAGGTCGCCAAGTTCCAATACCGATAAACTCTTTTTTATTTCAATGTTCATTTGTTGTCTCTCCTTTTCTGTAGTAATCCGTGCCTCTGACAATTCCGGATTTTTTATTGTTTTCCTTAAACTCCGTAAGTTCCTTCTCACTGTTTATGCTCTTTGCATTGGAATAGATGGTCTTATAATAAGGCATATGGTATTGCCTGAGCGCTTTATCACATGCTTTTTCAAGGATC
>CAJTKM010000153.1 GCA_910576545.1 Lachnospiraceae bacterium
AAAAAAGCCGGAAAATCAATGTTTTCCGGCTCTTTCCCCGCGTTTTTCGTGTTTTACATATTACTATATTGTGTTAAATTTCTTTTTTCCTGCCCCTTATAAGGAAACTTCTTTTTTCCCGCCTGCCCTGCTTAACACTTCCTCAATGTGTAAAACAGGCGCAGTCCGCCCCCTTTTGGGCATAAAAAAAGCCGCCCACATACCCGGCAGCATTTCAGCCCTGACGACTAAGCGGCAGGACAACGCCCCGCCGCCACATTACGTACAAATTTTCACTTACTTATAGTGTATCACCAAATTTCCGAACTGTAAAGTCCAAAACAGTCCAAAAAAGTCCAAA
>CAJTKM010000154.1 GCA_910576545.1 Lachnospiraceae bacterium
GGCGGCTGTTAACAGCGGCTTTGCCGTTATACAGGCGACTGCTGCAACAGGAGGCAAAGCCTCGCCACAAGGAATGGAGGTAGGAAAGATGGCTTTAGGAGAGATTGCAAGGGATTTACAGAAAACGGCTTCTGATGAACTGCTGCTGCTGCGGGATATGCGGAGATATGTAAACCTGAATAATGACAGGGCATTGCAGGCGGAAAGACAGCGGCTTGCAGACTTTGACGCTTCGCCGGAGGCTTTGACGATGGAGGGACAAAAACGGCGGTGCCGTATGTTTGCGGAGTTAGACAGGAAGAGTAAAACAAAGATTGTATACCAGAGGGTTTTA
>CAJTKM010000155.1 GCA_910576545.1 Lachnospiraceae bacterium
CAGGTAAATAATTTGTGTGTTGGTGATGAAAAGAAGGAGCGTGGACATGGGTATAAAATTTAGAAACTTAAAGGCAGAGCAAGCACGATACGGATATACAAATGAACAGATGGGGCAATTCCTTGGAATGAGCAGAGGAAGTTATGAAACGAAACTGCGGAACGGGAAATTTTATATAGACGAGATAGGCTTGATTATAAAACTATTTCCACACCTCGGTTACGAGTATTTATTTGCAAAAGAAGGCAGTGAAGTTCCATTTCCTCCATTTGAGGAGGAGAGCAATGATGCCCTGATACAAAAAAATGGTGATAAAGAAAAGGATGGTTGAA
>CAJTKM010000156.1 GCA_910576545.1 Lachnospiraceae bacterium
AAAGGGCTTATTTTCCATAGCGACAGGGGCGTCCAGTATGCTTCTTCCGATTACCGGAAGCATCTGAAAAAGCTGCATATGCTCCAGAGCATGTCCCGGAAGGGCGATCCTTATGATAATGCAGCTGCCGAAAGCTTTTTCAGCTGCTTGAAATGTGAACGGGTTCACCTGCGGCATTATGCTACCCGCAAGGAGGCGCAGGCGGATATTTTCCTGTATATCGAAGCGTACTATAATTCCCTGCGGCCGCATTCCACCATTGGCTGGCTATCCCCATGCACTTATGAGCGGAAATTTGTTTCAGCCGCATGAAGCTGCTGTTTTTGTAG
>CAJTKM010000157.1 GCA_910576545.1 Lachnospiraceae bacterium
GGACACTCGACCGATGAAACGGTCAAAAACGATATTGCCACCGCTGAACGCCTGCGGATCACCGCCACCACGCTGGACGGGATTCTGACGGTGAAAGGCCAGGGCCGGGAGAAAGGGGGCGCACACCATGCCTGAGCAAAAGACCATCGGCCAGCTGATGGAGGAAATGCGGCTTAAAGCCGGGGCGCGGGAGTATTCCGGCCATAGTTACATGGACTTAAACCGGTTCGCGGAGGACACCCGGCACATGATTATTTTTGATACCCTGACCGCTGATTCCCCTGTTGGCTGGAAAGGGGAACGCAGCCGCGCCTTTCTCACCGAGGA
>CAJTKM010000158.1 GCA_910576545.1 Lachnospiraceae bacterium
ATCCTGACCGATCAGCCGGTCCGCCCCGGCGAGGGGATTCTGCGCCACCCGGAGGGCGTGGACCTGATGCCGGCGGATATTCAGCTGTCCGGCATGGAGGTGTCGCTGGTAAACGCTATGAGCCGGGAAACGATTCTGCGGCAATATCTGGACAGTGTAAAGGGGCAGTATTCCCATATCCTCATAGACTGCCAGCCCTCCCTGGGTATGCTCACCGTCAACGCGCTGGCCGCCGCCAACCGGATCATAATCCCCGTCCAGGCGGAGTATCTGCCCGCCAAAGGGCTGGAACAGCTGCTCTCTACGGTAGCCAAAGTCAA
>CAJTKM010000159.1 GCA_910576545.1 Lachnospiraceae bacterium
CTGTGCGGGCTTCCGGCTCTGCGTACCGTCCGCAGAAACCGTTTGCCCTGCATCGGCACGCGGCATCGCCGGATTGCCCATATTTTGCGGCGCGGTGCCTTCCCCAGTGCGTATCGCACCACCAGCGGGCGGGCGTGACGTGCTGTGTTTATGTAATGTACCCGTTCCACCTGCCGCCTGAACATTTGCCTGTATGGGGCTTGCCGCCGTTTCCGCCGCAAATTCCGCGGAGCTATGCACAACCGCCGCGCCGCCGCCGGACACAGGCCCCGGTCTTGTGGGTGACGAGCGGGAAGCCCTTGCACCGCCTGAAC
>CAJTKM010000160.1 GCA_910576545.1 Lachnospiraceae bacterium
TTTTTTATAAAAAGGGCGTTTTCTGTTCCGGCAGGGAACGCTTTTTTTGTATTGCGCGGAATTGCGGAGAGCGGGACAAAATAAAAAAGCCTGCCAATGGCGGGCTACACTATTTTTAAGAAGTTACAATTTGCCGGATTCAACTTTTCTTGTCAAATATCACATTTTTTTCAAGTTCTACTTCTGATAAACAGAATTATCAGAAGTGAAACTTCACAAAATTTCAAATTTTATGCACTTTTTCTTGCCTTTCTGATTTGTATATCGGCACACATCCCTTTAGATTTAGTGTTTTGGAAAAAAATTTTT
>CAJTKM010000161.1 GCA_910576545.1 Lachnospiraceae bacterium
TCTGTTTTTCTTTGCTCCAATGCTCCAGCAAATTTAAGATAACCTGTTCCATTTGCTTTGGAGTGTAATCCCTTGGAAAGTATCTCTTAATCTTGCTGCCGCCAAGCGTCAGCTTGATGTCGGCTGCCCTGTCCTCGCTCATAATCTCGGCAATGACTTCCTTCGTCAGCCGGTTTTCCGTGCTGGCTTTTTTCAGCCTTTGCGCCTGGCTGAGGGAGGGGACGCACTCGCCATAGTCCATGAGCTCCATGAGCTGCTGTTGTTCTTCTTTCCTTAAATGGGAAACTTCAACCCCTGCATTGAA
>CAJTKM010000162.1 GCA_910576545.1 Lachnospiraceae bacterium
AACAGCAGGCCGCCCACAAATGGCACCTGCCCGCCGATGTTCTTCGTTAGGTTCCCGATAGCGTCAGAGGGTATCGGCTTGAAGTCCTCGCCCTCCTTTTCTGCCTGTACTCGTTTCGCCGTCTTTTCGGTCAGCCGCAGCCCTTCTCCGTCCGCTGCGTCCTTCACAATGTCTATCACGTTCCGCCCCTGCGTCCCTGTCATATCGCCGATAAATTTGTTGGCGTAGTCGAGAGGGTCAAGCGCGGAACGCCGCCCTGTCAGTTTCTCGTAAAAATCGTTGTAAATATGCCCCATTATGAT